>JAZOOD010000028.1:0-7501 GCA_045654805.1 Clostridia bacterium | reverse complement strand
ATATGTATCGTAGACATATATTTTATTTCCGTCATATACATAATACTTTCTGCCGTCAGTACCTGCCTTGCATATGCCGTCTGTTTTTATATCAATGTTTGTGGATATTACATTTGGTACACCGCCACTGTATCTCACAATACCCTTAGGTGATGCCCAATAAAGCACACCGTCTATTTCACATATACTGTCGTTGTCTATACATCCTGTGGAACATAGCTCTGATATTGTATAGGGCATACTTCCGTACATTTCATATACAATGTCTTTTTTGAATAACAAAAGTACATTGTTGTATGCACATATTCCCGTAAAGTCCCCTGCACTTCCAACATCGGTTGCATACGCACCTGTTGCGGAAGGGTTGCCTGCCTCGTCCGCATACTCTGTAAAGTTAGAAAAATCTCCTAAAGCAGAGGCTCTTATGTCATTGCCTTTAACGCCTACAATTCTGTTGTTGTATACAATACCGTAATCAAGTGCAAGTGTTGCAAATGTATCATTTATGTACCATTCTGCTGATAAAGCATATTTCATGTTTGCCCGCCATTGGCTTTCGGTGTAATTGTTGCCATATAGATACAAACCAAGTTTGAACTCAATGTAATCTCCCTCTTCCAGAGTTATATCATCAGGAATTTCAACGGTATATTCATTTTTTCTCTGGGTTATGTCCGCAAAGCATTGAATATACGTGCAATCATCTTCACCGTATGTTTTAACCTCACCTTTGGAATTATATACTTTTATACATATACGCGGTATATTACGCTGATTGTATTCATCGCCGCTTGGTGTTTGAGTTGTATTTTGATATGGGTATTCATATTCATCTGCAGGTGACAATGTCATTGTTGCATTAATTGTACGTGAATTTATATCAACAATCTGTACGGTAGATATTACTTCTAATACATTTCCTTGTCTTCCTCCAAGTTCATCGCAACGGATATACTGGGCTGTTGACGGAAGACTTGTAAATACAAGAGGATGATTTATATATACAGGCTTTCCGTCCTTAATTGTATACATCATGTTAGGGTAAAACACTGATGTACCGTCATAATTATTTGTACATACACAATTGGGTGCTTTTATTAATTTTTCAACTTCGTTTTCGTCGATATATTGCAAAATTTCCTTAACCCCGTTTTCAAAGTAACAAAGGCAGTCATCCTTGTCGATATAATAAATTCTGCCATCTTCAACCCTGTATATTCTCTTTATGCCTGCCTCGTCTATAAGCTTTTTTCTTGGCTTTCTGGGGCTTGCGTATGGGAAGTTGTCGGAGGACATATTCTTGCAGTCTGCCATTTCGTAATCATACTGACTACCCTTTACGGTGTTAACCCCTGACCAACGGGTTATGTCAAAACCAAAGGTAGATACATTAGGCAAGGCTTCTTCTTTGTATGCTATTGCCATTTTACCACCACCTTGCAGTATTTTTAATCTTTCGGTTAACTGCCTTTGTCTTGTCATCAAACAATGATAAGTATTTGTTCCACTCATTCATAAGTATCTGTGCTAACTGCACATCATCTGTTTTAACAAGCTGATACCCTATGTATGATGGTATTGCAACATGAGTATGCTCTACAACCTCGTATTCATAAGTATCAAGTTCTTCATCACTTAACTTTGTAAGGTCTTTAGGTAAAGCCCAGTAGTAGAACACAAAATTACCCGTTTCGTTTATAACCAAATAATTGTCCTCTGCAATGTAATGGTCTATGCCTGTAAGCTCATCATCAGCATTAACCAACCCCATAGGGGATTCACGATAAAAGTCTGTAGGCAACTCCATTTTGTACGGAGCCTTTTCCACCGTAACATCAATCTTCCTCACAATATGAGTACCGTATTTTGCAATATACATCTGTGCCTCGTTTGCAAGCACAGGGAATACCCCGCTTTCAAAATCGCTTTCTTCACTGTCTGTCTTTAAAAATGCTATGTTAAGACTATCTTTGTAAGTCATTGTTTTCACCACCATATTTTAAAAAAATAGGCGGTATTCAATTAAAAATACCGCCATAATAAGTTTAATTACTATTTAAGGTTATACGCTGTAACCTTAACTTTTGATGCAGTTGTGGGTATAATAACTACACAACCTTTATTATCTCCTGAAACCTGCTTGTATTTAGCTCCTTCAAGTCTTATAAGAGCCTTACTTGATGCAGCAACCTCAATTTCCTTGTCTGCTACACCTGCCCAAGCGGTGCCTGCCTTAACAGTTACCTTTTCAACAGACGTATTTGTATTCTCAATTATCAAAAGCAACGCTTCATCCTTTACGGAATACACATTGCCCTTGTCATCTGTGCCGTTCAGCACAACATTACAACCAAGTGTTGCATCTGTAATAGTTACAGCAGTTTCTGCCGCAACCGCCTCGTTAAAATCCACCCTTTTAGGGTAAGCATATACTTTAGCCATTACTTTCTATCTCCTTATTTCGTAACCTTAAATACTGATAATTCCTTAGGTCTTACAATCTTTGCACCGAATGTATTAAGACCCTTAACAGCATCTTCAAAACCGCCATGAGGTCTGTATGCCTCTACCTTGTCAATGCCCGATGCAAATGCAATGGCATCGTGAGTACGTACCATACCGTAATAAGCACCTACATTATCAATAAAGATGTTGTTTGAAGGTCTTACATAGCAACCGTCATACATAGAAATGATACCTTTTTTCAAAAGTTCATCGTTGTTTGTTTTCAGTTCCACAAGGTGGTCTTTAAATTTGTTGTACATAAACCACGGTACTTCAATAACTACCTCCATATTTGTAGGTACATCATTTTCACGCAACTGCAAAATAGCAGCATCAATAATTTCTTTAGCTTTTGCGGCAGTTGTAATAGCTGCAGATGCAGATGTTATGTAATCTGACTTTGCTGCCAAAGAGCCTACATACTTATCACGAATTGTTGCAAACTCTCTTGCTGCATTTTCAAGGTTCTTTTCCATAATACCCGGAATAGACTGTGCCTTGTCCACGTCATCAATGCTTACATTAAAGTACTTTGCATTGTCAATTTCCAGATACATAGATGCATCTGCTACATTTTCAGGGTCCGCAATAGGCTTACCCGGTATATAGTCACCAATAGTAGGTGTACCAAGACCTAGAATTTTTACTTTTTCACCCTTCTTTGCCTCACCTTCAAACTTGGTATTACACCAGTCTGCAAGTGTGCAGTTTCTTTCAAGTTCTGTCTGAATATGTTTTGACCAAAAGGTCGGTTTAAAGTTCTGATAACTCATTTAATTTTCCTCCTTAATTTTCGGAGACATTATTTCCACTTTGTCATAGAATCCCTTACCCTTTTCATAATTTCAGGGTTGTCATAATCCTTATCTGACAAATTGTCCACATCCTCCGGTGAATAATATTCTTTTAAATTTGATGCTCCGCTGTCTTTAACAGAGCCGGTAGATGCAGGCTGTTCATTTTTCTTTTCATCCTTTGCAAAGGTTTCTTTTATGGCATCTTTGCCCTTTAGTTTTATAAACTTTTCCAATCCTTTACGTACGTTAAGGTTTGTTCCGTCCATAAAATCGTTAAACTCTTCGCTGCGAATTACTTTGTTAAAATCAGCACCCTCAACATCTTCCTCAAACCACTTGCGGTCAGCAGCTACTTTAGCCGTTATATCTTCCGTAACACGTGGTTTAATTTGTTTGAACAGTTCTTTTTCCCTGACGCTTCGTTTATCTTCGGGAATGGCATTAATTCTGTCATATTCCTCCTGAATTTCGTCAGGTTCACTCTGCTCTACAAACCTCTTGGCATTAAAATATGCCATAGTCTGCTTGTCAGACTTGTCATCAAGCTCCGCATCAGCAATCATTTTCTTGACGTCATCTTCGGATACACCGTAATATTCAGCAGCCTTTGATATCTGCTCCTTTGGTGTTCCTTTAAATCCGCCTTTTTCCTCAAGGATTTTACCAAGCACCTTATAAGACTTGGCATTTTCCAACAGTTCAGCATTTTCGGCTTTCAATGTTTTTGCCTTGTCGCGTTCTCTTGCAAGTCTGCCTTTGACAATGTTATCTACTTCCGCTTGTGTATAGGTCTTTACCGCCTCGTCAAGCTTCTTTTCCTCTACCTTTGCTTCTGTATTAACTGTCGTGTTTTCCATTTTTTCAATGTTCTCGGTCATAATTACCTCCGTTTACAGTCCGTTCGACTATTAATTCCGTTTATAGCCCGTCGGCTTATAATAAACGCACTAAAAAAGGAATAGCTTTAAGCTACTCCCATTTGTTGTGCAATTATTTGTTGTAAATACTTTGGGTCTTGCATTGCCTGTTGCCTTTGTTCTTCCGTCAAACTCTCCAACAACCGGTCTATATCCGGTGTGTTTTGTGCAAGCATATCATCAATCTGTGCATTATCTGCCATTTGCTGTTGTCCCATTTGTCTTTCCTTCATTTGCTGAAGGTATTGTGTCATTTGAGCTTTAGGGAAACCGCTTGACGAAGGCATTGCATTAACATAAAATTCAAGGTCAATCATCTGTTGCTGTAACAAGTTGTCCAATATCTGTGTCATAACAACCTCGTTCCAACGGGATGAAGGTCCAACCTCAACCTTTACATTCAACATAAGTTTGTTCCATGCATCAGGGCTTATTGCAAAGGTTTCCGTCTCACTTGTTACATCATCCTTAACTGAAACAATCTTTGCATTTGTAGAATGATACACTCTCCACATATCTGCCCATATAAGTGCATTGTCCTCGATATAGTTATAAAATCTTCTCTTGTTACCATCCAAAGGTACTGCCGTTTGTTCCATAACCGCAAGTATAGCCTTGCCCGATGCATTTTCGGGGTTAATATTACCCAATGCACCGTCATTAGCTCCCATAAGCTCTTTTGTAAGGGTTATGGTACGTTCAAACATACTAAAGGCATCACTACCAACCCCTTGCGGTGTAATGTATGCCGCCGCATCCCTTACGTCATATCCTCCGTTTACACCAATAGCAACACCCACTTCGGTAGAGGGGTTATCTATAAGGTCTGAATTATAAATCATCTTTGGGAATGATGTAAATGTAGTGCTTGCCATAATCATAGCGGCTATTGTGTTTATATAATCCTGATTAGGTATTAAAGACTTTGCATCCGGAATACCAAAGAAAAAGTTTTTCGCAGGCTCCCAGGTCATCATCGCTATAGGGTACAATGTCAAACCCAAATCAGTATCTTTTACTATTTCGCAATCCCTTGTAGACTTTGAATAATGCACTGTTCCTGTTTCCGGGTCTTTCCAAAACATCAAAAGTAATGTAACCTTTTCATACTCTCTCATCTCTGTTTTTGCATTTTCCCCTGCCTGATATGTTGTTTCAGTATCCGGCATAATATTTTCTACATCATCCTTTGAAAGACCGTTCAATTTTGCCTTTCTTGCATTTTCCGCTTCTCGCTTAACTGCATTTAAAGGTCTGCGAAAAGCAACTACAATGTATTCCTGACTTTGAATATCCGCAACATTGGGGTTTGCAGGGTATATGTTGTTGCCATCTACAAGCTCTGATGTAATTTCCTTTTTGCCGTTGTCAAAGTAATGATATATAAATCCGTTACCGGTTATAGCGGCATCTGTCAGCATACTTTCGTTAAGATAGTCCATTTTATTCTTTTCCCAAAGCACCTTTGAATAATTTGTAAGGACCTTTGATATTTCGCTCAATGTCTGAAACTCGGGGTCCTGTGTATTCTCTGATGTATAAAGGATTGACGTATCATTCTGCATTATTACGGATATTTTATATCGTATAACAGGTTTTATAACGTTAAATACCGGCATAGGCAATCCGTTGCTCTGTGTATTGCCCCATTGGTCGCCCTGATAATATCTATAATTTTCATCTACTGTGTTATAATAGTTGTTTGCATTCTTGTAATCTGCACATGCTTTGTATCTTTGCCATGCAAGTGTTACATTGTCCAAATCTTTACTCATTTCTTATCACCGCCTATGTGCCTGTTGGCATAATTAAGCATATTTGTAAAGCCTTCTGCAACACGTTTTTGTTCTTCGGTAGGCTCTGCCTTTGATTTTTCTTCCTGTGCCTCGGCTTTGCAGTTGGATGCCCCAACTTTATAACCTGCATAAAAAGAACCGCCACCGATTAAAATTACTATCAGTGCGGTTGTAGTTCCCATTAATATACTTGCCATATTTACCTCCTTTTGAGTATGCACGAAAAGTCGTTGCCGATTACTCTGTGCTTTGGCTTTTGTTCAAACTCAAAGTTTATTGTTTTCTTTTCTTCTTTAGGTGCATTAGGTCTGTAATGCTGTACTGCAAAATATCTTAATGCATCAGGAAGATGTGTAATGTTGTGGGGTTGTGTTGCACAATCATTTGGGTTTTTTTCATCGTGCTGTATTGATGCAATGCACTTTATAAGCTCTGTGCAGGTGCTGAATATATGTAACTTCACATCACCGTTTGCATTTTGCTTTAACATTTCTTTTATGTATAGCCACCCTGCAACTCTGTCATTGTTGCTCTTTATAAGATGCAAACCTGATTCTCTGAATATATCGGCTCTGCATCTGCCTGTTTCCTGCGACCTGCTCCATAGGTCAGGGGGAGCATATGTGTTTCTGATATTCTCATTTCCTGTAAGTCTTATAACATCCTTTGCTCCATCACTTATAATCTTGTCAGGCTCTGCATATTCTCTGTAAACATAACATTCATTCAAAGAATTTACTGCAATCCATACAACTGCCAAACAGTCAAGACCATAGTCAATAGCTCTGTATCTTCTCCAATCTGCAGGTATTTCAAAAGGTGTGCAAACGTGTACCTCTCGTTTAAACTCTTCAAAATACTGCCCGTCAAAAATATCCCAGTCACCGTACAGCAATGCCTTTTTGTTCTTTTCATCAAGGTTTTCAAGACGTTTTACATAGTCCTTATCCTTTTCCATAAGAAATTTGTTGTCCTGTACTTTGGAAGGGATGAATATTCTCGACCCTGTATCAAATTCGTGTACCTTGTTAGGCTCACCTATATCTATAAACCTCTCTTTAACCCAAGTATGACCAACGCCACCGGGGTTTGTTGAAGATTTAACCGACTTCGGAAAGTCGTTTGCACCTCTTAATCGTGAAATCAGATAAGTATATATATCCTCCGTAAAATGCGTAAGCTCGTCAAAGCGTATTACATCAAATTCCGCCGACTGATATTTATAAACATCTTTTTCGCTGTCGCAATATCCAAAGTCCAATATACTTCCATTTGCAAACTTACCCGTATGAGTTGAGGAATTATACTTAAACACACTCCTCGGATACAGTTCCAAAGCTGTACGGATAATTGACTTGTCAAGTTCAGGAAAAGTACGACGGAATATAATCTGCTTTGAACCGGGAAATTTTAAAGCATATAAAAAGGCATCCACTATCTGTCCGTATGACTTGCCTCCGCCTGCTGCACCGCCGAATAATACCTC
>JAZOOD010000027.1:0-67348 GCA_045654805.1 Clostridia bacterium | reverse complement strand
GATGATAATATGATAATTAAAACGGATATTATTAATACGAATATAATGAGAATTATATCCGCTTTTGTTGGTTTATTTACCGGTTGAGCCAAATCCACCTTCACCTCTGTCTGTAGACGGTAATTCATTAACAACTTCAATTTCCGGAATGCATACCGGAGTAATAACAAGCTGTGCTATTCTGTCGCCAGGATTTACAACAAAGTCCTTATCAGACAAGTTTGCAAGTGAAACTTTAATTTCGCCTCGGTAATCACTGTCTATTACACCGACTGAGTTTGAAAGAGTAACACCTTTTTTAAAGCCTAATGAACTGCGTACATAAACAAGTGCTACGTATTCGTTTGATGGAAGAGCAATAGATATACCGGTAGGGATAATCTGATGTTTTCCTGCAGTGATAGTGATACTTTCATCTATGCATGCCGCAAGGTCCATACCTGCCGCACCTGTGCTGGCATAAAATGGTGCAGGGATAGAATTGCCTATTTTATCTGATTCAAATTTGATTTTAAGCTCCATAATTTTAAACTCCTTTATAAAATTTACCTCTTGTAAATTCCGTATTTATAACCTTGCCATTTTTGTAGGCATTATATATTTCTACACATTTTTTTGCAGATTCATCAACAAAATTCAGTCTGCCGTATTTGATGCCGGTATATTTGATGTCATCAAGTTTGTCGGACATTATAATTGGTTTTGAATTATATATTTCATTTCTGCAATCAGGCAGACACTTTATCAAAAAGCTTTCATTTGTACGGTCATAAATGTATCCGCCGTGTTTACATCCCACTGATGTTTTAATCATACAATTTTCTGTAATTACCATAGGTAGCTTGCCGTATATTACAGCTTCACAACCAAGTATATCTGCCATAGGTTTAATTTGTTTTAAAGTCAGTTCTGTGGATACAGTTATGGTGTTGATATCCATATTTTTGTAAAATTCACAGGAATATGTGTTAAATACATTCATCGTAAAGTCCAACTGAATTTTTTTGTTACACCTTTTTGCAATATTTAACTGACCGATATTTCGTACCAGAACTTCCATATTTGGAATTTTATTTAAAATATCTTCAAGATTATCAGGTGTTATTCTTGGCAAAACAACAATTTCCTCATCTTTAAAATCATTAAGTTCTATAGGTACATATATGCGCTTGCAATCTGTTTTTCGTATTGCATCAAGCTGGTTTTTGTCAGAAACAGATACGGATAATTCAAAATCTTCTTTTGGTATTGAGTAAAAGTTATTATCGAATTTTAAGTTTTTATCTGTTCTTCTATATGATTTTATAATAAGTTCTTCAAGTTTGCTTGTGACTTCACGCCTTGCTCTGTTTATTTCCGAGGTTGGAATAAATACATTTTGGTCAATGTTTATTTCAATATTTTCTGCTTTAAAGACTGTGTCACCAAGTTTGTTTAAATTTTCTTTTATTCTGTCGGATGAGGCAGAAGAATTTTTTGCTTGTTCCAATTGTTTTTCGGAAATATATTCTGCTGTATTGCCGTATTCATCAACTGCAGTTAATTTAAGATTTTTGCCCGTATGTCCGTTAAAAAACATATATATGTGTGTTTTTTTATAATTTTCGTTAAGCGTGTATGAATCTTCCTGACGGAGGTAGGGGTTGTCGGGTTTTGTATGACAAAACATTTCATTTCCCTTTTTATTCAGGAAATATCCATCAGAAAAACCTCCTCTGTAAAAGACTTTTTCTAATCTGCTATAATCTTCCTTTGAAACGTCAGCTTCGTTTTCAAGATATTTTTTATATATGGATACAATTGTACCTACATATTCCGGACCTTTCATTCTGCCTTCAATTTTAAGTGATGCAACTCCGCATCTTTCAATTTCTTTAAGATGACTAATAAGGCACATATCCTTAAGACTCATCAAAAATCCGTTTTTGTTGTCAATTCTATATTGTAATCTACAGGGTTGGGCACATTTGCCGCGGTTTCCGCTTCTGCCACCGATAATACCGGACATAAGACATTGGCCGGAATAACAAAGACACATTGCTCCGTGCACGAAGATTTCTGTTTCGATACCTGAATTTTGCGATATTTCTTTAATTTTTTCTGCAGAAAGCTCGCGTGCAAGTACAACTCTTTTAAATCCCAAATCTTTTAAAAATTTTGCGCCTTCTGTATCATATACAGTCATCTGTGTGCTTGCATGTAAGTGTAAATCGGGTGCGATTTTTTTAATATACATTGCAACACCTATATCCTGAACAATCACTCCATCAACACCAATTTTGTTGATTTTGCGTATGAAAGCATCAAGCTCTCCAAATTCTTTGTCGGATATTAAAATGTTTACAGTAACATATACTTTTACTTTTCTAATATGACAAAAGTTTACAGCTTCTTTAAGCTCATCGTCATTAAAATTAACGGCAGATGCTCTTGCGTTAAATAAACTACCCCCGAGATAAACAGCATCAGCTCCGCAGAGTACAGCAGCTTCTAGTGATTTCATATTCCCTGCAGGTGCAAGTAATTCGCAATTAATCATAATTGGCCTATCTTTCCTTTAAAGCTCTGATTTCTGCTTTTAGTCGTGCAACCTCAGTTTCCAACTGACTGTTCTTAAAGGAAGCAGCAGATGCTTCATCTATGTACTGTTTTATTTGAGAACGTAAATTATCTGCTGTTTCTTCACTTTTAAAATAGTCATCAGCTACATTTATTGCTGCTAAAATTGATGTATCCTGAATAGTCAGACTGCCGCCGCTGGCAAATGTTATTTCTCCAATTTTTTTGTCAATATATTCAGCAACCATCTCCATATGCTCTTTAGTATCTGCTGATACGAGGGTATAGTCCCTGTTGTTTATGGTTATTGTAATTTTGTTTTTTTCCATTGCTGAATTCAATCCTTCCTTACTTAATTTCATAATTAATAGTATTATACCTAATTTTTTGTAAAAAAGCAATGAATTTTATAAAAAATAAACACACTTTTTTAAAAAATTAAGTGTGCTTATTTTCAATCAATTTATAAAGCTCAGAAAGTGCGTCGGAAATACCACCCACAGAATCAATAAGTCCGCATTTTACAGCTTCTTCGCCGAACAAAATTGTACCTACATCATTAGCAATAATTCCTGTAGCAATCATAAGAGATAAAAGTTTTTCCTTTGAAATTTTACTGTTTTTTGCAACAAATGAAACTACTCTGTCCTGTACCTTGTTAAAGTATTCATAGGTTTGTATGGCACCTATTACAAGTCCATTTGTTCTGATTGGGTGTATCGTCATTGTTGCGCTGGGCACAATAAATGATTTATTAGAAGCTACCGCAAGTGGTACACCTATGCTGTGTCCACCTCCCAAAACTATTGACACAGTAGGTTTTGACATACTTGCAATCATCTCTGCTATTGCGAGACCTGCCTCTACATCACCACCTACTGTATTTAGTAGTATCAGTAAACCTTCAATATCTTTATTTTCTTCTATATTTATCAGAGTAGGAAGAACATCCTCGTATTTAGTTGCCTTATTGTTTTGTGGCAAGATATTGTGTCCCTCAATTTGTCCGATTATAGTAAGACAATGTATGTTGTGGGGTGCGTTTATTACAGGTGTAGTTGCATCAAGTTTTTTTTCTTTTTTATTTTCATTTGATTCATTATCCATCATTTAACCACCTCGTGTTTATTGTTTCTTTATTTAGTGAAATAATACATTTTTATTGGTGTTTTTCACTAAAAAAAAACTAAAAAAATATTTTTAAACAAATAATTATATATTATTTTTATTAAAATTAACTAAAAATTGAGAGAAATATTAAAATTCTATTGTATTTATTGATTCTAAGTGGTAAAATGAATATGACTTAAGAACAATACATGCGGTTGCATGAGATAAATTTAGGAGGTATAATTAATGAAAAGAACAGAATTGGTTGCTGCTATTGCAGAAAAGGCTTCAATGACAAAGAAGGATGCTGATTTGGCTTTGAACGCTACAATCGAAGCTATTACAGAAGCTCTAAAATCAGGTGATAAGGTACAGTTGGTTGGTTTTGGTACTTTCGAAGTACGTAACAAGGCTGCTCGTACAGGTAGAAACCCACAGACAGGAAAAGAAATTAAGATTGCTGCTTCTAAAGCTCCTGCTTTTAAGGCTGGTAAAGCTTTCAAAGACGCTATAAAATAATTATATTTATAAAAAGCTCTCGATGTTCGAGAGCTTTTTCTCGTTTGTCTGTAAGGCTGTATAAAATACATTTTACTTGACAAACAATTAAATGTTATATATAATATATTTTGTTCGCTGATATAACTCAGACGGTAGAGTACCACCTTGGTAAGGTGGAAGTCGTGGGTTCAAGTCCCATTATCAGCTCCAAGAAAGACATTATTCATCTTTGAATAATGTCTTTTTTCGTCATCTTGTGATTTATGAAGTTATCTTGTACCAAAAATTCTGTCTCCGGCATCTCCAAGACCGGGGAGTATGTAGCCGTTTTCATTGAGTTTCTCATCAAGATTTCCAACATAAATATCAACATCAGGATGTGCTTCCTGCATAGCTTTTACACCTTCAGGAGCGGCAATTATACACATAAATTTAATTTTGCTGACATTATAACGTTTTTTAATTAATTCTATTGCGGCAATAGCACTTCCGCCGGTAGCAAGCATAGGGTCTAAAACTATAACCTGTCTTTGTTCAATATCAGTAGGCATTTTGCAGTAGTATTCAACGGGCTGTAGTGTATCGTGATCTCTGTACAAACCAATGTGGCCAACCTTTGCTGCCGGAATAAGATCTAATATTGCATCTACCATTCCAAGACCTGCTCTTAAAATAGGTACAAGTGCCACCTGTTTTTCAACAATTTTACCATTGCATTCTGCAAGAGGAGTCATAACTTTATGGTCAACAACTGGAAGGTCTTTTGTTGCTTCATAACCCATCAATAAAGCGATTTCGTGTATTAAAAGTCTAAAATCCTTATCTGTTGTGTTTTCGTCTCGCAACATGGTGATTTTATGCTTTATAAGAGGATGTGTCATAATATGTAGTTCTTTCATATTTTTACTCCCTTTCTTTCATTTTTATTTATTATACAATATTTGGAGAAAAATGTCTATAATTATATTGTAATATTATTTTTAATTTTATTGTATTTTTCAGTTCCAATACCTCTTACATTTTGAATATCTTCAATTCGTTTAAATTGTCCTGCATTTTGTCTGTATTCAATTATGCTGTTTGCTGTTGATTCCCCAATTCCAGGTAATTTACAAAGCTCATCTGCAGTTGCAGTATTGATGTTAACAATACCGGTAAATTCAGTGTATGAAGAGGAGGATTTATTTGTTGTTTCTTCATATGGTGATACATTTATGTATTGCTCATCAGTTAACTTCTGAGCAAGATTTATGTTGCTTGTATAGGCTCTTTGGGTAAATCCACCGGCTTTTTCTATTGCATCTGCAATTCTGTCTTCGGTAGTCATTTCGTACATACCTGGATACTTGACTTCCCCCGTAACAGTAATATAGATTTTTTGTTCAAAATCATTGATTGATGAATTTATAGTAAAATGCTCAGTGTTTTGGGGTTTATAAATTATATTGTGAAAAAGCGGTACCAGAGCAAGGATAATCGAAAAGTTTACAACTAATAAAATAGATAATAAAAATTTATGACGTTGAATATATGCTTTTGTGTCAATATATGTTTCATAAACCGCTGTTGTAGTTATTCTTTCTTTAAAATTTGTAAATTTCTCCATCATATTCAACTTACGTTCACCTCATAATGTAATTTATCATAAAATTTTACAAAAATCAACATTGTAATTATTTTATTTGGCAAACACGTGTTTTCCAATAGTTGTAATTACAGGACGTGAGTAAATCCACTTACTTGTAGTTTTTGCAGGGTTGTAATAATATATGGCACCACCGGTTGGGTCCCAACCGTTAAGTGCGTCTTGTGCTGCTTTGTAAGAGCTTTCATACATATCGGCATCCCATTGTCCGTCTACTATGGCAGTGAAGGCACCTTCCTGAAAAATTACACCCGCTATGGTATTTGGGAAAGAGGGATGATCAACTCGGTTTAGTACTACCGCTCCTACAGAAACTTGTCCTACGTACGATTCTCCCCGAGCCTCTGCATTAATTATTCTGGCAAGCAATTTTGCATCATTGTCGTAATTGTAATTATTAGAGGAAGATTGTATGCCCATAGCATTTAGTGTATTTGTTCCTGCTATACCGTCAACAGTTAGCCCGTTTTTTCTTTGAAAGTTCTCTATTGCGGCTTTTGTTTTACTTCCGTATATTCCGTCAACATCACCATTGTAATATCCCCAGTATTTTAATTTTTTTTGTATCTGTATTACTTCATTTCCTGTGGAGCCTTTTTTTGATAAAACTTCATTACTTCTGTTATTAAATACAGCGGCACTAATAACCAACGATAATAAGATTATAAATATTGAAATTTTTTTCATTTTATCAACCTCCGTATAAATATAAAATTATGATTTCATACATTTTGATTTTTATACGCGAATGCAACAATAAAAATACAGATATGTATTAATTAACCAGTAAAAGTTTTGTAAAAAAGGTTGAAATATTTCATAAAAAATAGTATAATGTTATGATAGGTAATATTTTATTTTGGATTACCTTACCCAAATGGCGTGAAATTGAGGTGAAATAATATTTATGGTTAAAAATAAAAGAATAATAACTAAAAAAATGGTCTTGCCTTTGTTGCCTCTCAGAGGCTTGACAGTATTTCCATATATGGTTTTGCATTTTGACGTAGGCAGAGATAAATCTATAAAGGCTGTTGAGGAGGCAATGAATAATGAACAGTTGATTTTTCTTTCCACACAAAAGGATATAAAAACGGATGACCCAAAGCCGGAAGATGTTTATACTTTCGGCACAGTATCAAAAATAAAGCAGATTATGAAACTGCAAAATGGCAATATCCGTATTTTGGTTGAGGGCATTGCCAGAGGTAAAATAGCTAAAATACTTGATGAAACAACACATTATGTTGCAGAACTTAGAAGATACCCTGCCGCCAGAGTTGAATCTACTGACGAAGTGGAAGCATTTATGCGTGCAGCAAAGGATATGTTGGACGATTACCTGAAATTTCTTCCCAAACTTCCGCATGAAATTGTTGCTCAGATAATGAATATTACAGAAGTTGAAGAGTTTATTGATGTTGTAGCAGGAAATATATTTGTTAAACAAGAAGATAAAATGAAAATTTTATCTGAAACTGATATATATAAGCGTATGGAAAAACTCATTGAAATAATGAACAATGAGTCACAAATTATGAAAATTGAGTATGATATTGCTGCCCGTGTTAAAGAGGAAATGGACAGACACCAAAAAGAATACTATCTTCGCGAACAGGTTAAGGCAATTAATGAAGAACTTGGTGACAAAGACGGACACCAGTCTGATTGTGATGAATACCGTTCAAAAATATCTAAACTTAGTTTTTCTGATAATATAAAAGAAAAATTGTTGAAGGATGTAGATAGGTTATCCAAAATGTCCACGATGTCTTCCGACAGTGCAGTTATGCGTAATTATCTGGATATTGTTCTTGAACTTCCGTGGGGAGTATATACTAAGGACAGATTATCCGTGAAGCAGGCTAAAAATATTTTGGATGCTGACCATTACGGGCTTGAAGATGTTAAAGAACGTATTATAGAATTTTTGTCCGTTAAGCACATTGCAAGGGATTATAATGGCACAATATTGTGTCTAGTAGGCCCCCCGGGTGTTGGGAAAACATCTGTTGCAAAAAGTATTGCAAGGGCTATGAACAGAAATTATGTACGTATTTCTCTTGGCGGTATCCGTGATGAAGCGGAAATAAGGGGACATCGAAAAACTTATGTTGGTGCTATGCCTGGCAGAATTGTAAATGCAATAAAACAGGCGAAGAGTATGAATGCATTTATCTTGCTTGATGAAATTGATAAACTAAGCTCGGATTATAAAGGTGATCCATCATCGGCATTGCTTGAGGTTTTGGATTCCGAACAGAATTTTTCATTCAGAGACAATTTTCTTGAAATACCAATTGACTTGTCGGATGTGGTTTTTGTAACAACTGCAAATTCTCTTGATACTATTTCAAGACCGTTGCTTGACAGAATGGAAGTTATTAATATTTCCAGTTATACTTTGCAGGAAAAGATTGAAATTACACTTGACCATCTTATTCCAAAACAAAGGAAAAAACATGGTTTGGATACCAAAAATTTGCGTATAACACGTGATGCTGTACGCGATATTGTAAATTATTATACAAAGGAATCCGGAGTACGCAATCTTGAACGTTCAATTGCGGAAATTTGTCGTAAGACTGCAAAAAATATTGTTGAAAATGGTGTTAAATCTGTTATTGTAACTCCTATTAATCTTGAAAAATATCTTGGAAAACGTAAGTTTTTATTTACAGATATTGAAAACAATGATGAAATTGGTGTTGCAAATGGTCTTGCGTGGACAAGCGTCGGCGGTGATACTTTGCAGATAGAAACAAACGTTATGCCCGGCACAGGGAAGATAGAACTTACAGGTAAGCTTGGAGATGTAATGAAAGAATCTGCAGTTGCTGCAATTAGCTATATCCGTGCTAATTGTGATAAACTAGGGATAGTTCCGGATTTTTATAAAAAATTTGATATTCATGTGCACGTACCGGAGGGTGCTGTTCCAAAGGATGGTCCTTCTGCAGGTATTACAATAGCAACGTCAGTTGTTTCAGCACTTACCAAAATTCCCGTTAGACGTGATGTTGCAATGACTGGTGAAATTACAATTCGCGGCAGAGTCTTGGCTATTGGTGGATTAAAAGAAAAGTCAATAGCAGCACATAGAGCGGGTGTGAAAACTGTTATAATTCCAAAGCAAAATGAACCTGATATTGCTGATATTCCTGAAATTGTAAGAAATGAATTAAATTTTATAACAGTAGATAATATTGATAAAGTTTTGTCTGTTGCATTATGTGATAAACCTGCTGTAAAAGATTATAAATTTGTTGATGTGAAAACAGCAAAGAGTGAGGAGGCAATGATTAAACAATGAATTTGAATAATGTTGCTTTAATGCTTTCTGCTGTAAGTAAAAGACAATATCCTAATACAGATTTACCCGAGATAGCTTTTGCAGGAAGGTCTAACGTTGGTAAGTCTTCACTTATCAATAAGCTTTTAAATAGAAAAAAACTTGCAAGAGTTAGTGCCCAGCCCGGTAAAACCGCTACAATTAATTTTTATGACATTGATAAAACATTGATTTTTGTTGATTTGCCCGGTTATGGCTTTGCCAAGGTTTCCAAGCAGGAAAAGGAAAAATGGGGCAGGATGATTGAGGAATATCTTAATGAAAGAGAACAACTTATACAAGTTGTACTTTTAGTAGATATGCGACATAAACCAACTAACGATGATATTATGATGTTTAATTGGATAGTTGAAAGCGGTTTTGAACCGGTCGTTATTGCTACCAAAAAAGATAAGGTTAAACCAAGTCAGCGTGAAGATGCTTTGAATCTTATTAAAAACACCTTTGGTATTGATGAAGTAATACCTTTTTCCTCTGAAAAAGGTGACGGTGTTGACGAGGTATGGAGCCTGTTTAAACAGATGATAGGAGTTGAAGAATAATGATTACAAAAGCACCAAGAGGAACAAAGGATGTTATTCCTCAGGAAAGCTATAAATGGCATTATGTGGAAGAAGAAATCCGCAATATATGTAAAAATTTCGGATACAAGGAAGTTCGTATTCCTGTATTTGAACATACGGAACTTTTTGAACGTGGTGTTGGCGATACAACTGATGTTGTTCAAAAGGAAATGTACACATTTGAAGATAAAGGTGGAAGAAGTATTACACTACGACCTGAGGGTACAGCAGGTACAGTTAGATGCTTTTTAGAAAACAATCTCTTTGCAGATGCTCAGCCAACAAAGATGTATTATATGCTTTCGTGTTACAGATATGAAAAGCCTCAGGCAGGCAGATTAAGGGAATTCCATCAGTTTGGTATTGAGGCATTTGGCAGTCCTGAATCATCAATAGATGCTGAAGTTATTTCTATGGCATATAATTTGCTCAAGACCTTGGGTGTTAGGGACCTTAAGTTATATGTTAACAGCATTGGGTGTCCCGATTGTCGTAAGGAGTATAATGCAAAGCTTAAAAATTATTTTTCAAATTATACTGACGAACTTTGCGAAACTTGTAAGACAAGACTTGATAAAAACCCTATGAGAATTATTGACTGCAAAGTCCAACATTGTGAAGAAATTGGTGTTTGTGCACCTAAAATTTTAAATGAACAATGTCCCGAATGTATGGAACATTACAACAAGCTTTGCAAATACCTTGATGCTATGGGTATCAGCTATGAAATTGATGACACCATTGTTAGAGGGCTTGACTACTATACAACCACTGTTTTTGAAATTAAATCAGAGGGATTGGTTGTGTGCGGCGGTGGTCGTTATAATGGTCTTGTTGAGGAATTGGGTGGCAAGCCTACTCCCGGTGTTGGTTTTGGACTTGGATTGGAAAGGCTTTTGATGGTTTTGGAGAGTCAGGGGCTTTTACCTGAATCACAGGCTGAAGTTCAACTTTATATATCCAATATTGGTGAAGATGCTGATTTGTTTGCACAAAAGCTTGCAAATGATTTGAGATTACAAGGTATTTCGGTTGAAAAAGACTTGATGGGCAGAAGCTTAAAAGCTCAAATGAAATATGCAGACAAAATTGGTGCAAAATATACGGTTGTTATCGGAAATGACGAAATTAAAAACGATAAAGTTAATGTCAAAAATATGGCAACCGGCGAACAGAAGGAAGTTGCAATTACTGATTTAAAAAGAGTTATTGAAGAAAACTTCTGATTTGTCTAAAGAGGTGTTATTGTGATTGAATTAAAAAATGTTACCAAAAAATTTGGTTTAAATACTGCTGTTAATAATATTTCCGTAAAATTTGATGAAGGTGAAATAATTGGGTTTTTGGGGCCTAATGGTGCAGGTAAAAGTACCACTATGAATATGATGACCGGTTATATTTCAACAACATCAGGCAGTATTGAAATAAATGGGTTTGATATACTAAAGGATGCAGATAGGGCAAAAAAACTAATTGGTTATTTGCCTGAAAACCCTCCACTTTATATGGATATGACAGTTTTGGAATATCTTAAGTTTGTGTATGAACTTAAAAATGTAAAGCTTAATAGGGCTAAACATATTGAAGATATAATGTCTCTTGTGAAGATTACTAATGTAAAAGACCGTATAATAAAAAATTTATCAAAGGGTTATAAACAAAGGGTTGGTATTGCACAGGCTCTTATTGGTAATCCTGAAATATTGATTCTGGATGAACCAACAGTTGGTCTTGATCCAAGCCAGATTCAGGAAATTAGAACTTTGATTCGTAATCTTGGAAAGAACAGAACTGTTATAATTAGTTCTCATATTTTATCTGAAATTACATCTGTGTGTTCTAAGGTGTTAATAATTAATAATGGTAAATTGGTTGTGTATGATACAATCAAGAATATTAATGAACAGCTTGTTAATCAATCTGTTTATGTTGCTACTATTTTAGGGGTAAAGGATATTGTTATTAATGCTATTAATACCATTTCAGATGTAAAAACAGTTACGGTTGAGTCAACGGGTGAAACGGATAAATTTATATATACAATAACACCAAAAGAGGGTAAGGATATAAGAAAACAAATTTTGGATATTGTAGATAAGAAAAATCTTTCACTTATGTCTTTTGATACTAAAAAAATGACTTTGGAAGATATTTTCCTTAAAGTAACTGCAAAGAAAAAGAAACAAAATTTGAAGAAAGGGGATAAATAAAATGAAAGCTATCTATAAAAGAGAATTATTTGCTTATTTTACATCTCCTATTGGATATATTGTACTTGCGGCAGCACTTTGTATAAGCGGATATTTGTTTGGTGTTTATAATTTATCAGGTAAAAGCACCAGTATGCTTATATTTTTTTCGTATCTTTCGTTAGTTTTTGTACTTTTGGTACCACTTATGACAATGCACCTTTGGTCGGAAGAACGGAAGAACAAAACAGACCAACTCCTGCTTACTACAAATGTTCCCGTTATCTCGATTATTCTTGGAAAATATTTTGCATGTGTAACTTTGTTTTTAATTAACGTTGTTATTATGTTTATATATCCTTTTGTAATGTCTTTTTTTGGAACAGTAATATGGTCTAATGCATTAGTACTATTTTTAGGATATTTCCTTATGGGATGTGCCTTGCTTTCCGTAGGACTTTTTGTGTCCACGATGACAGAAAGTCAGATTGTTTCTGCAATAGTTACTTTTACAATTATTTTGTTTTTGAAATTATCGGATGTTTTTGCATCTGCAGTTGATATAGGCTATTTATCTAAAGGCATACAGTGGTTTTCATTGTTTTCAAGATTTGATAATTTTGTATGGGGTGTAATAGATATATCCATATTTATATACTATTTAACATTTGCGGGATTATTTGTTTTTCTTTCTGTTATATTTATACAGAAAAAGCGCTGGAGCTAAGGAGGAATTAAAATGAAAAATATAAATAAAAAATTCATCTACGGCACCGGTTCTGCAGCATTAATAGCAGGTGTTTGTATAATTATAATACTGTTAAATATTATTGCAGGTATGTTGACGGAAAGTTTTGGAATAAAATTTGATATTACTGAAACTAAAATTCTTGATTTTTCCGAAGAATTTGAAGAGATTATACAATCAGTAGATAAGGACATAGATATATATTACCTTGTTAATCCGGAGGATTTGAATCCTGATGAGGTCTTCGAACTCCAGGATTATAATTATCTGTATAGAATTAAACAAATACTTGAAAAAGTTGAAAGTATGAATTCGAATATCAACTTAATAATAACAGACCCGGACAAAAATCCGGAAATTGCATCAAAATTTGGGAATGTAAATCTTGAAGACGTTATTTTCTCCTGTGGTGAAAAATTCAATTCAATGCCCGCAACTGATATCCAATCCTATGACAATAACGGGAATAAAGCTATATTAGCTGAAGAAAGGTTTGCATCTATGATTAGTTCGGTTATGAGGGAAGAAAAAATAAAGATAGGCTTTGTTACCGGACATAATGAAGAAGATACATCGGCTATAAAATCTGTACTTAGCACTGAGGGCATAGAATATGAAGATTTTAATATTATGATAGACGGTATATCTGATGAATATGATATGATTTTCATTTATGGACCGCGTGTAGATTATTCAATTGATGAAATTAGCAGAATTGAAGAATATCTTTCATCCGGACACAATATGCAAATTCATATGGACCACGTTGCAGATTGTTCTAACCTTACCGAATATTTAACTCAGTTAGGACTAGGGTATAATGGTGCATATGTAGAGGAAAAAGATACACAGCGCATTATTTCTGGTTATGCAGTACCTTATATGATTTCTCACTCTGTTACAAATACAATTAAAAACAATCTTGTTGTGCCATATACTGTAAGTGTAACGCCACTTTGGGAATCTAAAAACAGTATTGATACATCACCTATGCTTTATACATCAGATAAAGCAACCTTGTACGCAAATCAGTCTGCGGTTGGTTCATATTGTATTATGACAATTTCATCCAGAATTACCAAGTCCCAGATAATATCTCATGTTATTGCCAGTGGCAGTTCTTATATATTTAATGAAGGGGTTATGACATATAATAAGCCTTTGCTGATAAATAGCGTATTGTGGATGGGTAAATCTGATGAGAATATTAGTATTTCCTCTAAACTTATAAGTAATAATCCACTTGAAATAACTGTGGAACAATACAGAACATGGCAAGTTATACTTACTTTTGTAATTCCGTTTATTATTATAATTATTGGATTGTTTGTTTGGATTAAGAGGAGATATCTATGAAAATAAAAGCTAAACTTATAATCATTGCTGTGGCTATTTTGATATTGCTTGGTGTATTTGTGACATTGTCCTTAAATTCCTCAAAACCAGGTAAAGGTGAACATACTGAAGTAGATACAGGTGTTCAAATAATGAATATTGAAACTGATTTACTGACTTTTTCAGTTTCTGGTTCTAATGAATCATACAAGCTTAACAAGGTTAATAATGTTTGGAATGTTATGGATATTTCAAACATAAGGCTTGAGCAAAGTAAAGTTTCTTCTGTTATATCAAAGGTAAAATTTTTGTATGCAGAAGAATTGATTGCTGAAAATGCAAGTGATTTATCTGCATATGGACTGGATAATCCATCAATGGTTGTTATTATGACAGACGTGGATAATAATGTTAGTAAGATTAAATTTGGTATACAGACAGGTACACAGTCAGGATACTATACAACTGTAAATGATGAAGATGAAATTTATATTGTTTCAACTGATATTTTTAATGCATTAAATGGAGGGATTTCTTCTCTTCGTAGTAAAACTATAGTTGATATTAAAGAGTTGATTACAGGAATCACAATAAGCAATGAAAAATCGACATTTACAATTCAGACAAAAACTTCAGAAAATGTTAATGCAAACAATATGTCCAAATGGGAAATGATTACTCCATATAAAAAGGATGTAAACCAGAGTATTTTTGAAGGAAAAATTATTGATGCACTCGATTTTACAATTTCCGAATTTATTGATGACAATCCTGCTGATTATAACAAGTATGGTCTTAATGTTCCAAGATATACAATAACTATAAAAACAGTCAGTGAAGTTTATAAAATATTATTAGGAAATGATAAAGACGGTAGTTCAATATATATTAAAATAGCTGACGAACCTAACGTTTATTCTATAAATAAAGAGTTGGTAAAATACAGAGATTTTGAGCCTGTATATCTCCTTGAATCTTATGTGTTTATCAGGAAAATAATTTCTACGGATAATATTGTTTTTAATGCTGGTGAAAATTATGTACTAAAGGTTGGGAATTCGGATTTTTATCTTAATAATAAAAAAGTTGATGAAAATTTATTCCGCATTGCATACGAATCGATTATTGCTCCTGTTATTTCAGGGGAGGTTGATTTGGTAAATATTGGTAAAGAATTGTGCAGTTTTACATTTAACTATAATACAAATACACCACCTGAAACTGTTGTTTATTATGAATACGGTGATATGTATGCTGCTGCAAGCGTAAATGGAGAAATAGATTTTTATGTAAAACGTTCTTATGTTGATGATATGATTGATGCAGTAAAAAAATTAGCTGAATAATAGGGGTAGTATGAATAATAAAGTTTGGATATATAAAAATATTGACAATGTAATAGTCAAGGATTTGATGACACGATATGGGTTAAGTGAGCTTTGTTCAGGTGTACTTCATAATCGCCTGGATATTGTAGGGGGTAATCCTGCTAATCTTTTTAAACGGGTTTTACACAATCTACATAATCCTTTTTTACTTAATGATATGGATATTGCCGTAGCGCGGATAGAAAAATCAATTATGCGTAATGAGAAAATTACTGTTTTTGGTGACTATGATGCGGACGGTGTTACAAGTACAAGTATTTTGTATATGTTTTTAAGAGAAAATGGTGCTGATGTTGATTTTTATATTCCAAACAGATTTTCAGACGGTTATGGTATGAATGTTGATGCAATTCGTAAAATTGCTGATAATGGTACTAAGCTGATTATAACAGTAGATAATGGAATTGCAGCATATAATGAAGTAGAGTATGCTAAAACTCTTGGTGTTGACATAATTATTACGGACCATCACGAATGTCCGGAACGTATTCCTGATTGTTGTGCGGTAATAAATCCAAAACGCAAGGACAGTACATATCCGTTTTCAGAACTGGCTGGAGTAGGTGTTGCTTTCAAACTTATTACAGCTCTTAACAAAGATAGCCTTGAAAGAGTTATAAAAAAATATATTCTTATTACTGCTATTGGTACAATAGCAGATGTTGTTCCTTTAAATGATGAAAATAGAGCCATTGTTATTATGGGGCTTAAAATGGTTGGGTACGATAATAATATAGGAATAAAAGCTCTTTTGAATGTATCGGGCATTGAAGGTGAGGGAAAAGTAGCCGATTTTGCTTTTGGTATTGTTCCAAGGATAAATGCAGCCGGACGTCTTGAAGATGCATCTGTTTGTGTGGAATTGTTTTCCTCAAATGATTATAGTAGATGTTATGCAATTGCAAAAAAAATGGATGAATTGAATTCTCAAAGGCAGGATATCGAAAAAAATATAGCAGACAATGTTTTTCAACTTATTGATGATAATAAATTATATAAGGATAATGTTATTGTTGTTTATGGCGAAGGATGGAACAGCGGTGTAATCGGTATAGTAGCTTCTAGGGTGAGTGAAGTGTATTATAAACCCTGCATAGTACTTACAGATGATATTAATAGTATTGTTAAAGGGTCCGGCAGAAGTGTCAACGATTTTGACTTATACGAGGCTTTGAGTGCTTGTTCTGAGTTACTTATGAAATTTGGAGGTCACTCACTTGCAGCCGGTCTTTCTATGAATAAAGAAAATATTGACTTATT
The DNA here is from genome assembly GCA_045654805.1 of Clostridia bacterium. GTDB lineage: Bacteria > Bacillota > Clostridia > Monoglobales > Firm-18 > CAZNKU01. The sequence continues at coordinate 50,698 of JAZOOD010000027.1, read as the reverse complement.
CAGGGTAAAGATAAATGAATATGCTGATAATTTATTAAATGGAGAAAGTTTTGTACAAAAAATAAATATTGATTATATTTTAAAAGATGTTTTTTTAGATACTAAAAGTATAAAAAGTATAGAAGTACTTGAACCATATGGTGTAGGTAATCCCAGACCTGTGTTTGCATTATTCGGTGCAGAGGTTATTAGAAAATCCCTATTATCAGATGGTAAGCATATTAGGCTTGTTTTAAAATGTAATAATACTTTAATAGATGCAATAGGATTTTCGATGGGTGAATTTTCATCGATTATATCGGTAGGTAATTACATTGATATTGCAGGTAATTTAGATATAAATAGTTATAGGGGTGTGGAGACTCCTCAAATCATTATTAAGGATATTAAAAGAATCAGGCAGATGTAACAGGCGAGGTGTTTTTATGTATGATGCAGCTATGAATTTTGAAAAATTAAAAGAGAATATTGCAAAGTACAATCCCAACAGTAATTTGGATTTAATTAAAAAGGCGGGCGATTTTGCTACTAAAGCACATGATGGTCAAAATCGTAAATCCGGTGAACCCTTTGTTATTCATCCATATAATGTTGCATATATCCTGTCTGAATTGGAAATGGATGATGAAGCAATAATTGCCGGTCTTTTACATGATACTGTTGAGGATACATCTTGTACAATTAATGACATAAAAGAAAATTTTGGTGAAAATGTTGCGCTTCTTGTTGAAGGTGTTACAAAACTTGGTAAAATTCCGTATAGCACTAGACAGGAACAACAGGTAGAAAATTTGCGAAAAATGTTCCTTGCAATGGCTAAAGATATCCGTGTTATTATTATAAAATTAGCAGATAGACTTCATAATATGAGAACTCTTAAGAGTATGTCAGAAGAAAAGCAACGTGAAAAATCACATGAAACAATGGAGGTTTTTGCCCCATTGGCAAATCGTCTTGGTATGCAAAAGATTAAGTGGGAACTTGAGGATTTATCTCTACGTTATCTAGACCCAATTGCTTACAAAGAAATATCAGATCACATCAGCTTGAAACGCGGCGAGAGAATAGAGTATCTTGAAAATGTTAAATCAACCCTTCAGGAAAAATTAGATGAAATGGGAATTGAAGCTGGGATGAGCGGACGTGCCAAACATTTTTACAGTATATATAAAAAGATGTATACTAATAACATTTCAATAGATGAGATATATGATTTGCTTGCTGTAAGAGTTATAGTTAACAATATTAACGAATGTTATGCTGTTTTGGGTATGGTACACGAAATATATAAACCTATTCCAGGTAGATTTAAGGATTATATTGCGATGCCCAAAAAGAATATGTACCAATCCCTGCATACATCCTTAATTGGTCCCGGAGGAAGACCTTTTGAGGTTCAAATACGTACATGGGAAATGCACAAAATTGCTGAAGTGGGTATTGCTGCTCATTGGAAATACAAAGAGGGAGTTTCAGGTGCTACCGATTTAGATAATAAACTTGAATGGGTAAGGCAACTTTTGGAAATTCATAGAGATATGAATGATGCTGAAGACTTTATTCATAACTTAAAAATCGATTTGTTTGAAGATGAGGTTTTTGTATTTTCGCCTAAAGGTGCAGTAATTAATTTGCCAAACGGCGCGGGACCTATAGACTTTGCTTATGCTATTCACAGTGCTATTGGTAATAAAACAGTTGGAGCAAAGGTTAATGGTAAAATTGTTACTTTGGAACATAAGCTTACCAACGGTGATATTGTTGAAATTATAACGTCATCAAACTCAAGAGGGCCAAGCCGTGACTGGCTTAAAATTGTAAAGACATCTCAGGCTAAAAAGAAGATTAATGATTGGTTTAAAAAGGAAAACAGAGAGGAAAATATTCTAAAGGGCCGTGAAATGATTGAAAAAGAATTAAAAAAGGCTGGAATTCCAATTTTTGTTTTAAATGATAAAAAGTTTATGGAACCAATATGCAAGAAATTTACACTGTCTACAATAGAAGATTTATTATCAACAGTTGGTTTTGGTGGTGTTCCACTTACTAAAGCTTTTTCAAGAATAAAGGATTATTATAGAAAACTTAATCCTATAGAAAGTGACACCAATGTAATTGAAGACCTTGTTAATATATCATCAGAAAAAATAACCAAATCTAACAATGGTATAATAGTAAAGGGCATTAATAATTGTTTGGTAAAGATTTCTCATTGTTGTAACCCTGTGCCAGGTGACGATATAGTTGGATATATAACAAAGGGAAGAGGAGTATCTGTTCACAGAGCTGACTGTGTCAATATAACTAATATTAATGAAGTTGATGCTCAGCGATTCATTGAAGTTTGGTGGTCATCTGACCAGAATTCAAACTATGAATCCGATTTGCAGATTATTGCAAATGACCGAGGTGGTCTAATGGTAGATGTAATGAATGTTGTATCTGCCGCAAAATCACAAATTAGAGCTGTAAACAGCCGTGTAACTAAAGATAATCTTGCTATAATAAACGTTACAGCAGTAGTATCATCTCAGGAACAGATTCAAAAACTTATGAAATCCCTAAGGGGGATTGAAAGCGTAACATCTGTTTCCCGTGTAAAACATTAATAGGAGAATCATAATGATTGTAAAAAGATATTGTATCGGCTTGTATCAGACTAATTGTTATTTGTTGATTGATGAAGAGACAAAAGAATGTGCTGTTATAGATCCGGGTGATATATGTGAAAAGCTAAACCTAGATATATTAAACAATAATTATTATGTAAAGTATATAATCTTTACACATGGACATTTTGACCACATTGGCGGTATGGAATATTATATGAATTTTTTTGATAAATCAACTGTTTTAATGCATAAAAATGATATTTCATCTATTTTATCAAAAAATGAAATTTTTTATTTGAACTCGTCTAATACAGAAAATGTTGTAAAGGAAATAGATTTACATAATGATGACGAAATATATTTACTTGGAAATAATAAACTAATGATTATTCATACACCCGGACACTCAAATGGAAGTATTTCTGTCTATACTGAAGGTATCTTATTTTCCGGTGATACATTATTTGAACATTCTATAGGAAGAACAGATTTTGTAGATGGTGATTTTAATAAACTGAAAAAATCAATTAAAAATTTATACAAATTGCCTGATGATACTGTAGTTTATCCGGGACATGGTGATTTGACAACAATAATTAATGAAAAAAATAATAATCCATATGTGAGGGAATACTAATATGAAAAATCTATGGGGAGATGTAACTGGCATACGTCCTGTTAAAATAGCTAGGACTTTGCTTGGGTCCGGCAGTACAAAATATGATTTTATAAATAAGTTTCAAAAAGAACTTAATGTTAGTAAGGAAAAAACACAGTTAACTTTGGATATAGCTATTAGAGAGATGAATATTCTAGAAGGTTTTAATAAAAATGATATTTGTTTGTACATCGGCGTTCCCTTTTGCAAAACAAGATGTCTTTATTGTTCTTTTGTCACAAATTCAGCTGCAAATAATAAAAAATATATGCGGGAGTTTATAAAAGAATTAAAAAAAGAAATAGAGTATACAGCTGAATTACTTAAAAAAACAGATTATAATATAGTTTGCCTTTATTTTGGGGGAGGTACACCCACTACACTTTCTGCAATGGATTTGGAAGATGTAATTATAAAATGCTTTGAGTGTTTCAAACTTGAAAATATTGTTGAATTTACAGTAGAGGCAGGAAGACCGGATACAATAGATCGCGAAAAGCTTGAAACCTTAAAAAAATGTGGAGTTACAAGGATAAGTATCAACCCTCAGACGATGAATGATAATATATTAAAAGTTATTGGAAGAGCACATACCGTAAATGATATTTATGAAAGTTTTAAACTTGCCAGAGATTGTGGATTTGACAATATAAATATGGATTTAATTGCAGGTTTACCAACAGAAACCCTTGATGAATTTAAAAATTCTGTAAACCGTGTAATTGAACTTGCACCGGAATGCATTACCGTGCATACTATGAGTATAAAAAGAGGTTCAATTTTACATGAAAAGCTAGGGGATTATGCATTGACTGATGAAAATATTGTAGAAAGTATGGTTGATTATTCAACAAAAATGTTATATGATAACGGATACTTTCCATATTATTTGTATCGCCAGAAGCATATGGTAGGAAATTTTGAAAATATAGGTTACTCAAAGGAAGGCAAGGAATGTTTGTATAATATTATGATAATGGAAGAAACTAACAGTATTATTTCTATGGGATGCGGCGGTGTTACAAAAATAGTTAATTTGCCAAATGACAGGATTGAAAGGGTTTTTAATGTAAAAGAGGCAAGGGATTATGTTGAACGTATTGATGAAATGATTCATCGTAAGGATATTATATTAGATTGGCTAAAATAATATCTTTTTTAAGAAAAAAAGATGTAAATATTAACAAAATTTTAAAATTATGTTGACTTTGTTGAAAAAATTTAGTATTCTATTAATATATAAATTATTCCTGAGGTATGAAGGAGAGATTCTATGTTTTCAAAAGAAGTATTAGTTAGCAATCAGGTTGGTTTACATGCAAGACCTGCAACTTTCTTTATTCAAAAGGCTAACGAATTCAAATCAAGCATTTGGGTGGAAAAGGATGAACGAAAAGTTAATGCCAAAAGCTTGTTGGGTGTTTTGTCACTTGGTATTACCAGAGGCGTTAATATCAACATTATTGCTGACGGTTCAGATGAAGAACAGGCGGTTATGGCTTTGGTAGAATTAATTTCTTCAAACTTTGCTGAATAATATTTTTGATTACAGGAATAGTTCTGTGTTTTTACAGGACTATTTTTTTCTTTATAGGAGTTTTTGTTATGACTATTGAAGAATCAGTTAAAAATTTGCCTACCAATCCGGGAGTTTATCTTATGTATGATAAGAATAATGATATTATATATGTAGGTAAGGCAAAAAATTTAAAAAACAGAGTTTCATCATATTTTAGAAAAAATACTTCCCATACACCTAAGGTTGCTGCTATGGTAGAAAATATTGACAGGTTTGAGTACATTATTGTTGGCAATGAATTTGAAGCTTTAGTATTGGAATGTAATCTTATTAAACAACATCAGCCTTATTATAATATACTACTAAAAGATGATAAAGCATATCCATATATAAAAATAACAATGAATGAGGATTTTCCTAAAATTATGCTTGCAAGAAAAGTGATGAGGGATAAGGCACAATATTTCGGACCATATCTTAATTCACGTGTTGTAAACGATACTATTGATATGGTAAAAACTGTATTTAATGTAAGGTCCTGTAATAGAGTTTTGCCGCGTGATATAGGAAAGGACAGACCTTGTCTTAACTATCAAATCGGTATTTGTTCCGCGCCATGTGATAATAGGATAAGTCAGGTAGAGTACAAAAAGAATTTTGAAAAAATTGTGGATTTTTTAAATGGAAATCATTCAGAAGTTTTGAACATTTTAGAAGAATCTATGATTGATGCGGCAAGGAATTTACATTTTGAAAAAGCTGCTAAGCTAAGAGATAAAATAGATAATATAAAGCATATTCGTGAGAAGCAAAGAATTACCTCAACATCATTAAATAATAAAGATGTTGTAGCTATGGCGGATATTGGTATTTATGTTTGCATAATGCTTTTGAGCATTAGGGATGGAAAAATGATTAATAGAGAACATTTTATTATAAAAAATGTTGATAAAGAATCAAAAAAACGGTTGATGACTGACTTTATTAAACAGCATTATTCAATGACTGAATTTATTCCAAATAAAATTTTTATACAAGAAAATATTGAGGATTTAGAATTAATAGAACAATGGTTATCGGATAAATGCGGCTATAAAATTAATTTAGGTATTCCGCTAAGAGGTGATAATGCAAAATTAGTTAAGATGGCCGAAAATAATGCCATTGAATTACTAAAGCTTCATTTATTAAAGGTTGATACCGGTAAAAAGAAGATGAATGACCTTATATATCAGATTAAATCAACCTTTGGATTGGATAATCCGCCTATGAGGATTGAATCGTATGACATTTCCAACATATCAGGCGCGGATAGTGTAGGTGTATGTGTTGTTTTTGAAAATGGTACCCCTAAAAAATCCGATTACAGGCTGTTTAATATCCGGTCTGTTGATGGTGCAGATGACTATGAGAGCATTAGAGAAACTCTGTACAGACGTCTGGAAAATGGAGTTGAAAAAGTTGATGGCTTTGAATTACCTGATTTGATTTTAATTGATGGGGGAAAAGGTCATGTAAAAGCCGCCAAAGAAATAGTGGATTTTTACAAGCTTGACATACCAGTTTTTGGTATGGTTAAGGATGACAGACACAGGACACGGGGTGTGACAACTGAAAGTGAAGAAATTTATATTAAAAAAACAGATGCAATTTTTAAATTTATTACACAAATACAGGACGAAACTCACCGTTTTGCTATAAAATCATTCCACAGAAAGCATAAAAAAACCACTTTGGAATCCGAACTTACCAACATTAAAGGAGTTGGTGAGGCAAAGAAGAATAAATTATTAAGGACTTTTAAGTCAATTAATGTTATAAAGAGTGCTGATGTGGAGGAATTATCGAAAGTAATTGATAAAAATACCGCTAAGAATATATATGAGTATTTTAATAACCAAAATTGACACTTTTGGATATATGTGATAGAATAATTGGGTAAAAGTATGAAAAAGGGTGAATTTTGTTGTTCAATATGCTCCAGTTATTGTTTACCGTTCCTATATTGATAATCAGTTTAAGTTTGAATGAATTATCCCATGGGTTTGCTGCATATATAATGGGTGATAAAACTGCAAAATATAATGATAGATTGTCTTTAAATCCTTTAAAACACATAGATTGGCTTGGATTTTTGATGCTTATTGTTGCTGGCATTGGTTGGGCGAAGCCTGTACCAGTTGATATGTTTAGATTTCGTGATCCAAAAAAAGGAATGGCTATTACTGCATTGGCAGGACCATTAATGAATATAATTCTTGCGTTTATTTCCTTGTTATTTTATGCGTTAGGTATTATAAACACCTGGAACGAGTACATTATAAGTTTTTTTTATTTAAGTGTACATTATAATGCGGTTTTGGCAATGTTTAATCTTTTGCCTGTTCCGCCACTTGATGGTTCAAAAGTTCTATTTGCTTTTTTGCCTGAAAAATATTATTTTAAACTTATGATTTACGAAAGATACGGGATGTTAATAATTCTGTTGCTTTCATTTACAAATCTTTCTTCCAGAATAATCAGTGTTGGTGTTAATAATCTTATAAATAAATTGTGGGAGTTAGTAGTTAAATTGCTTACGTTATTAGGGGTGGCTTAATTGAAACAAATAGCATTTAAGTTGCAAATCTTTGAGGGTCCTTTAGATTTGCTTATGCATCTTATAAATAAAAATAAAGTAAGTATCTATGATATTCCGATTTCTGAAATCACGGAGCAATATCTGGACTATATAGAGGAAATGGATCATTATGACATAGAGGTTTCAAGTGAATTTTTAGTACTTGCGGCCAATCTTTTGTATATTAAATCAAAGATGATTTTACCAAAAGATGAAGAAGAAATGGAAGAGGAAGACCCAAGACTTGAACTTACTAAAAGACTAGAAGAATATAAACGTATGAAAATGGCTGCTGATTATTTGAGAGAAAAGGAATTTTCCGGTGGTTTTTCATTTTTTAAACAACGCGATTATATCCAACCTATCTTAATTGATGAAAGCTTAAAGCTTGTTACTTTGGAAAGTCTTTGTGGGGCTGCTGAGGATGTTGTATACCTAATTGACAGAAAAAAACCTGTTTCAATACAAAAATTTTCTGGTATTGTTGGTCGTGACCCAATACCTGTGTTTACCAAGGTAAAGGAATTTGTGAAAAAGTTTTTGTTTAAGAAGAAGATTAAATTTAAGGAAATGTTTAAAAATGTAAAGAGCAGGGATGAAGCTGTTGCATCTTTTCTTGCAGTTCTCGAGCTTATGAAGATGAACAGAATTATTGTAGGTAACGAGGACAGTGATTATGAAATAACATATGTGGGTAAGGGAGAAATTGAAGAAAATGAATTTGAGCATACCGACTATTGAGGCTATTATAGAGGCTTGTCTTTTTGCATCAGGCGATGCTTTGCATATTGAAAAATTAAGTGAAATTACCGAGGTTGAGACTGAACAGTTAAGAAGTTTGCTAAAAAATATGATGGACAAGTATAATTATGATAAGCGTGGTGTAAAAATAATAAGACTAGGTGACAAATATCAGATGTCTACTCGTGGGGAATATGCAGAATATATACAGAAGATTGTGGAGCCTAAAAAGAAAAATCCTTTGTCGAAAGCTACAATGGAAGTTTTGGCTATTATTGCATACAAACAGCCGATTACCCGTGCATCCATTGAACACGTAAGGGGTGTTAATTGTGATAATTCCGTCAGTAGGCTTCTAGAACTTGGTCTTATTGAAGTTGTTGGTCGGGTAGATGCACCGGGCAGACCATCACTTTTGGGTACTACGGATGAGTTTTTACGTACTTTTGCTATCTCAGGTCTTGAAGAGCTTATGCCGGTTGACAGCTTTATTATTGAAGATGTAGAAAATAATCAAGGATGATGTGTATGAATGTGTTCATTACAACAGTATATTCTATTTTGCTATTTATATTGATTCTATTGTTTGTAATACTGTTTGCTAAGATAAAAATATCAATTTTAATAGATAATGGGATTATTAAAGTATATTTATTCAGAATAAAGCTATACGATTCCTCAAATAAAATAGAATCTAATAAAACAACTAATAAAGATGAATCTTTTGAAAAAAAATATATGAATTTTAAATTTATTATAAATTTTATCAGAAAAATCCTTGATGATAAAAATGATGATCTTATATATATTCTTAAATTTATTAAAAAAACTTTATCAGTTAAAAAATTGGATATATCACTTGATTACGGTTTTGGCGATGCTGCTATAACAGGTATTACCGGCGGGATTATTTGGGGGCTGATATCGAATATTTGCGGTTTTATAAGCAAATATATTAATATTAATGAATTTACTAATATTGCCGTAAAACCTTATTATACAGAAAAAATTTTTAATTTCAAATTAGATTTTGTTTTTTCAGCACGAATTTTATATTTAATAAAAACAGTTAAACATATTAAACGATTTAAAAATACTTTGAAAGGCGGTAATTAATTATGGCTCAATATGAATTAGAAGGTCTATTTTCGGCATCAATGGATGGTTTAAAGGGTATGATTGATACAGATACAATTATAGGGAAACCTATAGAAACCTTAGATGGGACTACTATAATTCCTATTACTAAATTATCGGTTGGATATGGTATGGGTGGCTGGAATTATGATAATTCTAAAGGTGATACAAGTTCAAAGATTGATGGCATAACCGCAGGCAGCGGCGGAGGAGTGACAGTACAGCCTGTTGGCTTTTTAGTTGTATCTAACGGTGATGTGAAAATATTGAATATTGATAGCGCAACACCTCTTGAAAAAATTTGTGATATGTTGCCCTCTGCTATAGAATCACTTTCAAAGATGTTTAAAAAAGATTGATTATTAAAAGCTTTGATGCAAATCAAAGCTTTTTTAACTACATATTATTGACAAAAATTTTAAGTTGTTTTATTATATTATATAGTTGTAATTGTTTGGTTAAATAAATTTATGAAATAGATTAAGGAGAATAAAATGACTGGAAAACAAAGAGCATATCTAAGAGGTCTTGCAAATACTATTGATGCAAAATATCAAATAGGAAAAAATGGCGTTGATGATAATACAATTTCAATGATTGATGAAGCCCTGGAGGCAAATGAATTAATTAAAATAAAAGTATTGGAAAATTCGATGCTTGACGTAAGAGAAACATGTGGAGAAATTTGCGAAAAAACAGGTGCACAACCTATTCAGTGCATTGGGAGTAAATTTATTATATATCGTGAATCCATAAATAATAAAACTATTGTTGTTCCAAAAAAATAATTTTGAATATTTTTAAAAAAATTGTAGATTATATTATGTGTAAGATAAATTAAAAAAAGGAAGAGTGATTACACATGAATAACGAAAACAGACAAAACAACAATCAGAACAACAACCAGAACAGAAACGAACAGAACAAGCAAAACAATAACCAGAACAGAAATGAACAGAATAAAAATGAACAGAAGAGAGACAATAGAAATTTCTAATAGTTTCTGTAACAAAAAGGTACGAAAAATTCGTACCTTTTTTCATTAAAATTATTTTTTAAAATATAAACGGAGGTGAATTCATGCATCATTATAAAAATATGAATGAATTACTTGAAAAATGTCCGAATGCATATAAATATTATTCGTCACTTTCGTATGATGTTCAGGAAATGTTAAATGATTCTCAACCTCAAATTTGTTCGGAAAATGATTTAAGAAATTATGTAGATAATTTCTTGGGAATGGAATAACACAAAGCCAATATCATTTTGATATTGGCTTTGTGTTTATCTTCTGTCAAGTTCTTCTTTGATTAATTTGTTTAATATTTGTGGATTACCTTGTCCTTTTGTTGCTCTCATAGTCTGTCCTACAAGGAAGCCGATAGCACGGTCTTTACCGCCCTTGTAGTCTGCAACAGATTGTGGATTGTTATCTATTATTTCAACAACAATCTTTAATAATGCGCTTTCGTCACTGATTTGTACAAGACCTTTTTCCTTGATAATAATTTCAGGGTCACGTGGGTTAGTGAAGAGTTCTTCAATAACTTTTTTTCCTTGATTATTGCTGATTGTTCCCTTTTCGATTATTGAAATCATTTTCGCAAGATATTCTGCAGGAATTGGAATTTGTGACGGTTCCATATTGTTTTCGTTAAGAAGTCTTGAAATATCACTTAAAATCCAGTTGCTTGCAAGTTTTCCTTTAGCTCCGTATTTAATACATTCATCAAGATAGTCAGCAAGGTGAATACTCAGTGTAATCTGCCCTGCATCATATTCTGTTAAACCACATTCTTTAACATATCTTTCCTTACGCTGTGCAGGCAATTCAGGGATGGATATGCGGATTTTTTCAATCCATTCATCATCTACAATAATAGGAACAAGGTCAGGTTCCGGGAAGTATCTGTAATCTTGAGCTTCTTCCTTACTACGCATTGCAATAGAAACACCTTTAACGTCGTCCCAACGTCTTGTTTCCTGGATAATTTTATTACCTGCTGTAATTTCTTCAATCTGTCTTTTAGCTTCATATTCAATAGCACGTACTGCAGCGCTGAAGGAACTTACGTTTTTCATTTCCGTTCTTGTGCCAAATTCTGACTGACCTTCAGGACGAACGGAAACGTTAATATCACAACGTAATGAACCTTCTTGCATTTTACAGTCAGAAACTCCTGTGTATTCCAAAATTGCTTTTAGGTTTTCCAAATATTCTTTGGCTTCATCGGCACTTCTCATATCTGGTTCGGACACTATTTCAATCAATGGCACACCGCATCTGTTAAAGTCTACTAATGTGTTTCCGCCAATAGCTTCGTGGAATAACTTTCCTGCGTCTTCCTCAATATGAATTCGTGTTATTCCAATTCTTTTTTTGTTACCATCAATCATAATATCAACGTAACCGCCTGTGCATAAAGGAAGGTCAAATTGTGATGTCTGATAAGCTTTTGGGAGGTCGGGATAAAAATAATTTTTTCTGTCCTGCTTGCCTTCTTTTGTAATTTGACAATTTGTCGCAAGTCCTGCTTTTATAGCATAGTCAACAACCTTTTTATTAAGTACTGGTAAAGTCCCCGGCATACCTGTACAAATAGGGCAACAATGAGTATTTGTATCACCGCCAAATTCATTTGCACAACTACAATATATTTTAGTGTCTGTTGCAAGTTCTGCATGAACTTCCAGACCAATTACTGTTTCGAAATTCATAATTTTTCACCTCTTTTTACAACTGTGGACGGATTTTTAGCAAATCTGCATTTTGTTCAAAAGTATATGCTGCTCTTAGTAGTGTGGATTCACTGAAAGCTTTACCTATAAGCTGCATACCAATTGGCATATTATCTTTGTCAAATCCGCAAGGTATTGAAATTGCAGGTACACTTGCAATATTTATTGATACTGTGCAAATATCTTCAAGATACATTTGCAATGGGTCAGTTGTTTTTGAACCGATATTAAATGCAGTAGTAGGGGCGGTAGGAGTAAGTATGAAGTCGTATTTTTCAAATGCAGCATCAAAATCATTTTTGATAACTGTTCTTACCTGTTGGGCCTTTTTATAATATGCATCGTAATAGCCGGAACTCAGGGCATAAGTACCAAGCATAATTCTGCGTTTAACTTCTTTACCAAAACCTTCGCTACGTGTCTTCTTATAAAGGTCATCGAGGTTTTCGAAGCTATCAGTTCTGTAACCATATTTAATTCCATCATATCTTGCAAGATTGGAACTGGCTTCAGCAGAAGAAATTATATAATAAGCAGGTAGTGCATATTTTGATGCTTTCATATCAAAAAATTCCACTTCCGCACCCAATGATTTATAAGTTTCAACAGCTTTTAAAATTGCATTTTTTACGTCCTCGTTTATGCCTTCACCAACGTAGTCGTTAGGAATACCTATTTTCATCCCCTTAACATCATTAACCAACGCTTTTGTATAATCTTCCTTTGGGAGGTTAATAGAAGTAGTATCCATATTATCATGGCCAGCAATCAGGTTAAGTACCATTGCAGAATCTGTAACATCTTTAGTAAGAGGACCAATCTGGTCAAGTGATGATGCGAATGCCACAAGGCCAAATCTTGATACGAGACCATAAGTAGGCTTTAAACCAACAACACCGCAGAATGATGCAGGCTGACGGATGGAACCACCTGTGTCTGAACCAAGTGTGTAAACCGCAGTATCAGCACTAACTGAAGCAGCTGAACCACCTGATGATCCTCCTGGAACTTTGTGAAGATTATATGGATTTTTTGTCTTTTTAAAGTATGAGTTTTCAGTAGAAGAACCCATTGCAAATTCATCCATATTAAGTTTACCAAGTATAGGGGCATTGATTTCTTTTAATTTTTTTGCAACATATGCATCATAAGGAGGAACAAAGTTTTCTAACATTTTTGATGCACAGGTTGTTTTTATGCCTTCGGTACAAATATTGTCTTTAATAGCCATAGGAATACCTTCCAACGGGGCAATTTCTTCACCTCTTGCTATTTTTTCATCAACATTTTTAGATGTTTCCAAAGCCAGGTCATATGTTGTTGTGATATAACATTCAACCTTGTTTTCAACATTTTCTATACGTTCAATGACAGATTTTGTTATTTCTGTACTGGATATTTCTTTAGCCTTAAGCTTGTCCGAAAGCTCGTGGGCAGTTAATTCATACAAATTCACTTTACTAACCTCCTATTCAACAACCTTTGGTACAAGATAGCATCCGCCTTCCTGAGACGGAGCGTTTTTCAAAATATCATCTCTATCGTATGATGGTTTAATAATATCTTCTCTGAAAACATTTTGTACCTTCATAGCATGGTTTGTAGGTGCAATACTCTGAGTATCAATTTCTGAAAGCATATCTGCAAAATTGATTATACTTTTCATTTCGCTTGTGAGTTTTTCAGCTTCACATTCATCAACATAAAGTTTTGCAAGGTTTGCAACATATTTTACTTCATCTGTTGTGATTTTCATTTATATCATCCTTCCTTGGAATATTTACCAAACAATAATTATACACTATTTTAAATAAAAATTCAATTATTGAATTAAAGAAATAAATTCTTCTTCACTAATTATCTTTACACCTAGCTGTTCAGCTTTTGTAAGCTTACTGCCTGCCTTTTCACCCGCAAGAACATAATCAGTGTTTTTGGAGACAGAGGAGGAAGTCTTTCCCCCAAAATTCTCAATAATATCCGACGCCTCATCTCTTGAATAAGTGGGTAAGGTGCCCGTTAGTACAAATGTCATACCTTCAAATCTGTTATCTGTTGTTTTTTTTGAATAGGTAAGGTCAACTCCTGCAAAACGCAGTTTTTGAATAATATCAATAGAGCCTGTACTTGAAAAATAGTTTACAATACTTTTGGCCATTATTGGTCCAATATCTTCAATTTTTGTTAGAGTTTCTTCTGATGCCAACGATAGAGTATCTATATCGCAAAATTTTTCTGCAAGTACTTTGCCGGCTTTACTGCCAATGTTTCTTATACCCAAAGCAAATATTACCCTGTCAAGACCTGCATTTTTTGAGTTTTCAATAGCCTTTATTAAATTGTTGGCAGATTTTACACCCATTCTGTCGATGTCAACTAAATCCTCAAATTTTAAATAGTATAAATCCGCGGGACTATTAATTAAATTCAGTTCTGCCAACTGCTCAATTATCGCAGGACCAAGTCCGTCAATATCCATGGCATCTTTGCTTGCAAAATGTATAATATTTCGTATTTTTTGAGCAGGACATTCGGGGTTTATACATCTTGTAGCTGCTTCATCAGCCTCGCGGATAACACCGGTACCGCATACGGGGCATTTTTCAGGCATCTTATAAGGCCTTTCATCACCTGTCCTTTTTTCAGTAACAACTTCAACAACCTCCGGTATAATATCACCGGCTTTTTGAATTATTACTGTATCACCTATGCGGATATCTTTGTTAGTTATGTTATCAATGTTGTGGAGGGTTGCACGGCTTACGGTTGAACCGGCTATTTTAACGGGCTCAAGCTCGGCAGTAGGGGTGAGTACTCCTGTTCTCCCAACTTGAACTGTTATGTCCAAAAGCTTTGTTTGTTTTTGTTCAGCAGGATATTTGTATGCGATAGCCCATCTTGGTGCTTTCGTGGTACTTCCCAACTTCTCACGGTCGTTAAAATCATTTACCTTTATTACCGCACCATCTATGTCAAAACCAAGCTCGCCACGCATGTCACCAATTTTCTGTATTTTTGAATAGGCATCATCAATTGTATTAAAGCTCTCATAAGTTGGACTAACTTTGAATCCGAGTTTTTTCAGGAAGTCTAATGATTCCTTATGATTACGTAATTCTCTGCCTTTAATTTGCTGAATATTAAAAATAAATATGTTAAGGTTACGCTCGGCGGTTATTTTGCTGTTTAACTGTCGTAGTGAACCTGCAGCTGCATTTCGAGGATTAGCAAACAGAGGTTGTTCTTGTTCTTCACGTTTGTTGTTAAGTTCTATAAAGCTTGAAACAGGCATATAAACTTCACCACGTACTTCAAGGTAAGGTACATTTTCAGAAAGTCGAAGTGGAATAGCCCTTATAGTTTTGAGGTTTTGGGTAACGTCTTCACCCACAATACCATCTCCTCTTGTTGAACCTCTTAAAAACTCACCGTTTTCATATTCTAATGATACAGAAAGACCGTCAATTTTCATCTCAACAACATATTCGGGATTTGCAAGAATTTTTCGTACAGATTTGTCAAAATCCTCAAGTTCTGATTTGGAAAAAGCGTCGTTTAAACTTTCCATCGGTACGGTATGAGTAATAGTTTCAAAACCTTCTAAAACTTTTCCACCAACACGTTCGGTGGGGGAATTGTTTATTTTGTATTCGGGATATTTTTGTTCCAAGTCCATAAGTTCGTGTATAAGTTTGTCATATTCAAAATCAGTTATTGACGGATTGTCAAGGACATAATAATCATAACTGTGCTTTTCAATTTTTTTAACAAGATCTTCCATATATTTTTTCATGGTAGTCCTCCGGATTTTAAACATATAGTATATTTTAACATATATTTTAATTTTTTACAACTATTTAGAAACATAAACATTCGGAACTTTACCAATAATTATTGTATCGCAAATTAATGATTCGGATGTGACTGAAGTTATCAGTGTTTCGTATGGGAGAATAATTTCTATTTTTACTGTTGTTACAAGAGAAATTTTGTGTTTTGTCTGATTTATGCCTGCTGATTCAAATTTACTTTCTACGCTAATTTTTGGAGAAGATGCAGTCAATATTTTAATAGGAATTTTTGGTCCCCTTCCTGAAAAAATGAATGTTTTAGTCAGATTCCCTATGGGGATACCAAGGTTTTGTGAATTTTTTTTTTGTAAATTTTCAATTATTTTATCAGATAGTTTTAATTTAATACTGTTAATTGCACTTGTATTTGTTGTAACAGAAATAATTTCACCCTTTTCGTTTTTATTAATTTCACATAAGTCTGAGTAGCTGATTTTTTGGTCGGTTGTTTCCTTTACTGACTGATTAATTATAGAAGTAGTATAAGTATTCGAATATGAAGTTGCAAGTGAGGTGACTGAAGGTTTGAAATTTTTTTCAACACTTTTAAATGTAATCCAGAAGCTTGTGTTAAATATCATAAGTAAAATAATTATTATCACCTTTTGACATCTGAGTTTTAAAGAATATATCATATGAAATTTATGTTTGTTATACAGGTTTTTCACAAAAACACCTCCTTAACATATATATTAAGAAAAATACTTTTTTTTCGTGCATTTATCATTTGTAATATAACATATGATTATATGGGGTGAATTTAATGTGCAGATTTGTAGAACTTAGAAACAAGGAAATAATAAATGTTAGCGACGGAAGCCGTATGGGATATGTTTGTGATGTTGAGTTTGATATTAAAACAGGAAGGGTTGAAGCATTAATTGTTCCATATAAATCAGGATTTTGGGGTATTTTTTCACGCCGTGATGAGTACGTTATCCCCTGGGATGATATTAAAAAAATAGGAGACGATATAATTTTTGTGGATTTTTGTTTGTAATTTTTGAAAATTTGTGATATAATGTAAAAAAAGATACAAAGACTACAGTAAATTATGTATCTGTTTTCAAAAATTAAAACGGATGGTGATATTTGTGCGTTGTGTATTTTGCGGACATATCGAAAGTAAAGTTATTGATTCCAGGTCGGCTGATGATGGCAGTTCAATCAGAAGAAGAAGAGAATGTCTTGAATGTGGAAAGAGATTTACTACATATGAAAAAGTGGAAAATATTCCACTTGTTGTTGTGAAAAAAGATAAAACCAGACAACAGTTTGACAGGCAAAAATTATTAACAGGGCTTTTGCGAGCATGTGAAAAACGCCCTGTTACAATTGGACAGCTTGAAACTGTTGTAGATAATATTGAAACAAGTATTCAAAATGCCCTGAAGCGTGAAATTTCTTCTGTTGAAATTGGTGAAATGGTAATGAATGAACTTAAAAATATTGATGAGGTCGCTTATGTTCGTTTTGCATCAGTTTACAGACAATTCAGAGATGTAAATACGTTTATGGATGAACTTAAGAAAATATTGAAGGAGAAATAAAGTATGACCCGAATGATTGACCTTCATGTGCATACAACTGCATCAGATGGTACTTTCACTCCCTCGGAAGTTGTTTTGTTGGCAAAAAAAGCCGGGCTTGCTGCTATAGCTGTTACAGACCATGATACAATAAGCGGTGTAGAAGAAGCTGTAAATAAGGCTAAAGAAGTAAATTTGGAACTTGTTCCAGGTGTTGAAATTAGTGTTGGAGACACTGAAGATATACACATAATTGGTTTGTTTATTGATTATAATGACCATAACTTTTTAAAGGTTATGGATACCTTAAACAGTTACAGAAGGTCTCGCAACGAGGAAATGATTGCAAATGTACGTAAAGAGGGATTTGATATATCCTATGAAGCTATTGAAAAATCAACTAATACAAATAATATTGGCAGATTACATATTGCGTATTATATGCAAAAAATGGGTATGGTGAACGATTATAGGAAGGCTTTTAAAAAATATCTTATTCCCGGAACAAAAACATATGTTCCTATGAAACAGCTAAGCGAAGAAGATGGTATTGCAGCAATTTTACAATGCGGAGGTATACCTGTTTTAGCACACATTAATTACTTGAAACAAAACGATTCTGATACTGAAGAAACTGTTAAAAGACTTATTGGGTATGGATTAAAGGGAATAGAAGTTTTTTATTCGGGATATGACAAGTATGTGGAAGTACTTGCTCATAGCATAAGTGAAAAATATAATTTAATAAAAAGCGGCGGTACCGATTTTCATGGTGCCCGCCGACCTGGTGTTTATCTTGGTATAGGCAGAGGAAACCTCTGTGTACCATATGAATTTTTAGTTGATATCAAAAAGGAACTTCGATAAATTTGTTATTGTTCCTGCACCCATTGTTATTACGATATCATCTGGTTTTACATTATCCTTTAAATGCTCGGATATTTCGGAAAAATCCGAAATATATCGTGCATTTTTTATTTTATCGGAAATTGCCTCGGCAGTAATTCCTACATTGTTTTTTTCTCTTGCGGCATATATATCCGTAATAATTACGTTATCAAAATTTGATAAAGCAGTTACAAAGTCATCTAACAAAGCCTTTGTTCTGGAATAAGTATGAGGCTGGAAAACAACCCAGGTTTTATTATGCTTCATTTTAGAGGCTGTGCTGTAGGTTGCAGCTATTTCTGTGGGGTGATGAGCGTAGTCATCATAAACTTTTGCACCGTTAATAATTCCTTTGTATTCAAAGCGTCTTTTGGTCCCGTTAAAACTTTTGATACCTTTAACAATACATTTAATATCAACACCTAATTTGTGCGATGCTGCAAATACGGCAGTTGCATTAGATATATTGTGCTTTCCACCAACGTTTAGGTGAAGGTTAGCAAGCTTTTCATCATCTTTGTATATATCGAATATTCCATATCCGTTTTCATCAAATGATATATTTTTAAAAGAATACGAACCTTTTTCACCATATGTTATTATTTCACACTTAACGTTTTTAATGCTATCTAATACATTTTTATCATCTGCATTTACAACTACAAAACCATTTTCGGGTATTTTAAGCATAAACTTATTGAATGAATCTTTAATGTGTTCGATATCCCTAAAATAGTCAAGGTGGTCAGCTTCAATATTCAAAATCAATGCCGCATATGGGTTGAATTTAAGGAAACTGTCCACATATTCGCAACCCTCAAAAATAAGGTATTTGTCTTTGCCTATATAATAATTTCCTCCTATGGCATTAAGTTCGCCACCTACAAGTATTGTGGGGTCTTCATCAGCCTCAAGTAAAACGCAGGAAAGCATAGAAGTAGTAGTTGTTTTACCATGCGTACCGCTTATTGATATGGGAAAATTGAAGTCTTTCATTAATTCTCCTAAAAAATCCGCACGTTCTATTGTTTCAATACCCTTATTTTTAGCTTCACATAGTTCCGGATTATCATTTGCTACTGCAGCAGTATAAACAACAAGGTCGGGATTTTTTATGTTCTCAGCACGGTTTTGACCGATAAATATTTCCGCACCGCTTTTTTGAAGTGTTTTAGTAATATTTGTCTCAGTCCAATCCGAGCCTGTAACTTTAAGACCTTTTGAAATTAATATATGGGCGAGAGCACTCATGCTAATGCCGCCAATACCAATGAAATGCACGTGGCTGTTTGCATTAAGCTTTTTCAAAATTAACATCTCCTTGATTTTTGTATGAAATATTTTACTAGAAAAATTTTCTATAACTTATTATATAACATTTTCAGTAAAAAAGTCAAAATATTTATGGATTTTTTTAAAAAAATGTTGTAAAATATATATAACAATAAAATTAAAAGGAGTTAAAGGTATTTTTTTATGGATATTACGGATATTAAAATTAGAAAAATCAATACTGAAGGCAGAATGAAAGCAGTTGTTTCAGTAACCTTTGATGACGTATTTGTTGTACACGATATAAAAATTATAGAAGGTGCTGACAAGCTTTTTATTGCAATGCCCAGTCGCAAGACTCCGGAGGGAGAATATCGTGATATTGCTCATCCAATTAATGCTGAAATGCGTGAAAAACTTCATATAGAAATTATCAGCAAATTTGAGGAAGCAAAAAAATCAGAAGATTTATAATTTGATTGGGAAAGGCAAAGTTGCTTTTCCCTGTTTGTACATATGGAGGATAAAGTATGTCTTTAAAGATAATTTACGGTGCTGTGAGCAGTGGTAAAACACAAAAGTGCCTTGAAGAAATAGATAATATTATAGATAATTCAACAGGAAATGTTTTGTATATTGTTCCGGAACAATATTCGCTACAGGCTGAAAGGATTATTTCTGCAAATTTTTCTAAAAAGGCATTAGACAGGGTAGAAGTTTTAAGTCTTGAACGACTTGCAAAACGTGTGTTTTCAACTGTTGGTCCCGTAATGTGTGATTTCCTTGATGATAACGTAAAGCTTATGATTATTGAAAAAGCTATTATTAAGGTCAGCGGTAAGCTTACATATTTTTCGAAAAGTGCTGATGTTGTCGGGTTTTCATCTGTAATACTTGAGTTAATAAAGAAATTAAAAAGTAACTGTATAACTGTTGAGATTTTAAAAAATATTGCCGAAAATACAAACAATACTAATTTAAAATATAAACTTTTTGATTTAATACTCATATATTCGGAATATGAAAAATTTTTTGACTTACCATATATAGATTCAGATGATAATATGACAATTCTGGCAGAAAAAATTGATATATATGGATTATATAAAAACACATACATTTTTTTTGATAATTTTGTTTCTTTTTCAAAGCAGCAATTACAGGTTATAACTAGTTTAGTTAAGAATTCTCCTATGGTTACTTTTACTCTTCCAACTGATAATCTTGAATATAAAAATAAATTTGAATTATTTTATAAGGCGAAATTGACTGCGGGTATTTTGTTTGATATTGCGTATGAAAACAATATTGAGGTATTGCCAAATACGTATCTTGAAAAATGTTATGATAATAATGTAGAATTAACTTTTTTACGTAATAATTTTTTTGCAGACAAAAAAAATACATATGTTTTAAAGACAAACAGTTTGGTTGTATGTAGAAGTGATAATTACAATAATGAAGTTGACCAGATAGCTCAAGAAATTTGCAGATTGATAAGGGAGGAAAATTATAGATATAGAGATTTTGCTGTAATAACCAGAAATAGCGATGTATATTATCCGATTATCAGAGATATATTCGATAGGTATGATATATTTTATAATATTATAGAACCTAAACATTCTAATACAAATTTTCTCTATGCTGCATTAATTTCTGTTTTTGATATAGTTATAAATAAGTATTCGTTTGATTCAGTTTTTGGTTTTGTACGAAGTTGCTTATGTAATTTGGATGAAGATGATAAATTTTTACTGGAAAACTATATTCTTGAGGTTGGAAACAGAGAACAAATATGGAATCAGGATAATGAGATTACATTTAAAGGGACTTTTACGGATTACGAATTCAAAAAAATTTGTAATTCTATTTGTTATGTCCGTGAATGCCTGAAAGTTTTTACCAACAAATTCAAAGGCAGAAAATCCGTGTGTGAAATTGTACAGGCTTATTCGGCTTTTCTTGATAATATTTCTGCTGGTGAACGTGTTAAGGAAATTGTCAAACAATTAAAAACCGAAGGAAATAATGAATTGGCAGAAGAAACTATATCGGTATATAATCATATTGTAAATTCAGTGAATCAAATGAATATATATTTCGGTGATGTTTCAATAACATTTGAAAAATTTTATAAAATTTTGGATTCCGCACTATCAAATACTGAAATTGATACACTACCAATAGGTATTGATGATGTGATTATTACTACTGTTGACCGTTTTCAGGCATCAAAGGCAAAAGTTGTTTTTGCTGTAGGTGTGTCAGAGAGTGTATTGCCTTGTGGATATATAAACGAGGGAGTTTTTAAAGATTTTGAATTGAACTTAATGGGTGTAGAGGAAGATGTTGTGCAAAAACACAGTGATGAAAATTATATTATATACAGAGTTTTTTCGTCTGCTTCGGATAAACTCTATCTCTCTTATCCAAACGGGGATAATGAGGGTAAAGCTTTGTCCCCGTCATCAATAATAAATAATATTAAAGCTATTTTTCCAGAGGTAAAAGAAATTCAAAATATCTATTGTAATTTAAATAAGCTTAAAGAGGTTGAAGGTGTTATACCTACATTTAATAAAGTTCTAAAAAATAATAATGATGGATTTTGGTCTTATGTTGCCGAATGGTACAAAAATAACCGTCCGGAGCTCTATGATATAATTAATAGTGCAAGGGTTTATACTAATCTTCCACCTAAACTTTCATTTCAAAATGCTAAAAAGCTTTATGGTGATGAAATTAAGTCGAGTATTTCCCGTGTAGAAAAATTTAACCAATGTCAATTTGCCTATTTTGTAAGATACGGTCTTAATATTGATGAAAGAAAAGAATATAAGATAGAAGCAAGGGATTATGGTACATTCATGCACGAAATAATTGAGAAATTTTCTTTGTTTGCAGAAGAATTCGGTTGGCATAATATAACTGAAGAAATATGCAAGGAAAAGGCTTCAGAAATAACAAATAATGTCCTTAGCGAATATTTAAGCGAATTTTATACAGAATCGGAAAGATTCAGTTATCTTTTTAATAAAATAATTTTGGCTATGAATACCGTTCTTTGGAATATTACCATTTTTTACAGGCAAAGCGGTTATGTATCTTTGGGTTATGAGCTTTCCTTTGACGAAAATTCTGAATTTGAACCAATAACATTGACCTTATCAGATGGCACAGTAGTAAAACTTCGCGGAAAAATAGACCGTGCTGATATAAGACAAACAGAAAATGGTGATTTTGTAAGTATTGTTGATTATAAGTCCAGTGCTAAAGATATAAACTTTGAAAAAATTTTATGTGGTATACAGATTCAGTTACCTATATACATAAAAGCTGTATGTGAAAATCTTGAAAAAAAAGGCAATAAAGTAATACCCGCTGCTATGCTTTATTATCACATTGATGATCCTGTTATAAAAGGTGAAAAAAATATGACGGATGAAGCTATTGCCAGAGAAATAGAAAAAGAATTAAAAATGCATGGCGTTATAAACGAATCTGCTGATATTCCGTCAATATTTATTGCAAAAAAGAATGTGACACTCAGCCAAATTAATAAACTTTGCAAAGCTGCGTATAATCAGATGAAAAATGCCTTTGAAAAGATGATTGACGGGAATATCAATATAAATCCTGTTTATGGAAATAATTCAACAGCATGTGATTATTGTCCATACGGTAATATATGCAATTTTGATGTTGACTTTAAGAATAATAAATACCGCAAGTATAAAAAAATTAAAATGGAGGAGTTTTTTGACTATGTCGACGAAATGGACAATTGAACAAGAAAGAGCAATTACAATCAGAGATTGTAATACCCTTGTTTCTGCGGCAGCAGGGTCAGGTAAAACAGCCGTATTGGTGCAGCGTGTTATAGATATTATTACCGATAAAACAAATCCTGTATATATTAATCAGCTATTAATTGCAACATTTACAAATGCCGCTGCATCGGAAATGCAGGAGAGAATATATATTGCCCTACGTCAGAAAATAAATGAAAATCCCGACGACACTTTTCTTAAAGAACAATTGATGCTTTTAGGACAGGCACAGATATCCACAATTCATTCTTTTTGTATGAATATAATACGTGAAAATTTTCATTTACTTGGAATAAGACGTGATTTTGATATTGCTGACGAAGTCAAATTGTCTTCTTTGAAAAAAAATGCTTTGGAATATGTTTTAGAAAAATACTATAAATCAGGAAACATTGATTTTTTCAATACTGTGGATGCCTTTGGCGGTAAAAAAAACGACGATAACCTTTTGGAAATTATTCTATCTGTTTATAATTTTGCAGAAAGTTTGCCTGACCCGATTGACTGGCTTAATGTGTGTGTTACAAATTTGCAAAATGAAAATATGATTCAACATTTTAAGGATATTGTGCATACAAGTATTAAACAACAATTAAATGGTATAAAAAGTGAATATAAAAAAGCACTGGACATTATTGAAAATGATGCTGACTTAAATTCGTATTACGATATTTATCTTAATGAATTTGATTTTTTTGAAATCTTGTCACGTAATATCGACGATAAAAAGATTTTATCGTTTAATTTTGAAAGATTGCCTAGGAAGGGAAAGAATGCTGACCCTGTAAGTTCGGAATATGTAAAAAAAGTGAGAGATAATGCGAAGAAAGAATTTGCAAAAATAACAGATTTATGCCTTTATACGGATAAGGAAATCTTCAGTGAAATACAATTAATGTCGCCTTTTATAAAGACAATTTGCAATCTTGTTATAGATTTCAAAGAAGAATTTTCTTCATTAAAAAGAATTGAAAATATTCTGGATTTTAATGACCTTGAACATTTTGCAATTAAGCTTTTGGAAGAAAATACTGAAATTCGAGATTATATGAAAGGTTTTTATAAAGAAATACTGGTAGATGAATATCAGGATACAAACGGTGTTCAGGCTTATTTATTTGATATGCTATCAAATGGCAAAAACCTGTTTATGGTTGGTGATGTAAAACAAAGTATTTATGGTTTCAGAAATTCCAACCCAAGATATTTCATTGAAAAATACAACTCTTTTAATTCGGATTATAAAACTGAGGGAACAAAAATTAATCTTACAAAAAATTTTAGAAGCAGCAATGGGGTTATCAATGCTATAAATGATTATTTTATGAGATTAATGATAAGCGATTTGGGTGGTGTTACATATAATTCAGACCATACTTTAGTTTACGGAAATGAAAAAATTAACGATTTGGATTGCCCCGTGGAGCGTTATGTTATAAATACAAAGTCAGATTCGTTAGATGAAATAGAAGTAGATAAAGTACAGGCGGAAGCTATTTTTACTGCAAACAGAATTTATGAGCTTGTTGAAAAACAAAAGCCGGAAATTTTTGATAAATCAACAAATTCTTATCGTAATGTAACATACAGAGACATTGTAGTTCTTATGCGTAAGACAAAAAATATTGCATCTGTTTATGCGGAAGTTTTTGCCGAAAGGGGTATTCCTGTATATACGGCAGAATCGGGCGGATATTTTAACTGTATAGAAATTGCAACAGTAATGTCTTTTTTGAAAATTATTGAAAATCCACTGCAGGATATTCCTCTCCTTGCAGTTATGAGAAGTCCAATATTTGGTTTTGATGATAATTTTATTGCAGAAATGAGGGCAGAAAATAAAAAAATACACCTTTATGATTTGTTAAAAAAATCGGATAATCACAAAATTATTGATTTTATAAATAAGATTAATGATTTTAGAAAGTTTGCAAAGTTCAATGATGTAGGAGCAGTTGTACGAAAGATTGTATTTGATACAGGATATTATCAATTTGTAGGTGGTCTTTCAAATGGTGAAGTAAGAACGATGAATCTAAATCTTTTATGTGAAAGAGCAAATGTTTTTTCGCAGAAGGGATACCGAGGTGTTTCTCACTTTATTTCATATGTTAAAACAATGATAGAAAGTGATAATGAATATTCTTTACCAAAACTTATCAGCGAAAACGACAATGTTGTAAATATTATGTCTATTCATAAAAGTAAAGGTCTTGAATTTCCTGTTGTGTTTTTGTGTGAATCTAATTTGCAATTTAATAAAATGGATTTATCAAAGCCACTTATTTTTGATGAAGAATTTGGAATAGCAATGGATATTGTTGACATTAAACGTCATCTTAAGTACACGCCATATGTTAAAAAGGCAATGTGTGAAAAAAAGTTTAATGAATTGATTTCAGAGGAAATACGTTTACTTTATGTTGCACTTACCAGAGCAAAATATAAGCTTATTATTATCGGTTCAAAAGCTATAGATGAGGTTGTTGATGATACATCGGACAGTAATGCATACAATATTAAATTAAAAAAATGTTATCTTGATATGATACTGACAAATGTTAATGGTATTGCGGAGGCAAAAATTTATAATATATCAGATGTTTTAGGTATGGATGAGGAATTTTATGAAGAAAAATCAGATAATAAAATAATAAATGATTATTCGGAATTTTATGATGATATTTCAAAGCGTCTTAGTTTTAAATATCCGTATACATACAGTAAATTTGTTCCTTCAAAAAAATCAATCAGCGAGGTAATATCTATTGATGACGAAATAAAACTTACCTCATTTAATTTTAAAGATGATAAAATATCATCTTCTCAAAGGGGTACATTGATCCATTTTGTATTACAAAATATCAATCTTGATAATGTTGAAAGTGTTGATGCAATATCATTACAGATTGATTCAATGATTAATAATGGCATTTTTGATGGAAAGTACAAGGATGTTATTGATATTGAAGCTATATATTCGTTTTTTTGCAGTGATATAGGTAAGAGGATGTTAAATTCAAACCAAATTTATCGCGAATTTAAATTTTGTGTTGATTTACCTGCAAATGAGCTAGGGTATGAGGCAAATGATGAAACTATTCTTGTGCAGGGTGTTATAGACTGTTGTTTTATTGAAAATGATCATTTTATTATTATTGATTACAAAACAGGCAGTTTAAAGGAAAAATATAAAAAACAGCTGGAACTATACAGACATTGTCTTGAAATTTCTACCGGAAGGTCTGTTAAAGAAACACATATTTATCCTTTAATTTAGTAAATTCTTTGTTAAATAATATTTCTTAAACACTTGAAAGTGTGGAAAATTTTTGTTATAATACAATAAGATTGTATTTTGGGAGTGGTATATATATGAGAGAAAAACTTGAGGAAATAAGAGAATCCTCAAAGCAAGTTATTAAAAATATACATGACAAAGCTTCTTTAGAAGCATTTAGAGTTGAATATTTGGGTAAAAAAGGTAAGCTTACTGATGTTTTAAGAGGTATGGGAGGGCTTTCTGCTGAAGAAAGACCTATAATAGGACAGCTAGCCAATGATGTACGTGCCTTTATAGAAGAAGAGATTTCTAAAATTTCCATTCAGCTTGAAAAAGAAGTAACAGAACGTAAAATGGCAGAGGAAACTATCGACGTTACTTTGCCCGGTAAATCAACGTACGTTGGCAATAAACATCCACTTACTGTCGTGCTCGATGAACTCAAAGATATATTTATAGGTATGGGATTCCAGATTTCAGAAGGACCTGAAATTGAAACCGACTACTATAATTTTGAGGCTTTGAATATACCAAAGAACCATCCGGCAAGAGATACTCAGGATACTTTTTATATCAGTGATAATGTACTTTTAAGAACACAGACATCTCCGTGTCAGGTTCGTACTATGGAAAATCAAAAGCCACCGATTAGAATTATTGCTCCGGGACGTGTTTTTAGAAGTGATAACCTAGATGCAACACATTCACCTTTGTTCCATCAAATAGAAGGTCTTGTAGTTGATAAAGGAATAACAATGGCGGACCTTAAGGGTACATTGGAAGTATTTTGTAAAAAGCTTTACGGTGATGATATACAGGTTCGTTTCAGACCTCATCACTTCCCGTTTACTGAGCCAAGTGCTGAACTTGATATTTCTTGTCCTGCGTGTCACGGTACAGGTTGTCGTGTATGTAAAGGTGAGGGCTGGATTGAAATATTAGGTGCAGGTATGGTGCATCCTAAAGTACTTAAAGTTTGCGGTATTGACCCTGAAGTTTACAGCGGTTTTGCATTTGGTATAGGTTTGGAACGTATTGTTATGAGAAGATTTGACATAGATGATATTCGTATGTTTTACGAAAATGATTTACGTTTCTTAAAACAGTTTTAGGGGGTAGTGTTACAATGAAAGTTCCAATGAGTTGGTTTTCCGACTATGTAGATATGAAGGATATTACACCTCACCAGTTTGCAGCTGACCTTACAATGAGTGGTTCAATGGTTGAAGGTGTAGAAAGTAAGGGCGAAAATATTATTAACGTCTTTACGGGCAAAATTACAAAGATTGAAAAACATCCTGATGCTGACAAGCTTGTTGTATGTCAAGTATATTTTGGTGAAAATGATGAGGTGCAGATTGTAACAGGTGCAACTAATGTTTTTGAAGGTGCAATTATTCCTGTTGCAAGAGACGGCGCAACTTTACCCGGTGGTAAAATTAAAAAGGGTAAATTACGTGGCGTTGAAAGCTGTGGGATGATGTGTTCTGAAGAAGAATTGGGTATAGCTACAGAACCTGCAACAGGTATTTTGATTTTACCTGATGATACTCCTGTTGGAGCTGATATTAGAGATATTTTAGGATTAAATGAAAGTGTTGTGGAATTTGAAATTACATCAAACAGACCTGACTGTCTAAGTGTTATAGGGTTAGCACGTGAAGTTTCCGTAACATATAATAGACCTTTTAATCTTAAAACTCCTGATGTTAAAACTTGCGGTGACGATGTTAAAAATTATATAGATGTTGAAGTAAAAGATTTTGATTTATGTTATAGATATACTGCACGTGCAGTTAAAAATATTAAAATTGGACCGTCACCAGATTGGCTGAAGATGAGACTTGAAATGTCCGGTGTAAGATCAATTAATAACATAGTTGATATAACAAACTATGTTATGCTGGAATACGGCCAGCCAATGCACGCTTTTGATATCCGTACTCTTGAAGGTGGTAAGATTGTTGTAAGACGTGCCGAAAAAGGCGAAAAAATCACAACTCTTGACGGTAATGAAAGAGAACTTGACACTAATATGCTTGTAATTGCTGATGCTGTAAAACCGGTAGCTATTGCAGGTGTTATGGGAGGTGAAAACAGCGAAATTGCTGATGATACAACAACTATCCTCTTTGAAAGTGCAACGTTTAATGGATCTTCAGTAAGAAGTTCTGCAAAGAAAATTGGTTTACGTACTGAAGCATCAGGAAGATATGAAAAGGGTCTTGATCCTCATAATACTATGGATGCTATTAACAGAGCCTGCGAACTTATTAATATTTTGGGTGCAGGTGAAGTTGTTGATGGTGTTGTTGATGTATATTCAAAATTACCCGAAAAGAATGTCATTAAATTCCGTCCTGAGAAGATTAATGCATTTTTAGGAACAGATATTGATGAAAAATTTATGATTGATACTTTAAAAATGCTTGATTTTGATATTAAAGGTGATGACATTTACGTTCCAACATATCGTGCAGACGTGGAGGCAGAGCCTGATATAGCTGAGGAAATTGCAAGAATTTATGGTTATAATAATATACCTACAACCTTGCTTTCCGGTGAAGCTACTTTGGGTGGTAAAAATGAAAAGCAAAAAGCAGAGGATTTGGTAAGAAATACCTTGTGTGCACAAGGGCTAAGTGAAATTATAACTTATTCTTTTGTAAGTCCAAAAATGTATAACAAACTTAACATTGAAATGGATGATACTGTAAAAATATTAAATCCTTTGGGTGAAGACCAGAGTATAATGAGAACAGTTACGATAGGTTCAATGCTTGAAACTGTTGCTACAAACTATAATTACCGTAATGAAGAAGCATATCTTTATGAACTTGCAACAAAATATATTCCTCGTGAAGATGGTCTTGCTGACGAAACGTTGGATATTGATATTGCAATGTATGGTAAAAATGTTGATTACTATGTCCTTAAAGGAACAGTTGAAGAACTTTTGAGAGCTTTTGGTATTGAGTATTACGAAATTGAAGCTGAAAAGGATAACAATGTTTTCCATCCCGGACAGACAGCTAATATATATGTAAGACGTAAAAAGCTTGCAACTATCGGCCGTGTTCATCCCAGTGTGCAAAAGAACTTTGGTATCAATGTACCTGTTTATGCTGCTGTTATCGACTTTAATTTGTTGCTTGAATGTAAAAAATCAGATAAGAAGTACAAGAGATTACCAAAATTCCCTGCAATAACACGTGATCTTGCTATGGTTGTTGACGTTGCTACTCCAGTGCGCGTTATTGAGGATGTATTTAGAAAGACAAAAACAAATATTATCGAAAGTTTCGAATTATTTGACGTTTATCAGGGTCAGCAAATTGCTGAGGGAAAGAAGAGTGTTGCGTATTCACTTAAGTTCAGAGATGCTGATAAGACTTTGTCAGATAATGACGTTAATCCTATTATCGACGATATTATTTCAATATTATCAAAAGAACTGGATGCGAAAATCCGTGATAATTAATTATTTTTTGCCAATGCTCGTTTGGGTATTGGCAAAAAGCATATCTATTAAAAAATTCAGGAGGCTGATATTATGGGCGAAACAATGAAGTTTGACGGTTTGAATAAAAAGGTTGATCCTAAAGAAATTATTATGGAAGTTTATCAGGCTTTGAAGGAAAAAGGTTATAATCCCATAAGCCAGTTTGTTGGGTACATTATGTCAGGAGACCCAACTTACATTACAAGTCATAATAACGCCAGAGCACTTATTATGAAGCTTGAACGTGATGAATTGGTTGAGGAATTATTTAAAGAATACCTTAAAGATGAATAGGGGATTATAATTGAAAAGTACAGTTAAGACAGTTAGTTTTATGATGATAGCAACACTTTTTTCAAAGATTGCAGGTCTGCTTAGAGATGTATTTATAGCGGCAAAATACGGTATCGAGAGTATGGAGGCAATTGCTTATAGTTATGCAAGCAGTTTACCTGTACAGTTATTTGACTTTACACTAGGCGCCGCTGTTCTTGCGACATTTATTCCTATTTTTAACGGCTATATGGAAAAAGGTGAAAATAAACGTGCTGTTGAATTTTCAAACAATTTTATTAATATTACGGTTTTAATTTCTGCTGCAATAAGTGTTTTGTGTATGATATTTTCTAAATATATCGGTCTGTTTATTGCACCAGACCTTGATGTATCTACGCAGCAGTTATTACAACAATTATTGATTATTGTATTGCCAACTACGATTTTTACAACTTTGGCATATGCTTTTGTTGGAATTTTACAATCCTTGGGAGAATTTAATATTCCGGCAATCATAAGTATGGTATCTAATGTTGTTATAATAATTTATCTTTTATTCTTTGATAATGTATATGGGTTATGTATAGCAATGCTAGTTGGTTGGGCTATGCAGTTTGTTATACAAATTCCATCACTTATCAAAAATAAATATAGATATAAATTTTCTTTTGATTTTAAGGATGCAGGAATAAAAGAAGCTGTTATTTTGGCATTGCCGATATTAATAAGTTCGTGGGTACAGCCTATTTCAGTTTTTGTTAATAAAAGATATGCTTCTGCAATCAGCGGAGGAGGACCCGCACTAGATTATGCAAACAGATTTTACATTATAGTAGTGGGAGTATTCGTTTTTGCTATTACTAATTATATTTTTCCTGCTTTATCAAAAAAGGTTGGTGCGGATGATAACAAAGGTTTTGCAGAAATTTTAACACAATCTATAAGGGTAATGTTTTTGATTATTGCACCTATAATGACAGGTATGATATTACTTTCAGAAGATATAATTATGTTAGTTTATGGACGAGGGGAGTTTACAGAATACTCAGTTAAGCTTACTGCTTCTGCATTACGTTTTTTTGCTTTTGGTATGATTGCATATGGTATAAATGAAATTTTAAATAAGTGTTTTTATTCAATGAAGAATGCTAAAATTCCTATGATTGCATCTGTATCTGGAATATTAGTTTCGGTTATTTTATCTTCTCTATCTATAAAGGTATGGAATCTTGGTGTAAGCGGTCTGGCTCTAAGCTCGGCTGTTGCGACATTTGTGGTAGCTATTGTATTGATTGTATCACTTCAATGTAATATTAAACTTATAAATTTATCACTTTTAACTCATATTTTAAAAGTTTCCATAGCATCAATATTGATGGCTGTTTTTGTAATTTTAATTAGCAAAATAACTCATGATTTAAATGTATGGTTACGTATGAGTGTTATAGTGACAGGATCGGCTGTTGTATATGCTGTGTCTTTATATTTACTTAAGGTCAAAGAGGTCAGGGAGGTGATTAGATGACAAATTTTCTTGAAAATAGTATTATTTTTTCATATTTAAAAAGAGTGTGCCTTAAAATCGCTTCCAAGTGGAATGAAAGTCAGGCTGGATGGCTGGTTACAAGAAACCTGCAGGATATTAAATCAAATAATAGTATTTTTTATCGAATGCTGAATCTTTTTATTAACAAAACATTTAGTATTAATATAAGTGGAAAATTTGGAGAAAAAATTAGTGACAGTATTTTTTTAAATTTGTTTTCTCACTATGAAATTGGCGTATATGCAATGATTTTTCTTGCACCAATTATTCCTACTATGGGCTGTGTTGCACTAGCTTTATTGACATTTGCATCTTTTTTTGTAAATAGCATTGTTAAGAATAATTTTAATATAAAAATAGACGCATTTGGAATGACTGCTATTCTATTGATAATTTTGTTTTTTATTTGTTCTGTTACATCATATTCTAGAATTGCAAGTATTAAGGTATTTGCTTTATATCTAGTATTCATTTGCTTTATGTTTTTGGTTATTGCCTGCGGAACTGATAAAATAAAATTCAAAAATATGATTTTTTCTTTTATAACCTCAGGTTTTTTGGTATCAATTTATGGGATTTATCAAAATTTCTTTGGTAACAACATAGGACATGCCTGGTTAGACGAGGAAATGTTCAGTGATATTTCCGTTAGAGTTTATTCAACATTTGGTAATCCCAATGTTTTAGGTGAATATCTATTGATGTTTATTCCTATTTGTGCAGCAATGGTTTATGCTTCTCAAAAGTGGTTACCTCGTATTTATTATTTTTTCGCAATGTGTTGCGGGGCGCTTTGTCTTATATTTACTCAGTCACGTGGATGTTGGGTTGGTATAATACTTGTTGCAATTGTATTTGCACTGTTAATAGATAAACGCTTAGTATTACTTGGTTTAATAGGTGCTTTGTTTTTACCTATGGTTTTACCTGACAGTATGATTAACAGATTTTTAAGTATTGGTAATTTGGGTGATTCATCAACATCGTACAGAGTACACATATGGCTTGGTACACTTAGAATGATTAAGGATTATTGGTGGACAGGCGTAGGTGTAGGAGAGGGAGCATTTAACACTATATATCCTATTTATGCCTATAATGCAACAATTGCTCATCATTCACATAATTTGTATTTGCAAATTATTGTTGAAACAGGTATAGGTGGATTGTTGACGTTTATAACAGGTATGATAATTTCGTTGAAGAAAATACTTGTTGGTTACATCGTTGGCAAAAAGAATATGTATGGTATTTTATGTGCAGCAATAATTGCCGGTATTTTAGGTTGTTTGTTACAGGGAATGTTTGATTATTTGTGGTATAATTATCGTGTTTTTGCGATTTTTTGGATATTTATAGGTTTGGGTATTGCTTCCAGGAGGTGTGCTTGTGAAGAAGATTTTACACATAATAAGTGACTCTAATATTGGAGGAGCAGGAAAATACCTTTTAAATTATCTTGAAAATTGCAATAAGGATAATTTTATTGTAAAAATTGTTTTACCACATAATAGTAAATTGATTGATGAAATTTCAAAGCTTGGTTTTTCATACATCGAAATAGATGGATTGGCAGAACAGTCATTTAGTAAGATTGCTATTAAGCAACTATTGAAAATATTTAAGGTTGAAAAACCTGATGTTGTTCATGCACATGCATGTTTGTCAGCAAGAATTGCAGCGAAATTATGCGGTGTAAAAGCAATTGTTTATACAAGGCATACAGATTCTGCACCTAGTAAAAAGCTTACTAATCCTATAGGAAAGCTTGTTAACGGATTTATCAACGGTTATTTTGCAGACGGTATTATTGCAATTTCAAAAGCCGCTCGTAAAAATTTAATAGAAACAGGTATAAATGATAAAAAAATTAAAATTATTTATAACGGCGTTAATCCTGTTGAAAGACTTGATGTGGAGAATAAAAAAAGAGTATATTCTGATTTTGGTATTGAATACGGAACAAAATTAATCGGAATAATTGCAAGGCTTGAGGAAATAAAGGGCCATAAATACTTTATTGACGCTGCAAGGATTGTTCAGGATAAGGGATATGATGCCAAATTTGTAATTGCAGGTACAGGCTCTATTGAGGAATCTTTAAAGCAGTATGTAAAAGATATTCATGCAGATAATGTGGTGTTTTTAGGTTTTGTGAAAAACATACCTGAACTTAATAACATTATGTTCCTTCAGATTAATGCATCTTCATTTGAGGCTTTAGGACTTGCGGCAATTGAAGGTATGCGGGTAGGTGTACCTGCTATTGTAAGCAGTTTTGGAGGTAATCCAGAGGTTGTAACAGATGACCTTAACGGCTATGTCGTAAACGGCCAGAATGCTGAAGAATTTGCAGAAAAAATTATTAAACTTCTAGAGGATGATGAATTGTATAACAGATTGTCTGATGGTGCTTTGGAAGTATATAAAAATAAATTTACTGCAAAGGTAATGACAGAAAATATGGAAAAATTTTATTTAGAAATATTGGAGGGTAAAAAATGAAGCCGAAGTTTAATATTATTGATGCTGTAATTTTGGTTGTTGCTGTTTTGATAATTGCGGTTGGATGTTTTGTGTATTTTAATATGACAAAGGATGATGCCGTTGTTAATACAGATACTACAAAAATTTTGTTTATAGTAGAAGTAAAAGATTTATCCGAGGATGCTGCAAATAGTTTTAAAGTTGGAGACTCAGTTACTTTGGGCGAAACTACCTCGGGTACTGGGGTAATATCTAATGTTGAGATTGTGCCATTTAAAAAATGGGTTAATAATACAGAAGACGGTGAGGTTGTAATTTCGGAGGTACCGGGTAGATATACTGCCAATGTTACAATAACGTCAGATGTTTCAAAATCCAATATAGCATATACAAGCGGAAGCGAAGAAATTGCGGTAGGGAGTAAAATGCCTTTTAATGCAAAAGGTGCCGCTTCCGAAAACGGTTATATTGTTGATTTGTATGAACTTAAGTGAGGTGAATTTTGATGTTGTTTAATTCTAAAGGTAAGCTTTTTGGTAAAATAAGTATTGTGGATATTCTTGTTGTAATTCTGATTATTATTGCAATAATTGGAGCATATGTACGTTTTAATGGTAATAATGTTGGTGCGATTAACCAGACATCTGAATTTAATTACAATATTACTATAAGAGAAATAAGAGAAACTAATAAAAATTTACTTATGAACAGTGTAGGTACAGACTTTCGTCTTTCAGGAAAAATCAGCTCATCTATGGGAACACTGACAGAGGTTAAAGTAAATGAAGCCGTTTGTGAAGTTGAAAAAACAGATGGAACTATTGTGAGTGCTGTTGTTCCTGAAAAGTATGATGTTGTTTTAACATTTAAAGTAACGGGTTCTGAAACCGATACGGGTTATTATACTCCTGAAATGTATGAGGTATGTGCAGGCAAAGAGATTACTCTTGCCAACATTAATTGTAATGTTACAGGAATTATTGATAAAGTTTGGAAATAAACAAAACTAACAGGTGAATTGTATGAGGAAATTACTTGCTGTATGGGCAACCAAAATTTTGATATTTATAGGTAAAATTGCAGGGAAGAAAAGTTCGTCTACCCCTGGTATTTTTGCTATGAAAATATGTCCGGATATTTTAAAAATTCTGGCTAAACAAATTAAAAATGAAATTATAGTTGTGTGCGGAACAAATGGTAAAACAACTACAAATAATCTTTTGAATACAATAATTAAATCTTCCGAAAAAAAAGTTGTCTGCAACAATGTAGGGGCAAATATGCTCCCTGGTGTTGTTACAGCTTTTGTAGAAAAAACAGATTTTTTTGGCAATTTGGATGCGGATTATGCATGTATTGAAATTGATGAAATTTCCGCAGTTAAAGTTTTTGCTCACTTTGAGCCTGATTATATGATTCTCACAAACCTTTTCCGTGACCAGCTTGACCGATACGGTGATATTGATATTACTATTAATTATTTATTAAAAGCTGTTGATATGTGCGAAAATAC
This sequence comes from Clostridia bacterium, assembly GCA_045654805.1. Classification (GTDB taxonomy): domain Bacteria; phylum Bacillota; class Clostridia; order Monoglobales; family Firm-18; genus CAZNKU01. Next base: position 14,689 of record JAZOOD010000027.1, on the reverse strand, counting down.
CAAATTGATACTTAATGCGGATGACCCGTTGGTTGCATCTCTTGGAGAAAAATCCAAAAAAGAATGTTACTATTTTGGCATAGGTGAAGATGCGGGTATTGCACTTAATGAAGCCAAGGAAGGTCGTTTTTGTATGTTTTGCGGCGAAGAACTTGAATATGATTTCTATCATTACAGTCAATTGGGTAAATATAAGTGTAGCAAATGCGATTTTAAACGTCCTGAGGTTAACTTCGAGGCAACAGACATCAATTTGGATAATGGAATTGAATTTAATGTAGGTACGCAGAAATTTTCTGTAAAATACAGGGGTTTTTACAATATTTATAACATTCTTGCGTCTTATAGTGCCATTTCTCTATGTAGTATAAGCTCAGATAACTTAAACGATATTCTTTCTGAATATAAGCCACAGACCGGAAGAATGGAAGAATTTGTTATTAACGGAAAACAGGTTGTGTTCAATCTTGCAAAGAATCCTGCGGGATTTAACCAGGCAATTTCAACTGTTGCAGGAGATAAGAGAAAGAAAAATATAGTTGTTGTAATTAATGACAATGCAGGTGATGGTAAAGATATTTCATGGATTTGGGATGTTGATTTTGAAAGATTCAATAATGTAAATGCAAATAAATTTTATTTTTCAGGCATAAGACGTGATGATGTTGCTGTTCGTTTTAAATATGCAGAAATCAACAATTTTGATATTACTGACAATATTAAAGATTCAATTCTAAAAGGTTTGGAAGCGGATATTGAAGTGTTATATATTTTGGTAAATTACACAGCTTTATTTTCTACGCACGATATTCTAAAAAGTCTGGAGGCGGAATAATGGAACTTAAAATAGCCCATCTGTATCCTGAATTACTTAATCTCTATGGGGACAGAGGAAATATTACTTCACTTTTAAAACGTGCTGAATGGCGCGGAATTAATGTGTCTGTTACTGAGTATAAGCTAGACGATAAAATAAACTTTGAAAATACAGATATCCTCTTTATAGGAGGAGGCTCTGACCGAGAACAGTTTTTAGTGTGCCAAAAGCTTTATGAATTTAAAGATGAATTTAAAAATTATGTTGAAAATAATGGTGTTGTTGTTGCAATATGCGGCGGATATCAGATTTTGGGGAATTATTATAAAATGAAAGATAAAACTGTTAAAGGATTGGGAGTATTAGATATTTATTCGGAAAATGATGATAACAGGTTTATTGGTGATGTTGTAATAAACACGGATTTTCTTGAATATCCCGTTGTAGGATTTGAAAATCACGGAGGAAGAACTTTCATTAACAACTATAATCCACTTGGAACAGTTGTGTATGGTAATGGAAATAACGGAGCTGATGGCTATGAGGGTGTTATGTATAAAAATGTAATAGGTACCTATTTACATGGACCACTTTTGCCTAAAAATCCGCACCTGTGTGATTTTATAATAAAAAAAGCCTTGCAAAACAAGTATGAAGACTTTGTTTTGCAAGACATTGATGACAGTATTGAAATTACTGCAAACAATTATATTGTTAATCGCTTTCACAATTAAGGCTTGAAATTATATGTACGGAACGTTTTATGGAATTTTTTACATTATCCTTGGGAATGCTGTTATTGTTATGGTCAAATAACATTGTAAATTCTGAAATATCACTATAATATTGATTTAGATATTTTTCTTGTATATTAATAATTGTATGATAAAATTCTTTAAATTCACGTTCGTTAAGATTATCCATAGCATATTTTAGGAGTTTTGAAAAATGAGGAATGCAAAACCCTTCTTGTGATGAAAATTTTTTTCGGAAATCTTCCTGGGTTTTCCATATGTATATAATGTTGTCAAAGTATCTGTTCATAATATCATTTACTTTGTCGCAAATTATGCAGCTGTTGTTGACTTTCTCAATATAATTGGTAATTTTTGTTGCTGAAATATGTTCATCACTTTGCTTTTTCATAAATTTGTTTTTTGAAACAAAGTCTATCTTTTCAGCAAAAATATCTTTGTTTTGTTGTTGGATATGTGTTTGTAAAACCAATGCCATTGGTAAGGCTTTGCAGTTTTTAAGTAAATTACTGTAGTGTGTTTTGCAAAAACCTTTGTGATTAGAATTAATACGAAAATCAGGCTCCATCATTGCAGGACCTAAAACTGCATCGGTTTCCTCTCTTTCAATACGATATTCAATAGAACATATAGCACAACTGCATTTTTGATCAAATGCCTCGTTAATTGGGATTGTATATATTGTTTCTTTCATTGTTACATCTCCTTTTTTGGCTTGTATATGATTATATCATTTTTCTTTTTAATTGTAAATGGGAAGGTTGTTTTTTATGAAAATTCAAAATAGTGATTTTGATTTGGTACATACGTTTGAATGTGGTCAATGCTTTAGGTGGAATAAAATTGATGATAACTCTTACCTTGGTATTGTTGGTGATTCTGTTATTAAGATTGTACAGAATAATAATATTTTTGATATAGAAATTGATAATGAAGAACTTGTTAATTCATATTTTGACTTTGATAAAAGTTATTATGAAATAAAAGAAAAGCTTTCAGAACGAGATGAAATATTAGCAAAGGCTATTCCTGCCGGATACGGAATACGATTATTAAAACAGGACCCTTGGGAAACACTGATTTCCTTTATAATATCTGCAAATAATAACATACCAAGAATAAAGAAGATAATAGAAAGCTTGTGTGAAAATTTTGGTAGAGAAATAAAATATGGTGATAAACCATATTATGCATTTCCCGACGCTTATACATTGAGTAAGCTGACAATTGAACAGCTTGATGTTATAAAGAGCGGATTCAGGGCTAAATACATTATTGACGCTGCAATTAAGGTGTCAAATGGCGATATTAATCTTAATATGATTTATAATATGGATACTAATGATGCAAGAGAATATCTGAAGCAAATAAAAGGTGTTGGTAATAAGGTTGCTGATTGCATATTACTGTTTGCATATCAAAAATATGATGTTTTTCCGAAAGATGTATGGATAAAAAAAGTTTTACACCAGTTATATGAAGTAGATGAAAAACAATTTGATTCATTTGTTATTGATCATTTTGGCGAGCTTGCAGGCTTTGCACAGCAATATTTATTTTACTATATGCGTGGGTTGATGTTAACATAAAACTTTATTTTTAAAAAAAATAGAGAAAAAAGTAGATTTTTACAGTAAAGTGTGATATACTGTATATATAATAAAACTTTTATGAAAAAGAATGGTAAATAGGAGGACTTAAAAGTGATAACACACGGTAAAAACATTAAAGTATTTTCTGCAAATGCTAATCCGGAACTAGCGCAGGCAATCGCATCTAAATTAGGTGTTAGCCTTGGTGATGCACAGGTACTTAAGTTTAGTGACGGTGAAATTGGTGTAAATATTAATGAAACTGTCAGAGGTCAGGATGTATTCATTGTTCAGTCTACGTCATATCCTGTAAATGAACATTTGATGGAACTTCTTATTATGATTGATGCTTGTAAGAGAGCATCTGCAGGCAGGATTACAGCTGTTATGCCTTATTATGGTTATGCTAGACAGGATAGAAAAGCTAAAGCGAGAGACCCTATTTCAGCTAAACTTGTTGCAGACCTTATTGCAAAGGCAGGCGCTGACAGAGTTCTTACAATGGATTTACATGCCCCACAGATTCAGGGATTTTTTGATATACCTGTTGACCATTTACTTGGTGTGCCAATTTTGGCTCCGTATTTTAATGAAAAATTTGATGGAAATAAAGAGGATGTTGTTGTTGTTTCTCCAGACCTTGGCAGTGTAACAAGAGCGAGAAATTTTGCAACACGTTTAGATGTTCCTATTGCCATTGTTGATAAGAGACGTCCAAAAGCTAATGTTTGTGAAGTTATGAATATTATTGGTGATATTAAGGACAAAATATGTATTATAGTGGACGATATGATAGATACAGCAGGTACTCTTTGTAATGGTGCCAACGCACTTAAGGAAAGAGGTGCAAAACAGGTTTATGCATGCGCAACTCATGGTGTATTGTCAGGTCCTGCTATTCAAAGAATTAATGACTCTGTTATTGATGAGCTTGTTATTCTTGATACAATATGTCAGCCTGAAGAAAAGAAATGCGATAAAATTAAATTTCTCTCAGTTGCAGATGTATTTGGTGAAGCAATAAAGAGAATATATGATGATACTTCAATTAGTGAGATATTTGTTTAATATGGAAAAATTTCTTGTAGTTGGATTAGGTAATCCCGATAAAAAATACATAAATACCAGACACAATGTTGGCTTTGAAATGCTTGATGTATTAGCGTCATATGCAAATATTAAGATTAATAAAGTAAAATGTAAAGCATTGATAGGAGAAGGAAGAATAGGAGGAGTACCCGTTATTCTTGCCAAACCTCAAACTTATATGAATTTGTCTGGTGAAAGTGTAAGAGAACTTTGCAATTATTTCAAAATATCTGTTCAAAACATTCTTGTAATGTATGATGATATTTCCCTTGATGTTGGTAAAATTCGTATCAGACAAAAGGGAAGTGCCGGCGGACACAATGGTATGAAAAATATTATATATCATTTGCAAAGCGATGAATTTCCGCGTGTTCGTTTTGGTATAGGTGAGCCTGTTGGAGACCTTGCTGATTATGTGTTATCTAATTTTTCCAAGGATGAAACTAAAATTCTTATTGAAAGTGCTAAAAATATACCTGAGATTATTGAATTAATAATAAAAGGTCACATTTCAAAAGCAATGAATAAATATAATTGATTCATGTCAAGGAGTTTCTTTAATTAAAGAAACTCCTTAATAAAATTTCAAAAAACTATTGACATAACCTTTTAATTGTGTTAAAATATTATTCGTTGACACGGAGAGGTGTCTGAGTGGTTTAAAGAGCTGGTCTTGAAAACCAGTGACGGTTTGCGCCGTCCGGGGGTTCGAATCCGCCCCTCTCCTCCATAAAACTTCGGAGATAGTATCTTTCGGAGTTTTTACTTTAATATTTCATAGTTAGCTACGGTTTGGAGAAGTACTCAAGAGGCCGAAGAGGCGCCCCTGCTAAGGGTGTAGGTCGGGAAACCGGCGCGAGAGTTCAAATCTCTCCTTCTCCGCCAAACAATAACCGCAATTCTAATTTTAGAATTGCGGTTATTGTTTTTTATAATATTGAAAAAAGTTTTGTCATTTTTTGTTAAAATAAAATTTGTTTTTAGATGACATTTTTTGTTGAATATCATTTAAAACTTCACCGAAACGTTGATAATGAACAATTTCTCTTGTACGAAGAAATTTTAGAGGTTCAATTACATCAGGATCATCAGCTAATTTTAGCAGATTTTCGTAGGTTGCTCTTGCTTTTTGTTCAGCAGCAAGGTTTTCGTTGAGGTCTGCAATTACATCACCTTTTACAGCAATTGTTGCAGCTGACCAGGGAGTACCTGCTGCACTCTGTGGATATACGCCAACACCGTGGTCTGTATAATAATCACCAAAACCTTGTTCTTTAATTTGTTTCATAGATAAATTTCTGGTTAACTGATGAACCATTGCACCAACAATTTCAAGGTGTGCAAGTTCTTCTGTACCTGCCTTCTGCTTGATATGGAATACATAGAAAAATTTAAAAATTTTATTTTCAGCAATAACACAGAAAAGTATTATTTTGGAAAATATTTATAAAAAAAGTTTTATATTGGACATAAATTTAGACAGTGTCGTTGTTATTAATATAGAGAGGTATATATACTAGTATAAAATAATAATACAACTTAAAATTCTTATACAACATTAAATCATATGGGAATTATATCCTTATGGTATTTTGCAAGGGTGGGTGGTTGGGATATATGTATAAAGTAGCCGTAGTCAATACGGTTATTTTTTGTTTAATCAGGTAAATATTTGTAAAAGTATTGAAAAGAGATAAATTTTATGTTAAAATGTATTAGTCACGTAGTTTAATATGTTATTCTTATATCGTGTGGCTTGCGTTGGTAAAAACGCAGGCTTGCTTATCATTTTCCATACGATGTAGGAATAGTGAACTGCGTGACAACAGGAGCATTGCCTCGTTTTTCGTGCGTGGGCATTTGCCCACGCATTTTTTAATACAAGGAGAATTACTATGAAAAACACAAAAAAATTAATAACAGTATGCTTATGTTTGCTTATTTCATTAACACTTATTTCTTGTAGTAATACAGAAAGTACAAATGTTTCTAATGAACCTAAACCTGACGAGATTATAAATTGGGTAATATCACCTGAAGAAATAACTGTTGAATTAGGTGAAGAATTTCAAATTGAATACTCTCCAAAGGACAAAGAAAGACCACTTTTTTATTATCAAAAAGAGAATGGTGAAAGAGAAACAAGTGATACCCGTATATTAAGATATGGCGGAGATTGGGACCCTAACAAAGGACTAATTAACACTGATGAGCCAGGCTTTGAAACGTTTCAAGCGGTAGCACTTGGAACAACTTATATCTTTGTTGAAATTGGAATAGATGAGAAATCAACAACTAACAGATGTAAAGTTAATGTGGTTGAAAAGAAAACAGATGAAACACAAGCATCAACCACTAAAGAGAATAAGCCAAATATATCAGTTGTTTTAAAAAACAACTTGCCACAAGATGTACATTGGATAGGCAGCAGAGGCGATAAATATTCTACCTGTACAATAAGAGAAGCAAAAGTAAATGTTACATCTGAAAAGATTACTCTTGATTTGCTTTGTGAAAAAACCTTTGATTTTAAAGGTGGTGCATCTATGAACTGCACTATGAATTGGAAGTTATATGATAGTTCTAATGTTGTTGTGGGGTCAGGAATGATTACAAAGCATAACATTAATCTTAATGAAAAATTTTCTGAAAGCATATATATAACTAATACAAGTAAACTTGCACCTGGAACATATACACTTGCATTTACAGATGTTGTTATGTAAATTATAAAAAGTTACAAATGAAAAGGAGAACAGAATTATGAAAAAGTTTTTTAACGTTGGTATTATTGTAATGGCTTTGATAATGTTGTTATCAGGTTGCGGAAAGAATTTTGAAGATTATTTAGTTGAGAGAAAATGGACTTGTGATTACTTTGCAGATAAGGTTGTTATATATGATTTTGAAAAGGATGGAACAGGATTTCATATGTTAGGTAGTGCAAAAAGTGAGTTTGAGTGGGAAATCGACGGAGATGTAATTTCGTTAAAATATGAAGATACACAGGCAGATTATACTATTATTGAAAGCGATGAAATGATTGAATTAGTTAGATATGATAATTATGTTATTATGTGTAAAAAATAATACAGATTAATTTTTGTGTTCGTGATGAAAAAAATATTTTGTTCATGGGCATTGACTATAGTATCAGGAAGAGTTATAATTATATAAGAGTAAGTTATATGAGTATGTGATTTGCTTGTAATTTTGGTAATGAGTGCAACGGCACGGCTTGAATTATTTATTTAAGTTGGTGGCGGTGGCGGTGGTTTTCTTTGGTGGATGCTAAAGAGATTAAATAATGAATAGAGCAAAGGTCATAAAAGACTTTATGTGTCGTTACAAACGGTAACGGCACTTTTTTTGTGCAGAAATATTTTTATAAGGGGGTAACAGATTATGTTACATAGTAGTAGTTTCAAAAAGATAGTTAAGAAAAATAAGAATTATAAAGATATTGGTTTTAAGTTTACAACGGTAGCGGTTTTTATCAGGAGAGTTCTTGACTTATTAGGGTTGTATAGCGTAGCAGATGCAGAAAATGGTATGGTCAGAGCAATTAAAGATGATGAAGAATTTGAGATTGTTGTTGACAGAGCAAATCAAAGGCTTGTATTAGAGGCAGACCTCTGGAACATTGGTACAAGAGCATTTATAAAGAAGAAAGCCCAGACACTTGAAAGATTGAACAGATATAATCAAAATTTAAACTTTGGGTGTTGTATGCTTGTTGGGTGTAAGGTTATATATCGTACTACAGAAAGTATCTATATGGGTGTAGATGATGCGGAAGATTTATCGGTTGCAGACAGGTTGATAAGGTATTATATGATTGATACAGAGTTAATAAAAGATATGGTATTCTCTGATGGACTTGATTGCGTCGTCATGTAAGCAAAGTGTTTGTTTAAAAGCGTTGGAAATTTTATGATATTTTTTCAACCAGCATAAAATTTATTGGTTTTTCAGCAGGCTGATTTTTAAATTTTTAGTCATCAGATATAAAAAGTGTCAAAAGTGTTGGTTTTAGTTCGGGAGTGAAATGTAAAAATTTGCAGATTATTTAAGTCTTATTTATCTTATACCATTAAATAGTGGTCGTAAAAAATTAAGATTAAAGAAATCAACAATAATTTAATTTTGACATCAACAAAAGGCTGAAATGACGGCGTTTTGTAATTTGAAAATTTTTATCGTGGTTTTGTGTTGAGATGACAAGGTTTTTATAAATTTACATAAAAATTGACGTGTGAGAGCGTCAAAAGATGGTTCATATATTTTAAGTTATGAATACACTTTGCCTATTCAGGTAACTTGTAGGCTTGTGGGTATTCATTATATATATTCATAAGGCAGGTGTTAGATATGGAATACGGATATGTTCGTGTGTCAAGCAAAGGTCAGGCTGAAAATAATTCTCTGGCAGAGCAAGAACAGACTATATTAGAAAAATATCCTTCAGCAGAGATACACAGAGAAGTTTATACTGCTGCAAAAGATTTCAATAATAGATTTGTATTTAATGAGTTGGTAGATAGATTAGTAAGTGGAGATGTTCTGATTGTGTGCAAAATGGATAGGTTTTGCCGCAATGTGAGAGAAGGATTAGACATCATAGAGCATTTGATGGATAAAGGTGTTAAGATAGATATACTCAATTTAGGTGTTATAGATAATACACCTGTTGGCAGATTGACATATACAATCTTATTGTCTTTTGCAGAATTTGAAAGAAATATGATTGTAGAACGCACCAAAGCAGGCAGAGAATTGGCAAGACAAAAGGATAGTTACATAGAAGGCAGACCAAAGAAATATAGCAAGACACAATTAAGTCTGGCTATGCAGTTGTTGGAAAATCATTCATATAAACAGGTTTCAGCGATGACAGGTATATCGAAGAGTACACTACAAAGAGAAAAGAAAAGACAGTTGGTGAAAAAAATATAACATAAATTAAAGAAATTTTACTAAAATTCAAAAAAATATGCTTTTTTCAGTTTTTTTAACATAAATGACCACTGCTCACTTATTTATAGTATCAAGACAAGTCAGGGGGTGCTTAAATGAGTAGAGCATTAGGTCAAGCTGGTAGTGCATATACATCTAATGGTGGTGTTATTATGTCTATTGGCAAAGATAAGGTAAATGTTATTCTTTCTGATAAAGAGAAAGAGAATTTACATTATAATCTTAAGGCTGCTATTTTTAGGGATTTGAAAGAAAAAGATTTAATTTCTGATATGCAGTTAAAAGATTTGTTAGATAAAGCGCCTAAATTTTTAAATTAGGGGCTGCAATTGTGGAGTGGTCACGCTATAATGTGACCATTCCAAATACAAAAAGATAAAATTTATAGTTTAGAGAGGTAAAAAGTTTATGAAGAATTTTAGTAATTTAATTGGTAGTAATGGTAGTAATATTTTAAATGTTGTTAATGGTAGTAGTGCTGTGATTGATAATGTCAATATTATTAATGGGTTAAATAGTGTTAGAAATGTTTTGGCTGATACAATTAGAGTGGCTGCTTATGCAAGAGTTAGCACAGATAAGGATGACCAAGCCAACTCATTTGAAAGTCAGGTAAAATTTTTTACAGATTTTATCAACAATCAAAATGATTGGGAATTAGTTAAGGTTTATTCTGATGATGGTTTGACAGGTACAACAACTGAAAATCGTGTTGGTTTCAATTCAATGCTTGATGATGTTTTGTCTGGTAAAATTGATTTTATCATCACAAAAGAAGTTTCAAGATTTGCAAGAAATACAGTTGATACTTTGCAAATTACAAGGTTATTAAAAAAGTTAGGTGTTGGGGTTTACTTTGTGTTAGATGCCATCAACACTCTTGACAAAGATGGAGAATTGCGCTTAACCCTTATGGCATCCTTGGCACAAGATGAGAGCAGAAAGACCTCTGAACGTGTGAAATGGGGTCAAAGGCGTCAGATGGAAAAAGGGGTTGTATTTGGTAGGGATATGCTTGGATATAGGGTTAAAGGTGGCAAGCTTTACTTGGTTGAAGAAGAAGCAGAGATTGTCAGAAAGATTTTCTATAAGTATCTGATTGAGAGCAAGGGTACTTATGTGATAGCAAGAGAACTGCAAGAAGAAGGTATCAGACCTTTGAATCCAGATGGTAAAGCAAAGTATAAGAATGATTGGTCAAACACAGTAATTTTAAGAATATTGAGAAATGAAAAATACGTTGGGGATTTGCTACAAGGCAAAACCTATACACCAGACTTTCTTGACCATAAAAAGAGATATAATCACAATGTAGAAGATATGGTATATATTAAAGACCACCATCCAGAGATAGCTATAATAGACAGAGATATGTGGGATGCCACACAAAAAGAACTTGCAAGGCGTAGCCCTTCAGAAGAGCAAAAGTCAAGGCATAGCAATCGATATTGGGCAAGTGGCAAGATATACTGTGGAGAGTGTGGAGAAAGATTTGTAAGTAAGCAGAAAAAAACATCAGTTGGTAGGACAAAGGCTTGGACTTGCTATAATCATACAAAGGCTACTGCTGACAGGACAAAGGAATGTTTGCAATCAGAATGGGCAAGTGACAAAAGTTTAAGGCAGATTGTTTTATACATACTGAACATATTGGCAGACAACAAGGAAATGCTTAAAAAAGAGATATTAGAAGATATTAAGACTTTAGATAAGAAAAGTAATGGGTTAAATACTGATTATTTTGAAAAGAAAATTCAAAGTGTTGAGAAAAGAAAACAAAAACTCATTGAAATCAGACTTGCTGATGAAATTACAAAAACAGAGTTTGTAGAGCAGAAAGAAAAATTAGATAAGGAGCTTTCAGAACTCTTTGTAACAAAAGAAAGAATAGAACAAGAAAGACAAGAAAAAGAAAATCAAGTTAATCAGATTGATAACATTATTGCAGAGATAGATAATGCTTTGTCTTTTGAAAATGATAATATGGATGCTTTGCTTGGTGCTATGACACATAGTATAACAGTATATAAAGGGCATATAGTAGAGGTCAGAATTAAAGACTTACCATTCAGATTTATGGTTGAATATAAGTCAAAAGGCAAATTAGATGGGTATAGAACTGAGATTTTAGATTGTAAGATATTATAAGAGAAATGGGCAGACTTACTGATAATCAGTAGGTTTTGCCCATTTATGTATAAAGGTGCTATTTAGGCACTGATACACCGATATCAGTAAGTGTGCCCTTAGCCATATCTGTTGGCATAGAAAATCTCTGTGATAAATATCTTAATGATGCACCAAGTTCACCGTCTGGACCACCGAGGTGCAACTGTTTGAGTAAATGAAAATGGCGACTATTTATTCTAAAAAATATAGTAAACATCGGGTGTGTAGCTTATCCTGTGCTTTTCGTGTTTATAACAAAATGTATTGCACTTTACAAAAACGACATATGGTTTTTCGTTTACTATACCAATTGTATTATTAAATGAATTGTGGTATAATTATAAGAACCATTAATGTTGATTTACTTTTGACAATTAAATGGCCGAAATTGATGCAGATAACAAAAGTTTTATTATAAAGAACTATACAAAGGAGGAAAATACTTGAAATGGATTTATGTATAGATTTTAGAAAACTTATAGGAATTTTAAATATAGATGCTCCTGTTCACCTTACACCAAGAGATAATTTAAATAAACACAATTATGTTTTGTGTAAGATTATGGGCGAAGAAGAAACAAGGGCAGTAATTGACGGTACACACAATCCTGATAAAAAGTATAATGATGAAGATTTGGGGTTGTATTTTCCAGATGTAGATATTGATGAATATTTACATCTGGAAAATGGGAGAAATCCTATGGCTATAAAAAGTCACATAGATGAATTAAGTTGTATAACTAGAGTATATATAAAAGAATATTCTTTGGCGATAGCAATTTATACTATACTACACGAATATGGTCATTGGATATATTTTTTGAATAGTGGCAAAACATCGTATGAGTATTGTGAAATGGAGAAAAGTATTCGACAACCATATGAAAAGGTGTGGGAAGAAATTTATAAAATGCATGATTTAGATCCTATGAAGCGAATTCTTGGAGAAAAATATAATGAAGAAATATATTCTCAGTTTCCATCCGAAAAATTTGCTGACGATTACGCAAAAGATCATTTTTTAGAATCTTTAAAAATTGTAAGAAATGCTTTGGGATACGATGAGCAAGATTTGATTAGCATGGACTAAAATATCATATTTGGTTGAATGAAAATAATGTGTTGGCTTTTTTGATGTTTGAAAGAAGCATTGCTTGCAATGCTTCTTTTTCTTATGTAGTGATATAATATAGCTAATCGTGCGATAGAATTTACCTGATTAGGAGATGATATTACAGAGGTGAAAATAAATGGAAAAAGAACAGTATATTGATGTCAAAAACTATATCAGGCAAAAGAACGGTTTATATTATGCGGTAATGGTTTATACGAATGTCAGAGGTGAACGAAAAGAGAAATGGTTTGCGACCAAACTTCCGGTAAAGGGCAACAAGACAAAAGCGGAAGCTTTTTCTCGAAAGATTCTGCGTGAATTTAAAATACCCCGCGAAGACTTATGCTATCACGAGATAAATGATGATGTTGCTATAGATGAAACACAACCAATCGAGCCACAACTATTATCTGCAGTGCTTGATAAAATAACATTATCTGAGTTATCCGCCGAACAGGTGTCTAATCTATTATTTGCTGATTATATGAAAATGTATTTGCCATTAACGAAGAAACGAAGAAAGCGTATTCAAGAGATAACTTATGCAGGATATGCTGACAATGTTAAATTTCCGATTGAACCTTACTTTAGAAAAAAGAAAATAAGATTAAAGGATTTAACGGCGCAGGATATACAAGAATTTTATGATGTGCAATTAGAACGTGTTAAACCTAATACGGTAATTCACTATCACGCAATAATAAGGTTGGCATTATGCTATGCAAGAAAAATGGGATATATAAATGAGAATCCTATTGACCGAGTTGAAAAACCGGAGAAAAACAAATTTGTAGGAGGTTATTATACACCTGATGAAGTAAATCAACTGATTTTGTTAACCAAAGGAACCAAGCTTGAAATACCCATATTATTTGCTTGCTTTTACGGATTGCGTAGAAGTGAATGTGTTGGATTAAGATGGTCTGCATTTGATTTTGAAAACAATACATTCAGTGTTAACCATTCTGTTGTTTCAACTCTTGTTGACGGAGAAAAGGTGCTTCTTGAAAAAGATTCTGCAAAGACTGTAGCAACAATAAGAACGATGCCATTATCACTTGATATTAAGGAACGTTTGCTTGAGATTAAAATGAATCAGGATAATAACAAGAGAATGTTCAAGAAAAAATACAACAGAAAGTGGTTAGATTATGTTATGGTTGATGAAAAGGGTGATTTAATCAAACCGGATTATATAACCTATGCATTTAAAAAACTTATTACAGATAATGATATGAGAAACATACGGTTTCACGATCTTCGACACACTTGTGCATCGTTGTTGCTTAACAAAGGAAAAGGTAAAGTAACAATGAAGGATATACAAGAATGGCTTGGTCATAGTGATTATAAAACAACTGCAAACATTTATGCTCATCTCGATCTAACATCTAAAAATTTGTCCCTTAAGACACTCACGGATATCATAAAAATAAATTAGAAAATGAACTGCTTTTGTAATCTTGACTGTGGGAAATCAATATGGGATATATGATATTTTGTAGTCACTAACGTTTCTCTAATTCCCTCAAGTTCCCATTGTTTCACCAAGTTTTTTTGATTCCGTTCTTCAACTCACTTCAACGGATTTCGAGTCAGGTCGGCAATGACCACTTATGTACATCTCCGTATTCAATACAAAAATAACAATACGAATTTTACATATATAATTTCAAGAAAGGAGTGCTATTATGAACGCACATATAATTAATGCAGTATCAGGAGCAATAATGTCTCTCATGGTTGATAAACTATGTAAAAAAGTTACAGCGAAGGAGGTAAGGAATCTCTATAACTCTCTTGAGTTTTTGAATGGAAATGAATTAACACAGGAAGCTTTTTCTTTGTTACATATAATTATAAAAACTTCAGGAGTTCGTTTGCCGGAAGAGTATCGTTGTATTGTTGACAATGAAAAACTGCAAGCAGATTTTGTTGAGGAAGCCATTGCTGATTTGGAAGATATACTTTACGACTTAGAATAATATATGTTTTTATACAAACTCCCACAGAGGTCTTGACAAAATACTTCTGTGGGAGTATAATATAAATGTATAACTCTACAGAAGTATGGAGGTGTAATGATGAGCAAGTTAACTATATATCACGGCTCGCCCGAAATCATTGAAAATCCACAGTTCGGAAAAGGGAAAACCTATAATGATTATGGCAGAGG
>JAZOOD010000026.1:0-2046 GCA_045654805.1 Clostridia bacterium | reverse complement strand
CGATTTCATCGCTTGGAAATTAATTAGTATTCCTCTTCATCAAAGAATTTTGTTTGTGTTTTAATTTGTTGATAATCAAATCTATTGGTTTACCATTTTGTAGTTGAGAGATACAAACTTGGCTGTAAAAGGCAATAAAAGAAGGTTTGTTTTGGTGAAAATATTTGTAAAAGAGTAGGTTTAATTTGGTATTTCTTCAACTTGGGATGTATATTTGTGATATACTTTTGCGTCATTCGTAATTTTAAATAAAATGTGATATGAATGATGAATTAGAATTAATTGAGGAGTTCCAATCGGATAGTATAGATGAGCTAGCGAGTGAGAGAAAAAAGAATAAGGTTATTCAAAGATTTACAATGCAACCTTCGAGCTCTACAAAGTATTATTACATAGAAAATTACCCGAATGGTGATTCTATAAAAAGTGAAATATCACCTGAAAATCTTGATGAATTAGGAAAAAATAACAGAGGTTCATTGGCTAAAGAAAAACATAGTAGCGATTCATTGTTTTATACAACAATACCAATCGTTCTTCATTATGAAGGAGGCTACGTTAATGATAAATTTGATCGAGGAGGTGAAACTAATATGGGTATAACACAAAAGTTTCTTGATACATACAAGAAAAGAGCTGGTGTTAATGTTGACAATGTTAAAAACTTAACAAAGAGCGATGCTGTTAAATTATATAAAGCTGAATGGGATAGTAGGGGGGTTGGATTATTGGATAATGAGAATGTAATGAAACTTACTTATGATTTTTCTGTTAATTCAGGTTCAAGTACTGCAATTCGTTCTTTACAGAAGGTCTTAAATAAGAAAGGGTATAATTTAAAGGAAGATGGTTATATTGGCGATAAAACTAATCAAGCGGTGAACTCTGTGGATGAAAAATGGTTGAAAACGGAACTGCAGAAATCACGTGCAGAGCATTGTGACGGAATTGTGGACCGCAATCCCGAACAGAAGCGTTTTATAAATGGCTGGTTTAATAGAATAAATGATATAGGCAATAAGTTCGGTTGTGATACTATTTTCAAAAGCAGGCACACCCAAAAATAAATTATGAAAAGATTATTGGTCATTTTTAGTGTGTTAAGCATTATTGCTTGTGGTGGCAATAAAAAGGTTGATGTAGCGTGTATCTCTCCCTCGCCGTTTGTGGGTTGTTGGGAGTGTGTAGGAGCGAATGATTCTATTCAAAATCTCTCGGTGCACATAGGCGAGAGAGGCGATTCGCTGCTTGTGGCATTTTTTTGGGAGAGGCAGAAACCTTTTTATATGACGGGTAACCCATTGAACGATAGCAAGGGCAATGCCATACCGCAGGCTTGTTTTCCTATTTCAAAAAGTGGTAACAGTGCGGTTGGCACAATTGTGAACCAATATTTTAGTGTGTTTCAATACTATCCAAAGAATGAATACTATCCCCTCGCCTTTGAGTTAAAATCGCTCGATACGCTCACGTTCAATATAAGCGGTGAGGTTAATTATTGGCCCGCCAGCGGAGTGCTTGTGCGCAAGAACAGCGAGAATTACTCTTTTTCAACCGAGGTGATAGATTTATATAAAGAAAATGCCTTTGTGCCCGATGCCGATGTTTCGACTGTAAATACATTTGATGTTGCTGGCATTACGCCCACCTCGTTTGTAGGTGAGTGGGCGTGGGAGAAAAACGGTCCTTGGCAAGATTTTAATATAAGCATAGCAACAAAGGGCGATTCTCTGTTGCTCACAGCCGGTGGCTTGTTTTTGGGTGGAGCAAGAATACAAACGCCAGATTGTGGCAACGATGGCACCCCTTTGCCACAGGCTCACCTGCTTGCCCCCACGCGAGGTAACAAAGCCGTAGGTCGCTTTTTCTTGGATGCCGATTGTGCAGTAACGCTGGAACTTTTCAGTAAAAACACCCTTTTATTCAAAACTGCTGAAAAACTTGGCTTCTGGCCCGACAGTGCTGTGATGGTGCGAACAAACGATGATAACCCGGTTTATCAATAACCGTACTGCTTCGTAGATTCTAACATTCCCGAGGATTTTT
>JAZOOD010000025.1:0-29561 GCA_045654805.1 Clostridia bacterium | reverse complement strand
ATATAAATAACATTATAGAAAGAAGGTATATACATGGGAGGATTAATGAGCAAAAATGATATAATTAATGAAATGAAAAAAGGTAAGTTGAATATTTTGCCATTTGATGATAAAAATCTTAAGGGTGCCTCTTATGATATTACTCCTACAATGATAGCTTTATCTACACGCTATGGAATGTTAGAACCTGTATACTGTGATAATAAATATCCATTTGATTATTATTTTTATATTCGTCCAAAGGATACGGTTTTAATTGTAAGCAAAGAATATATTTCAGTACCTGAATATATGGCTGGATATGTTATTTCTAGAGTTTCTAACGTTGTAAAAGGTATAGGACATGTTTGCACAAGCATAGACCCCAATTGGAAAGGTGCAATACTTATTGCGTTAAACAATCCTACTAATAAGTTAATAAAAATATATGCGGGAAGTAGTAGTGAGGTAAAAAATATAAAGAGATTGGCAACTGTTACTTTTCATTATTTAGATAATCCAATTGATGCAAATGTAGAATATACTGGAATGAGAAGGGATCTTTTGGATGAAATAAAGTACTCAAATAGAAATGGGATAAAAGCTTTCTTTCAAAAGAAATTTCATCCATATCGAGTCGAATTTACTGATTTTTTCTTTAACTATTGCGATCAATTTTCAAGTGAGGAGTCAAAATGGGAAGAATTTGTTAAACCTTTGACGGAAGTTGCAGAACCACAACAATGCAGTCAATGCCAATATTGTCGTAGTATTAAAAAGGCTAATAAGAAAAAAGAAAAAATTAGCGACTTTGTAATAAGAGAAAGTAAATTACATAAGTTGTGGAGTTTTTGGATTTTGCATAAACATACAATATATAATTGGATTTTATTTATATTGGTAGTACTTGCAGCAACCAATAATTTACCCGATGTAATAAAAAAAATAGTAGAATTCTATACAAAATAACTTTAATGTGATGGTGGTGAATGTAATGTCTGACTATAAAAAGTTTATTAATAAAGTATATAGCGAAATAGATAGTTGTATTATAATAGGACTTACAGGACGAACAGGTTCGGGGTGTAGTACTGTTGCTCAGATTTTACAAAATGAAGAATTTGAACAATTAGCTTTACCAATGCCCAAAACAAAGGATTACACTGATGTAGAAGAACGTAAATATGCAGTTATTCATAAATATATGAGCAATAATTGGGAAAAATTTGATACTATAGAGGTCAGTAGTGTAATTTTATCTTTCGTATTCGAATATAAATTTAGTGAGTTTAAAAATTTTATTTTAAATCTTTCTAAGGATGAGAACAATAATTCTATATATATTCCTGGAAGAGATGAGTTAATACGCTCGTTAAGTGGATTAAAACAATTTTTTGAAAATAAAAAATTCAGTAAAATAGAAGACATTATAACTGCTGCGGACAAGGATAGGGAAGAGAAAGTAAGTTTGGCTTATTCCTATTATACTGAAAAAATAAAGAATTTAAAAAAAAGTGTGTATAATCTATTTAAAGATTTTTCTTGTTACGATAAAAGTAAAACAAAATTTAATAGTGAAAATGAAAAGAAATCACAATTTTACACATATATTATGCAAATGTTTGGAAACAATTTGAGGTGTTCTGGAAATCCTTTTAAAGAAAAGTGTGAAAGCCCAGAATTCGATACAGTTGCGAAACGT
Organism: Clostridia bacterium; assembly: GCA_045654805.1. Lineage (GTDB taxonomy): Bacteria > Bacillota > Clostridia > Monoglobales > Firm-18 > CAZNKU01. The sequence goes on along the minus strand of JAZOOD010000025.1, from coordinate 27,880 downwards.
ATTGATGATATAATTAGTATAATAAAAATATATAATAATTTTAAAGAAAGAAAATCAAGAATATGTATAGATGCTTTGAGAAATCCTTTCGAAGTATACTATTTGCGTGATAGACATCCTATGTTTTTTCTTATCTCGATAAGTACTGATGATAGTGAGAGGATAAGAAGACTATATAACTTAGATTCACTACAATTATTATCACTTGATGAGATGGAGTATCCATCAAAACAGACATATGATGGAAAAATGTTTTATCAGCAAAGTATTGCAGAATGTTTGCAAATTGCAGACATTCATCTCTATAACCCAAAATCTGAAAACAACCATTGTACTTTATTGATTGAAAATCTTATAAAATATATATCGTTAATTATGCATCCTGGTTTAGTAACACCTACAAATATTGAGAGATGTATGCAGATTGCATTCAATGCAAAATTTAATTCAGGTTGTTTATCACGTCAAGTTGGTGCTGTAATAACAAACGAAAGTTTTTATATTAAAGCAATAGGATGGAATGATGTTCCACAGGGACAAGTTCCTTGTAATTTACGTTTCTTTGAAAACTATTTTCTTGAGAAAGATTCAAATACATTTTCTGATTTTGAGTTGCAAGATAAGAAATTTTTTGAAACAATGAGTCGTATTAATTCTTTATACAAACAAACTGATGCAGGAGAATTTTATCCAATATCATATTGTTTTAAGGATATTTATAATGGAATTAAATCCGATAAAAATCAAGTTTATACAAGAGCATTGCATGCAGAAGAAAATGCCTTTTTACAAGCTTCTAAGTTTGGTGGACAAGGAATCAAAGGTGGTAAATTATTTGTCACTGCAAGTCCGTGTGAATTGTGTTCTAAAAAAGCTTATCAATTAGGTATAAAAGAAATTTATTATATTGATCCATACCCCGGTATTTCTGCTTCTCATATCTTAAAATTAGGTGATTCTGAAAATAATCCAAAATTGAATTTATTTTATGGGGCGGTTGGTAATGCGTACATGTCTCTATATACGCAGAGATTTCCTTACAAGGATGAGTTGTCATTATTTTCGGGAATTGACATGAAAAAAGTTGCTCGTGAAAAAAATATAATAAAGCAATTAGAATTTGATGATGTTAATTACAAAGATGTAAATATAGAACTAGTGTTTAAAAATAGACATGAACTTGAGTTTGTGCGGACTGTTAATTTAACTGCAAAAAAGGATAATATAGATAGTGTTCAAAAAGGTTTTAGTTGGACTGGAAGTTTTTCGGAAAAAACAGTTCAAAATATTAAATCAAAAGAATATAATATACAAGAAGAATTTTGCGTAGATGGAGTGAATTATTGTACTCTGAAACTTGCAAATCCATTAAAAGAAGGAGATGATTTTAATTATAGTCTAAAAACACTTTTGTATGATGAACAAGAAACTATGCGACCTTTTTTTTCACATCATGTAAAATCATTAACAGATAATTTAGTAATAAAGATAAAAGTATATAAAGGTGTTAAAATTGAAAATATTAGGCTTAATGAATATGCAGATATTAATAAAAATGTTTTATTTAGCACAAAAGATGTAAAACATGATAAAAAAGATGATTACGATGAATACATATTTAGTATTGATAATCCTAGTCTTTTTTACACATATTCAATGGAATGGGATTTTGTGAAAGTAAAATAAGTTTTGTGGAGTTAAACTCCTGATTAGAAAGGAAGTTTAAAATGGAATGTGATTGAAAATAAATCAATATTAGTTTATAAATTACATATTCTAAAAGTAAAGAGATACATTTTATAATGTAACATATATTGAGTACGTAGAAACCCGAAATCCGCACACAAAAGTGTGCCGATTTCGGGAAAGTAATATAGTAAAAATGGAAGAAGTAAAGTGCAAGCTCACAAAAGCGAGTTAGATTGTATATATGTCACCGATTTTGTCACCGATAATGTCACCAATAGAAAAAACTGTCACCGTTAGGGTGACAGAAAGGGTGACATATATGGATAGTCTCGTAAAAAAGTAGATTAAAGATGCGTGAACCCAAATATGGACCCCAAAATGAACCCTAAAATTACATGGTTGATAAAATTTCAAGGGTTTTTATCTTGTTAACTGAAATATGTTACATAAATGGAGATTTTAGACTAAACTTTCATATATGGTAATATAATAACAAAATGTCTCAATAAATTTTGAAAAACTACTACGAACTGGACTTTTGTTTGTGGGAATTACTTATAAGGAAAGTGCCCCTATCATGCAAGTTGCTTTAATTATTAAAAGTGACAAAAGTGTATCGATGTAAATTAAAACAGGGATAATTTTAAAAGTTTAAGTTATTTAAATGGCACCGATTTTGGCACCAATACTGGCACCAATAAAATTTATCATAAACGGTAAACTTCCTTTGGATGTTCATGTACAAATAGTGTGAATTTGGTTAAATGTATTGACATTTTTGAAAAAAATGAGTATAATAATAACAACAGAACCCGACACGCCTCTCAACGATGCGGACCACGTCGGGTCATTTAATTTATACGGAAGTGGAATATATGGAACGTAAAAAGCATCAAGTACCTATGTCAATAGATGAACAAGTTGAGAATCTGAAGGAACTCGGCCTTATCATCAATAACGAGGAATCAGTAAAAGAATTTCTCAACGATGTATCATATTTTAGATTGATTAAAGCGTATAGCATAGGGCTTAAGAAGAAAAATGATAAATATAATCAGGGAATTACATTCGATACGATAAAGGAATTATATCTATTCAATTGTAATTTTAGACAGGCCTTATTTGCCCAGATCGAAAAGGTGGAAATCAATTTACGATGCCGAATTGCAAATCACTTTTCGTGTAAGTATGGCAACTTTGGATATGAGGATGCTTCAAACTTCGAGAATGCAGATTACCATGTTCACTTCTTAGCTGAAATAAATAATGAAGTAGATAGAAATAGCAAATCTGCTTTTGTTAAGAACTTTAGAAATAATTATGAAACTGATAAGATTCCAATGTATGCCTTAATAGAATTATTCAGCTTTGGAACCTTGTCAAAGTTTTATAAGAATATGAAGCAGAAAGATAAAAAGGCGATAGCTCAGATATACTGTGTTAAATATACATACCTTGAAAGCTGGATTGAGCATATAGCCTTTGTCAGAAATATATGTGCACATTATGGAAGACTATATAATGTGAACCTTTCGAAAACACCTGCACTGTATAAGCAGTATACGAAGCAGGGAATAAGTAGTGTGAGAGTATTTGCTACATTGGTATGCTTAAGCAACATTTTACCAAAGGATAGACACTGGAATGATTTCATAGATTTAATCGAAGCCTTGTTTGACAAATATCCAAATGTTAAAATGGAGCTGATGGGATTCCCTGAGAACTGGAAGGATGTTCTTAGGTAACGAATTTTAAGAGATGCGAAAAGCTAGACGCTGTCTGGCAAAAACAATGAAAAACACCTGCATCTATTATGAACGTGAAAGCCAAACCGTTGATTTCACAAGGAATCAGCGGTTTTTTTATGCTTTTTATAATGAATACCTGAACACTTGATTTTTGAAATAAATTTAAGGAGTTAAGGGTGCATAAAAATGAAAAAAATTAAAATGAAAATTAATAACACAGTAGAAGAAACTTTTGAATATTTTATTGTTTTAAGAAAGGCAAGTGGATTAAGTAAAACAACAATAGTAACCTATAATCAGCATTCAAGTGCAATAAAAAGACATTTGAATAATATAGTAAACATTGAAAAAATGTGTAATCCTGAATTGTGCATATGATTACGTTATAAGGCAGGTGAAGATTCAATGGAAAATGGCGCATCCTTCTAGCACAAAATATCTTGGTTATATGAATGCAAAGACGTTTAGGGCAAATTAAAATCTTGATAACATATCTAATCTTAAAGGAATTGAGTATATTGTATCTAACGAATACGAAAAGATTGCTACCATAATCGGTTCTATAGAATAACGGATAGTCCAAACGATAAAATAGCTAAGCATAAAAGATAATAAAAAGACTGTAACAAAAATTCTTTTTGTTACAGTTCTTTTAATTTATTTAATATCTTCAACTACTCTTTCAGGAGGAATAAGTAATTGTTCAGGATTTTCCAGAACTTTTTTCAGCTTCTTAAATGCTGACGCATAATAGTGACCGTCACAAATTCTCTCGTCACATACTATGGTAAAATCGATTAATCGGCGTTTTTCAGTTATTCCTTCTTTGTTTACAAAATATTCCGTCCTTTTTGCACCCATAGCTATAAAAACAGGTAGATTTCCAAAATCATAAAGATGGTGGAAAATAGGAGGCATACCCAAAGACCCCATATTAGTAATAAACATTGACCCGTGGAACGGGCTGAGCTTTGTTAGAAAACGCGGTAATAAGCCAAAGTAATCCAGAAGTCTTAAAAAGCACACAGTAAATTTCAGGAAAATTCCCGGTAAACTTACAAGCACCCTTGCTGCGGTATCCATATTGTTGTTGTCACCAGCTTCTTTATTTTCTTTAACCTCTTTGTTTAACAGATTATATATAGAATTTAAAGTTTCATCAGGTTTTGCATACAATTTAATAACTGTTTCGGGAGCATTTAGTTTAAGTTCCTTTTTTATTGTCATACAAATTTCTATACCATTGCGTGCATAAAGACGCTGTCCGCGGATAAATCGGTTAATGCCCGGTAGTTGAGAAACGACTCTGATATATGCTGCCATAAAAATGTGAATCATTCCAAGCCCGTCCATACCATCCAGCCTTTTTTCACGTATCAACTGTTCGCACTTTTCAACATCAACTGTTGCGGAAAACGTGTTTGATGCTCCTACACGGCTTGGCATAATAAATGGTGAAACCGCGTCCATAGGAATCCCGCCTCTGATTCTTCTGCCCTCTTTACGGCTCATTAAAACACCTCACTTTTCATTATATTTTAATTTTATCACTTTTTTCGACAAATTACAAGAAAAATCATTTGTTAACAATATCATTGTATTTTGTAATCTATTGTGTTTTTTTACAATTTATGATATAATATGTTTACTAGTAATTTTCAAATGCAATAAAACTAAAGGGGAGATATTAAAATGTATATTATAAAGAAAACAGAAAACATTATTAAGTGTATTAATGACAAGGCATGGGATACTGCCAATGTTGCAAATATTGATAAAGTTAATTGGGAAGGATACGGTTGTCCTCCAAATACTACGGGAAAGCTTTTGTATAACGATTACGGCATTTATGTACAGCTTGAAACGGACGAAAATCCGTTGCTTGCAAGATTACGTAATCAAAACGAAGAAGTTTGCTGTGATAGTTGTATGGAATTCTTTTTTCGTCCTAACGAAAATGACCCAAGATATTTTAATTTTGAATTTAATCCATTTGGTACAATGTATTTTGCACTAAGAACGTCACGCTATGATCCGAAATATCCCGACAAGGATAGGGAATTTTTTAATGTAAAATCATATGTTGATGATAAAAAATGGGTGTTGCAATTCTGTATCCCCTTTGAATTTATTGATGGGATTTTTGGTACACACACTAAGACAATATACGGCAATATTTATAAGTGCGGTGATGAGACAGCTAATATTCATTATGCTACATATTATCCTATTCTTACTGAAGAGCCTGATTATCACAGACCGGAATATTTTGGAAAATTTATTTTGGAATAGTATTATAAAAATGGTGCGGAAAACTCCGCACCATTTTATTAGTTTAATATGTTGTACTTTATTTTTATTCTGTCAATTTTTTCAATCATAGGCTCTGCAATAAACCAAAGGAAAAATACTGTGGACAATGCGTGTATCATATCATATGGCAATCCCATTGAGTATGCGGAAATTATCCCTCCCATAGTAGGATTGGTTTGATATAGGAATACAGAGGACAGATTAACTATTCCGCCGTATATAGCTATGGTTGCAACACCGCCGAATATAGAAACCGGCAATCTGCTTTTCCTTATTAATCCCTTGTGGAATATTAGCCCTGCTAAAAATCCCATTGCACCAAAGGCAAGCATCTGCCAAGGGGTCCAGGGGCCTTGCGTAAAATATATATTGGATACAAATGCTGTAATTGACCCAATTAAAAATCCTGTTTCTGCACCAAAGCATATGCCTGCAATAATTACAATTGCCACAACCGGCTTAAATTGAGGTATTGCAGCAAATACTAATCTGCTTGCGACAGCTATTGCACATACTACGCTTATTACAACTAATTCCTTTGCCGAGGGTTTTTTATTTTCAAAGCTTAAGAAAAATGGAAGTAGAAGCTCTAAAATTATAAGTAAGCTTATAAGATAATAGTTTTTATTATCCATTAAATACATACCTGCAAAAATAGTTAAAGGTATAGTAATAATTACAAATAATATTGCGAAAATATTATATTTTTTATATTTTCTTTTATTAACTGCCACATCTTTTATTGAATTTTTTTTCGGTAAAAAGTTTACTAGAACAATAAAGAGCTCCGCTATTGTTATAAATTGTATGATCAGATTTCTGCTATCGTTCCACTTGCCTATATAAAGTTTATATGTGAGTGTAAATAGTATTAAGAAAACTATTCCGACAATTATATTTATAGTATTAGGTTTTTTATATTTGTTTTTGTTCATAATTAATCCTTCTTTCCATTAATACTCTTAATAACATCCTCTGTAATGACAGCTTTAGGTATAATGTTTCTTGCCATACGGTTTGCCGCTGTAGTATAAAAGCTTTTACCTGCAAAAAATTCTCTCGAACTATCCGCACTTATAATATTACCATCAAAAAACATTGCACACCTGTCAGTATATTTTGCACAAAATTCTATATCGTGTGATACCATTATGATTGTTATACCCTTGGATTTTAAATCATTTAACATAAGTGCGAATTTTTCCTTGAAGCAACTGTCAAATCCTTTTGTGGGCTCGTCCATAAGAAGAATTTTGGGCTGTATCATCAATATTTTTGCAAGGGCAACCCGTTGTTGTTCGCCGCCTGATAAATCATATGGGTGTTTTTTTAACAGATGACCTATATCACATTGTTTTGCAATAGTGTTTATCATATTTTCATTATCTGACATTTCTGCAAGTTCTCCGTAAACTGTGTTTTGTGAAAAAACACTTTGAGGGTCTTGAGGTAAAACACCGAATAAACCTTTGAATTTATCTGGAATTTTTAATATATTTTTCCCCTTTAATAAAACTTTACCTCTGTACGGTTTTAACAGACCGCATATTAAGGACATTGTTGTAGTTTTTCCTGTACCATTTCCGCCTACTATGGCATAAATTTCTCCTTTATTTATTTTTGCGTTTAATCCTTTAACTATATCAGGAGTATTCTTTTCATACCTGAACCATACATCTTTTAATTCTAGTAAAACTTCATTGTTATTTTTATAAATTTCTGTTTTAATTTTATCTTTTTTTTCGAAAGATTCAAGCCACCTTCTGCCCTCACGTATTGTTACGGGACATTCTCCGTCTTTGTTTACGCTGTAATAAATTCTTACAGGTGTGGGAAGAGCATTGAATATCGGGTTTCCAATTACCTTTTTTCCTATAATTTTTGGCACATCATCTGCTATAATTATGCCGTTTTCAATTACTATAACTCTGTCAGACATTGGGAAAACTTCTTCAAGTCTATGCTCTGTAAGTATAATCGTTGTTCCCAGTTCTCTGTTTATTTTAGCTACTGTTTCCAAAAAGTTTACGGCAGTTATAGGGTCAAGCTGTGCAGTAGGCTCGTCAAGGATTAACACATCAGGCTGCATAACCATAACTGACGCCAGGTTTAAAAGCTGCTTTTGTCCGCCTGAAAGTTCTGAGATATCCTTTAAAAACCAATTTTGTATACCGAAGAATGATGCCATTTCCGCTACTTTAATGCGTATTTCATCAGTTTTATATCCTAAGTTTTCCAAACCAAATGCTAGCTCGTGCCATACCTTATCCGTTACTATTTGATTTTCTGGCCGTTGTTGTACATATCCGATTTTACTGCATTGTTCCCTGTTGTCAAGTTTGCTTATTTCACATCCGTTAAATTTTATTGTGCCGCTTAATGTACCATGAGGAGCAAGGGATGGTTTGAGGTGGCGGAGGAGAGTTGTTTTTCCGCATCCTGATTTACCGCATATGGTTATAAATTCACCTCTTTTTATATTAAGGCTTATCCCCTTTAAAATTTCCAAGTTGTTTTCAGGATATTTAAATGTTAAATTGTCGATTTTAAATATTTCCATTTTATATCCTCCTGTATTTCAATGATTATTGGTATAGTGGATAAAAGTCCGTAAACTATAAATATACTTATGGCATAAGGCGTATTTAACAGCATAGATGCCTCGGGATAATATGTGTAATTTATTCCGCCTTTTAGTATTCCTGCCAGGATATAAGTGGTTAATGAAATAATGTATATTAATGCTATTGAATCTTTAGTGTGGAATTTATATATTGAAAAAGTACTGCGTCCTCTAAGCCCGTATCCTCGGCTTTTCATACTATTTGCCGTTTCAATAGAATTTTCCAATGCCCACGACATCATAATTGACACTATTTTAATCAGGCTTCTCAGCCTGTTTGTTATGCTGCCATTGAATATGTCATATCCCAGGCACCTTTGGGAATTTGCAGTCTTTTTAAACTGAGATTTAAACCGTGGAACAAACCTAAATATCATTGAAAGCACCAGAGAAAGGGAAGGGATACTTTTGCCGAACAGATATATAAATTTATCAGTTGTCATTATTTTGTTATAGCACGAAAACCAGCATATAACACATACTATCATCACCGATGACGCTATACCGAATATTAAAGCCTCATAGCTTATGGTGATGTTATCCCCAATGCGCATCAAAACCGTTGTGCCTCTGCGGTTTGTCAATGCATTTATCAATACTGCTATTATCATCGTAGGCAGCATATATATAATGTTGAATTTAACAGCTTTTCTGCCATTCAGCATAATGGAATATGTTATACTGCTTATTAAAGATATTGCTAAAAAAACAGGATGCAGAATAAACATTGAAAAGGCTATTGTAACAATGAAATATATGAAATTAACCAATGGATGATAATCATAAAATTTTTCCCGCATAATATAGCCTCCCCAGTGTCAAATTATAAAAAATAAGCTGTGGTAATATAAATTACCACAGCTGTTTTTCTGCGTAAAAAAAGAATGATGCAGTTCTTCTGACTTACACCCTGCCGATAGGCGTTTTAAAATTGCCTTCCCGGTTTCCCAGTGACTGACTTTCGTCAACATTTTAAAACATCAGGTGCATACAGCGGCAGTTACCGTTCGGGATTCTGACCCGATTCTCTTTTCAGCGCATATATCCATACAACATATGCAACACATCATTTATATTATTTTTGTTTACGGATTTATTATACACTTTCATTAACTTTTTGTCAAATACAAAAAAGTATCTTCCTATTGAGAGGATTGGTGATATATGCCTTTCTTCATTGTTTAAAATACCAAGATGTATTTTTGTAACCCACTTTTTAACCTACTTAACCCATTTTTTAACCCATATTTTACATTTTGCAAAAAATAATAAATCTTTAAAAAACGAAAAAAGCCTTGATTTACAAGACTTTTTCGTGGTTTTTAATATTTTTAAATTTTGGTAGTTGGTGCGAGTGATGGGACTTGAACTCTCATTAAATGCGATTAAATCAAGCAAAAACGAATGTATGACGAAGTTTTGACTACTTATCCAAAAAGTCATTTAGTTTTTTTGCTGTTTCAGTTATTCTGTTTTCTCTTATATGAGTGTATATATTGTTGGTGGTTGTTATATCTGCATGACCCATAAGAGATTGTGCATCTTTAACATTTATGTCAGCTTCAAATAAAATTGTTGCATAAGTATGACGGAGCATATGAGCCGTAATATTAAGACCTGTTGCAGTTAAAAAGTCTTTCCATTTTCTTTCATAAATACGTTGTGTCATAAGTTTTGACGGTTCATCTGGATAATGAAATAAAAAATCGTCTTTTTTGCCCTTAGGGAGTTTTTTGAGTAATCGGACAGGAATTATCACATCTCTTGTTCCTGCGTCCGTTTTAGGCGGCTTAATCTTTGTTTGATTGCCCTCATAGTAAGCGGATTTTGTGATGTGTATAATTTTATTTTTTCTGTCTATATCGCCATACTGTAATGCAAGTGCTTCGCCACGGCGTAATCCTGTATTGAGTAAAAAGTATGGGAAAAAACCATATTCCGTATCTGCGTGCTTTTCAATTATTTTAACTTCATTTTCGGTTAAAGCTCTTCGTTTAACAGCCTTTTGACCTTCAGGCATAATTACATATTGGGTTTCATCCTCTTTGATATATCGTTTCAATTTTGCAAACTTAAATATTATTTTGAAAATCGAAAATTGGTGTTTGATTGTTTTGGTTGCGTAATCTTGATTTGAAAGCTCTGTCAAGAAATCTTGGATTTCTTCCGCGGTAATTGTTTTTATATATCTATTATTAAATTTTTTAATATGTTTTAACAAAATGTCATATCGTTTTTGTGTGGTAGGGGACAGTTTAAGATATTGAGGTGATTGTTGCCAAAGGTCAACAACTTGTTTAAAAGTTAATCCGTTTTCTTGTTTTTCTTTATAATTAAGCATTTGGTTTTCAATATCTTTAATTGCTTTCTTTTCAGTAGGCTCGGAAGAATAAAAGGATACTCTTTTGCCGTTTATAGTTTTAATTCTTTCCCAACGGCCATCTTTCCGCTTTTTCATAATAACACTCCTTTTGTAAATTTATTTGACAAAATAGAGTGTTAATGATATACTTTACTTGTCCAAGTTGTGTATATCACATACACTCTTAAAGCGGTATTGGTAGTACCGCTAAGCCGTCCTGTTGGTAGCAGGGCGGTTTTTTTATTGATTGTCTTTGTCTGCTTCAACAAAATTCATCATGGGAAGTACTATTGAACCATTTGCAAAAGCTATTGAAGATATCGTTGTTATGTATGCTCTTGATACAGAGTACAATAAAGCTCTGCCGTTAATAGCTAATATTTTTTCAAAGTCATCATCTGATACATCACTGGAAATGTTAAAGCAACCCTCTATGATAAGATGAACATTGCAATTACGCTCATCCTCGGAAAGTTGAACTTTTACATCTAATCTTATAATTCCGTTTTTTCGTTCGTCTCTTTTGTCGATTGATATTCGTTCGTAAATAACATCAAACATTTTATTGGATTTTTCGGGGAAAACAACAAAATCGTTATTGATTTCAAGAGACTTTATAGAGCTACCAATAAATTGCATATCAGACATATATTTTTCAATGTTTTTCATGTTATGCCCCCTTATTCAATGAAGAATTATATGTATAAGCACACGCGGGATTAAATTCATAGCGTGTAATATTATTTGTATATTCTTCGGATGTATCATTTGTCTTGAATGAAATGTCAATCTCAAGTTTGCTGAATATTTCAGCAATATGTTCTAATGAAAAATTATAACTAAAACTTTCCCACTTAGAAACCATACCTTGACTAACACCCATGTGCTTTGCAAACTGTTCTTGTGTCATACCTAGTGCAATCCTCTTGTTATAAATTGTTTCCGATATCTCGTGTCTTAAATTGCCGGCTATGATATCTGCCTTTGAGAGATTTGAAAAGATTTCGTCGAAGTAATCCTTTTTAGCCATTTTTATATTCCTCCCTTAATTTGTTTCAATCTTTGCCTTGCTGTATTTTTTGCTTTTGTATAGTCAGCTTTAGTGTTCTTTTCGTCAAATGCACATAAAAGTATTTTGACAGTATCATTTTCTAGAGAATATAGTATTCTTATGTTTTTTGCTCTATGACGATATGTAATAGCAAATAATTCCTCTATAGGTTCAAATAGTCTGGGATAATTAAGGTGTACAGAATTGCAATAATCGAGCTGAGCAAATCTGTCGTACAACCACTTTTCAAAATCTTTTGCATTTCCCCAACCCTTTGTAGCTTTGACTATTTCTTTGCTGACATTCTCGTGGATAAATATAGTTTTGTAGTTTTTCAGTTTATGCACTTTAGGTGAATTGATTATATCCACTTTTTATCCTCCGTATTCATATTATATTACTTATAAGTAATATTTGCAACATTTTGTTAAAAATATTTTGCATTTTGTTAAAAATCTATAACTTTATTATTAAAATTTTTCAATATTTCCTGTATATTTTCCAATTACTTTGCCGATAAGGCTTATATTAAATTCTCTTGTTTCTTTTAAATTTTTATAAATTATAGGGCGGTTTTTTATTTTGGTTTTATTCACAACGTGAGATTTCACAACAAGCAAAAATACAACTGCATATTGTGAAAAGTTGCAATAATACGCTGCCAAAAGATGCTTGATGTACACAGAATTGTGCAATTATTTCCATTAAGGCAATAAATCCTATTATAGAAAAGGTAATAATAATTGAAATATCAACCTTTTTGTAAACTGAAATTTTGCCGATGACAAATGTTGTAATAGCCATACTCGGGATTATTGTTCCTGTTACAGCCCACCATTCCGGTGAAAATGGGAATGAGAGTATGTATGCCAAAAACGGAATTTGAACAATAAAATTAAATATAGCTAAAAGTATTGATGCAACTATATAATATAAGGGAACTCCAATAATTGCCGAAAAAATATTTCTTAAAATTTTCATTAAAAACACTCCTCTAATCATTTATATCTCTAATAAGCAGTTTTGGAACACCAAGAACTGTGCATTGTTCCAAAGACAATTAATTGCTATGCACAAAAATATTTCAAGTTTGTTCATGGTTGTACTCCGCCTATTACTTCTTTATAACTAACATTATACCAAACTCCGTCAGTTTCCACGTAGGGATAGTATTCAACTGGAAATGAACATCTCATATACAACTTGTCTACATTTGGATAAAATTCATCTAAAAAGGATATATAGCTATATCCGCTATGCCATTTAAGTTTCCCTGTATCTCTTAATTCTGAATTGGATTTTATAGCCAATGAAAAACATTTAATAAAATTTTTAGAATATTTTATTTTATCGTCAACATTTTTGATATATGGGAATTTCTCTAACATTTTAAAATTTACTTTATATATCAGTAAGACCGAAGTTAGTGTTATCATCCAATCAATAAAATTCGGAAAATTAACCCCAAAGTTGTATATAGCCAATATCAAAACTGCAGGCGAGAATAAAACTAACAGAAAATCAATATATAAAACAACCGCAACAATTAAATACCATACAAAACAAAATATATTTATGAATAAATCTTGAATGTGCATTTTTTTTAATTGATTAAATGCCGTTACTCGTATATTTAATCTTTCTTCAGCAGTTAAAATATCTGAAAATATAAATTCTTCCTCATATTTGTCCATTTTAACACCTACTTTATATAACTTTGAAAAGCAACAGCCTTGCCAAGTATTTTAATATGATTAAGTTCTTCACCTTCATAATTAAACACTTGGTGTGTTGGATTTTCCGGGCGAAGCTCTACACGATTGTCATATTTATATACTCTTTTTAAAGTAGCTTCATCATTAATAATAACTGCTGCTATTTCGCCATTATTAACATCAGGCTGACTTTTAATGAAAACTACATCGCCGTCAAAGATACGTGCGTTTATCATACTGTCGCCTTTTGCTACCAAACAGAAATCCGCTTTTATATCAGAGCTTGCTTCGATAAATGTTTCGTAATCTTCATTAGCATATATAGGTTGTCCGCAAGCAATTTCGCCAAGTATGGGGAATTTCTTTAATTGGATAGGTTGTATTCCGTATGCAGACAAATCAATTTTTGATGTATCGGTCCCACCGGAGATATAGTCAACACTAACACCAAAAAAGTTTGCTATATTGACAACAACTGTATAAATAGGATCCTGCAAGCCATTTTCATATCTACTTAATGTACTTTTATTCATCTTTGCATCATAGCGTTGATTATATAACTCGACAAATTTATCCATAGAGTAATTACGATTTTCCCTTAATTCCTTTAATCTTTTACCAAACAAGGTTATCACCTCCGCAACAATATGTTATCACAAATTATAACGAAATGCAAGTATTTTTTTATCAAATTAAAAAATATTTTAAAAAATTTTGATTTTGTTATTGACAAAGCAACAAAACTGTGTTATCATAAAAGCAACGAAAAGAAAGGAGCGTTGCTTATGGATTTGATACATAGCCCTTATGCTAATTTTAAGGGATGGTTAAGGAGTAATGGTTTAACTTATAATGATATCGCGGATTTATTAGGGTTAAGTGTTGCGACCATATCAGCAAAGATTAATGGCAAGTCCGATTTCCTATTATCGGAAATTCAGGTTATAAAAGAAAAATATAATCTTGAAAGCAATATTTTTTTTACTGAAAATGTTGCTTAAACGATAACGAAACAAAAGGAAGGTGAGAGAGTGGAAATATCATTTCAAACTGTAGATAGTATTTCTTGTGTTGCTATAAATGGGGTTGACATTCCAAATGTAAAAGATTATAAAATAACAACCTCAGCATCTGGAGATACGGAGGTCGTGATTAAAATTGTGATTGGTAGTGAAATCAAAGAGGTGGATTTATCAACCAATTAATTAAAAGTTGAGGAATTGAACTGGTTAACCATGAATGTTTTTCCATAATGGAAGAAAACTTGGAGAACATACCTTTTTGGGGAGGGCAATCTTCGTTAATTATTTTTTCTAATAGAGTAATTATTTGTTGTAATTCTGTTTTATCTTCAACAGAATCACTTGCTTTTGTTTTCAATTCCGAAATCAAACTTTCACAATTTATAGTTGTAAAATTATTGTTTCCAATTATTGAATTATTTGGATTGTTGATGTTGAATACAGTATTTCCAGACAGAATTTTAGAATTTATGTATTCGTGTTCCGTTTGGTAGTACACTTTTAATTGATATGCTTCTTTTTTGTGGAATTGTGTATGCACGTCAATTACATATATTTTTTCGTTTACAGGATTGATAAGCGTGTCGAGTTGCTTAATGTCGACGTTTGGCTCAAATCCTATATATCTTTTTTGAGTGTCTGTTTCTACATTTTCAATCCCTTTATATTCTGATATAACAACGTTATTACGAATAATTTTATAACAAATACCATGAGTATCTAGCATTTTTTGATATGCGTTACTTTTTTTAAAATTTGTTTTATGCTCGGTATTCATTCCAGAAAATTTAATGTTTGCATATTTTTCTTGTAAATTGTTCATGGCAATCACCTCAAAAGAAATTATAGCACAAAATTAAATAAAACACAATAAAATACTTGTCGCTTTACATATGGCTGATGGTAATTACTTCATACGAAAAAATAGACATTTGTATGACCTCCAAAAAATATTTTAAATTTATTATTGATAGCCATATTGTAACACCAACGCCATCAGTCATTTGCAAGGCGGCAAGGGAAAGGAGGAATATATATGGAAAAGAGGAATTACAGAGAAATGCTTTTGTATCTTAAAGAGCAAGGATGCCCGATGTTAATGACACGAAAGTATGTTGCAGAGTTTTTGGGAATAGCGGTTAGTACATTAGCCAGGATAATTCGCAAAGGGAAAATTAAGTTACAAGGCTCTATGATAACCATTGGTGAGTTGGCAAATTACTTATGCGGAGGTTAGAAATGAACACCAAACAAAAACGCAAAGAATTAAGCGACTATTGTAATTGGCGAGGAACAACGGACCAATGCGACGGTTGTGTATTGAACTTTAAAGAATTTAGTTGTGCTTTTGCAAGTGCATCTGATGAAGAAATTGAGAAAATGTATGAAAGATATATGGAGGGATATTAGATGAACAAAGAAACGTTAGATAAGATTTTGGACAATCATAAGTTGTGGTTAAGTAGCGGTGGATTGAAAGGTGAACGTGCAAACCTTGTAGGTGCAAACCTTGAACGTGCAAACCTTGAACGTGCAAACCTTGTAGGTGCAAACCTTGAACGTGCAAACCTTGTAGGTGCAAACCTTGAACGTGCAAACCTTGAAGATGCAAACCTTAGAGGTGCAAACCTTGACTTTTCATGTTGGCCATTATGGTGCGGAGGTCTAAACGTACATATTGATGACAGACAAGCTACACAGATGCTATATCATTTAGTTAAAAATGTACAGTATAGTAAAAATACCAGCAAAGAGTTAAAGGAAATATGCATGCTGAAATCAATTGTCAAAAAGGCTAATGAATTTCACAGAGTGAATGAATGTGGCGAGATTGCAGTTAGAGGTGAACAGGATGAAAAAGATAGTTAATGTTCTTATTGGCTTTTTAATGCTTGGTATTGTAGGCGGTATGGAATGTAACAGTATGTCAATAAAGGATGGGCTTATAGCTTTGGTATTGCTTGTGTTGTTTTTATGCCTTATAAACAGAAAAAAGTCCGCTACGTCTCGACCACGTAACGGACAAGTACACTATAAGCATACCAAATTAAATCACCATAAGTTTACACCATACAAAGGTGGTATGTCAAGTGTTTTATAAAAAAGTAAAGAGAGAGCATACCGAAAATGAGGTTGTAAGGGTGGATGCGGAAGATGCCTATGTTTATGCTTTGGAATGCGTTTTGAACAACGAGGAAGATAAGAAAGAATTTATAGAATGGTTTTATTCCGGTAATTGGGTAAAGGTTGAGGAGGATGAAGATGAACGGTCTTAAAACAACCTATATGAAATTAGCCTTTGAGCTTGACGATATAGATGAACAGATTGGGCAGTTAAGGGCAAGGCAAAAGGAAATTCAAACTGATATGAAACATCTTAAAAAATGTATTCGTGAGGAATGCGGTAATACAGGTAAGACTATTGAAGATTTGGAGGATTGATTTTATGGGCGTTCCTATTGCAGAAATGAGAAGTGCGGTATCAAAAGCATATAATTGGAAAAATAAAGTCGGTAAGATGTCGGACAAGCAGGTTACAGCAATATATTTGAGCTTAAAGAAACGAGGTGTTATTTAATGGGTATTCCTGTTTTGATTTTAGGTGAAAGCGGTTCGGGTAAGAGTACATCATTAAGAAATTTCAACGAGGATGAAGTTTTGGTTTTTAATGTGGCAAATAAACCGCTGCCATTCAGAAAGAAGCTGCAAAACATAAAAAATGCCGATTATTCAAGTATTGGTGCAGAGCTAAAAAAAGCAGAATACAAGAAGTATGTTATTGATGATAGTCAGTATTTATTGGCGTTTGAAATGTTTAACAGAGCAAAGGAAACGGGCTACACTAAATTTACTGATATTGCGGTAAGGTTCCGTAATATGATTGATTACATAATTAAATCCTTACCGGATGATGTAATTGTGTATTTTCTGCATCATACAGAGCAGACGGAAACAGGAAAAATTAAAGCCAAGACAATAGGCAAAATGCTTGACAATCAGTTAACGGTCGAGGGTTTATTTTCCATAGTGCTGCTTTGTACTTCCGATAACGGAAAGCATATGTTTATAACTCAATCAGACGGAATGACAACGGCAAAATCACCGATGGAAATGTTTGATTTAGAGATTGATAATGATTTGAAATTTGTGGACCAAAAAATTAGAGAATATTGGGGATTAAATGAAAAAGGAGACGAAGAAAAATGAAAGAACTAAAAGGATACGCAAATGCAACAGCTTACACAGAGACGGAAAAACTACCTGCAGGAGGTTATATCTTAAAGATATTGAATGTGGAAGAACTTACATACGATTGGGGCAGTGTTTTAAAATTGGATTTTGACATTGTGGATGGTGAATATAAAGATTTTTATCGCAGAAATTATGCGAATCAGAACCAGGAAGATAAGAAATGGAAGGGTTCGTATAGATTGAACATTCCAAAGGATGACGGAAGTGAAAAAGATAATTGGACTATGAGGACCTTCAAAACAGCCATACAGGCAGTCGAGGATAGTAATAACGGTTATCATTGGAACTGGGATGAAAAAACTCTTGTAGGCAAAACCGTGGGAGGATTATTCCGTAATAAGGAATACGAATATGACGGTAAACGCGGTTTCTTTACAGAATGTTGTGCATTTAGGGATACTGACACAATTAAGAGCGGTAAATTTACTGTGCCGGCAGACAAGTTATTGCAGACAGATTCTACAACTGATTTTGCTCCGGTATCAAACGTAAACGATGATGATTTGCCATTCTAATGAGGTGAAGTTTTGAGTTACAGCAACTTTGAAATCGATAGAATATTGCGAAGTATGTATGTGATTGTAGACACAAGAGAACAGGATACAGAACGATTTAGACACAGAATGAAAAATCTTGGTTGTCCGTACATAAGAGATGCTCTTAGTTACGGTGATTATACAGTAGGTTATGTTGATACAGACGGTCAAAAAAAGGACCTTAGACGAATTGTTGTAATTGAAAGGAAAATGAACCTCGACGAACTTTGTAGTTGTTTTACTACCGGCAGAGCGAGATTTGAAAGAGAATTTAAACGTGCAAGGCAAGACCATGCAAAGGTGCATTTGCTTGTAGAGGATGGAAACTATGAAAAGATGTTTGACGGAAAATACCGCAGTAGAATGCACCCTAACTCTTTAATCGCAAGTTATCTTGCCTGGGCGGAAAGATTTAATATTCAATTACATTTTTGCAAAAAGGAAACTACACCGAAACTAATAAACAAGATTTTACATTATTCATTAAAAGTATATTTGGAAGGTCAGTAAAATGATTAATTTTGCAGATGAAATAACAAACCGAATAACTATGAAAGACATATTTGATTTGTACAACTTCAAACCAAACAGGGCAGGCTTTATAACTTGCCCTTTTCATTCCGAAAAAACAGCATCGTTAAAGATGTTTGCCAATGGTACTAAATTTAAATGTTTTGGCTGTGGCGAGTGGGGGAGCGTTATTGATTTCGTGATGAAGATTGATGGGCTTTCCTTCAAAGGTGCTGTAATAAAGATAAATGATGCTTTTAACCTGGGATTGCCTTTAAAGAATAATCTTACATACAGAGAAAAAGCCGAGGCAAAGAAACAGGCCAAAAAGAGAGAGCTTATCCGAGAAATAAAAAACGGTTATGTTGAATCAAAATCAAATTTGTATGATTGTCTTGAGGACTGCTATAAATTTGCAGAAGAAACAATAAATAAAAGTGAGCCGTGGGACAATTTATTTGCAAGAGCGGTATATGTAAAAGCTATGATAATAAATGAAATTGAAAGTATTAATCTGAAAGGAGGAATTTGACTTGGCGGATATTATAATTCCCCAATTTACAAGGGATGATTTTTTAAACGGTACAGAGCCTTATGAGTGGCTATATCAATATAAAGACAACCCGCTGCAAGCAAAACAACTTATGGTAAAAATTAACGACCAGGCACTTTCGTTAAAAATAAGAAATTTTATCAGTATGTTTAAAGACTATTTTCAAATGATGAATAGTAAATCGGGATTATCAATCAATAATACAACCGACTTTACGGGGCAAGATATGATATTAGATTGTGGAGAGTGGTTGTGTGATGATTTAGGTATTACCGGCACGGATAAATTTGGTTTTGAGTTTGTGGCTTGTAATCATCCCGTACTACCAATCCAAAGGCTTGTGAACATTGACAGCGGTGTGGAAAAATTAAAGCTTGCGTATCGAAAAAACAAACAATGGCGTTATGTGATTGCCGATAAAAAAACTCTTGCAAGCTCACAGGCAATTATAAACCTTGCAGAGTACGGCATAGCCGTTAATAGCGAAAACTCAAAGCACTTAATACGCTATCTGTCTGATGTTGAACATTACAATTATGAGAAAATACCCGAAGTTAACAGTGTAGGCCGTTTGGGATGGATTGATGATTATGGGTTTTCACCTTATGGTGAAGATTTGATTTTTGATGGTGAGGTTACATATAAGCATTTTTTTGAATCCGTAAAGGAACACGGTAAGGCGGATAAATGGTTTGAGCTTGTAAAGAAGATACGAAAAGGCAACGTATCAGCAAGGCTTATTTTAGCATCAAGCTTTGCGAGTGTTCTCGTTAAACCTTGTAACTCTCTTGTATTCTTTGTACATCTTTGGGGAGGTACGGAGGCAGGTAAAACAGTTGCTTTGATGCTTGCAACTTCTGTATGGGCTAATCCTAAAAGCGGTGAGTATTGGCACACCTTCAATAGCACAGCTGTCGCACAGGAACTGTCAGCAGGCTTTGTGAATTCTATGCCCCTTATAATTGATGAATTACAGATTGTAAAGGACCGTAAGGATTTTGATACTATGATTTATCAGTTATCCGAAGGAGTAGGGCGTTCAAGAGGTCAGAAAACAGGCGGACTGCAGAAGGTACAAACCTGGAATAATTGCATCATAACAACAGGCGAAATGCCAATCTCTAATAGTTCAAGTGGAGCAGGTGCAATAAACAGAGTAATTGAAATTGATTGTAAGGATTTAAAACTATTCAACAATCCTGTAGAGGTAGCTGATACCATAAAGAAAAACTACGGTTTTGCAGGCAAAATGTTTGTTGAAATGCTGCAAGACCCGGACAATATGGAATATGCAATAACTTGTCAAAAAGACTTTTACAAGCTACTTTCAAATGGCAAGACAACGGAAAAGCAGGCAATGGCAGCAAGCATTATTTTAACTGCAGACAAGCTCATTGAGGAATGGATTTTTAAAGACGGTCAGACATTGGATATTGAAGATATAGAGCTGTTTTTGATAACAAAGGATAATGTATCTTTAAACACAAGGGCATTGGAATACATTTACGATTGTGTTGCTATGAATATGAATAAGTTTACTCCCGAATCAGAGTTTGTAAGTGAAATTTGGGGTACAACGGACGATAAATATATCTATATCATAAAGACACAGTTTGACAAGCTGATGCAGGCAGAGGGGTTTAACTCTACGGCATTTTTATCTTGGGCGAAACGCAAGGGATTGCTCATTACGGAAAAGAACAAGAATACTAAAAAGAAAAGGATTTTACACAATCCTTGCAACTGCGTTTGTCTCAAAAAGCCGGAAGATACAACGGCTTTTGATATAATTGACGAGGATTCGTTGCCGTTCTAACTGTACCCTCTGTACCCTGTGTACCCGCCCATTTAAACAACCATATTTTATATTGATATATACATAAAATAGTTAAATTTATATGTGTTGTAAAAAATATTTTTATAGTTGGAAAAAGAGGGTACAACGGGTACACCTATTTAAAAATCGCATAATATCAAGGGTTTAACTGTACCCTGTACTTGGGGTACACAAGAGTACACAGAGAACACAAGGAGTTAATTATGGAACTATCAGAAGTTAAGAAATGTATGAAGCATAGAAAAAAGGTCCGCTATGAGGATAAGGAATATTACGTATCTGCAGTAACGATGCGTTTGACGGATAATTGGTATTATCAGCTTGAATTACATAGGTTTGATAAGAATTCCGTAATAATCGTTGCTATGGACAAGGTTGAAATGGCGGAATAAGGATAAGAGAGGTGTGAAATGTACTTACAGGATGTATTTACAGAAGATGAGTACAAAGAGATTGTCAATGATATTAAAAAGCTAAAGCCTTTTGAAACAAAATACTTTCAATTTAACAAAGCAAGGTTTTCTATTGGAATGATAACAACCGAATATAGGGATTTGTGGCCAGAGGGTTTAATGGTTTCTATAGGTGCTGATAATCCCACATCAGGACATGGAGTTGGTGAAACACCAAAAAAGATGTTAGAAATATTTGAAAGCTATCAAAGTGCTTGTGAGTATATTGACCATAGTTTAAAGGCTTATGTAGATGAAAAATATCAAGGCATAAAAGTTGAAACACAAATGAATATATTTGATTTTATGGAGGGATGAAATGAAAGCAGAGTTATATAATGACCATTTTCAAAATTACAAGAGATATAACATACCGAAAGCTCAACTTGTAATTGCTGATATACCATATAATCTTGGGGTAAATGCTTATGCATCAAGTCCCGAATGGTACATAGGTGGAGATAATAAGAACGGTGAAAGCAAAAAAGCGGGTAAAACATTTTTTAATACGGATGTTAATTTTAATATTGCAGAATATATGCACTTTTGCAGTAAGTTATTAATCAAAGAACCAAAAGAAAAAGGTAAAGCACCTTGTATGATTGTTTTCTGTGCCTTTGAGCAATTACAAATGGTTATTGACTATGGTAAAAAACACGGATTTGAACATCACATTCCTTTGGTATTTATTAAAAATTATTCTGCACAGGTGTTAAAGGCAAATATGAAAGTTGTAGGAGCTACCGAATATGCTTTGATTTTGTACAGGGACAAGCTACCAAAGTTTAATAATGACGGTCAAATGATATTTAATTGGTTTAAGTGGGAACGCGATGGGGAAGGGTATCCAAAAATACACCCTACACAAAAACCTGTTGCTACGTTAAAACGATTGATTGAAATATTTACCGATGAGGGTGATGTTGTTATTGACCCTGTTGCAGGAAGTGGGACAACATTAAGAGCTGCGGCAGAGCTTGACAGAAAAGCATATGGATTTGAAATTGCAAAGGATTTTTATAATAAAGCCAAAGAACAGATGTTATCAAACATTACTGTACAAACAAAATTTACTTGGTAGGAGGAATAAAAAATGACAGAAAAAGCAAGAAAGATATTTGACATATTAGGTGTGGAGCCTGTAGAGGAGTTTAGAATTGTTAAAGACGGTATGATATGTCGTTTTAGTGAAGATTTGACTTTGCAGTGTAGAATAAGCGACCGATATTTTGAGGCAGTAGAGAATGTTGATACATACAGGAAAATTATAACTGGTGAAACTAAAATAATCAAAATTCCAAAGCCAACAGAGGAAGATAAGATAGTAATAGCTTATGCGAAGTTGTGTGGTTTTAAGTATATTGCCAAAGATGCGAGTGGAGCAGTACATGCATTCAGAACAAAACCGACAAGGAGAGCGGAATGTCCCGAATGGGATAATGATGGAAGTTATTCTACATTGTATCACGATGTGTCCTTCCTATCTTGGGAAGATGAAGAGCCGTATTATATAGGGGAGTGAGTATGATGACAGATAACGAGATTATAAAGGCTTTGGAGTGTTGCAAAAAATCCGATAAAACTGGGGATTGTACTAAATGCTCATTGTGGACTGATAAACAATGTATGCAAAAGCTTTTTAAAAACATACTTGCCCTTATCAACCGCCAAAAGGTAGAGATTGAGAGGTTGAAGGAAGAAAATTTTAAAATCCTAGCCGAAAGGAACAGGGAGCATAGTTATTGTATGCACTATGTAAACATGATTGCTAAGGCAGAATCCAAAGGCAGAAAAGAATTTGCGGAGAGATTAAAAAAAGAGAGTGTTCTTATTTATGACCCTACAGACAGAGCAACAATGCTTATTATCATTGATGCACTTTTAGAAGAAATGGAAGGTGAGGGGAAATGAGATGTTGCGACTGTGAATTTAGAAAAGAGTGCAGAGATGAGGATACAGTTTTGACTTGCTTTGTAAAATGCAATATTCGTGAAGAAAAATTAAAACAGAAAGCAGAGCAAGACCACCCAACCGAGAAAGGCGGTGAAGAATAATGTGTAGAGAAGCACCTGCCGATATGCCTATTATAAGACATTGCAGAAATTGCAAATATAGAGGTAGTTATTTTCGTGCTTATGATGATTATTGTAAAGTAAAGCACAAACGCATTGACAGAGGAATGAACTTAAGATTAAGAGCGTTGCTTTGTAGACATTACAAACAGAAAGGCGGTGTGCAGGAATGATACACGAATTGAAGATATTGCCCGAATATTTTAATGCAGTTATTTTGGGCGAAAAGACTTTTGAAATACGAAATAACGACAGACCATTTCGCAAAGGTGATTTATTAGCCTTAAATGAATTTGACGGACAGTATTATACAGGAAATAGTTGTCTTGTATATGTTGATTACATTATGGATAATACCGACTATGTAAAAAAGGATATGGTGGCAATGGCAATAAAGCCTTGTGCTGTTATTCGACATACAGAGCCTTTCAATCCTGCTTATATGGCAAGAGATTATTCTGTACCTTTTGCAACAACAAATAGTGTAAAGAAAGGCGGTGCGGAGTAATGGCAACTTGTAAAGATTGTTTTCATTATGAAGCTTGTAAGGGAACATATTACGAAGTCAAAGAACAAGGGGAATTTGATGGTGAAATGTATGCGGAATGTGGGTGTGATGATTTTAAGTCCGTTGCCGATGTTGAGGAAGTTAAGCACGGAGAGTGGATTCAGGAGTGGGAACTTGAAAAAGGCTTAGAAGATAACGATGAAATTCCATACATAAAGTGTTCGCTTTGCGGTCATATGGAGTGGGGTATAGACAAAGAAATGGACATAACACCGAATTACTGTAACGAGTGCGGTGCAAAAATGGACGGAGGTAAGGAAGAATGAAGAAATGTGTTCATCAACGAAGATATTGTAAGGGAATCAAATGCAAATGCACAGGAGCTATCAGAAACAAATGTGATTTAAAAAGATGTTGGCGATTTTACCCTACGTTAAGATACCGCTTGTTTGGTAAGTGGTGGAAAGAAATGAGGTAAGGAAGATGATAGGTGATTGTGGGCATTGTATCCACTTTGAGCGTTGCTCTGTATGGCATAAAGAGTTTATTGGCAAACCATTAAAAGTGGAAAGTTTATGTGAGTATTTCAAAAACAAAGCAGACTTTGTTGAGGTTGTAAGGTGTAAGGATTGTGCAAACATCTTACATAAAAACGATATATCGGTTGTTTGTAAGATTTTAGGTAAAGTTATGATAACAGAAGATTATTGTAGTTATGGTGCAAAAAAGAACGATTTTAAGGAGTGAGAGTATGCTTGATTTAGAAAACCAAAAAGCAAGATTTAAAGACCATATCGCAATATTTACCGATTATGGCAGTATAAAAATATTAGATTTTAAAAAACCTGATAGCACAGAGTACAGGATTAGATTTGTGTTTGAGGAAGATTTTTGCAGGTTACATATAACAGGTGATTTGGGAGATTTAATTGCTTCAAACTACAATAATATGACCTATGATAAATTTTCTGATTTTGTCAACAATGCAGGATATTTTGAAGAAAAAATAGATTGTATGTCAAGAAAGGTGTATTTCTATGACAGAGATAAGGCGGTTACCGATTTAAAGGAACTGATAGAAGAATATCTGATAGCAGATGAGTTAATGGAGAACACATTTAACGACAGTATAGAACAGGTGATTGATGAAGTGCTTGAAAATTTTGATATAGATAGAGGTATCAGCGAAAAAGGTTATGAAATAATGGATAAATGTATATGTGATTTTTGGGAAGAGGCGAGATATATCGGCAGAGATAGAACAGGAATTATTGAACTGTATTTGCTTGCTTTTAAATTGGCTACACAGCAACTACAACAACCACAATAAAATCGCAATCAAAAGGAGTGATACATAATGAAAAAGCTATTTCTTTTATGGCATAACCATACAATAGGCTTTTGCAGGGTATTATGGTTATTGGTTATACCCTCAGTATTTATCAAAGAGCTTGCTACGTTGTACGTATTATGTTTGATGATATTTTGGTTAATAGTAAAGACGGGCTATGAAAAGAAATGGTATCCATTAAAACCAATATGTTATGGACATAGAATGTACAAGTGTCCGAAATGCGGTGATAAGATGTCTATTTTATACGGGGATACTGAATGTTATAAATGCGGACAGGCATTAGATTGGAGTGATACATAATGGATAATAAGATAATTGAAATCGAAGATAGAGTAGTGGAGTCTTTTGATAATTGTTGGCGTGCTTTATGCCGCCAATATTCCGATGACCCAGACGATACATTAAGAATGTCCATAAATTTTCTTGCAAGGATAATACAAAAAGTTAAATCCGAACTCAAAGACAAGCACGAACAGGAAAATAAACAAATGTCAATAGATGATTGGATAAAGTGGTTTGAAAGTGAGGAAGATTAAATGTCAGAACAAGAAATAACATCCCGTCTTAAAGAGCATCTGCAACATTGCATTAATGACCACGGCAGAATAAGTAAGTATGACAAAGGCTACTGCATAAGATACATAATGGACTTTACCGGGATGAAAAAGAAAGATGCAGAAAGGTTTTACAGAGATAATGTCCTTTATAACGGTACTGTCAAGAGTGAAATATTTGACGATATGGAGTACATCAAATATATGGATGGTGAATTGGTCATTAAAAACAAACAATGCGGTGTGCTTAATATTTCAGCTGATAAGATAAAGGATTTGTTTAAGGAATTACAGATGGTGGGAGGTGTGGTATGAAACCGGAAAGAAAGATTATAAACGACAGACTATGGGAGTTTGCAAACAGACTTGATGAACTTAATACCAACATAAAAATGTATGATATTCTTTTAAAAGACTTGGAAAATCCGTTAAGGGCTACATCTTATGATGCGGTATCAACTCCGGGAGGGACAGGCAGTACAACAGAGACTGCAGTTATTCTACGTGAGAGATACTGCAAGTCCATAGAGGAGTGTACAAGGGCGAAAGAAAAGTGTATGAAAGAGTTTGAAGAGTACATATCGCCTTTGAAATTTCACTGTAAGCAGATTTTAAGAGCAAAGTATATTGAGGGGTTAAACAACCAACAGTTGGCAAGTAAGTTTAATTATTCTGAGGACGGTATTAAATATGTTTTAAGAACTGCTCAAGATACATTGTATGAAAAACACTTAAAAAAATAAAACTCTACACTTTTTTACACTTTTTATGTGTTAATATGGTATCGTGAAAAATGTATTCCTCCAAACAATATATTTTTCTATGACTATCATATTGTTCAACCTTCCCTTTAAGCGTACGGGGTTGAGCAGACCAAATAAGCACTTACTTTAAACGGTAGGTGCTTATTTTATACACAAAAATAGTGGTGGTGAATTTGAAACAGTTAATATTAACCTTATGCTACAGATGTGCAGAGGTTTTCGGAATAGATAACGATTTGAAGAAGATAAGCAATGTTAAAGAGCTGTGCGATATATGTAAATCGTTCGGCTTTGATTATAGAATTGTGAAAAAGAAAAGAGGTGAACACAATGCTGACAACAAAGCAGGAAAAGTTTGTACAGGAACTTGTAAAAGGAAAAAGCCAAAGAGAGGCATATAAAGAGGCTTATAATGTAAAAACAATGAAAGATGAAAATATTGATAGCAAGGCATCAAAACTCTTTGCAGAGGACAAGGTTAGGGCAAGGTATGAAGAATTGATTAACCAAAGTGCTGAACAGGCATTGTGGACACGGGAACAAGCCATAAATGACCTGATAATGATTAAAGATGAGGCTATAAAGCATTTAAAACGTGAAATGGAAACAGATAACGGCAATTCAATAAGCTTTGTGGATAATAAAATGGCAAAGGTTGCTACCGATGCTATAAAAGAGCTTAACAATATGCATGGCTTTAATGAACAGAAGATTGATGTTAAGAGTGAAAATGAGCTTAATGTTAATATTAATGTGGTGTAGCTATGGATATTAACTTAGAGATAACAACAAAACAAGACCGTTTTATTAATGCAGATGTAAACGAGGTATTATTCGGCGGTGCAGCAGGCGGAGGCAAGTCATACGGACAGATAGTGGATGCCTTTTTATATGCTTTAAAATTTCCCGGTTCAAAGCAGATTATATTCCGTCGTACTTTTCCTGAACTTGACAAGTCAATTATC
>JAZOOD010000024.1:0-20979 GCA_045654805.1 Clostridia bacterium | reverse complement strand
GAGTATATATCTTTATGATAATAGAAATAATATTTTGGATAAACTAAATATAAATTATGATAATTTAAGAGAATATGATAAAAAACAGTTTAATGTTGGAATTAAGCTTACTGATATGTTGGGAGTATATCAGTTAATTGAAGATTTTTCAAATTAAAAAAACGGAAATCAATCGATTTCCGTTTTTGTGTTACAAAGAAGTATACATACTATATAAATCAGAATAAAGTCCGCCTTTATCTATTAGTTCTTTATGTGTACCTTTTTCTTCTATTCCCTTCTCAGTAAGAACAAGTATTAAATTAGCATTGCGTATAGTGGTCAATCTATGAGCAATTGTAAATACAGTTCTTCCTTTGGCAAGTTTTTCAAGTGAATCCTGAACAATTTTTTCACTTTCATTGTCAAGTGCAGATGTTGCTTCATCAAGTATTAAAATAGGTGGATTTTTAAGAAATACACGTGCAATACTTATTCGCTGTTTTTGCCCCCCGGAGAGTTTTACACCTCGTTCTCCTACATATGTGTCATAGCCATTTTCGAGATGTGATATAAATTCATGTGCTCCCGCAAGCTTTGCTGCCTCTATTACATCCTCATAACTTGCACCAGGTAAGCCATATGAAATATTTTCATATACTGTACCTGAAAACAAATAAACATCCTGTTGTACTACTCCAATAGAATTACGCAATGATTTTAAGGTTAAATCCTTGATGTTAATACCATCAATTAATATTTTACCTTGTGTGACATCATAAAAACGAGGGATAAGATTACACAAGGTAGTTTTACCTCCGCCGGATGGGCCAACCAGAGCAACACTGTCACCTTTTTTAATATCAAGGTTAATTTCAGAAAGAACCTCAGTATTATCATCACTGTAATGAAAACTTACATTTTCAAATTTGATATTTCCCTGAGCATCCTTAAGTTCAACCGCATTTTCTTTTTCGGTTATATCTGCGGGGGAGTCCATAATTTCTAAAAATCTTTCAATCCCCGTCATTCCACGCTGAAATTGTTCTGTAAACTGAATTATGGTACGTAATGTTGCCAAAAGTGTACTTATATAGAGTAAATAAGCAGTCAAGTCAGCAGGAGATATTTTGCCATTAATCATAAATATTGAACCTGCAACAACTACTACAATATAAAGTAACCCTTCAAATGCCCTGTTTGATGTCTGAAAACCGGCCATATAAAAATAACTTATTTTTTTTGTGTCAAGGAATTTTTTATTACCCTCTTCAAATTTTCTTGATTCTATATCTTCATTTGCAAAAGATTTTACAACTCTTATGCCAAGTAATGAATCTTCTACCTGAGCATTGATTTCACCAACTTGATATCGTTGCTTTTTAAAAGCACTCCTCATACGTTTATTAAAGAATTTTACAATTATGAAAATAAGTGGTAATGAAGCAAATATAATTAATGTAAGTGGTATATTCACATTACACAGAATAATAAACGATACTATTATTTTTAATGATGCTATAAAAATTTCTTCAGGACAATGATGTGCAAATTCAGTTATATCGAACAAATCGCTTGTTATACGAGCCATAATCTGACCGACTTTATGCCCTGAATAATATGAATGAGACAATGTTTCAAGATGATTAAATAAATCTCGTCGCATATCCGTTTCTATTTTAGCACCCATAATATGTCCCGTATTTGCCATATAAAAATTTGCAACAGAATCAATGATTCGTAAAAGTAAATAGAATGCACCAATTTTCAATATGATTTCTACTGTAAGTCCGGCAATATTATTTATTCCCATCTCAGTTATATATTTTACAAGCATAGGGAAAACAAGTTCGCATACTGTGGTTAATGATGCACAAATTAAATCTAAAATTAATATTCCTTTATAATTTTTGAAATACGGTATAAATCTTTTTAAAAGATAACCCATTTTCATTTGCTTGTCATTTGTTTTCATATATAATCCTCCGCAAATAAAACAAAAATATAGTATTATTTTATACTTTTTATATGCTAAAGTCAATAAAAAAACAGATAAATGATTTATATAACCATTTATCTGTTAAGTTTAATTATACACCACTATATGCTGCAAAGCCACCATCAACAGGAACTATAACACCATTTACAAATGATGCACCTTCAGAAAGTAACCAAAGCAATGTGCCTGTAAGTTCATCTGCTTCGCCAAAACGCCCCATCGGAGTGTTATTGATAATTTTTTGAGAACGTTCTGTATAATTACCATTTTCATCAATCAACAAGGCCTTATTCTGCGCTGTAAGGAAAAATCCAGGAGCAATTGCATTAACCCTGATACCGACTTTTGAAAAATGTACAGCCAACCACTGTGTAAAGTTTGAAATAGCCGCTTTTGCACCGCTGTATGCTGGTATTCTAGTAAGTGGACAAAAGGCATTCATTGATGAAATATTAAGAATAGTTGCATCTTTAGCTTCAATTAAATCAGGTGCAAAAACCTGTGTTGGCAACAAAGTACCAAGGAAATTAAGATTGAATACAAATTCGATACCTGCAGGGTCAAGTTCAAAGAATGATTTGACATCTTCTCTTGCCTCATCTCCTAATTCGTAATAATCTTTAGATGTTGTTCCCTTAGGGTTATTACCGCCTGCACCGTTAATTAAAATATCAATCTTACCAAGTTTGTCATTTATAACCTTTTTAGCTTCAACTAAGCTTTCTTTTTGAAGGACATTTGTTGAAACGCCAATTGCAGTACCACCGGCTGCATTAATTTCCTCTGCAATCTTATTAGCAGCATCGCCATTTAGGTCAAGTATTGCAACCTTTGCCCCACATTCTGCAATAACTTTTGCAAAGTTGGAACACAAAATACCACCGCCACCTGTTACAACGGCAACTTTATTGTTTAAATCAATTTTAAAAGGTAGTTTCATATTAATTTTCCTTTCCAAATATTTGCATTAAAGAAATATTATTCAGCTTTATCAAGAGCTTCCCAGATACCATTGATGTAAACAGCACCTAACGCTCTGTCAAACAAGCCATAACCAGGTCTTCCTGTTTCTCCCCATATCATTCTGCCGTGGTCAGGTCTGATATAACCATCAAAACCACTGTCATGATATGCTTTGATTATACCGTAAATGTCAAGTGAACCGCATTCTGTCTTATGAGCAGCTTCCTCAAAACATTTTTCTCCTGTTATTTTTATATTTCTTATATGTGCAAAATGAATTCTGTCTGCAAATGATTTTACCATATCAATAATATCGTTTTCAGGGTCAACACCCAAAGAACCACTACAAAGTGTTAAGCCATTGTATTTGCTGTCATAAAGTTTCAAGAATCTTTCGAGATTTGCTTTGTTTGTAATAATTCTTGGTAAACCAAAGATTCCCCACGGTGGATCATCGGGATGGATAGCCATTTTGATTTTAACTTCCTCTGCCACCTTAATTACACGGTCAAGAAAATATTTTAGGTTGTTCCAAAGGTCTTCTTCTGATATAGACTGATATTTTGTAAGCAAAGCTTTCATACCATCTTTTGTATAGCTCGCATCCCAACCCGGTAATGCCAAATCACCTGTAAGCGGATTCATATCATGAACTGTTTCTTCACGGTAAATCAACGCGTGAGAACCATCAGGCAATTCAAAATTAAGGTCAGAACGAGTCCAGTCAAATACAGGCATAAAGTTGTAGCATACACAATCAACACCTGCTTTTGCTAGATTTCTCAATGTCTGGCAATAGTTTTCTATGTATGTATCTCTGTTGCCGTCACCAGTTTTAATATCTTCGTGAACAGGAACACTTTCGATAACACTTAATTTCAATCCCTTTGCCTCGATATCTTCCTTTAGTTTCATAATTCTTTCAAGAGGCCACACTTCACCAACAGGAATATCATAAATAGCAGATACAATACCTGTTACGCCCGGAATTTGTCTTATTTTATCAAGAGTAACCGGGTCATCATGACCATACCATCTGAAAGTCATTTCCATAGAATTCATCTCCTTTTCATTACTTTTGAGGTTATTATATTATAAAATTTTTAAGAAAACTATACAAATATTGACATAAACATTGAAAATCTTGCTATTTTGTTGTATAATATCCTTTGAGGTGATATAATGAATCCGATTATAGAAATAAAAGGGGAAAATTTCACATACGGGCATAAAATATTTGTTCCTGATTTTAAAGATTTCAAGCTACATACACACAAGGCGTATGAAATATACATATACGTTGCGGGAAATGCGGAATATGTAATTGAAAGTAAAACTTTTCCTATGAAGCCGTACGATATATTTATTACAAAAAATGACGAACCACATCAAGTAAGACATCTTGTAAAAGGCAAATATGAACGTATAGTTATAGAGGTAAATGATGATTTTTTCGATGAAAATAATTGTGTTGAATATAAACATATTCTTGAAAACAGGCAAAATGATACTGACAATATGATATCACCGGATTCAGCCGACAAAATACGACTTATGGACTGTATCTCAAGGATAGAGAAATATATATATGAAACAGAAAGATTCAGTGATACCATAGTAAAGTGCTCTATTGTAGAACTTCTTCATATAATAAATACAATAAAAAGTAAAAATATTAAATTTAAAAGCAATGGTAATATAAATGAAATAATCAGTTATATCAATGACAATCTTGCAAATGATATTAAACTTGACGATATAGCTAACCATATGTTTATGAGTAAATTTCATATATGCAGAATTTTCAAGGAACATACGGGACTTACGGTTAATAAATATATTACAAACAAAAGAATTAAGCTTGTACAGGATTTGTATGCAAACGGTGATTCCCTTACCGATGCTTGCAGTAAGGCTGGCTTCTCCGGATATTCAAGCTTTTATAAGGCTTACATAACAGAAACGGGTAAATCACCTAAAAAAGATATTGAAAACTATAATTTGTTCAGCGATATAATAATACAGGAGTGAAAAAATGAAAATAGTACTTCAACGAGTAAAAAATGCAAAAGTAATAATTAATAATAAAATCAACGGAGAAATTGATAAAGGCTACTTACTTTTACTTGGTATTGGTAAAAACGATACCGAGGAAACTGCAATTCATATGGTTGATAAAGTAAAAAAACTCAGATTATTTGAAGATGAAAACGGAAAAACCAATTTATCATTGGAACAAGTAAATGGTAATATACTTGTAGTATCACAATTCACATTGTATGCTGATTGCAAAAAAGGAACACGTCCAAGCTTTGCTTATGCAGCCTCGCCCGAAATAGCTGAAAATTTATATAACTTCTTCCTCTCTTATTGCAAAGAAATATTTGGAGATGTCCAACATGGTGAATTTGGTGCAGATATGCAGGTCGAATTAATAAATGACGGACCGTTTACAGTTTGTCTGGAAAGTGATAATTAAAGGAGTATTTATGACTGATTTATTAATAAAATTATTTATTAAGAATAAAAATCCAAATAATGCAACTACAAGAATTAAATATGGAAATTTAGCTTCCATAGTCGGTATTGTATGTAATATTTTATTATGTATTTCTAAAATGGTTGTAGGCTTATTATTCAATTCAATTGCCATAGCAGCTGATGCTATTAACAATTTATCTGATGCTGCAAACTCAGTGATAGCCTATGTAGGATTTGTTATTTCTGGAAAACCAGCTGACAAAGACCACCCATATGGTCACGCACGCTATGAATATCTTGCCTGTCTTTTGGTATCATTTATAATATTGATGCTTGGATTAACTTTATTAAAAGAATCCGTATTAAAAATATTTAATCCTGTACCAATTAAATCAGGCATTGTAACTATTGTTGTATTAATTATTGCAATATTAATTAAGCTGTGGATGAGCATATTTTATCGAAAAATTGGAAAAAAAATCAATTCAAATGTATTAATTGCAAATTCTATTGATTCACTTAACGATGTAATATCAACCTCTGTAATATTAGTTACAACATTAATTGCATCCTTTACACCTTTGAATTTGGACGGTATTGCAGGATGTGCAGTTTCTCTGTTAATTATTTATTCTGGGGTTGGAATTTTAAAGGATACAATTGATGACCTTATAGGAACAACACCGGAACCGGAGCTTATTAATAGCATAATTATGAAGTTAAAATCCTATGAGGATGTTAAGGGTATTCATGATCTTGTTGTACACAGTTATGGACCAAATAATTATTTTGCAACAGTACATGTAGAAGTTTCAAGTCACGAGGACATACTTGTGAGCCATGATATGATTGACAACATTGAACGAGATTTTGCAAAAGATTTGGGAATTAATATGGTTATACACCTTGACCCTTTGGTTATGGATGATGACGAAACTAACGAAATGAAAAATATTGTTCTGAATATAATAACTTCCATAGATCAAACTTTATCAATTCACGATTTCAGGATGGTAAAAGGCGAAACACATACAAACCTCATATTTGACGTGTTGGTTTCTGTATCATATAAAGAAAATGATGAATTTCTTATTAAAATAATATCAGAGGAAATTAAAAAGTATGATGAAAGATTTAATACTGTAATTACAATAGATAGAAATTATATGTGAATTAAACCTCCTATTATTAGATAGGAGGTTTAATTTTAAGCAATATTCACTTTTTTAAGTCTTTTTGTTTTTTTCTTTATATCTCTGTCATCAAATATAGTATATACTACCGGTATAACAAACAAAGTTAGCAAAGTACCAACCAACAATCCTCCTACTAAAACAGTTGCCAGAGGTCTCATCATTTCCGATCCGCTTGCAGTAGAAACAGCCATTGGAAAGAAACCTAATATAGATGTTAAACTTGTCATCAGTATTGGTCTCATACGAGTTTTCCCGGCATATACCAGAATATCAGTTCTGGACCAACCCGGATGTTCATTTTTTGCAATTTTTATAAAGTCAATAAGTACTATGGCATTGTTAACTATAATACCGGTAAGCATCAAAATACCTATACATCCAACAACTGACAGAGGACTCCATGAAACAGCAAGTGATAATACAACACCAATAATCGCAAGAGGTATTGTAAATAAGATAATCAACGGCTCCTTAATACTTTCAAACTGCGCAGCCATAATCATATACATAAGTAAAATACCAAGAAGTATTGCAATAAACAACGAACCCATTGCGTCAATCATTACTTCATAAGTTCCTGATGTAACAAGAGATACTCCTTCCGGCATACCGACTTTTTCAATTTTTTTTGTAAATTCAGTATTTACAGTGCCCATATCTGTACCGTATAGTTTACCGCTTAACGTAATAACTCTTTTTTGATCAACTCTTGTTAGTGATGCACTTGTATTTTCTATTTTCACATCAGCAATATCAGAAAGAGCTATCCATTGCCCGGTTGTTGTTTTAATCTGTAAGTATTTTAACTGATTATAATCATTTACATAATCATCAGGAAACATAACAACAATATCATATTCTGATCCGTTTTCAGTAAATTGTGAAGCGGTAGTTCCGTCAAGTGCACCCCTTACAATATTTGAAATTGCAATAGTATTCATACCGTATCTTGCAGCTTTGCCGGGATCAATATCAATTTTAACCTCCTGTTTTTTAGATGATAGTGAAGTAGATGTTTCTTCCACGCCTTTAATTGATGCTAAAGTCTCTTCCGCTGTTACTAAAAACTCTTCAAGCTTTTCGTCATTATTACCAGAAAATTGAAATTCAATTTCATCAGATGCCATAGACATATTAGTGCTTGATGCTTCGACAGAAATTATTGCACCGGACATATCTATAATTCCTTCACGTATTACCTGAACTACATCCTCTGTTGAAGTTCTGCGGTTTTCATCTAATGTAACTGTAATAGTAGACATATTTCCGGCAGAGCCACCAAGCATACTTGTCATACCGCCCGAGCCTACTGTTGTAAATATATCCTTAACATTTTCATTTTCTTTTATTATTTCCTCTATTTTGTTACACATTTTATCTGAATCATCCAAAGAAGAGCCTTCCGGAAGCTCTATTGAAACAGATATAACACCTTCATCCGAAGATGGCATTAATGTCATACCAAGTTGTGACAGAATAATAAGTGATAAAACAAGAGCAATAGTGATTATTTTAAACACCCTTCTTCTATGGCTTAGGCACCAACGTAAAAGTGACTCATATTTAACATACATATACGCCATAAATTTTTCAAAAGGCTTTAGAATAAATTGAAGCTTTGTATTTTTTTCTTTTGTATTCTTAATTCTTGATGTCATCATAGGAAGTAACAAGAATGTAGTAATTAATGATGCAACCTGTGAGAAAATTATTGAAAAAGCCAACTGCTTAAACATAATTGCCATCATATTGTCAATAAATAAAATCGGCAAATAAACAATACAAGTTGTTAATACAGATGCAACCACGGGTGCAACAATTTCTTTAGAGCCTGAAATTGCAGCAGTTTCTGCATCTTCTCCAAGTTCATCGCGTCGTCTAAAAATATTTTCCAATACAACGACAGAATTATCAACAAGCATACCTACACCTAATGCCAGACCACCCAATGATACAACATTCAAGGTCATACCTGAGAAAAAAATACCTATAAAGGTTGTAATAACGGATATTGGCATTGATATACCTATTATAAGTGACGTTTTTATACTACCCAAAAACAGAAGTAATATAAATATAGCAAGTAGACAACCAACTATTGCATTTTCAGCAACTGAACTTATGGAATCCTCAATATAACTTGCCTGCTCCATCGTCATATTATAGGTGAAATTGGGATAATTTTTAGTACCGCTATTAAGTACCTCCAAAATACCATTAACTACATCTACGGTATTTGCATCGGATTCTGCAGAAATAGAAATGGATATAGCATTGTTGTCATTTAGTCTAGCATATGTTGCTGCTTCAGAATATGATTCACTGACTGTTGCGATATCACGAAGAAATACAACCTGACCAAGATTTGTTATTAGAGGTACAGTCTCAATATCTTTAATATCATTAAATTTACCCAATGTTTTAACAGACATTGATTTTCCCATTGCCTCTGTAGTTCCTGCAGGAGAATTTTGATTTTGATAAGCAATAGCTGATACAACATCGGAAAGGCTCATATTATATCCAAAAATCCTTTGAGGATCTACTACTACCTCTATCTGTTTATCCTGTGCACCAGATACATTTACAGATGCAACACCATCTACAGCTTCTAATTTGTTTACAATATTATCATCCACAAATTGTTTTGTTTGTATAAGGTCATATCCCTCATAACTTACACTCATCATAGCAACCGGCATCATTGATGTATCAAGTTTTAATACCATTGGAGTTTCCGCAGATTCCGGCAGATATGCTTCATATAAATCGATGTTTTTTTCTATATCTATAACAGCCTGGTCCATATCGGTACTGTTGGAAAATTCAATCATTACCATTGAAGTACCTTCTGAAGATGTAGATGTAACGGAATTCACACCCGAGACAGAACTTACTGCACTTTCAATAGGTTTTGTAACGAGATTTTCCACTTCTTCAGAGCCAACATTAGGATATGATGTATATACCAAAGCCATAGAAAGTTCCATTTCCGGCATCATTTCCATAGAAAGCATTGTCATAGAGTAAAATCCTAATACTACAAAAATCAACACAGCCATTATAACTGCTATTGGTCTTTTTACAGATAATTCATATATTTTCATAGTGCATTGACCTCACAATTATTCTTTAACTATATTTACAGCATTATTTTTCTCTGAAATATATTCCTTACCTGAAACAACAACAATTTCATTTTCATCAATACCATTTGTCACTTCTGTAAAATCGTTATTGGATATACCGGTTTTTATAAATCGCTTTTCGGCAAGGTTTTCCTTTACAATGTATACATAATAGTTATCTTCTTCCTGCATTATGGCATCATTAGGGATAGTTAATGTATCATTTGATGATTGAGTTTGTAAAACAACATTTGCCATCATACCAATTTTTAATTTTTCATCTTCATTATTTATTTTTATTCTTACGGTATACATTCCTGATTGCTGACTTTTGACAGTATTAACAGCAGTTACCGTACCTACAATGTTCTTGGCATTAGCTGTATCAACATCAATAATTGCCTTTGTATCCGTTGTTATGTAAGGAATAATTGATTCTGTGACAGAAATTTCAATATTTACCATTTCACTATTTTTTATTGAGAACAGCGGAGAACCT
Organism: Clostridia bacterium; assembly: GCA_045654805.1. GTDB lineage: Bacteria > Bacillota > Clostridia > Monoglobales > Firm-18 > CAZNKU01. The sequence goes on along the minus strand of JAZOOD010000024.1, from coordinate 10,734 downwards.
GCTGCTGCAATTTGTCCGACATTGCCGTTTCTGCTTGCAATGTAACCGGAAATAGGTGCAACAATCTTTGTATTATTCAAACTGTTTCTAGCTATATCAAGTGCAGCCTTTGCGGAATCAACCGCAGCTTGTGCAGATGCCTGACTGTTGCCAACACTTGTATTATAATTTGACTTAGCCGAATTTAGATTTAATTCTGCATTTTTAAAACGCGTTTCGGCACTTTCAAAAGCTACTTTACTGATTGCCCCTGCATCATACAACGTCTTTTGTCTGTTATAATTATCTAAAGCACTGTTATATTCAATTTGTGCAGCAGATATTGCAGATTCCAGCTGATTTGTAGTCTGATTCAAACCACTTAGAGCACTATTATATGCTGCAAGTGCCTGATTATATGTCAATCTGTAATCTGTATCATCTAAAACAGCTAATAAATCTCCGGCTTCAACATAATCTCCAATATCGTAATTTAAAGTCATAATAGTTGCTGATACTTTGGATGCAACATCACTTTCTTCCAGAGCTTTTATCTCACCTGTATAGCTGACTTCACTGTTAATATCGCTCTTAGTTACTTTATGTACCGTTACATTAACTGACGCAGAATTAATTTCATTATCGTCATTATTACCACACCCTGACAATACAAATGTAAACATATAAATTGCTATAAAAAAAGAAATGGTTTTTTTCATTGTAATTCTCCTTAATTAAAGTCCTATCTGAATATCATATTTGTATTTATCAACTGCAAGGTTATAATTCAACTTTGCATTTTCAAAGTCAACTTCAGCAGTGTAAACATCATTTAATGCTGAAAGTAATTCAGTATTAGTAATCATTCCTTGCTCATATTTTATCTGTGCAATTTTATATGCACTTTCTCTTAACCTGAAGTTTTGTTCGGCAAGTGTAACATTATTGCGTGTATTGTTTATATTGTTATAACCAGATTTTATTCCAAGCAAAATTAATGCTTTATTGTTTGTATAGTTATATTCTGCAGTTATATAATTAGTATATGCAGACGTAAATCTTGCAGTGTTCTCCGGAAGATTTGTTAATTCATAATATTCTTTTGAACGTTCATAATTGGATTTTAGAGACAGAATATCATATCTTGAATTTTCTGCTACTACCAAATCTTTTTCGAGATTTGTCTCAAAATCTTCTATGTCAAGATTACTTGTAAGTACAAAATCACAATTTTCATTATTTTTTCTAAGAGCAATTTTAAGGTCTTCCATTGCTATTTCATAGTTAGAAGCATATGCAGTTAATGCAAATTCTGCTTGTAACAAGCTCACTTTTACACTATCAAAGTCTGTTTTTGCTATCATTCCAAGTTCATAACTCAAACTAGCTGTATTATAGTTTTGCTTTACTATATCATAAGAATTTTTTGCTATTTCCAATAACCTTTCACAATTTTTAAGATTAAAATATTTTTAGGTAATATTGTATGCTTTCTGTGACTGTATTTGTCTATATTCATAATCAGATAATCTAACGGCATCCTGATATAAATGTATATAGTATCCGTTCTTTATGTAATTAACTTCATATCCTGTAGAAACAAAAATTTCGTTTATATCCCTATAACCCGCTTTTGTATCTCTGGCAGCCGCAAGCTGGGTTTTGTTATTTTGTTTGCGAACAATAGAAGCATTAAGCTGTGGATTGTTGTCCAAAGCAATATTTATAGCTTCTTCTAAGCTTAAAGTATAAATAATTTTATCACCAACCATAGTAACTGTATCTACTGACATAATGGTACTATCTGCAAAAACATTAAAAGAAATCATAATAAAACATAATATTAATCCAATAATTTTTTTCAAAATTTTATTCCTCCTTAAAATTTTTTATGTAAACTTTTTTAAAATTTCAACGTTAATAATTTTAATATATTCTATGTTTTATGTCAAGGTGAAAAACCATAATTCAATTACATTTAACAATAAGTTAACATTTAACAAAAAAACATTATCAAATGTTATGTAAACCGAATATATATGTATTGAAATAAAAAAGGAGGTAAATTATTTATGTTTTGGTCAGAATGCAATCCTATGCTTGCGCATGCATATATACCACGTCAGGAATGGCCTGACGAAACATACGATTTGGAACGTGGATTAATGGTTGGTACAATATTTCCTTGTCTTAACCAACCAATGTGTGATTATGAGTGGGGTGAAACAAAATGATTAGAAACAAAGATATGCTATTAAAAGAAATTATGCAGTTATCTTTCAGATTATACGATCTTGCTTTGTTTTTGGACACACATCCTACAGAACAATGTGCAATAAAAGATTACAACGAAACTTTAAATAAATATAAAGCTATGGTATGTAATTTTGAGAAACTTTACGGACCTTTAACTCTAAAGGGTATTGATGAAAAAGATATGGAATGGAAATGGATTAATGGCCCATGGCCTTGGGAAAATTGCAGATGTGAGGAGGAAAACAGATAATGTGGGGTTATGAAAAGAAATTACAATATCCGGTAAATATTAAAAATCCTAATCCTAAGCTTGCAAAATTTATCATAAGTCAGTACGGTGGAGCGTACCAAAATGTTAGAGTAGCCTTACTAACGCCTCCAAAATACGCATTTTAGGGACTTTCCGTCTTTTCCTCCTTTTATAATTTCTTTAAAAATTGTCCTTGCCATGTTGTTCTTTTCTACATTACTTACATCAGCATCTTTCAAAACTTCAGTCAATCTGCGAAGCTCTTTCTTGTCAACTTTAGTTTCCTTTTCGGGTTCTTCCTCCTGAGTTGTTTCAAGCATTTCTTTTAACTTTTCAATCTCGTCCGTAAGGGCTTTTTTCTTTTCTTTGTACTCTTCAAGGGTATCTACTCCATCTTCATAAGCAAGTTTTACTCTCTCCAGACGAATCTCAAGTCTTTGAATCTGAGTAGAGATAATTTTGCTGTCATCAGTATAAGTCGATTGCTCCAAAATTTCAGATTCAGCAAAATCAAGCTCTACATTGGGAAGTTCCATTTCTGATAAGATGTTAAGAATGATTTTAGCAATTTTTTCGGCTTTTATATATCCAACACCATCACATTTTCCTCTGCTTCGCTCTGAACAACCGAAGTATCCTCCCTGATAAGACAATACTTTTCCGCACTTTTCACATCTGAGGATTCCCGTCAACCAATGGGACAAACCTTTTCTGTCAGAATTAAAGAACTTTCGGAACCTTGCTTTTTGCTCTTGCATTTTTTTCTGAGCTTTCTCCCAGGTTTCCATATCTATAATAGGCTCGTGTGGGCCATCCGTTATAATTGCAGTATCTGCTGTATAATTTCGTGACAGCTTACCGTCGGGATTCCAACGGATTTTACCTATGTACACCGGATTATTAAGCCAATATTCTATGGTTCTGTTTTCTATTTTGTTTCCACGATGGGTTCTTACTCCCATGGCATTCAGTTCTTTTGCAATTGTTAAAAGGCCTTTGCCGTTTACATAATCGTTGAAAACCTTTCGTATAATCTCTGCTTCTTCAGGAACAACAATATACTTACCGTTTTCCACTTTGTAACCAAAGCCGGGGATCGAAAGAACGCCGCCTCTTTTGGCTTTCTCTGTCATACCGCGTTTTACTTCTTCTGCAAGGTTGATGCTGTAAAACTCATCCATTGCTTCGATAATAGCTTCAATGAGTATGGATAACTTATCATCACCGATATCTTCGCTGACCGATACAACATCAATATTATGCTCTTTTCGGAGCATAGATTTATAAACGATACTGTCTTCTCGATTTCGAGCAAATCGGCTGAATTTCCAAACCAATATAACATCAAAAGGTTTTGGTTTACGCTTCGCAAGACCAATCATTTCGTTAAATGCTGGTCTGTTTTTAGTTTTTCTTCCGCTGATGCCTTCATCTACAAATATAAATTCTTTTGGCAATAAAATTTGATTTCTTTCCGCATAGAGTCTTATTTTCTCTAACTGACTGGCAGGACTGTATTCAGCCTGATCATCAGTAGAAACTCGTATGTAAGCTGCCGCTACTTTCATTTTGTTTAACCTCCTTCCCTGAAAAAACGGCAACTATTTATTCTATACGATTATTGTATCAATGCCGCTTTTTGAAATCAAATTTTTTTGCTTTTAATTTTAATTTTTTGGTTATGGTATTCGCTCAACGCTCGTGCCTCCATATCTTTTTTCCATTGTTCCATATCATCTTCATTTAAACTTGAGAGCATTACATCCTGCTCATCATCGCTTGCTATGAAGAGTTCAACCACAAACTCATTCATTAATACCACCTCTCATAATTTTATGTTTTACTTTTCACTTAAATAACAATGTACAAACTGCCTTTTGAGCATAAAAAACGACCGGCATAACCGATCGTTAAAATGCAAAAGCGACTGACTTTCGTCAGCCGCCACTTGTTGTATATAGTTTTATTTCAAAATCAACACTCTAGATGCATTTTGTTTTAGTATAATTTTGTGCCATCAGTATTATAGTAAGTAAGATCTGGTTTATTTATCTTTATGTTTTCAGGAATTTTGCTTACTATATTTTCTTTCGATACAACACCTGGTAACATCACGTATTCACCGCTACTAAAAAACAGAATGCTCCACCCTTCTTTGACTCCCTTAACATAATCAGGATCATTTTGCTCAAATACTTTTAGCATTTCAGTTTCTTTTTCACTAAGTTCTCTTGGGGCTATGAATGCGAACAAAGATGCGCCTTCCTTTTTCTCATATACATCTCTTCCGTGATTTGTTAATTCAAATAGCCAGAAATTGTTTGCTATTGAGTCTGGATTTGATAATAATGCATCTTTTGTTTTGAATGGCGTTTTTTGTTTTAATCCTATGCCATATTTAGGATTAATTAGTGTGGGATTTAATTGTGCAATTCCTTGTATCCCATTACTTGATTCTGCTAGGAATTTACAATGTTCAGAAACATCTTTATTATAAAATTCATCATGAACTGCGTCAAATAGCTTAGGATTGATTATTGGCCATAATGTACTTACTAAATCGTACTCCTTAAAACGTCCTTCCCATTTATCAGCCTTAATAATAACAGAAGACATTGATGCTTCGCCATCATGCATTCTAAATCTTTCAATCGGTAATTCATGATAATTTGCACCTTTAACAGTTATAGAGATATCATTAAGTTCTATCATTTTAACATCTATAAGTTTTCCTATTAATATTCTCCTATATATTTCTTTGTACTTTCTAAAATCTATATTTTTTAAAGTAAAGTCTACACTTTTCATTAACTCTTTTATAGTCGTTTTTGAGTCGAAGTTAAAATCATTTGGAATAGGTGCGTCGCTTAAAGATGTTTCACATAATCGAACGAATATCTTATCTGCTAACGAAGGAAATTTTGTAACAACTATATTTAAAATTGAAGAAAAAAGATTGTCCGTTATAGCAATTTCTTCATTTTTAACATGTGAGCAAATAATAGCAGTTAATTGATCTACGAACTTCATTTTTAGTTGTTCTATTTCACTATCTATTTCCGGCATTGACACACAGGTTCTTCGATCAACAGATAAAACAGGTCTTTTTTTTCCAATAAAGTTAATAATCACAGAACGCGAGAGATCATAGTCTAAAATATCTCTAATGTTATTATCCAAATGACTTGTTGCTTCTACAGATACGCCATCAACAAGAATAGCACCTTCTTTTTCTCCTACAAAATGAAACAAATAATAATAGTATGGATTATCTTTATCCATTCCTTTTTTAGGGAAAGATATATGAGAATATAATTCCATATTTTCCGTACGAACCTTAATAGTATGGTTTTCAATTAAATCTAATTTTTCTATGACTTCAAGGTACGGATTTGGTTCACCGCTCATAAAATGCACTTCGGACCAAAAATATTTTAAATCCTCTTTCGTTATTGCTGGATAGTTCATTAAATTCATTATGCTATTACATTCAAGTATAGGATATAGTTTACCATCATCGCATCGCACATTTACAGGAATTAGATCATGTACAACGCAAATATGTGAACTTAAAACATAGGTTAGATTATGCCTCAACACATTTTTATCTATATATTCATCGATAGTTACAGAATTAGACTTACTAAGAATTATGGGTAATTTTGCAATATATTGGCTATTAATCTTGGAAAACTTGTCTTTCAAATAAAGTTTTACTATTGTTCCATGTTTTCCTATTCGTTCTTTATCTAGTTCTGGTGCATTAATGTAGTAAAAATGCTCGTTAACGCCCTCTAACATAAAACTACTTATTTCATTGTGTTCATAATGAATTGTAGTAATACCTATTTTATCGGCCAACATATACCCTGATAGAATTCCAATGCCAAATTGAGATGTCGGATTAACTTCATACCCCCACTGTGTGTTTTTTCTGTAGAAATCTTTTGATTTGTAATAAGAATTTCCTATATGTAGCAAGAAGTTGTGTATAATATATTTGCTCATACCGGTTCCATGATCTAGACAATACAAATATTTTCTTTCCACACCTTCTACTATTTCTTCTCCAAGACCAAATTCTACAGATAAAGTTTCATGTACACCATTCTGCTTATTAATTGCAATAATACACTTTGTTGCGTCTAGAGAATTTTGATACAATTCACGAAGACATAAATACTCATTTTTATACAACTGTATACCCATTAATAATTCCAATATTTTTGATTGATTCAATACGAAATGCATATTCGGTTGCGGAATAAACATTTCTTTATTGTAATTTAATTGAGAACGATCTACACGGTTTGATATAAATAAGCTATAACTTCCCAATTTGTCGATTTTAGATTGTTCCCACCTTTGTTTCAATGCAAAATAGTTATCTAACTCATCGTCTACCCAATCCATATAATCCTGTATAAAATAATAAACTTCAGGATTGGAGCAATAAGCAGTATATCTAACAGTTATAATACCATTTAGTTCATCAAATTTAAAACTTAGATCTTGAAATTTAGCATTCCAATGCAGGTAACTAGCTTCATCAGTAATTTTCTTTTCAGCAAACAACGAAAGTGGAGCTCGGTCAGAACTGAAATGAATTACATCTCCAAGTCGTAATAACATTGCCACGAACTGAATGTTAGATTTTTCTCCAAGCAAATCTTCGCGTGCTACTGGCAAGTCAAACACGGTAGAAATGGGCTCTCCATGACATTTACAAATTGCAGCTAAATCCTGAACGAAATTATCGGCAGCAAATCCATCAAGAACAGTTTCAATTTTATTTTTAATCGATTTTATATTATCTACGACTCGCAAATGATGGGTTGATCTTATAAATTCGCTTCTTATTAGCTTACTAATATTCATATACTCAACTACTGATTGCGTATTGGCACTCAATTCTGAATTATAACCATTCCTAAATACTTCGTAATCGCGCATAAGTCGTGCTAATGAATCTATAAGTTCGGTTTCATTCTCTTTTGCAAATATAAAGTCTTTTGCTTTGTCAAATTGGTATAATTTTTCTTTGTTTTCTTTAACGATGCTTAGACTTTCTGAGTAGGAATGTTCTCTTTTGAAATCATTTGCAATTCTAAATGATAAAGTATTATCATAAAGTTCATCTGTTCCTTCCACAGCCTTTAAAAGGTCATATTCCCATGAAGGAAGCGCCATTGCAGAATCATGTAAATACGCAGAAATGTATAATAAAATTGCTTCATAACAGGTAATCTCATTAATCTTATTTCCTAAAAGACTTTCTGCTATACAAACTACTTGTTCACTATGAGTTTCATCATGAAGATCGTAATTGCTCATTTGCGCCGTGATAAGTTTATTATGATGTATAACATCTTCAACTATTTTTTTACATACAGGCCATAGTTGATTGTATTTAGTATTATTGTGCTCTTTCAATAATGTATCTATTCTTTCTACAAGTTTCATAGTGCTCCTCCTTTGTAAAGAAAACTTCCTTTTTTCTCTTATGCATTTTACACATTCTCCAACAAATCCTCAATCTTGCATCCGAGTGTTTTTGAGAGAGCAAGAAGAGTGGTTGTTGCTGCTTTATTTATATCCTTTGCTTTGAGTTCATACTGTTGTAAAGTTCTTAAATTCACTCCTGATTTCTCTGCAAGTTCTCTTTGAGAATAGCCGATGTTTTTGCGTAGTTCCTGCAATTTTGTTGTGGTAGTTTTTCTTTCAATTATTGAATTAACTACATCAACAAACTTTTCTTCTGACGCTTCATGAAGTGTAGAATAAAGTTTTTCGATTTCTTTTGCAGATACATTCTGAAAAATATCTTTATATGTTCTGCCTGTATGCCATTGATAATAAGCTACAACCCAACCACACCAATATTCAGGAGAACAATCGTATTCTGTCTGCACTTCCGGAAGCTCTTGTTCAATTCCTGCTTTTGTAATGATTTCGTGAACTAGTTCTGTTCCTGACAATCCTGAAATGATTTTAGGTACGCCGTTTCCAAACTGTGTGGCAAATCCGGTTGTGATAAATAAATCAAAGAATTTCTGCAAGCTTATCTTACAAGCATTGACCGCATAGTCTGCAGCTTCTCCAAGATTTCGCATAGCATCATCTAAATACTGCTCATCGTAAGCGTGCATCATCAGGCGTTACCTCCTCACGAATAATATCTCTCATAAACAATCCATTTAAATCTTCTTTTTCAAGTTCAGTATTAAATGCTTCTCTTGCTTCATCATCTCTTGCTTTACGCTTTGCATAGTAGATTGTGTTGTCGCAAACCTCATACGACACAAATTTAATCTCATCAAATGCCTTTTTGCTTTTTAAAACAATCTGTTCTCCAAGCTTACCAAGTCGCATAGCATAAGCTAACTGTTTAAGTGAAATTTCGTTATTAACAAATGCTCTTGCAAAGGAGAAATATGAGTCATCAGCACGATAGCCGATAATGGCATCATAGCCTTCTGTATCTGGCATAAAATGTTCAATAAGCCATTCACGACCACGTTTCATAACCGGAGTAGATAAACGAACCTTTCTGTTCTTCATCAAGATTGCAAGCCAATGCAAAATGGTATATTCATCTGAGGAAAGATTTAAAACTTTAAGGTTAGACAAATTAATCTCATATTTATTTACAAAGCCGTCTACATCTTCGGTACACGCCCATTCTTTTGCGAGTTCAATATGCTCTGTACAATAAAATCCTCTGCCGTAATCGTTGTAGGTTTTGCCCTTACCAAATTGTGGCTTTTCAATGATTTCAGGCGAACCGTGATATATTGTTAACTTACTCATAGTTACTCACCTCATACTTCTGTAGAGTTATACATTTATATTATACTCCCACAGAAGTATTTTGTCAAGACCTCTGTGGGAGTTTGTGAAAAAACATTTATTATTCTAAATCGTAAAGTATATCTTCCAAGTCTGCGATAGCTTCCTCAACGAAGTCTGCTCGCAGTTTTTCGTTGTCAACGATGCAACGATACTCTTCCGGCAAACGAACTCCTGAAGTTTTTATAATTATATGTAGCAAAGAAAATGCGTCTTGTGTCATTTCGTTCTCAATCATAAATTCAAGAGAACTATAAAGATCTCTTACCTCCTCAGCCGAAACTTTTTTGCATAGTTTGTCAACCATAGGAGAGATTATTGCTCCTGATACTGCATTAATTATATGTGCGTTCATAATAGCACTCCTTTCTTGAAATTATATATGTAAAATTTGTATTGTTATGTTTGTGTTGAGTACGGTGATGTACATAAGTGGTCATTACTGATATGACTCGAAATCCGTTGAAGAGAGTTGAAGGATGGAATCAAAAAAACTTGGTGAAACAATGAGAGCTTGAGGGAACTTGTGGAACGTTAGTGACTATAAAATATCATATATCCCATATCGATTTCCCACAGTCAAGATTACAAAATCAATTCATTTTCTAATTTATTTTTATGATATCCGTGAGTGTCTTGAGAGATAAGTTTTTGGATGATAAATCAAGATGGGCATAAATGTTTGCTGTTGTTTTGTAATCACTATGACCAAGCCATTCTTGTATATCCTTCATTGTTACTTTACCTTTTCCTTTGTTCAGCAGCAACGAAGCACAAGTATGTCGAAGGTCGTGAAACCGTATGTTTCTCATACCGTTGTCTTTTATAAGTTTTTTAAATGCATAGGTTATATAATCAGGTTTAATTAAATCGCCTTTTTCATCAACCATAACATAATCTATCCATTTACTGTTGTATTTTTTCTTAAGCTTCATTTTGTTGTTTTCTTGATTCTTTTTTATCTCAAGCAGACATTTCTTAATATCATGAGATAAAGGCATCGTCCTAATTGTTGCCACTGTCTTTGCAGAATCTTTTTCAAGAAGCACCTTTTCTCCGTCAACAAGTGTTGAAACAACAGAATGATTAACACTGAAAGTGTTATTTTCAAAATCAAATGCAGACCATCTTAAACCTACGCACTCACTTCTGCGCAATCCGTAAAAGCAAGCGAACAATACAGCCATTTCAAGTTTTGTTTCTTTAGTTAAGGAAATCAGTTGATTTACTTCGTCAGGTGTGTAACAACTTCCTACAAATCGGTTTTTCTCCGGCTTTTCAACTTGTTCAATAGGATTCTCTTTTATATATCCCATTTTTCTTGCATAGCACAATGCCAACCTTATTATTGCGTGATAGTGAATTACCGTGTTAGGTTTAACACGATCTAATTGTGCATC
>JAZOOD010000023.1:0-59090 GCA_045654805.1 Clostridia bacterium | reverse complement strand
TGATAAAGACTCATCATCCGGTGATGATGGCGAAGAGGATCCACCCGTTCCCATTCCGAACACGGAAGTTAAGCTCTTCAGCGCTGATGGTACTTGGTGGGAGACCGCCCGGGAGAGTAGGACGTTGCCGGAACAAAAGGTCGTTGTTTAAAACAGCGACCTTTTTTCATTGTATGAATAAAGTTGATAATGGATAATTGATAGTGGATAGTTGTGGAAGAAAAGCAGGAATACTGCTTTTCTTTTTTTATTTGTTGTGGTAAACTGGAATAAAGAAATTATTTTATGGTTTGTATATGGAATTTTGAAACGCTGTCGAAAGGAGCATATATATGATTAAGTTGTCAGCTTTTGCTTTTATATTTGTCTTTATAATATTGTTGGCTTTTATTATTATTTGTATAAAAGAGAAACGCTTTAGCATTAACGTGGTTATATCAGCCTTGATTACATTAGCAATTATTGTCGGTGTAGGAATTTTGACTTTTGATTATGTGAGTGGATCTGAAACTATAATCACATCTATAAAAATTGACTATAATAATTCTTCTTCAAGGCTTCAACCTTTTATGTCATTTTCTGATGAACAAGAAAATAAATATTGGGGAATTGGTTCTATATCCCGTTTGTATTATTGTGGTAGTTCCGATGTACCAGTTCGTATAACATATTTACCCAAGACAAAATTTGTTTTAGGTATTGAATGGTGCGTTGGGGAAATGTTGGGTATGGACAAAGCACATAAGGACTATAGACAAATTTATTCTAATGGGGACTGTTGGTCTATTGCTTGTGTATTATTTTTGATTCTTATTATAATGTGCAGTATACCAAAAAAGAAATGATTTTTTTGAAAATGGTGGCAGTAATTGTGTTGTTAATAGCATTATTAATGCCAAAGAAAAACGGATATGAATATAATTATATTGATAAAAAAGGTGTAACTTTGAATATTATATTGTCAGTTATATACATACCATTGTCATTGATAGGAATGTTCACAGTATTTTTTGCCGATGCTCCTACGACAAATTATTCAGATTTGAAAAAGTTGCTTTTAAATATAGTTATATATATAGGTCTTTCTATTTCGATTATATCAATTGCCAGCATTTTTACATCGGTAGTCGCAAGAAAAAGAGGAAAGAGCAGATTTAGTTTCGTTATTCAATTTTTGCCAATTCCTGTTTTTATTGCAATGATGATTTTGGTATTTTTTATGTTGAGAGCATAAAAACATTGGCATTCAGATTATACAGTCTTTATAAATGATAAGATGTGAGATGGTGTTGAAAAGAAGAATTGTAGTAAAATGTGGTGATAAATTTATATTTGCATATTTTATTGAACACATAAACATCAAGGGATTTTATACGGGGGGTAACTTGTAAATCTCCCTAATAACTTATATACAATATATATTACAATGACAATGTTTGATAAAAAGAAGGTTGTCATTTTTTAATTTTTTCTCAAATTTTTTTGGTTTAATGTCAAAAATAACCCATCAAAAAGAAAATCTTTTTCTTTTAAAAAATAATAGAGAAAAAATAGGAATGTTTTTAATTGTGTTTACATATTTTGTCAAATTTTATATAATTTAATAAACGGAGTGTATGAAATGGATGCTTTGGATTATCAGATTTTAGAGGTTTTAGAAGAAAATGCAAGGGAAAATGCAACTAATATAGGTGCAAAGATTAATCTTTCTACATCTGCAGTAATTGAGAGGATTTTGTTATTTCAACTAACAAGTATGAGGTTTGTTTGCTTCCGGATGAAAAGGACTTCGTTTCTGTATAATCAGACAGTTTGACATTGGAGGAATTTGAAAAAATATGGAGTTAGTCAGTTTAATTGTTGGAAAAGTGAACGGTATTGTGTGGGGACCTATTATGTTGACTTTGCTTATGGGTACCGTATTATTCCTGTCAGTTAAGACAGGCTTTTTACAGTTTGTGAAATTCTGATATATGATGAAAGACACCATTTTAGGTATTTTTTCAAAGAAGCAGCATGAAAGAGACAATTCCGGAGTTACCCCTTTTCAGGCGGTTTCTACCGCAATGGCAGGAACAATCGGAACGGGAAGTATTGCCGGGTTTGCTACAGCTATTGTTTCAGGTGGACCGGGTGCGGTTTTCTGGATGTGGATTGGTGCATTGCTCGGTATGATAATAAAATATTCTGAAATACTACTTGCTTTAAAATATAGAGAAAAAATGAACAAGGGCAGTGGGTTGGAGGACCGATGTATTACATAAAAAACGGTTTAAAGTTAAAATAGCTTGCTGTTTTATTTGCGATACCTGATAGGTATAATAAGATTGTACAAAGTCGTTAGATTAACGACAAAAGAGCATTTTGGACAGACAAGAAAACAATATAATTGTTTATATATGGTAATTTTTCAAAAGAAAGATTGCCATTTTTTATAAAAGTGGTATAATATTTATATATACAATTTGTTCTGCATAATGGGACTGAAAATTTATTTCAAATCCATATGTGAATAAGTCTTTTAAACTAACTAAAAGGAGATGAAATTTTGCCGGCATTAGTTTTAGAGGGTGGTACCTTCAGACCAATATTTTCCTGCGGTGTAATGGATGCTTTGTTGGATAACAACATAAATTTCGACTATGTTATAGGTGTGTCAGCTGGCATTACTCACGGTTTCTCATACCTTTCCAAGCAAAGGGGAAGAGCCCACGATGTTATTAAAAAACACCGACACGATAAAAAATATATAGGTATGAGGAATTATTTTTCCGATCGAAGTTTGTTTGGTTTAAAATTTGCTTATGAAACGATCGGTAACGAACTTTACCCATTTGACTGGGATGAATTTTATTTAAATCCTGCGAAAGTGAGGGTTGGCGTAACTAATGCCCGTACCGGTGAGGTGGAATATCTTGACGGAAAGGATATAGAACCTACCTTTGCGATGCTTAAGGCTACATGTGCTTTGCCCATTGCATTCCCTGCAATCAAATTAGGGGATGAGAAGTATTTTGACGGCGGAATAACAGACTCCATACCTGCCAAAAAGGCATATGAGGACGGCAATGAAAAAATGCTCATTGTACTTACACGTACGGAGGATTATGTAAAAACTATGTCTAGGGGAGTTAAGTTTGCGTCAAGACTTTTCAAAAGGAAATATCCCGAGGTTGCAAAAGCTATGCTTCGTAGGCACAAAATGTATAACGAACAGCTTGCTTACTGTAAAAAGTTAGAGGAAGATGGAAAGGCGATTGTTTTTCGTCCAAGCAAGGAAACTCAAATAGCCTCTTTTGAAAAGAATTTAGATAAAATGGAGACAGTTTACAGATACGGATATAATCTTGCTATTGAGAATTTAGATAAGATAAAAGGGTTGTTTTAGTTATGAATGCAAAAAAGTTATACAAATATTTATATAAGAAGCTTGAAAATATTACCCCCATAGGGGTTGATTGCGGACAGTTGTGCGGTGCGGCATGCTGTGAAGGTGACGGTGAAACAGGTATGTACCTTTTCCCTTTTGAAGAACAGATGTATGATGGTACAGAGGATTGGCTTGAGATATATGACAGCGACTTTATAATTGACGGAAATCCGGTTAAAATTGCAATTTGTGACGGTACTTGTGACCGTAAAAAGAGACCGTTATCATGTAGAATCTTTCCTCTTTTTAAATGTGACGGAGGTTTAAAAAACGACCTTCGTGCAGTACATATATGCCCTTTGGCAGCGGGGAATATAACCCTTGAGGAGTATGACCATAAATTTGTGGAAAATACTAAAAAAGTTTTTAATATCCTCAGCAAATTTAAAGTTACCAAAAAATATATTGAAGAAACACAGAAGATAATAAAGGAATTTGAGATTTTTTAAAAAAGGTGTGACAAATTTGATTTTTGTCACACCTTTTTATTATGATTAGACAACAATGATTTCCTTAATTGTACAGCTTTAGAATTCTATGAGGCTTTTACTTTCTGGAATATTTATCTGCATACAGCATTTCGTCTGCCTTGGAAAATGCATCTTGGAAAGATTCCTTATCGTGAATTATAGCGTAACCTTTGGATATATATATTCCACTATTTCCTTCGTACTCTCTTACCTCCAGCAGAAGGTCAATAATTTCTTTTTCAATTGCGTTTTCTGCTATAACGGCAAATTCATCTCCGCCAATACGGTATATGCTGTAATTTACTCCGGAAAAAATTTCTTGGAGAACTGCTGAAATAGATTGCAATGTTTTATCTCCTGCTAAATGTCCGTATACATCGTTAATTTCTTTAAAATTATCTATATCTAAAAGTATAATGCCTGATGTTTTATCTGCTTTGCCCATGGATTTTTGTAGTTTTGAAATATGTCTGTTATAGGCTGCTCGATTTGGGATTTTTGTCAGTACATCAGTAAATGCCATATTATGCAATTTTTCTAATTCGGCTAATTGATTTTGATAATTATTGTTGGATTGTTTATATAATATTGTCAGTAATATAATTATTGTAATTGTTTCAATAATAAATAAAAAGAAAATGATAAAATTAACCATAGTAAAACTCCTTGCGTATCATTTCCATAATTAACAGACAAACTAATTATAGACGTTTTACATCTAAAAGTCAATAGAAAGTTTCCGTCTATGTTAAATTAAATATGGTGATTGGTATGGATATTACTATTGGTGAAAAGATAAGAAATTTACGAGAAGACCGGAATATGACACAAACAGATTTGGGAAAAGCACTTAATATGACTCAAAGAAAAATTTCATATATGGAACACAATCGGTATGAGCCCAGCATAGGAGATATTAGGGAAATATGCTTGTTTTTCGGTATTTCTGCTGACTATCTTTTAGGATTGACAAATAACTTGAAATAATAATACAAAAAGCCTTGTTACACAAGGTTTTTTGTATTATTTTGTTATTGTTGTATATCTCCACACTGTAAATATATTACTCAATACTTATAATTATATGTTCTTTATTTCATTAAGTAGTTGTGTTGTACCGTTAACAATGATGTCATCCGCACCCTTTTTGAGGCGGGATGTTCTTGCTTCATATCCGCCCTCTTCATATGCACTGCTTGTGGGGAAGTAGGAGTCACCACCGTTTGTTAGGCAGCAAAGAATAGTTGTGTCGAAAGGTGATTCTGTATATATTCTGTTTGCAATTTCTGTAAAAGGCTCTCCAGGAATTCCTGCAAATACCATATCCCCTATTTTAATTGCTGATAGTGTAAAGGAATATGAATCGGGGCCGTTTTCCAATTCAACAATACGTGTAGCCTCTGCAACAACCGTTGTAAGTTCCATTGCCTTGTACGGCAGTTCGTCATCGCGTCCGCTTTCGTGAATTTCAACTATCTTTCTAGCTTCATCAAGTTTGTCATTTTCCTGATTGGATGGACAAACAACTGTTTTTACTGAGTATTTAATGTCGTCTGCCTCGATTTCTGTTGCCTTGCCGCAAATCTGTAAAACAGCACCAGCAATAACTCTACCCATATGCTTTGCGTGTTCATATCCTCGCGGACAACCGTCAAATGTATCGTGAAGGCCGTTGCTGTCACCTTTTTTTGGATTGGGGTTAATATGGTTTACATCACCCTGCGGGGCAAGAAGGAACATACATTTTGTATCTTCAACTGCATCTTCAATTGTAGAGCATACAAATCCCGGATAATCAGCACTTATGTATTCCCCGCCTATTGTGTCGGGATGAACACCAAAATTTACGATAAAAATATCATCGGCATCTTTTCTTTCTATTTTTAAAAGCTTAACTGTTTCATTAGGTTTGCCAAGTGCATGGTCAATATTCGGGTTTCCCACACCTGGATTTGTCTGTACGCTACCGTCCTTCATTCTAAATCTGCGTATAAAGGAAATGTTTTTAGCCTCGCCCTGTGCAACATAGAACTTTGATTCGCATATATCTTCTATTGCAAGCTTTGCTGCGTCCCTCATCTGGATTCCAATAAATTCATCATACAGGGGATTACCGCACAAATCCGAAGCAAAATCCTCACCAATCATAGGGCCTGTATGAGTATGTGAACAGTTTATAAATATAGATTCCATAGGTATGTCACAAAAGTCTGCAATTATCTTCCTGTAACCGTCACACTGTATCTGTGAAAACATAATAGTGTCAACTGCCAGAACCACAGCCTTTTTATTACCGTCATCAAAAGCTACTGCTGATACATACAGGTCATCCAATATACCTTTAGTATATCGTGCTTCATAATATCCTGAAATAGGGGTTTCAAGGGGCGGTGTAATACAAAGTCTTGAAAAACCACTCTTAATTTTATTCATAATGTATTCCTCCCAAAAGAATTATAACTGGATTATACACCATTTTATGTATTTTTTCAAGAGGGTATGTAAAATTTGGATGTATATCATATAAACTCAGCGTTCTGTTTGTATTACTGGGATTTTTATCTGCTTTTGGATAATACTCAAACAGAAAAGTCGGAAATACCTTCTCAAATGCAAGTTTTTTATGGTATGTAGTATTGCTTTTTTTGGGGTAATGTTATATAATGGTAAAAAATGTATTGGAGGATTACTATGAAGAAATTACTTGCTTTTTTATTGGTTGTTACGTTGAGTTTTTCAGTTGTTGGATGTAGTAATGATGAACAAACAGAAACGGGCAATACTGACATAAAACAGACAGGAAACATTGGTTCTAATGAACCCCCAAGCGAAGAAAAACCAATGAATGGTGTTTTTAGATATGCAAATTGGGGTGATAGTGTTGATGCTATTGTAAGACTGGAAGGCGATGAATACTATGCCAAAACCGATGAGGGGCTTGGGTATGAAAACATTAGACTGATGACATATAATACTAGTGTTACATATATTTTCAATGAAAATGGGTTTTGCGGGGGAATGTATACCATAGAGGATACACACACTAATGAAAACTCTTATATTGATGATTTTAATAATATCAATGGCTCTTTAATAGAAAAATATGGGAACCCCATTACAAATGAAGTAAATTGGACCAGGGAGATATTTAAAAACGACCCTGGATTAGCGTTACGTTATGGTGATGTTGAATATAATACAAGTTGGGAAAATGATAACATTGGTGTAATTCATATATTATCTGGCGATAATTATAAAATTAAACATACAATTTTGTATTTTAATCCCAATGACACAACCACTAATGATACAACAGGATTATAAGATTAAGCACACTAACACAGTGTGCTTTTTGCTTACATAAAAATATTCTTAATATTAAGCATCTTCAATATGAAGGTGCTTTTCTTATGCTTAAAAACAAGAAAGGATGTGGTTTTATGGCAGAAACAGAAGGCTTACATATAGAGCTTACTGCAGATTTGCTTGACAACAAGAATTTGTCGAAATGAGCAACGAAATATAATACGCAGAAATTTTGACTACATTTTGACTACACTTTTTGCGTATAATTGCTTATTATTGATTAATGCAAAACAATAAAAAACCTTGTAAATACTGAGTTTTTCAGTAAATACAAGGTTTTTGTGTTGGTGGACCTTCAGGGACTCGAACCCCGGACCGACCGGTTATGAGCCGGTTGCTCTAACCAACTGAGCTAAAGGTCCATATTAAGTTGAAAATGGTGACTCATAGGGGATTCGAACCCCTGTTGCCGCCGTGAGAGGGCGGAGTCTTAACCGCTTGACCAATGAGCCGAATACCTATATCCTTTTCAAAGACTAATATATTATATCATAATTTTTTTTAGAATGCAAGACTTTTTTGTAAAATATTTAAAACCAAATGGATATGGCATCCATTTGGTCTTATTTTGATATTAAATTATCTTTTATCAATAGGGATATATTGACCTTTCTTGGCAACGCTTTTATAGGCTGGCCTTATAATCTTATTATTAGTCATAACCTCTTCAATTCTGTGAGCACACCATCCTACGATTCTTGCCATAGCGAAAAGAGGGGTATAAAGTTCGCTCTGAATACCAAGCATATTGTAAACAAAGCCACTGTAAAAGTCCACGTTTGCAGCAAGTGCCTGATTGTGTCCCTTGATTTCGTGGAACAATTGCGGTGTAAGTCGTTCTATTGATTTATACAGTTCAAATTCCTTTTCGCAATTTTTGGCTTTTGCCAGCTTTTCGGCATATTCCTTAAGTAATACTGCACGTGGGTCGGAAAGAGTATAAACTGCATGCCCCATACCGTAAACCAAGCCGGACCTATCATAGGCCTCTTTATTAAGGATTTTCGTAATATACGCCTTGAGTTCATCGTCATTGTTCCAATTTTTTACGTTTGACTTGATTTCTTCCATCATACCGATAACTCTATTGTTCGCACCGCCGTGTTTAGGTCCTTTCAAAGAGCCTACGGAAGCTGCAATAGCAGAATACGTGTCAGTCCCTGTTGAGGAAACCACTTTGGTTACAAATGTGGAGTTGTTACCTGCACCATGCTCTGCATGCAGTATAAGTGCAAGGTCAAGTACCTTTGCCTCAAGGTCTGTATATTTATTGTCCGGTCTTATCATATACAGAAAGTTTTCAGCAAGGGTAAGCCCTTTTTGCGGTGAGTGAAGATACAAGCTTTTGCCATCTGTATAATGTGATTTTGCACAATATGCGTGTGCTATCATTACAGGGAACCTTGCGATAAGCAAAATTGACTGTCTTATAAGATTTGGTAATGACAAATCGTCAGGGTTTTTATCGTGGGAATAAAGTCCCAAAACGCATTTTGCAAGTTTATTCATAATATCCGGAGAGGGATTTTTAAGTATAATATCCTCAGTAAAGTTTGGAGGCAATTTCATAGATTCGTTTAAAAGCTCTGTAAAACTTGTTAACTGAGATTTGGTCGGCAACTTACCAAATGTAATAAGGAAAATGGTTTCTTCAAAGCCAAATCTGTTTTCTTCAATACAAGTGCGTACCATTTCAGTAACATCTATACCTCGGTAGCGTAGTCTTCCTTCAACTTCGACCTTTTCGTTTTCATCAAAAATATAGCCGTGAACGTCACCGATATTTGTAAGACCTACCAACACGCCCGTGCCGTTGGAATTACGCAGACCTCTTTTTACATTATATTGATTATAAAAATTAGGGTCTATATAGTTACTTTCGTTTGCTATCTCAAAAAGCTTATCAACTATATCGTGCTTGTTGAAAATATTTTCAGAGTTCATAATTATCACCACGTTTTGCAAAATATTTTTTATTTTTTTCATATTATACCCCAAAATTAGCCAAAAGTCAAGGGAATATATGATTATCATTCATTAAAAATGAAAAATGCCAAAATTCAAATGTCAAAAATAAAAAGAATACATTTCCTGCAAAAATTAAAAAAGCGATGTATTTTGACAAAAATATCTAAAAAAATTTGTCTGCATATAAATTTTCGAAAATAAATGTAATAAAAGCAGAAAATCACTTTACAAACTTGAAATTTTGGTGTATTATATAAATTAGTATATTTGTGTTTTAAAGGCGGTGTATGGATGAATTATAACAGTACAAGAAGTACAGACTATAAGTGTACAAGTTCTGTGGCAATAAAGACCGGTCTTGCTCCTGACGGAGGACTTTTTGTGCCTGATGATTTCCCTTTTATTTCAATTCATGAAATTGATAAAATGAAAGATTGTGCTTATGTTGAACGTGCTAAAAATATAATAGGCAGATATCTAACAGACTTCACTATGGAAGAGGTCGAAGATTGTGTTAAGTCTGCATATAGTAAAGATAAATTCGGTACAGACAGTATTACTCCTGTGTACAAGCTTAATTCCAATGTTTACTTCCTGGAATTGTGGCACGGCGTTACCTGTGCTTTTAAGGATGTTGCTTTACAGATCTTACCACATTTTTTAACAAAGGCAATAAAAAAGACTAATGATGACAGAACGGTTGTTATCCTTGTTGCAACATCAGGTGATACAGGCAAGGCTGCACTTGAAGGCTTTAAAGATGTTGAAGGTACAAAAATTGCTGTATTTTATCCAAATGATGGTGTTTCGGATATTCAGAGATTGCAGATGGTAACTCAGGATGGCAATAATGTTGCTGTCGGTGGTATATTGGGTAATTTTGATGATGCCCAAAGCGGTGTTAAAAAGATATTTACAGATGATGAATTTAAAAAGTACCTTGATGAAAAGGGTTATATGCTCTCGTCTGCAAATTCTATTAACTGGGGAAGGCTGTTACCTCAGATTGTTTATTACTTCTCCTCATACTGTGATATGCTAAAAGCAGGGGAAATAAGCCTTGGGGATAAAGTAAACTTTGTAGTACCTACCGGTAATTTCGGCGATATTCTTGCAGGATATTATGCAAAGAAAATGGGCTTACCGATTAACAAGCTTATTTGTGCATCAAATGAAAATAACGTTCTTGCAGATTTTATACGTACAGGCGTTTATAACAAAAACAGGGATTTCCGTGTTACGGCATCTCCTTCGATGGATATTTTGATTTCCAGTAACCTTGAGAGATTTTTGTTTGATATATCCGGCAAAAATTGCAACATCATAAAGGATTATATGGAAGCCCTCGCACGAGATGGAAGATACGAAGTTAGTGATGAAATGAAGGCGCAGATTACCGACGTTTTATGGGGCGGTTGCTGTGATGACAACGATACATTACTTACAATAAAAGATACTTTTGAAAATTACGGTTACATAATGGATACTCATACTGCTGTAGGTAAAAATGTTTATGATCAATACTTGTTTGAAACAGGTGACAATACAAAAACTGTAATACTCTCTACAGCGAGTCCTTACAAGTTTAACAATTCTGTACTTACCGCCCTCGAGGGTTCAGAAACTTTGGAGAATAAGACAGAATTTGAGCTTTTGGATGAACTTAATGCAAAAACTTCTTTGGACATACCTAAATCATTGGATGAATTGAGATACAAAACACCAAGATTCAATGATTCTGTTGAAAAAGATAAGTTAAAAGAATTTGTATGTAGCAAGCTGTTGGGGATTTGATCTGTAAATCCTCAACAACCTGTTGGAACAAGTTATCTTGCTTTAAAAGTTTCGCAATCTGTTTCAGATGTTGTTGTGGCACTGCTTGGACCTACGTTAATGTGTCCTGCCATACATTTTTTGTTGTCATTATACTGACAATCAGTTACCTGACAGCTGATACCACAGATTTCATTTCCCGGTTGTGTATTGTTGTTTTGCATAATAACATCTCCCTTCAGCATTAGTATGTTCTGTTTTTAAAAAATTATACAAGGGTGAAATTATGGCATTGTTTTCTATATCAGATCTACATCTATCCTTTGGCGCGGATAAGCCCATGGACGTGTTTGGTAAAAAGTGGGAAAATTATGAAGAAAAGCTTAAAGTTAACTGGAACAGTCTGGTTTCAAAGAGTGATGTTGTTATAGTCAACGGCGATAACTCATGGGCAACTTATCTGGAGGACACCTTTGAGGATTTTGACTTTATCAATAAACTAAATGGCAAAAAGATTATTTCAAAGGGCAACCATGATTATTGGTGGACAACCATGAGCAAGCACCAAAAATGGTGTGAGCAGAATGGTTTTGACACAATAAACTTTCTTCACAACAACTATTATATGTATGAAGATACTGCAATATGCGGAACCCGCGGGTGGCAACTGACCACAAGGGACGAGGATGACCTTAAAGTTCATAACCGTGAACTTGAAAGGCTTAAGATTTCACTTGACCTTGCAACAAGGGAAAGTCCCAAAAGTATTATTGTTGCACTGCACTATCCCCCTGATGAGGATTTTTGTAGGCTTATGGAACAGTACAAGGCGAACATTTGCATTTTCGGTCACTTACATTCCGCCGGCTTTCGCGATTACAACGATTACGAGAAAAACGGGATACGTTACAAACTTGTTTCCTGTGATTATCTGGGATTTATCCCATACAAAATTATGTCTTGAAAATATATATAAAATATGTTAAAATTATATGATAAGAAATTGGAAGGAGCAATTTAAAAATGGCAAAACTAGAAAAGATAGAAAACAGCGTAGCGGAGTTTAAACTAGATATTACTCCGGAAAAATTTGAAGAAGGAATGCAGAAGTCTTACAAGAAAAATGTTAAGTACATAAATGTTCCAGGTTTCAGAAAAGGTAAAGCACCTCGTGCTATGATTGAAAAGATGTACGGTGCAGAAGTGTTCTATGAAGACGCTCTTAACTTCGTATTCGGTGATGTATATGAAGATGCTTTGAAGGAACTTGAACTTGATGTTGTAGATAATCCCGAAATCACTGATGTGAGTGAAATTAAGAAAGGTGAAAATGTTACTCTTTCAGTTAAAGTAACAGTTAAGCCTGAAGTTAAATTAGGTAAATACAAAGGTATTAAACTTGAAAAAGTTGAGTATAATGTAAGCGACGAAGACTTGGATGCAGAAATTTCCAGACTTCAGGAAAGAAATTCAAGAGTTGTAGAAGTTGAAGACAGAGCAGTTGAAAAAGACGACATCGCTGTTATTGACTTTGAAGGCTTTAAGGATGGCGTGGCTTTTGAAGGCGGTGCAGGCAAGGATTTTGAACTTACAATAGGTTCAGGACAGTTTATTCCTGGTTTCGAGGACCAGCTTATCGGTGCTAACAAGGGTGATGATGTTACTGTAAATGTAACTTTCCCTGAAGATTACCATGCTGAAGACCTTAAGGGTGCTGCTGTTGAATTCAAAGTTAAGATCAATGCTATTAAAAAGAAGGAACTTCCTGTGCTTGATGATGAATTTGCAAAAGACGTTTCTGAATTTGATACATTGGAAGAACTTAAGAATGATACAAAGGCAAAATTGGAAAAGCAGAATAATGACCGTGCAAAGGCTGAAACTGAAGACAAGGCTATTGAAGCAGTGGCAGAAAAGACAGAGGTTGAAATCCCTGAATGTATGGTTAGCCACCAGCTTGACAATATGCTAAGAGATTATGATGCAAGACTTCAGGGTCAGGGTATTTCATTACAGCAGTATTTCCAGATGACAGGTATGACTGCCGATAAATTTAAAGAACAGTTTAAAGAACATGCTGAAAAGCAGGTTAAAGTATCTTTGACATTGGAAGCTATTGCAAAGGCTGAAAAGGTTGAAGCAACTGCTGAAGATATTGAAGAAGAATATAATAAGATTGCAGAAAACTATCAAATGAAGGCTGAAGATATTAAGAAATTTATCAGTGAAGATGATATCAAAGACGGTATCGTTAACAGAAAAGTTGTTGAAATGATAGTTGCTGAATCTAAGTAATTATACCGCGAGGGGGAATCATAATGAGCTTAGTACCAACAGTTATTGAACAGACAAACAGAGGAGAAAGGGCATATGACATATATTCCCGACTGTTAAAGGACAGAATCATTATCCTTGGTGAAGAGGTTAATGATGTGTCCGCAGGGTTAGTTGTTGCACAGCTGCTATTCTTGGAAGCTGAGGATCCTGAAAAAGACATCAGTCTTTATATAAACAGTCCCGGTGGTAGTATAACGGCGGGTATGGCGATTTATGACACCATGCAATATATTAAATGCGATGTTTCTACAATTTGTATGGGTATGGCGGCAAGTATGGGTGCTTTTTTGCTGTCGGCCGGAGCAAAGGGTAAAAGATATGCTTTGCCAAATAGTGAAATAATGATTCATCAGCCTCTTGGAGGAATGCAAGGACAGGCTACGGATATCAAAATCCATGCAGACAGAATCATTCGCATTAAACAGAGTTTAAATGAAATTCTTGCTAAAAACACTGGCAGACCTTTAGACGAAATTATCCGCGATACTGAAAGAGATAATTTTATGTCGGCTGCAGAAGCGGCAGAGTATGGTCTGATAGATAAAGTTATTACAAGCAGACCATAATTATCATCCGGAGGTATATATATCAGTATGAACGATAAAATCTTATCTAAATGTTCATTTTGCGGCAAGGCCAGTAATCAGTTGATTGTGGGACCTGATGTGGCTATATGCAGTGATTGTATAAGGGCTTGCATCAGTATAATAGAAGATGAATTTGATGATAAAATAGTTAGGGAAGAACCAATATTTGTGGATGTTCCCAAGCCTAAGGATATTAAGAAAATACTTGATGACTACATTATAGGTCAGGATTATGCAAAAAAACAACTTGCTGTTGCGGTGTATAATCACTATAAGAGAATCAACTCCGGCAATGTGGATAATGACGGGGTTGAAATTCAAAAAAGTAATATATTGATGCTTGGTCCAACCGGTTCGGGTAAAACTTTGTTGGCACAGACTATGGCTAAAATACTTGATGTACCTTTTGCAATAGCTGATGCTACTGCCCTTACTGAGGCGGGTTATGTGGGCGAGGATGTTGAAAATATCCTTTTGAAGCTTATTCAGGCAGCAGATTATGATATTAAAAAGGCTGAAAAGGGTATTATATATATTGATGAAATAGATAAGATTACTCGTAAGGCGGAGAATGTTTCAATTACAAGGGATGTAAGTGGGGAGGGTGTTCAGCAGGCACTTCTTAAGATACTGGAAGGAACTGTTGCCTCCGTCCCACCGCAGGGAGGAAGAAAACATCCTCAGCAAGAGCTTATTCCTATTGATACTACCAATATTTTATTTATATGCGGCGGTGCATTTGACGGGCTTGAAAAAATTATTGGAAGCCGTATAGGTAAAAAATCACTTGGCTTCGGTGCAACTATCGAAAGTGCAAAAAACAAAGATGTGGGTGAAATTTTTAAGGAAGTTCGTCCTCAGGACTTGATTAAATTCGGTATTATTCCGGAATTTATCGGTCGTGTTCCTGTTGTTGCAACGTTAGAAACTTTGGATGAGGAAGCTTTGATATCTATTTTGACTAAGCCTAAAAATGCCTTGGTCAAGCAGTATAAAAAGCTTTTGGGTCTTGATGATGTTGAATTGGAATTTACAGAAGATGCGTTAAAGGCTGTTGCTAAAAAAGCAATAGAATTAAAAACAGGGGCAAGAGGATTACGTTCAATATTGGAGGAAACTATGACAGATATAATGTTCGAAATTCCTTCCAATGAAAAAATACAAAAAGTTACGATTACAGAGGAAAGTATAACACAGGGTGAGCTACCCAAGCTTTCCGTTACTGAAAAGAGAAAGTCAGTGAATAAAAAAGCACAAAAGTAAAATATTAGCTTTTAAAACATTGGTCAATGAATTATTAATTTTACTTTTAATGATGTAAAGAGGTAAAATATGAAAAGAAGAAGCATAATTTTATTGATAATTTTTCTTATAATTATAATTTCGGCAGGTCTTGTTGCTTGTAAATATTATGACTACATTTCTATGTTTTATAAAGCTGCAACAACCAGTAGCGAAAAATTGCAGGAGAGTAAACAAGAAGCTGATCAAAGAGCAATGGAAGCAATTAAAGAATACGGAATAGAAACAGTGCGTCCCCTGACCGAGGAGGAAACAGAAAAGCTCAATAACGGTGAATTAACTGAGGAGGAAGCCGTTAACATTGTATTGGGAAGGCTTGATGGAGAAGTATCAACACAAAACAATAATTCTTCAGTACAGGGAACATCAGCAAATGATAATGGATTGAGTGAAGCTGTTTTAAAGGAAAAAAATGCAGAAATTGCTCAGTTAATAGGCAAGGTATATGTTTTAAAAGCCAAATTCACCAATGAGCTCGATGCTGTGGAGAAATGGGTCCATTCGGAGTATAACAAATTGACTAAGGAAGAAAAAAAATCTACCAGTGCCAAGGTGAAGATAGGCAAAGAAGCTTATTCAAGAGCTTTGGCCTTGGAGGCAGATTGTGATATACAGATGGAAGAGATTCTCGACAGACTAACTGTTCTTTTGGAAGAAACAGGACAAAGTACAACTTTGGTTGGTGAAATAAGAACAGCTTATGAGAATGAAAAGACTGTTAAAATTTCATATTATATGGATAAAATATGATAATTTATAATAAATTGGAGGGATAAGAGGCATGAAAAACTTGTTTTTAAAGGTTATTCTGTTTGTGCTGATGCTTACTATGCTTGTATCAGCTGCAATGACCGTAAGCGCAATGGAATATCCCGAGAAGGGGTATTGGGCCAACGAAGCAATTGATACAGCTATAGCTAATGGATTGCTCCGCGGAAAGGATGACGGAAAAATTCATAGTGAGGATTATCTTACCAGAGCTGAAATGGCGGCTATAATGGTACGTTCATTTGGTGCGTCTGTAAAGGCTGACGTGAGTGATTATGAAGATTTGGAAAAGTCAGCTTGGTATTATGATGAATTTTCCAAAGCAGTACAAATGCGTGTGTTTGAAGGTGATGGTTCAGGATATATGCATCCTAATGACTATATTACCAGAGAAGAAGTATTTACCGTAGTGGCAAGAGCTATGGTATTAAGTGATTCGGAGCACTCAGTTTTAAATAAATTTAAAGATTCTTCTGAAATCAGCAACTGGGCATTGGATTACATGAGCATTATGGCAAAAAAATCTTATGTCAATGGTGATGAAACCGGGAAGGTAAATCCTAAAAAATACATAACAAGAGCTGAATTTGCACAGCTTATGTATAACATATATAAAACATATTATCTAAAAACCGGTTCATACAGGGATACGGTTGATACAGCATGCGTTATGATTAATACAGAATCAGTAAATCTTACAAATGTTGTAGTAAAGGGAGACTTGATAATTGGTGACGGTGCTAATGAAAGTACAATAAAGTTGACCAATGTTACTATTGAGGGAAGATTGCTAGTTCGCGGTTCCGCAAGAATAGAGCTTGTGAATACTACTGTTGGTGAAATGGTTGTTGTTAACAATTACAACTCTGTTGTTCATTTTGATAACTACAAGAATGAAGAAGTATTTGATGGCATCATTTTAAATACCAAAGCAACCTTTAAGCAAAGGGGTGGCGGTGGAGGAAGTGTAACTCCATATGTAACAGTAACCTTTAAAGATAACAGTGGAAATGTAGTTGATACGGTTACGCTTGTAAAGGGAAATAGTATGGCAGATGAAAATAAAAGTTTACCTAATGTATCAAAGTCTGCAAATGGATATGTTAAAAATAGCGGAATTTCGGATTTGTATGTCGGAGCTAATGAATATACACATGTCATAAATTGGGATTGGTATATAAGACCGTCAAATGTTCAGGATCCTTTGACCAAAGATTGGGCAAACTTTACAGTTAATACCGAGGTTGAAGATGACATTGAAGTTTTATTGAGGGTTAGGAAGTTTAATGCATTTGTATTTGTGGAGCAACTGTCAAGTATATCTCCGGCAGGGTTCCCATTTGATGCATATTATGATACAGAAACAAGATTTGCTGATACACTAAAGGATATTTTATATTCTAATACTCCGTTGGAAGCTTTGAAAAATTCGGGATATTGGGATAAGGCAAGAAATGATGCAAGAGTACAAAAGATTCTTGACACAGACGATAACATTATGATGCTTAATGTTATGGTTAAGTTCTCACAGATTCTTGGCGAAGAAAATTTAGAGAAATTCATCGTAGACAGTGCAAAAGAATCCTTTGGCGATAACGCTAACCTTGAAGATGCATTTGTAGAATATCTTAAATCAGCAGTGGGTTCATCTGATGTTGTATATGTTAAAGAAGTTAAGGACCTTATGATAAAGGCTTTTGAACATGTTATAGACGATGACCCGAATTTGGTTGATGACCTTGAAGCATTGGCACACACAATTATGGAAGACCCTGCTGCATTTGAGGAAATTACAGGTTATAATTATGCTTCATTTACAGAAGACCAAAGAAATGCAATTATAGATGAAGTGGTACTTAAACTTGAAACACCTTCAACAGAACGTGATGAAATAGTTTCAACATTGGTTGATTATCTGTTCACTGAAGAACATAAGGGCGAACTTAAAGATTTAGTTCACTACGCAATGGTATACTTAAATGATCATCAGGACGAACGAGACCAGTTAGTTGAAGATATTATTGATGAATTGTACAGAGCAGATCTTGACAAATTGATTAAAGAATTAAAAGAAAATAATCAGTTCGAAATTAACAAAAGAATTATGTTTGTTGCAGAAGGTTTGTATGATACTATCGAAAAAGATTACAGTTATGAAAATTTTGTAGCTTCAAAAATTCCTGAAAGATTAGAGAAAGTTTTTGCAATCTATCCTGAGGAAAAAGTTAAAGAGCTTTACGAAGATGCAATTGAAAGATTGAAAGAACAGATTGAGAAGGCTATCGATGATGCTGAAAACTTAGGAATTGGATATATAGACAGCGGTGTTACATTAGTTGTAAACCCTGTTTCAGATATTTATATTCCTCTTTATGAGCGCATGGTTGAACTAATTGAAGATAAGATTAGTGACAAGTATTACTATAAGGAAAACATTTATATTCAGGAACTTGTTAAACTTCTTGACCCTGCAAATTTGTTTGATGGTTCAGCATACAATAAGCCGAACGAACTTTCAGGTTATAAGATTAAGTCTTTGGATTATTATTATAACACATTATATAAGGTAGTCGTTTTGGGCGATGACGCAATGCTATGTTATCATAAGATGGCTGAGGAAGGTAAACTCGACATTGATAAGCTAACTGACGATTATCAGGATTTGATACTTAAATATGTCAATATTATTGCAGATACTTTAGATTCATATGCAAAGGATGGTACACTTCCTAACCAAAAACTTTCACCTATTGAGAAGGCATTTAAGGAAAAATACCCAGAGCTTGTAAACAAGATTGTTAATTGGTATAAGGACAGTGACCTTAACAAGGATTATACGGGAGAAGATTATCAAAATATTCAGGATAAAGTACGTAAAGCATTTGAAAATATTAACCTTTCAACTGATGAATTTTTTGACTTAATCTTAGCTAATAAGCGTATTGAAAATAATGAGACACTTAGCGAATATTTTGAAATGATTAATGCTGATAAATATAAGCTAGATGTAAAAGGAAATATCTTAACATTCCTAAGAGAAGTAACAGATGCATAATTAAATTAGAACACCATATTGGTGTTCTAATTTTCCTAAATTAAACTAAAAGGATGATAATTGTATGAAAAAAATACTATCTTTGTTTATGATTTTGACAATGATGCTTTCAAGTATCGGAGTCTTTGCAGCAGAAACTTCTAAGCCTACATTTACAGATGTAGACGCTAACAGCATAAGTGGTCAGGCTATATATAAGCTGGTTAATGCAGGTGTGCTTAACGGTTATTCTGATGGCACGTTTAAGCCTAATAATCCGCTTACAAGAGCAGAATTGTGTAAAATAGTAAATCTAGTTTTTGGTTATACAGAGGCTGCAACAGATACTTTTACAGATGTAAGTAAAAGTGACTGGTTTTATAACTATGTAGCAGTTGCCAAGAAAGCAGGTTATATCACAGGTCATGCTGACGGAACATTTAAAGGTAATGATTATCTTACAAGAGAACAGGCTTGTGCAATTATTACAAGAGTGACCGAATTGTTTGACCTTAGTATGACAGAAACTATTACTGATGAAGTTTCTTCTTGGGCTGTTCCTTATGTAAATAAGGTTGTTTCTAATAGGTTGATGTCTTTGGAAGCGGGAGGAAAATTCAGAGCAACAGAAAACATCACAAGAGGAGAGCTTACTTCGGTTATGGCTGTTTTTGTTGATGCTGAAGAAAAACCTTTGGATAAAACTGAAGTGTTTACTGTATCATTTAACACAAATGGAGGCAATTCAATAGATTCTATCAAGGTTGACTCCGGTAAAACAGTGAAGGAACCTGCTTCACCTACAAAGAAAGGCTATACTTTTGATGGTTGGTATTTAGATACTAATTTGACAAAATCATTTGATTTTGCATCATTAATAACAGCTGATATCACACTGTACGCCAAATGGGAAAAATCCAGTGCCGGCGGCGGTGGCGGTGGTGGCGGATCATCACCAAGTACTCCGTCAAAACCCCAAGTTCCTGAAATAGATGAGGAAAAGCAGGCACAGGCTATAAAATCACTTGAATCTATGCTTAAAGTATTAAATGAAGAAGTTAGTTTTTCTGTAGAAAAGGGCGAAATGGCAGTTATTAATCCTGTAAAGGAAGCTATCAAAAATGTGCTTGCAGATGCAAAGAAGAATGTAGCTATTTATGAAGGTGACTATATCAATAAAACGTATGGATATAAAATTGATGAGGCACTTGATGCATATGATGCTATGACTGATGAGAACAAGGGTGGTTTCCAGTCAAAACTCCTAAAATTAAAAAAAGAACACTTTGATGAGGCAAATGAACTTTCAAAGCTATTATTTGGTCTTCCAATCGATAAAATTGAAGACATAATCAATGAAAAGCTTGAAGAGGAACAATAACATCAATATTTTGAACACCGTGGATTACTCCACGGTGTTTTTATTAAAAATTTGTAAATAATATTTGTTATAAATTGAATTTCAAATATGTATAATGTATAATTATTCCAAGGTGATTTTATGAGAAAGTTTTTACATTCCGGCATTTTATCTTTTGCAATTATACTTGTTATACAGATATGGGCATTTATAGCTCTTGCTTTATGGCTTAATGAGTACAGCGGTTATATACTCGAGATATTGTACTTACTGGGGGCATTTCTGGTAATTTATGAAATCAACCGTCCCAGCGAGCCTTCATTTAAGTACACATGGATAGTGTTGATTACAGCTTTACCCATATTTGGGGGGCTTTTATATATTTACACACACATAAATGCTATTACCAAATCTATCAGTAAAAGGACAAATGTTATCGTAAATGAAACTAAACATCATATGGTTCAGAATGAAAATATAATAAAGGAACTGGAAAACGAGGGCGATATAACGGGATTTTCAAATTATATATATAATTTTGCCGGCTATCCTACTTATAAAAATACATCGGTAGAATATTTTCCTCTTGGAGAGGATAAGTTTGCAAAAATGAAGGAGGAGCTCAAAAAGGCTGAGAAGTTCATATTCCTGGAATATTTTATAGTAAATGCAAAGTCATCTATGTGGATTGAAATACTTGATATTTTAAAGCAAAAGGCTGCAGAAGGAGTAGAAATCCGATTTATGCACGATGCAATGGGAAGTCTTGCGGTATTTTCGGCGGATTACTGCAAGGAACTTGAAAATATGGGTAT
The DNA here is from genome assembly GCA_045654805.1 of Clostridia bacterium. Lineage (GTDB taxonomy): Bacteria > Bacillota > Clostridia > Monoglobales > Firm-18 > CAZNKU01. Next base: position 37,880 of record JAZOOD010000023.1, on the reverse strand, counting down.
AAAGTGCAGAATATTCAAACGTGTTACACCGCTTTTATCTACTTATCAGAATAACCGGGACCATAGAAAGATACTTGTTATTGACGGACATACCGCCTTTACGGGGGGTATAAATATTGCTGATGAATATATAAATAAAGATATACGGTTTGGGCATTGGAAGGATACTGCAGTTATGATTAAGGGAGATGCGGTTGTAAGCTTTACCGTAATGTTTTTGCAGATGTGGAACGTTTTTGAAAAAGAGAACGAAAGCTATGATGATTATATTGTAAGGAAAAGCGTTGAGGCGGATGGCTATGTTATTCCGTATTCCGACAGTCCCATTGATAGTGAATATGTTGGTGAAAGAGTATATCTGGATATAATAAACAGGGCTCATAGGTATGTTCATATAATGACTCCCTATCTTGTAATAAGCTATGAAATGCAGGAAGCTTTGGAATATGCGGCAAAACGCGGAGTAGATGTGCGTATTATTATGCCTCATATCCCCGATAAACCTTATGCACTTTGGCTTGCACGTTCATATTATCCCAAGCTTGTGAAAGCCGGAGTTAAAATTTTTGAATACGACCAGGGATTTGTTCATGCCAAGGTTACAACTTCCGATGATGATAAAGCTGTGGTAGGTACAATAAATTATGACTATAGAAGTTTGTATCTTAATTACGAATGTGCATTGTTTATGTACAAGGTGCCGGAGATTGCAGATGTGGAACAGGATTATCAGAATACGGAAAATCTCTGTTCCGAAATAACATTGGAAACATATAAAAAATTTAATATTTTCGGGCGAATATTTGGTATGTGTATAAGATTATTTGCTCCCCTTATATAATAAAACTGCGCTTCAGCGCAGTTTTTGTTTTGATATAAGATGATTAATACCCTTGTATATCAAATCTGTTATGTACGAAAGAATGAATGAGCATATAAACACAATAGGCACCATTATAAAAAAGTATGGCAACCTGTCTGTCATTACGGGTATTTTTGCATTCAGTATAGCATAAAAATAATCATCAAATATCCATGACACAAGGTATATTCCCAGGGATAATGCGGATATTTTTGTAATTACAGCCTTTATAAATTCCGGCAAGTTATTTGTTTTTATCCTCAGTAGGAATATAAAAACAAGTACGGATGTTATGATGTTTGCAAAGCTGTACCATTCACACCAGGCACCGTATATGAAATTACTTCCCTGTGTGCGAATAAATGTGTATGTACCGAATACTGTTACTGCAAGTATAATGAGTAAAAAGTTCATTTTCAATGATATTTTAATATCAACTTTGTATTCCCTTATAAAAGCACCTAAAAAGTAGTAGGTTAGAGGATAAATGTTAACCCACCATTCCGGAACAATCGGAAAGCCAAAAGTGTTTGTTATTGATGGTAATGCAGTAATAATGCACATTGTTGTGATAAGTATATTTTTTTGTTTTTTACTATTCAAGTTATTGTATACAAGGTTTAAAAACGGTATAAGCAAAAATAGACCTATGTACATTGAAATATACCACGAATATTGGTAAAATGACGTGAGATTTTTTATACAGTCAATCAATGACATTGGCTCATTTTTTATAAATTTGCGGTATGCCAGTATAAACAGAGTGGAAATTAAATATATAGCCAAAGTTCTTATTATTCCAAAATAATATTTTTTTGACAGGGTTTTCCTGTTCATAAGATAACCCGTAAGCAACAGGAATAAGGGTACACATATCATAAATGCTGTACGCATAATTGTAGCAATGTACATTTTATTACCTTCTACAGGTATATTGTAATATCCATTGTGCAGAAAGAAGTGTACACATATAACGGTTAATACGGCGATACACCGTATAATGTCAAGGTTTATATTTCTGTCCTTTTTCATAATATGCCTCCTTATAGGTATAAAATACCATAAAATGGCATATTGTGTCAATAATATACAATAACAAAGCTCTGCAATATTCAAACTGCAGAGCTTTTGGTGCTTTTTATCTCTTTTTCCCATTTTATCAACATCATTATTCCGCTGATAAGGTACACAAGCCACATTAAAAGTGTAGCTAAATTGTCACTTCCTGATAAAAAATTGCACCACCACATATATACGCTGAAGGAATTTACTGCCATCCATATCCACCATTGTTCCGAAAACATTCCTATGGATACAATCATTGCAACAACTGATGCAACCGTTGTAAAACTGTCCACAAATGGCATAGCGTCACCAAGATAATAAAGCAATAAACCATAAAGATATGTAGCAACGGCGATTGAAAACATTAACACAATACGCCATACAAATTTCATATGTCTTTTTACAACCTCGTGGGTTTCAGGATTTATATTTTTACTCCATATAAAAAAACCTACAAACTGCATTGGAAGGTAATATATGGCATTAAGCATAGTTTCGCCATATAATTTTGCTTTAAAGGATATTATTGCGTAAAGGGCACAATTTATAAGTCCGAAAAAGTATGCACTTAATTTACCCTTACCTGCAAATATTACATATGCAATCCCCGTTACGGAAGATATTATACCCATTAATGAATCCTGCCAGTATATTGATAATGCGGTTATTACGGAACAGGTGAAAAATAACCATATAACTTCGCCTTTTGTCCAGCCGTATAATTCGTTTTTGATAAATTCTTTCATATTTTTCAACCTTTATTTTTAATATTACATAGGAATAAATATTTCAAACAGTATTCCACCCAGTTCTCTTATATAATATGTGGGCAGTAATGTTATGAGTGTTTTTCCCGATACGTTGTAGTTTATAATTCCCAACGTTTCGGCTATTTTGCTTGCTCGGTACTGATGAAAATCATTTGTAATAACAGTCATTATGGGATTGAGGTTGTTTTCATCAATAATTTTTTTGGAAAATATTAGGTTTTCTCTTGTGGAGGTTGATTTATCCTCAATATAAAGCCGGTCTTTGGCTATTCCTTTATCTACAAGCCAATTGTGCATACATTCTGCCTCTGACATTGGTTCGTCAGCACCCTGACCGCCGGAAAGTATGCATTTTACATTTTTATTTTCGTTTAAATATTCATATGCAGCTTCAAGTCTTTCTTTGAGCATAAGACTGGGTCCGTGCGGTTTTACCTGACATCCCAGTACAACTACTGTAGTTTCCTCTTTGGGATGATTGTTCGCCGTATATATCATTTTTACTGTTGTAAAAATGATGAATATTATAATTAATAATATAACTACGAAAATTGGTTGTAAAATAAATCTTCCCAATTTCTTTTTGTAAAAATCCGCAATTCCGTTATTGATTTGTTTAAAAAATATGCTGTATGTAATGAGTAGAAGAGAAAATGCTATCCCAATCCCATTACCTGCATTTAATATTCCAAAAAGAGTAAGGGGTAAAACAAACCATATAAGAAGTATTGTGCCGGATATTGTTAGCAACGTTCTAGCTAGTTTCATATATTTATCCTCATATATTTCAATAATACTTATTTTAAGTATAACAAAAAAAGCTTTTTATATCAATACTAAAGTGGGAAATGTTGACGTTCAAAATCAAAAGAAGTATAATAAAATATGAAAAAATCATAAGGCTTTCTGTGGCACAAGGCGGTTTTTACATCATATTTTATAATTCAGAGTTTAAATGATAAAACCCAAGAGGATATTATCCTCTTGGGTTTATTTGTTTAGGGTTAATGATGTGATGCATTCTATATGGCTCGTTCTTGGGAACATATCCACGGGATACACTATATCTGCTTTGTAACCATATTCGTCAAGAATTTTCAAATCTCTTGCCAATGTTGCAGGGTTGCAGGATACATAGACTACCTTTTTTGGAGCAATATCGCATATTGTCTGCAATAATTTTTCGTCACATCCCTTACGGGGCGGGTCAATTATTATTACATCTGCGTCCATAAAGTTTTCTGCCAAATCCTCGGAGTTGCCAACGTGAAATTCTGCATTTTTTATGTTATTTAACATTGCATTACGCTTTGCATTTTCTATTGCCTCGGGCACACATTCTACACCAATTACATACTCTGCATATTTAGCAAGGTAAAGCCCTATTGTACCTATTCCGCAATATAAATCAAGGACCTTTTCCGTTCCCTTAAGGTCTGCAAGTTCCACTACCTTGTCGTAAAGAACTTTTGTCTGTTCAGGGTTTATCTGGAAAAATGACTGGGGTGAAATTTCAAAGTACAAATCACCTATTTTATCTGTTACAACTTCCTCACCGTTAAGCAAAATATTTTCATTACCCAAAATGACATTTGTGTTTTTGGGGTTAATGTTTTGTATTATGGAAATGTCCTCGCCGAATTCGGCTTTTAGCATACTTACAAGAGATTCCTTGTCCTTAAGACTTTTTGATGCGGTTACAATGCACACCATCATCTGTCCCGTAAGGGTACATCTTGTGAAAATATGTCTTATTACACCCTTCCCCGTAGCTTCGTCATAAGCCCTGACGTGAAAATTACTCATAAATTCCTTTACAATACCTGTAACACGGTTAGATTTTTCGTTTTGTATAAGGCAGTCGTTAACGGGGATGACACGGTGACTGCGTGGGGCGTAAAAGCCTATGCCATCAGGTGTTACGGGAAATTGTGACTTGTTGCGGTAGTGCATTTTTGTACTGCCCAAAGTGTTTGTAACCTCTATATTAAGTCCGCCTATTCTTTTAATGCAATCCTTCACTTTATTTGTTTTGTTTTCAAGTTCAAGGTCGTATGTGCAATGCTGATAATCACATCCTCCACACTTATAAAATGCGGAACATTTTGGGCTGATTCTGTATGGTGAGGGTTTTATAATGTTTGTCAGCTTGCCGAATGCGTAGTTTTTAAGCACCTTTACTATAAGAACTTCCACAGTTTCGCCCAACAAAGCATAGGGGATAAATACTGCAAATCCGTCTATTCTGCCTATGCCTTCACCTTTTTCCCCTACTCCGGTTATTTCCGCAGTATAGGTCTTGTTTTTTTCAATCATATTATTTCACCTGTCATAAATTCATCTTCATATCCTGTTAGTTTAACCTTAACAAGCTCGCCTTCTGTCGTATTGCCCTTGGCAAACACCTGTATAAAGTTGGAAGTATGTCCTTCAAAAAGCTCTTTAGAACTTTCTCTTTCTATCAATACAGCCATAGTCTTTCCAATATATTTTTCAAAAAAATCTTTTTTGAGTTGTTTGCCTGTTTCAATCATTTTTTCACTGCGGGCATTTTTGATGTTTTCGTCTATTTGGTTGTCCATTTTATCCGCGACAGTTCCTTTTCGTCTTGAATAAGGGAAAACGTGTATGGAACTGAAACCGACTTTTTTTACAGTGTCGCGGCTTTCTTCAAATTCATCATCAGTTTCACCGGGGAAGCCTACCATAACGTCAGTTGTCAATGCACAGTCTTCAAATGCATTTTGTAGCATCCTTGCCGCATTTAAATATTCTTCCGCGGTGTAGTGTCGTTTCATTCTTTGAAGCACTGTTGTTGACCCGCTTTGTAATGCAAGGTGGAAATGGTGGCAGAAGTTATCAAGCTTTTTAGTACGCTTAATAAATTCATCAGTTACCAGATTAGGCTCCAAGGACCCAAGGCGTACCCTTTCTATACCCTCAACAGAGCATACTGCCTCTATTACGTCAATAAGCCTTTTGTCGGTATCTACGCCGTACATAGCAAGGTTTATGCCAACAAGCACAATTTCTTTATAACCGTTTGATGCAAGCTCTTTTACTTCCGAAAGAGTTGATTCTATGGATTTGGAACGCAACGGACCTCTTGCAAATGGGATTATACAGTATGTGCAGAAGTTTCTGCACCCGTCCTGAATTTTCAGGGTTGCCCTTGTGCGGGACTGGTGAGTTGATTTTAAATCCTCAAACACCTTTGGTATTTCAGCTTTTACATAGGTTTTGCGGTTGCCGTCAAAGGTTTTTACATATTCTACGATTTTTGTACGGTCTGTTGTACCTAATATAATGTCCACCTCTTGTATTTTTTCTACATCTTCAGGTGAAACCTGCGAATAACATCCAACAACTGCCACTATACTTTGGGGATTATTCTTTTTTGCACGGCGTATCATTTGCCGTGACTTACGGTCGCTCATAGCTGTAACAGTACAGGTGTTTATAACCAAAACATCTGCGTCATCATTTTCCGTAACTTTATATCCTGCGTTTTCAAAAAGACCCTTCATAGCCTCTGTTTCATATAAATTAACCTTACACCCAAGGGTGTGGAATTTCACTTTTTTCATAAGTTTACCTCTTTGTAGTATTATATATTATATACTATCATAAGTATGGATTTTTCTCAATAAAAAGTTTGACAAATATAGAAAAAAAGTGTATTATATGTTTATAAATAACCTAAAGGAGGAAGTAGTTATGAAATCATTTAATATTATGTTAGACTCTATCAACAAGGTAAAAGCATTTGTAAACATTGTTGCAAAATGTGATTACGATGTAGACCTTACATCAGGCAGATATGTAGTAGATGCAAAGTCTATTATGGGTATTTTCTCTTTGGATTTGTCAAAGCCGATAAAACTTGATATTCACGGTGATGATGACGGCTCATTCGAAGCAGAAATCAAAGAGTTTATATGTGAATAAAATTTTAGTGGTCAGCAACTAAAGTTGCTGACCTTTTTATTGACACAACCATCGTTTTATGATAGAATATTTAGAGGTTTTATGCTTTATTTTGAAAGGAGATAATTATGAACTATACTCTTAAAAATGCATTTGTTTATATGGATAAAGGCTTTGTTAAAGCAAATGTTAATGTTTCTGAAGGACGTATAGTATCAGTTGACGACAGCATTTTAGATGGCGGTCGTTGCTTTGATTTTGAAAATTGCTATATATTTCCCGGTTTGATAGATGTTCATGTACATTTAAGAGAGCCGGGATTTTCTTATAAAGAAACTATGAAAACAGGTACCAAGGCCTGTGCAAGGGGAGGTTATACATCGGTGTGCTCAATGCCGAATTTAAATCCTGTTCCCGATAGTTTTGATACCTTGAAACAACAGCTTGATATTATCGAAAAGGACGCTTGCATAAATGTATATCCCTTTGGCGCAATTACAAAGGGTGAACAGGGTGAGGTAATGGCAGACCTTGATGATATGGCATCTCATGTAATCGGGTTTTCCGATGACGGCAAGGGTGTACAGTCGGAGGATATGATGATTGCTGCTATGGAAAAGGCAAAGGAGCATAACAAAATAATTTCTGCCCATTGTGAGGATAATGATTTGCTGTTTGGAGGATATATCCACGACGGAGAATATGCAAAAATTCATAACCATAAGGGCATATGTTCCGAAAGTGAATGGGGACCTATAAAAAGGGATATTGAATTGGTTAAGAAGACGGGATGCAAATATCACGTTTGCCATATTTCTGCTAAAGAAAGTGTGGAGCTTATCCGTAATGCAAAAAGAGATGGTGTAAATATCACTTGCGAAACTGCACCTCATTATCTTACTATGAATGATATGATGCTTGAGGAAGAGGGCAGGTTTAAAATGAACCCTCCTATCCGAAGTGAACATGACAGGCTTGCACTTGTTGAAGGCTTGCTTGATGGTACTATAGATATGATAGCTACCGACCATGCCCCACATTCTGCCGAAGAAAAAACAAAGGGGCTTGAAAAGAGCTTTATGGGTGTCGTAGGTATTGAAACAGCATTTGCAACTATGTACACATACTTTGTAAAAACAGGTAAAATCAGCCTTGAAAGGTTAATTGAGCTTATGCACGATAACCCTAAGACTAGATTTGGTATAGACAATGATATTAGGGCAGGTGAGCCTGCAAACTTAACTGTTTTTGACCTTGATGCTGAATATACAATTAACCCTGAAGAATTTGAATCAATGGGTAAATTTACTCCCCTTGAAGGAAAAAGGGTGTTCGGTAGATGCAAGATGACAATTTGCAACGGGCAGATTGTATGGGAGGAAAAGTAATGAATCAGAGCTATTTTGATATAATTTCAAATAAAAATATTGCGGAGAATGTTTACGAAATGGTGCTTTCGGGGGATACATCACATATTACCGCATCAGGCCAGTTTGTAAACATAAAGCTTGAGGGTATGTTTTTACGCAGACCAATTTCCGTATGTGATTATGATGAAAATACGCTGACTTTAATATACAAGGTTGTGGGCAAGGGTACCGAGTCAATGTCAGTTATGGAAAAGGGTACAAGCCTTGATATTTTAACAGGTCTTGGTAACGGTTACGACCTTTCCTTAAGCGGGGACAAACCACTGTTGATTGGTGGCGGTGCAGGTGTGCCACCTATGTACAACCTAGCAAAAAAACTGATTGCAATGGGCAAAAAGGTTACTGTTGTACTCGGGTTTAATAAGGAAAGCGAAGTTTTTTATAAGGATGAATTTGAAAAAATAGGTGCAACAGCATATATTACAACTGTTGACGGAAGCGTAGGTATAAAGGGCTTTGTGACAGATGCAATTAAGGATATTGATTACACATATTTTTATGTGTGCGGTCCTGAACCTATGTTAAAAGCAGTATATAATTCAACCGAAACATCAGGTCAGTTCAGCTTTGAGGAGCGTATGGGTTGCGGTTTCGGTGCTTGTATGGGTTGTTCCTGTAAGACAAAATACGGGAACAAGAGAATATGCAAAGACGGTCCCGTACTTGTAAAGGAGGAGATTATATGGTAGATACAAAGGTTAATCTTAGCGGATTGGAACTTGATAATCCGGTAATCCCTGCCAGCGGTACATTCGGGTACGGTTATGAATTTGCGGAACTTTATGATATAAACGTGCTTGGTACATTTTCATTTAAGGGTACAACAAAAGATGCTCGTTTCGGTAACCCTACACCTAGAATTGCAGAATGCGAAAGCGGTATGATAAACTCCGTTGGCTTGCAAAATCCCGGTGTTGAAAAGGTTATATCGGAAGAATTGCCAAAGCTTAAAAAGTGCTTTGATAAAAAGGTTATTGCAAATGTAAGCGGTTTTTCAATTGAGGAATATGCTTACACTTGTGAAAAGCTTGATAAGGAAGAACAGGTAGGTATTTTAGAGGTTAACGTAAGTTGCCCTAATGTACATAATGGTGGCATGAGCTTTGGAACATTGCCGGAAAGTGCTGCAGAGGTTACAAAGGCTGTAAAAGCGGTTACTAAAAAGCCTGTTTATATTAAATTAAGTCCCAATGTTACGGACATTGTTTCCATAGCAAAAGCGTGTGAGGATGCAGGGGCAGACGGCATTAGCCTTATAAACACTCTTTTGGGTATGCGTATAGATTTAAAGAGCAAAAAGCCTGTAATTGCAAACAAAATGGGTGGTTTTTCAGGCTCGGCAATTAAGCCTGTGGCTATAAGAATGGTATATCAGGTTTATGAGGCTGTAAATATACCGATTATCGGTATGGGCGGTATTTCAACTGCGGAAGATGTTATTGAAATGATGCTTGCAGGTGCGACGGGTGTGCAGGTTGGTGCAGCTAATCTTGTAAACCCGTATTGTTGTAAGGACATTGTTGAACAATTGCCGCTTGTGATGGAAAAGTATAAAATAAATAGTTTAAAAGACATTATCGGAGGTGCACACTAATGGGTAAGGATGTAATTATAGCTTGTGATTTTAACAGCAAGGAACAGGTTTTCACTTTTCTTGACAAATTTACAGGCAAAAAGCCTTTTGTGAAAATTGGTATGGAACTTTTTTATGCGGAAGGTCCTGAAATTGTAAGGGAAATAAAGGCAAGAGGTCACAAAATATTTTTGGATTTGAAGCTTTGCGACATTCCAAATACAGTTAAAAAGTCTATGTCTGTTTTGTCAAGACTTGATGTAGATATGTGCAACCTTCACGCTTTTGGTACAAAGGCTATGATGGAAGCAGCTCTGGAAGGTCTAATGCGTGAAGACGGTACAAGACCTATTCTTATTGCAGTAACACAGCTTACTTCTACAAGTGAAGAGAGAATGAAGAATGACTTGCTTATAAATGAGCCTCTTGACAAGGTTGTTATGCACTATGCAAAATGTGCTTCAGAATGCGGACTTGATGGTGTTGTATGCTCACCCTTGGAGGCAGGTAAGGTTAAGGAAACTTGTGGAGAAAAATTCCTTACAGTAACACCAGGTGTGCGTTTTGCAGACGGTGAAGTAGGCGACCAGGTACGTATCACTACACCTGAAAAGGCGAAGGAAATCGGTTCTGACTATATCGTGGTAGGCAGACCTATTACACAGGCAGATGACCCTGTTGCCGCATACGAAAGATGCTTGAAAGAATTTATTGGTTAAAGGAGATATACTTATGAAAAACATAATTGCTAAGGATTTATTGTCAATAGGTGCTGTATTTTTAAGACCGGAACAGCCTTTTACATGGGCAAGCGGTATTAAAAGCCCTGTTTATTGCGACAACAGACTTACTCTTACTGCTCCCGAAGTAAGAAATCACATTGAAAACGGTCTTGCTGAAATTGTAAAAAAGGAATATCCCGATGCAGAAGTTTTGATGGGTACCTCAACAGCAGGTATTGCCCATGCAGCTATAGTTGGGCATATTCTTGGTATGCCTATGGGTTATGTGCGTTCAGGTGCCAAAGACCACGGACGCGGTAATCAGATAGAGGGTAAGCTTGAAAAAGGGCAAAAGGTTGTTGTTATTGAGGATCTTATTTCAACAGGCGGCAGCGTTATAGAGGTTGTGAATGTCCTTCGTGAAGCTGGTGCGGAAGTTTTGGGTGTTGCATCAATATTTACATACGGTATGAAAAAAGGCATCGACAGAATGGCAGAGGCTAATGTTAAAAATGTGAGCCTTTCAGACTTTGATGCAGTAGCTAAGGTTGCTGCTGAAGAAGGATATATTAAGGAAAGTGATATTGAAAGACTTATTGCTTTTAGAAACAATCCAAGTGACGAAAGCTGGATTGGGGGAAATAAGTAATGAGACATCTCATTGATATTGTGGATTTGAGTGTAGAGGAAATCCAGCAGCTTGTAGATACTGCCATGGATATTATTGAAAATCCTGAAAAATACAGAGAAAAATGCAAATATAAAAAGCTTGCAACATTGTTTTTTGAGCCTTCTACAAGAACAAGATTGAGCTTTGAGGCTGCGATGATGGAGCTTGGCGGAAATGTACTTGGCTTTTCCGAGGCACAGTCAAGCTCTGCATCCAAGGGTGAAAGTATTGCAGACACTGCCAAGGTAGTAAGCTGTTATGCAGATATTATTGCTATGCGTCACCCAAAGGAGGGCGCTCCTACCGTTGCATCTATGAATTCAACGATACCTGTTATAAATGCAGGTGACGGAGGCCATAATCATCCTACACAGACTCTTGCTGATATGCTTACAATATATCGCGAAAAGGGAAGATTTAACAACCTTACAATTGGTCTTTGTGGGGATTTGAAGTTTGGCAGAACAGTACATTCACTTATTAATGCTCTTTCAAGATATGAGGGTATTAGATTTGTACTTATTTCACCTGAAGAACTTAAACTTCCAAGCTATGTTAAAAAGGATGTTCTTAAAAAAAATAATATTGAATATGTGCAGACAAATAATCTTGAAGAGGTTATGCCTGAACTCGATATTTTATATATGACAAGGGTACAAAGGGAAAGATTTTTTAACGAAGAAGATTATTTGAGGCTTAAAGACAGCTTTATTCTTACTCCCGAAAAGCTCGTAAATGCAAAAGAAGATTTATGCATAATGCATCCTTTGCCAAGAGTAAATGAGATATCTGTTGCCATTGATAATGATAAGCGTGCTTGCTATTTTAAACAGGTGTTAAATGGTAAATTTATGAGAATGGCGCTGATTTTAAAGCTTTTGGAGGTGGAGTAATTGAATATTGATTCAATAAAAAATGGTATAGTTATTGACCATATTACTGCAGGTAAGGGTATAGAACTTTATCAGCTTTTGAACCTTGACAGTCTGGATTGCTCCGTTGCATTTATTAAAAATGTAAACAGTAAAAAAATGGGCAAAAAGGATATTATTAAAATAGACGGGGATATTAAAATCAATATGGATATTTTGGGTTATGTGGACCCAAATGTTACCGTTGATATAATAAAAGACGGTGTATTGGTTGAGAAAAAGCGTATTGCCTTGCCGCAGATACTTAAAAATGTTTTACTATGTAAAAATCCCCGTTGTATTACCACAACGGAGCAGGAACTTGAGCATATTTTTAAGCTTACTGACGAGGAAAACAGAATTTATAGATGCATATACTGTGAATCAAAGGCAAAATAAAAAGGAGTGTAGCAAAATGTATCTCATTTTGCTACACTCTTTTCATATATCTTTAAGACTGTATTTATGACGTACTGTTTTTGGTTTTTCTGCAAGTTCTTTTATGATTTTTTCACTATCCTTATTATATTTCTTTATTAAGGTGTCAAGTGAATATTTATCTAGTCCGTCTTTTTCATCAACGTATTCCCAAAAATAGTCACAATTCAGTACAAAATCCAACCTGTCATCAACATCATCCAATTTCTTTATTATTTCATTTACAAGAGCATGTTTCAGCATTTTTTTCATCTCATTCAGCGAAAAACCATTATCAATCATTATAGATATAATTTCTTTTAACAAAACATATATTTCCTCAGTAGTACTTTTCCACCTTATTGATTCCATATGCATTTTCATTTCCGCTTCGTTCATAAAACCATCCCATTCCCTTTTAAATTTACTAAGATTATATACTGATTTGTTTTATTTGTCAATACATTTAGCTTTATTAGTTGCACAAAATGTACATTAATAATTCAAGCTAAAAGTACTATAATAAGTGTTGAAAAGTTATGTGAGGTGATGTTATGAGCCATGCAAACGAAGTCAATGCTAGTGTTGGTGCCAGGATAAAAGAAATAAGATTGAAGAGAAACATGACTCAAGATGTTTTTGCTGAAAAAGCAGGAATATGCAGTGGTCAACAAGTCAGCAATATAGAACGAGGTGTAAGAGGAGTATCTCTTCCAAAACTAAAAGATATTTGTCAGGTTCTTGAAATAGAATCGGATTATTTGTTGTTTGGTGTAACTTCAAATAATGCAGAAACACAGCTTAACAAATATTTGAAGCAAATGAATGAAGAACAGTTAAAATATGTTATTGAAACTGTAAAGCTTTATGCAAAATCATGCGGAATTGAATAAAAAAGAAACGTCAATGTGTGTAAGACATTGACGTTTTTATATTATTGTGTAATATCCTGAAATGTGAGGGATATTACACTTTTCAAATCCTTTGGCGACATTTCTACCTGAGCACCTATTTTACCTGCACTGAAAATTATGGTGTCACAATTTAATGCAGACTCGTCTACAACTGTTACATACTGCTTTTTCATACCTATTGGCGAACAGCCTCCGCGTATATAGCCTGTTGCCTTGTTTATTTCGTCTACCCTTATCATTTCCACAGTTTTTTTACCTACTGCCTTAGCACACTTTTTCAGGTTAAGTTCTTCTGCAACGGGGATTACGAATACAAAAAAATCTCTTTCATACCTTGTTACCAATGTTTTAAATACACATTCTGGTGGTTTGCCTATTTTTTCTGCTACAGCTATTCCGTCAATCCTCCCGTCTTTGTTGTCATAAAAATGGGGAGTGTATGATATTTTTGCCTTATCCAATATTCGCATTACATTAGTTTTAATTTCCATAAATTTCAATCCTTATTATAAAATATATACAATTATTTTAGCATAATATATATCATATTGCAAGTTGACTAAATAAGCAAAAAATGTTAAAATATATAATAAAATGTTTAAAGGGGGCGAATATGTGTTTGGTTACAAAACATTCAGGGGCGGAGTGCATCCTGATGATAAAAAAACAGCTTCAAATTATATTAAGATAGAAGAACTTGCGGCACCAAAAACAATGGTTTATCCTGTACAACAGCATATAGGTAAGCCTGCAAATGTCTTGGTTAATGTGGGGGACGAAGTTAAAATTGGTCAGCTTATTGCAGAGGCTGACGGCTATGTTTCTGCAAATGTACACGCGTCTGTAAGCGGTAAGGTTACGGCAATAAAACCTCACCTTCACCCTAACGGAAATATGGTAAACTCTATTATTGTGGAAAATGATTTTAAGGAAGAATACATAAGGGATTTTAATGAGCAAAAGGATATTGCAAAGCTTGAGCCCAAGGATATTGTAAATCTTGTTAAGGACGCAGGCATAGTAGGTATGGGCGGTGCTACATTTCCTACTCACGTAAAGCTTGCACCTCCTTCAAAGATAGATACTGTTATTATCAACGGTGCAGAATGTGAACCGTATATAACCTCCGACCACAGGTTGATGCTTGAGCATCCTAAATGCATATTAACCGGTATACAGGCGGTTATAAAGGCAGTGGATGCGGAAAATGCCTTTGTGGGTGTTGAAAGCAACAAGCCTGATGCTATCGAAAAGCTTAGGGAAATTTTTGAAGAATCTACAAATATAAATGTAGTACCCGTAAAAGCCAAATATCCCCAGGGGTCTGAAAAGCAGATGATTAATGCTGTAACCGGCAGAGAAGTTCCGTCAGGGGGATTGCCATCTGATGTTGGATGCCTTGTTTTAAACATTGACACAGTGTGGGCAATAGCTGATGCTATAAACAAAGGATTACCGTTGATCTACAGAATTGTCACAGTAAGCGGTGGCGGGGTAAAACAGCCTAAAAACTATATGGTGCGTCTTGGCACACCTGTACAGGTGGTTATAGATGCCGCAGGGGGATTTGTAGAGAAGCCTTCCAAAATAATCCTTGGCGGACCTATGATGGGTATGGCTATATACAACACAGATGTCCCGATTATAAAGGGTACGGGTGCAATAGTAGCACTTACTGAGGATGAAATAAAAGTTACAGAGCCTACTGTATGTGTACGTTGCGGTAAATGTATTGATGCTTGTCCAATGCATTTGCAACCGCTTATGCTGCGTGCATATTCTATTAAAAATGACTATGCAAGCCTTAAAAAATTCCATATTCTTGATTGTATGGAATGTGGGGCGTGTGCATATATCTGCCCAGGCAGACAGTCGCCTGTTCAGTATATACGCAATGCGAAACCAAAGGTTATGGAAATGGTGAAAAAGGGGGAGATATAAGTGAGTTTATTAAAAGTTTCAGCACCTCCTCATATAACTTCTAAAGACGATGTATCAACTATAATGTTTGACGTTATACTTGCACTTATGCCGTCTATGATTGCGGGAGCGTATTTCTTTGGATATCGTGCTTTGATGGTTGTTTTGGTATCTGTATTAAGTTCCGTGGCATTTGAACAGCTTTGGAATGTTGCTTTTAAAAAGAAAACAACTATCTATGATTTGAGTGCGGTGGTATCGGGTATATTGCTTGCATTTAATATGCCTGCAACAGTGCCTTTGTGGTTGCCGGTTGTAGGTAGCTTCTTTATGATAATTATTGTTAAGATGTGCTTTGGCGGTTTAGGACATAATTTTATGAACCCTGCCTTGGCAGGAAGAGCCTTTCTTATGGCATCATGGCCTGCCTTAATGACAAGGTTTGCTGCACCGTTTGCAAAGCTTGAACTTTTTAACACAGCAGATGTTGTAACAAGTGCAACTCCTTTAAATTCTGAATTTGTAGGAAATGTAAGCAACTGGGATTTGTTTATAGGTAATGTCGGCGGATGTATTGGTGAAACCTCAGCACTTGCATTGCTTTTGGGCGGTGCGTACCTTATAGTGCGTAAAATTATTACTTGGAGAATTCCTGTCTGTTACATAGCAACTGTTGCAGTTATAAGTGCTTTATTTGGGCATAATATAGGTTTTGAACTTTTTGCAGGCGGACTGATGCTTGGCGCAATATTTATGGCTACGGATTATGTTACTTCTCCCGTTACTCCTTTGGGACAGATTATATATGCAATAGGTTGCGGTATTATGACTTGTGTTATACGTTTTGCAGGGGGATATGCAGAGGGGGTAAGCTATTCTATTTTGCTTATGAATATAGCTGCACCTTTGTTTGATAAATTGACTCCTCCAAGAAAATACGGTAAAAGGAGTGAGAAAAATGCGTGATTATGTTAAATATGCAGGCATTTTGTTTGCAATCACTTTTGTTACTGCGTTGCTTTTGGGTGTAGTAAATAATTTTACTGCCCCTGTTATTGAAAAATTTAAAGCCGAAAAAATGGTAGCGGCTATTGAGGTAGTTGTAGAGGGTAGTATAGACATGACCACCGAGGAAAAATATCAGGTTGAGGGTGAAAGCTCTGTGCAGAAAATTACTTCTTATATGAATGATAAGGGCAGTAGGGTATATGCGGTAAAGGCTGTCCCTGTGGGCTATGCCGGTGATATAGAAATGATGGTTGGTATAAACAGCCAGGGGTTGGTAACAGGTGTTGAAATTATCAATATGAGTGAAACAGCCGGACTTGGAGCAAATGCCAAGGGTAATACAGAATGGCTTGCACAATTTTTAGGCAATGGTAAGGATAAACTGGACTCCATAACCGGTGCTACAATAACATCTAAGGCTATACAAAAAGGTGTTAATGATGCCCGTGTACAGGTGGAGAAAATTGCAGGAGGTGTGGCGGTTGAATAAATTAATAAATGTATTCAAAGACGGTTTTATAGATAACAACCCCATATTTGTGCAATTTTTAGGTATGTGCCCTACTTTGGCAGTAACTACATCTTCGATTAACGGACTTGGTATGGGACTTTCCGCTACTGCGGTACTTATATTCTCAAACCTTGTTATTTCACTTCTTCGAAAGATTATTCCGGGTAAAATCCGTATAGCCTCCTACATAGTTATTATAGCAGGGTTTGTAACAATAATTGACCTTTTGCTTCAGGCATATCTTCCTGATTTATCAGAGGCATTGGGTGCATTTATTCCCCTTATAGTTGTTAACTGTATTATTCTTGCAAGAGCAGAATCCTTTGCGTCTAAAAACGGACCTGTTCCAAGTATGGTTGATGGTTTGGGAATAGGTTTGGGCTTTACGTTTGCTCTTGTTATAATTGCTTCCATAAGAGAACTTTTGGGTAATGGTTCAATATTCGGTTTTAATCTTTTGGGCAGTGCATATCAGCCTGTAACAATGGCTGTTTTGGCGCCGGGTGCTTTTATAGTTTTTGGTCTGTTGCTTGGTGGAATCAATCTTTTCAAAATGAGAAAAGGAGGTTCTGACAATGCTTAAGGAAATTTTGTCTATTGCGATAATTGCAATGTTTACGCAAAACTTTGTGTTGGTTAAGTTTTATGGAATATGTCCGTTTTTAGGTGTTTCCAAAAAGACGGATACAGCCCTTGGTATGGGTATGGCGGTAACCTTTGTAATGACTATTGCCTCTATGCTTGCATACCTTGCAAACCACTTTATACTTGAGGTTTTTGACATTACATATCTGCGCACAATTGTATTTATTTTAATTATTGCATCAATAGTTCAGATAGTGGAAATGTTTTTACAAAAGGCGTTGCCGTCGCTTTATTCTGCACTTGGCATATATCTGCCTCTTATAACGACAAATTGTGCGGTTTTAGGTGTTGCTTTGCTTAATGTACAAAATGAGTATAATTTTATAAATTCTACAATATACGGATTCTTCGGCGGTCTTGGATTTACTTTGGCAATAGTTTTGTTTGCCGGTGTAAGAGAACGACTTGAATTTTCCGATATTCCGGAATTTTTAAAGGGTTTCCCCATATCCCTTATTACAGCAGGGCTTATAGCTATGGCGTTTTTGGGATTTTCGGGTATGAATATATAGGAGGGATTGTTGATGAGTGTATTATATTCTGTAATATCCCTTGCAGGTCTTGGACTTTTGTTTGGGGTTTTGATAACATTTGCCTCCAAAAAATTTGAGGTAGAACAGGACGACCGTGTGGAAAAAATAGTGGAAATTTTGCCTAATGCCAACTGCGGCGGCTGTGGCTTTGCAGGGTGTCAGGCATATGCCAAAGCGGTTGTTGATGGTGATGCAGAACCTGACCTTTGTAGTGCAGGTGGCACAGAGGCTGCTGCAAAAATAGGTGAAATACTTGGTATAGAGGTTGGACAAAAAGAGGCTGTAACAGCATATGTTATGTGTTGTGGCAGTGCTGAAAATACAGCACCAAAATATGCCTACGACGGAATAGATAACTGCATAGCTGCCGTAAGAGTTTCAGGCGGGTTTAAATCTTGCTCCTTTGCCTGTCTTGGTTTTGGCAACTGTGTTGATGCGTGCAAGTTTGATGCAATCAGTATTCAAAATGGTATTGCCGGCGTGGATACAGAAAAATGTGTAGGTTGCGGTGCGTGTGTAAAGGCGTGTCCAAAAGCATTGATACACCTTGTTCCAAAGTCTGCAAAATATGTTGTTAAATGCTCTTCAAAGGATAAGGGTGTGGATACAAAAAACAATTGTAAGGGCGGTTGTATAGGATGTAAAATTTGCGAGAAAAACTGCCCGTCTGATGCTATAAAGGTTGTAGATAACCTTGCAGTTATTGACTATTCAAAATGTACTTCCTGCGGTGTGTGTTTTGAAAAATGTCCCCGCAAAATAATTAAAGAAAAAATGTAGTTTAAAGACAGAATAAATCTTACCCGATTTGTTCTGTCTTTATTGCATTTAAAGGTGATTTATGTTATAATGAATTCAACGAAGTTGAATTCATAGTTAAATTCGCTAACGCGAGCTAAATTGACCTTCGGTCAGCTAAATTGCCTGCGGCAGCTAAATGTGCCTCGCACGCTAAAAGCGAATTTTATTTAGCTACTCCAAAGTAGTTATTTAGCTATGGAGCGATAGCAAAATAATTTAGCTTTGAACGGAGTTCAAAATTTAGCTAAAAAATTATAGGAAGTGCAGATATGGCTGAAAGCATAATGCTTGATAAAGCAAAAGATTTTGCAGTTGAAATTATAAATATGTGTAAGGACATTAAAGAGACAAAAAGAGAAAGCATATTAACGAATCAGCTTATGCGTTCGGGCACATCAATCGGTGCCAATATTCACGAATCAAAATATGCACATGGAACAGCAGACTTTATATCAAAAATGCAGATTGCATTAAAAGAATGTTATGAATCGGAATACTGGCTGGAACTCCTTAACAGAACAGGATATATTGATGGTGAACAATATAAGTCAATAATAAATAATTGCGGACAAATTCGCAGAATGTTGATTTCGTCAATTAATACAGTTAAAGAGAAAAATCAAAAATGAGGTGCTTGTATGAAATACGGAGTAAAAGTAATATATACTTATTCTGTTGGTGAAGACTGCAGAAAATTTTATGAAGAACAAATATTATCTGTAAATGCAGAGTCTTTTGATGAAGCATATGAAAAAGCAGAACAATATACTGCTGAATATGATACAGAACATACAAACCCCAAAGGTGAATTGGTTAAGACAGAAAAAGTTGAATTTGTAGATTGCTTTCTTGCATTTGATGAAGAGGGGGATGTGCAGGAAATATATTCTTCTACAACCAAAAATAAAACTTCGTTAACTGAAGAACAGTTTTATATTGCAATTAGCAATCAATGTACAAATGAAGAGTTATATGATTTGAGATATGAAGAATTTAACAAAAAATAAGTGGCATCTAAATTGTGCACGAATTCTATAATATTTATAGAGTAAACCGAATTGGGAAAAGGATTGACTTTGAATTGTTTACTGATTCTATAAGGGACGCCGAATAAAGTCGAAAGGAGATTATATAAATGAAAAGATTATTTGTTCTTTTGGTTTGTATGTTAATAGTGGTTTCAGGATGTTCAAAAAATGAGGCAGTTAGTTTGGAAAAGAATGATTCGCAGAACAAAACTACCTCGAAAACTGTATTGAAAGACCTTTTGAAAATCGGGGATACATTCTCGATAACCGGT
Source organism: Clostridia bacterium (assembly GCA_045654805.1). Taxonomy (GTDB): domain Bacteria; phylum Bacillota; class Clostridia; order Monoglobales; family Firm-18; genus CAZNKU01. The sequence goes on along the minus strand of JAZOOD010000023.1, from coordinate 17,901 downwards.
ATGGTGGATTATTCAGATAAGCCAAGTGATATAGGTCAGGAATATTGTTTTGTAACAGGGGATAAGGAAATAGAATATTACTACATAGATATTTATGACAAGGAATCCAAATGGCAAAGCAATATTTTTTATACAAAGGGTGATGATACGACCTTGCTTAAAGATTATGTAGGACGGAAGATTACAGTATCCGGAGTCTTCGATGCTGAATGTCATGGAATTCCTTATATAACAAACATTGAAATTTTGGATAATTGATTTTAAATTTAATCGTTTGGGATTTTTAACTGTAGAAAAAAGTTTACGGGTTACTGGGTATAGGGATTTACTACGGGTTGTTGTGCCATAGTATATAAAGACGGCAGGGAATATTTTATATAGCTGTATCAAATAATTCTAATATACATTGAATGGAGAGGGTATTATGAAAATGAGTAAATTTAAAAAGAGAGCATTGATAGTATTATCAACAATAATTGGCGTTATTGCGTTATTTTTAATTGTTGTGTTTATACCAATTGGTAGTAATACAGACAAACCTGTAAAAAACAACAATGCAAATGTTGTGATGGAAACAGAAGAAACCGAAACAAGCGGTCTTTCAAAAAAAGAGCTTGAAAAAAGGGTAAAGGAGCTTGAGGAAGAAAACGCAGAATTAAAGGATGAGGTTGAAAAGTACAAAATCCTTGCGGAGCAGACAACCCAGGCTATTTCCGTACCTGTTGTGAAATCATCAGACAAGGATAATAAGGATAAAGACAAAACATCTTCAGATGACAAGGAATATAAAGACAGTTCGGAATACTATGACAAAAATTACAAGGACTATACAAATGACGATGATGAAGATGATAAACCTTCATCTTCAATATCAAAGCCCACAAATCCGTCTAAAGATAATTCTTCCACAGGTAATTCTGATTTGAGTGATACAGGACTATGATAAAGAAACTATCTTTATTTTTAGTAATTGTTTTAATATTTAATACGGTGGTTTTTGCAGACGGAGCAAATAATGCCGTTAACAACTATCTTGATAACAAAAAGGAATATGTTGACCTTGCGGGTTTTGAATGGGCAGAGGATGCTATATATTACCTTGCAGATTATGGTGTAATAAAAGATAACAGTGGTTATGTGTATCCACAAAATTATATAAGTCGGGCAGAATTTACAAAGCTTATTATAGGTGCCTTTGGTCTTTATGATTTTGATGCTAAATGCAACTTTGATGACGTAGATGTAAATTCGGAATATTATCCATATATTGCTTCCGCCTACGAGCTTGGTATAATTAACGGTACAAGACATGGGTGGTTTGGCATGGATGAATATTTGCTAAGACAGGATATGGCAACAATTATATACCGTACAGTACAAAAATGCGGTATAAAATTAGATGAAAAGCCAGTACTTGATTTTGTAGATTCGGCAGAAATAGATGGTTATGCTACAGAGGCAGTTTCTGCTTTGGTTGGTGCAAAAGCGGTGTCAGGAGATGAAAATTATTGTTTTTTGCCAAAATTTAATGCAAATTTCGCAGAAGCTTGTAAAATTGTTTATTATATAATGTTAAAAAACACTTGATAATCTTTCGACATTATAGTAAAATGTAAGTTAGTGTAAATAAACTTGAATTTATTATATGAGGTGATTTTTGTGAACAAAAAGACAATTGAAGATATTGTTGTAAAAGGTAAAAGAGTGTTGGTAAGATGTGACTTTAACGTCCCGTTGGATGGTAATACTATTACTGATGAAACACGTATTAATGGTGCTTTGCCAACAATTAAATATTTGATAGAAAATGGCGCAAAGGTTATACTTTGCTCACATATGGGTAAGCCTAAGGGTGAACCAAAGCCCGAATTTTCTTTAGCTCCTGTTGCAGAAAGCCTTTCAAAGAAGCTTGGAAAGGACGTAGTTTTTGCAGCTGACGACAACGTTGTAGGTGAAAATGCTAAAAAAGCTGTTGCAGAAATGAATGATGGTGATGTTGTTCTTCTTCAGAACACAAGATACAGAGCAGAAGAAACAAAAAATGTTGAAACATTCAGCAAGGAACTTGCTTCACTTGCTGACATCTTTGTAAACGATGCTTTTGGTACAGCTCACAGGGCACATTGCTCAACTGTTGGTGTTACAGATTATCTTGATACTGCTGTTGCAGGTTACCTTATTGAAAAGGAAATTGCGTTCCTTGGTAATGCAGTAAACAATCCTGAACGTCCTTGCGTTGCTATTTTGGGTGGTTCTAAGGTTTCTTCAAAAATCTCCGTTATCAACAACCTTCTTGAAAAAGTTGATACATTAATTATCGGCGGCGGTATGGCTTATACATTCTTCAAAGCTCAGGGCTATGAAACAGGGAAGTCTTTACTTGAAGAAGACTATGTAGAATATGCAAAGGAAATGATTGCAAAGGCTGAAGCTAAGGGTGTTAAACTTCTCATCCCTGTAGATACAGTAGTTGCAAAGGAATTTTCTAACGATGCTGAATACAAGACAGTTGATTCTTGTGCTATTGAAGCTGACTACATGGGTCTTGACATTGGTGAAAAGACAGTTGAATTATTTGTTAACGCTGTTAAAGACGCAAAGACTGTTGTATGGAACGGACCTATGGGCGTATTTGAAATGCCTAACTTTGCTAAGGGTACGAATGCGGTAGCACAGGCTTTGGCTGAAATTGATGCTATTACAGTTATTGGTGGCGGCGACAGTGTTGCTGCTGTTAATCAGGCAGGTCTTGGTGATAAGATGTCTCACATTTCAACAGGCGGCGGGGCCTCATTGGAATTCCTTGAGGGCAAAGACCTACCGGGTATTGTAGCGCTTAATAATAAATAATTTGGAGGAACTATCAATGGCTAGAAGAAAAATTGTAGCAGGAAATTGGAAAATGAACAAAACTCCATCTCAGGCAGCTGAACTTATAAAGGAACTTATCCCTATGGTTGCTGATGCAGATGTTGATGTTGTTATCTGCACACCTGCAACAGACCTTGCTGTTGCAACAGAAATGACAAAGGGTACAAATATTGCAGTAGGTGCTGAAAATATGCATTGGGAAGAAAGCGGTGCTTTCACAGGTGAAATTTCCGCTGATATGCTTTTGGACCTTGGTGTCAAGTATGTTATTATTGGGCATTCCGAAAGACGCGAGTACTTTGCTGAAACAGACGAAACTGTAAATAAGAAGGTTAAGACTGCTATTGCTAAAGGTCTTACACCAATTCTTTGCTGCGGTGAAACTTTGGAACAGCGTGAAATGGGTATTATGCCTGAACATATCCGTATGCAGATTAAAATTGCAATGCTTGGAGTAACTGCTGACCAGGCTAAAGACGTAGTTATCGCTTACGAGCCAATCTGGGCTATCGGTACAGGTAAAACTGCTACTGCTGACCAGGCTGACGAGGTTTGTGGCATTATCCGTGATGTTATCGGTGAGCTTTATGATGCCCCTACTGCTGAAGCTATTCGCATTCAGTACGGTGGCAGTATGAAGCCTGCTAATGCTGCAGAACTTATGGCTAAGCCTAATATTGACGGCGGTCTTATCGGCGGTGCTGCACTTAAGGCTGAGGACTTTACTGGTATAGTTAAATACTAATTTGTTAAAGAAAGTAATATTTGACAAACCAATCTTTCAAAGGATTGGTTTGTTTTAGGAAAAGGAGTAAAATTATGAGCAAGAAACCTGTTGCGTTGATTATCCTTGACGGTTTTGGTTATACATCGGTTGAAAAGGGTAATGCAGTAAAATACGCAAAAACACCTAATATAGATAAATATATGGAAATGTATCCCCATAATCTTATAAAGTGCAGTGGGATGGATGTTGGCTTGCCTGACGGTCAAATGGGTAACTCCGAGGTTGGTCACACAAACATCGGTGCAGGACGTGTAGTTTATCAAGAACTTACAAGAATCACAAAGTCCATTCAGGATGGCGACTTTTTTGAAAATGAAACATTGTTAAAGGCTGTTCAAAACTGTAAGAAAAATAATTCCGCACTTCACATTATGGGACTTATGTCCGATGGTGGTGTACATAGTCACAACACACATCTTTATGGATTGTTGGAACTTGCTAAGAGAAACGGCCTTGAAAAAGTGTATGTACACTGCTTCCTTGATGGTCGTGATGTTCCGCCTACATCAGGTGCAGACTACGTGCAGGGTTTGGAAGATAAAATGGCTGAAATTGGCGTAGGTAAGGTGGCATCTGTTATGGGAAGATTCTATGCAATGGACAGAGATAACAGATGGGAACGTGTTTCCAAGGCTTATGAAGCTATCGCACTTGGTAAGGGTGAGGTTTGTGACAGTGCTGTTGATGCAATTAAGAAGTCCTATGAGTGCAGTATTACTGACGAATTTGTTGTTCCTACAACTGTTACGGGTACAGACCATGTTAAGGAAAATGACAGCGTAATTTTCTTTAACTTCCGTCCTGACAGGGCAAGAGAAATTACAAGAACCTTTGTTGATACAAGTTTTGACGGATTTGACAGGGATTACTTCCCTGTTTTCTATGTATGCTTTACACAGTACGATGCAGCTATGCCCAATGTTGAGGTTGCATTTAAACCAACATCTTTGGATGATACATTTGGTGAATATATTAGTAAACATGGTCTTACACAGTTACGAATTGCCGAAACTGAAAAATATGCCCACGTAACATTTTTCTTCAACGGTGGTGTTGAAAGGGAATATGAGGGCGAGGACAGGGCGTTGATTTCTTCACCAAAGGTTGCAACTTATGATTTGAAGCCTGAAATGAGCGCATATGAAGTGGCAGAAGAATGCGTAAAGAGAATTAACAGCGATAAATACGATGTTATCGTTCTTAATTTTGCTAACTGCGATATGGTAGGGCATACAGGTGTATTTAATGCGGCAGTTGATGCTGTAGAGGCCGTTGATACATGTCTTGGTAAGGTTATCAACGCTATACTTGCAAAGGGAGGATGTGCTCTGGTTACTGCGGATCACGGCAACGCTGAGCAGATGCTTGATGAAACCGGTAATGTGCAGACAGCACACTCTACTAATGTAGTTCCTATGATAATGATTGGCGAAGATGCTAAGTCACTTACAGAAGAAGGTAAGCTTGCAGACATAGCCCCTACATTACTTGATCTTTTAGGTCTAGAAAAGCCTGATGCAATGACAGGTAAATCAATGATAAGATAAATTGTTAAGGCGATTCTTTTGAGTCGCCTTTTGTGTATGGAGGAATGTTTTATGACAAAGATACTTTTAGTCAGACACGGTCAAAGTGAGGCTAATAATCTCAATGTGTTTGCAGGTAATTACGATATTGAACTGACAGAATTGGGGCATAGGCAGGCACAATGTACCGCAAAATATATTACGGAAAATTATAAGGTGGATAGGGTATATGCAAGTGATTTAAAGCGCGCATATAAAACTGCCGAATATGTTGCTGAAGCTGTTGGACAAAATGTTATTGCAAATAAAAGTTTCCGTGAAATATCTGCCGGAAAATGGGAAGGTGTAAAATTTGATGTTATCTTGGAAAAATATAAAGATGATTGGGAAAAGTGGCGTACTGATTTAGGGAATGCAAGATGTACAGATGGTGAAACCGTTAGGGAATTAGCTGAAAGGGTATGCAATGCACTTAAAAAAGTAGCTGAAGAAAATGACGGTAAAACCATTGTTGTGGGGACTCATGCCACACCTATCCGTGTGTCACAATGTATGTTTGGCGGTTATACTTTTGATGAAATGAAGGATATACCATGGGTATCCAATGCATCTGTTACAGAGATAGATTATGCTGATGGCAATTTTACATTAATAAATGTCGGATATGACGCTCACCTTGCAAAACTTAAAACTTCGTTACCAAGTAATGTATGATTTTTCTAAAAAAATAAAATTTTACTTGCATTATTGAATTTGCTGTGATATAATATCTTAAGTGATTTATTGTACAGGAGGATTTATAAATGATAGCTATTGTTATTTTACACATTATAGTTGCAATCGCACTTATTGCTATAGTATTGATGCAGTCAGGTAAAACAGCAGGTTTGTCAGGTTCAATCGCAGGCGGTGCTGAAACATTTTTCGGTAAAAACAAGGGTAAAACAATTGACGCAATTTTGTCAAAGATTACAGCTGCAGCTGCAGTTATTTTCCTTGTTACTTCGCTTTTGATTTTATTTTTTATAAAATAATTTGTACTTGATTAAAGACCGCCGTTTTTCGGCGGTTTTTTTATTGGATTATTTTTTAATTAATTTGCAACAATAATCATATACAAATTGGAGATGATTATAATGAATATAAGTGATTTTTTATATAATTACGGATACATTCAGGATTTTACCCTTGCAGTATCAGAGGAAGTTAGTTCAATCCCTGATATGATTTCTGAATCTGAATTGAAGAGAAGAAAATGTCTTTTTGATTGGCAAATAGTTACTATAGATGGGGACGATTCCAAGGATTTCGATGATGCGGTAAGTATAAAAAAGTTAAAAAATGGAAAATTTGAACTTGGCGTTCATATAGCGGACGTAAGTCACTATGTAACCGAGGGCAGTGCTTTGGATGCAGAAAGCTACAACAGAGGCACAAGCGTTTATTTAGTGAATAATGTTGTTCCCATGCTTCCTGAAAAGTTGTCTAACGATTTGTGCAGTCTTGTTCCGCATAAACCACGTCTTACACTTTCGTGTATAATGAAAATAGACAGGTTGGGTAACGTGGAGGATTATAAAATATCTGAAACCGTCATAAAGAGTTGTGCAAGATTAACGTATCACAAGGTTACACAGGTGCTTGAGGGTAATATGTCTGCACGTAATCAATATGCGGATTTTATTGAAATGTTTGAGAATATGCGTGAGCTTGCTCTGATTTTACGTGACAAGCGTATGCGTAGAGGTGCAATAGATTTTGACTTTCCGGAACCGTATTTTGAACTTGATGGCGATGGAAAGGTTGTTGATGTAAAAGCAAGAGAGCTTTCTATTTCTAATAAAATTATTGAAGAATTTATGCTGGTTGCAAACGAAACTGTTGCAAAACATTGTGAAAGGGAAGGCATACCCAGTGTGTACAGAGTTCATGAAGATCCTGATCCCGAAAAAATAGAGAAGCTTGTTAATATGGTAAGGACATTTGGGCATAAATTAAAGGTAAAGGATAAAGTTACACCAAAAGCTTTGCAAAGCCTGTTATTCCGAGTAGATGGTACAAATGCACAGCCAGTACTCAGTACGGTAATGCTCCGTTCTATGATGAAAGCACGGTACTGTGAGGAAAATTTGGGGCATTTTGGTCTTGCGGCCGAATTTTATTGTCATTTCACTTCCCCAATCAGAAGATATCCGGACCTTATAGTGCATAGAATTTTAAAGGAATGGTTAAATGGCAGCCTTGACGAATGGCGTATAAACCATTATAATAAGATTATGCGACGTGCATCGGAGCAATCTTCTCAAACAGAGGCAGATGCGACAACTGCGGAGCGTGATTATGACGCATTTATGTCCTGTGAGTATATGGAGAACAAAATCGGGCAAGAATTTATAGGGATAATTTCATCAGTTACGGATTTTGGTTTTTTTGTAGATTTACCAAATACTGTAGAGGGATTGGTACGTATGGTAGACCTTGCTGATGATTATTATGACTTTGATGAGGATACTATGCTTTTGACAGGCAGAAGAACAGGAAGGGTTTTCTGTATGGGACAGCAAGTTAAGGTAAGGCTTGCAAAGGTTAATACAGAGCTTAAACAAATAGACTTTGTTTTAGCTGAATTTGTGGACAAAGAAGCTCCGAAAGAGGTGAAACAACGTAGTGGCGAACAACGGAGTAAACGTACAAAAAAAGCGAGAAAAAAGAAATATCGCTCAAAATAAAAAGGCATATCATGAGTATTTTATTGAGGAAACAATGGAATGCGGCATAGAGTTATTCGGTACGGAAGTAAAATCTCTCCGTCAGGGCAAGGTTAATTTAAAGGATAGCTATTGCAATATTGTGAAGGGTGAAGTTTTTGTTAACGGTATGCATATAAGTCCTTATGAAAAAGGAAATATTTTTAACAAAGACCCATTACGTGTTCGCAAACTTTTGTTACATCGCAAGGAAATTAACAAGTTAATCGGTCAATCACAACAGCAAGGTTATACTTTGGTGCCAACATCATTGTATTTTGTTGGTTCTAAGGTGAAATTGGAATTGGCATTGGCAAAGGGTAAAAAGCTTTATGACAAACGTGATGATGCCGCAAAACGTGATGCAAAACGTGATATGGACCGTATGATAAAGGAAAGAAATAGGGGTTGACAACAGCTTGCAAATAATATATCATTGTTGTTGCCCTTAAATATGGGGATGCAATGGTTTCGACGGGGGCATTTAAGCAGGATAAGCGGGTAGTGGTCGGCGCCACTTTAAAAGCTCGAACTTTTAAAATTAAACGCTAACAAAAATTTAGCTTACGCTGCCTAATTAACGGCGGCCGTTCTGTCTGGGTTTACCACGCCCCGGAACAGAGCGTCAATTAGTGGTGAACGTGAATATGCAAAGCTTTGAGCATATCATGAACAATGAAGCTACTAAAGGTTACAGCTTGTTTGTGTGCTGTATCCGGAGGGAATGATGAACATAAACTAAACTCGTAGAAAGTCTTGTGGCGTGTTTTCGGACAGGAGTTCGATTCTCCTCATCTCCACCACTCAGTATCACGTCCGTGATAAAATTAAAAAATGCACCGCTTTGGTAAGGTTTGCCTTGCCATTCGGTGCTTTTGCTCGTTATGGGTAGGCTATCCATAAATCGAATATTTTAAGGTTTTTTTGTAAAACATTAAATGCTAAAAAATTGAATTTATATGATTTGTGTCATCACCGAAAATGAGGTGATGGCATTTTTGATTTGATTGTTAGTAATCGTTGTAATTCAAAACGATGTACTTTTACTATAGTGTTAAATTAAGTCTAAATATTACTGAAAAGCAGGATTTATCAAATTTGATTAAGTCCTGTTAGATTAATCCATAGTGTTGTTGTCTTATATGGTAATGTGTTATGCTTTAAATGTCAGCTTCTGTCAAGGATAAAACAGAGTTTCATTTTTTGAGTTGTTTTTTGTATTTCAAGGGTGATATTCCTTTTTCTTTTTTGAATATTTTGCTATAGTAAGAACCACTGGTGTATCCGACAATTTGAGCGATATCTTCAATTGATGAAACGGATTTTGTAAGAAGTTCAACAGATTTTTCGATTCTTTTTTTGTTAATGTATTCACTTATGGTGCAATTAAAATAGGTATGAAAACGCCTGTAAAGGACACTTTTCGATATATTTACATTTTTTGATATATTTTGAATTGATAAGTCCTTTTCTAAATTGTTGTTGATATAATAAACGGCTTTTTGAATATTTGCATCAAAGTCGGGTTTCAATATGTTTTCCAATAAAATGTGCTTTACAAGTATTTCTGCAATATTTGACATACTTTGTGTTTTGTCGGTATCAAAGACGTCAATGTCGTAATAATACTTTTCCATTTTTTCAGCATCAAGGCCTAATGATATAATATGTTTTCTGTTTTTGGAAAAGTCAGAGTCTGTACGAATTTGTCCAAAAATTATGTAGCCTATTATTTCGTCGTTAAAAAGTATGGGTATCGATATATCCGTAAGACCTGCGTGACAAGTGAGTATTTCTATTTTTTTGCTTTCTCTGCTTTTTTTAAACAGACATTCATCGGAATAAATGCATGCTTTTCTACCTTTGGAGGTGCTTTGGATTTCCTTGCAATAGCATTTGCTTTCCCAATAGCTTTGGTTATTTACAAATGAGGAATCCGCCTTTCGCAAATCCATGTTAACTCCTGTTGCGTTATAGAAATCCAAAAGAAGTTTATTAATTTTCTGTACATCATAATTTATTATCATATATATCACTCCACAAAAATTATAACAATTCACCTGTTTTTTGTCAATACTTTTCAAAATGTGGGAATATATTGCAAAAAACAGGGAAATATGCATCTTTTTTTTGATATAAGTATTTGCTACAATAAATATACAAAAATATATTAGAATGGAGTGATTTTAATGGGTAAAGCAACAGATTTTCGTTACAACACAGGAGCAACAAGAGTACCTTGGGCGGCAGTAGGCGAAAACTATAATGTACATGACTTGATGGAAATTATCAGATTTTTGATGCAAGGTGAAGGAAAAGAATATGATGATGCTTTAGAAGCTGTATGGCAACAGGTAAAAAAACTTGATATACTTGCAACTCCTCCGGGTAAACTTTCATTGGGTAGTAAGGTGGAAGAAGCAGAAGAAGCTTGTAATAAGTATCTTGGCACTACAACTTCAACTTTTGTTACTAATGCAACAGCAGGTTTTGAAATTGCATATAAGTATGCAAACTTAAAACCGGGTGATGAAGTTATTGTACCTGCAATTACATTTGTGGCTACAATGGCGTATCCTTTAGCGGTAGGAGCAAAGCTTGTATTTGCAGATGTAGACCCTAAAACTATAAATATGGACCCTGCTGATGTGGCAAGAAAGATTACAGATAAAACAAAGATGATTGTACCTGTACATATTGGCGGTTATCCGGTAGATATGGAACCTATTATGAAACTTGCAAAGGAACATGATATATTGGTACTTGAAGATGCGGCACACGCATTTGGTGCAATGTATAAAGGTAAAAAGATTGGTACAATAGGTGATTTTGCGGCATTTTCAATGCATGAAGTTAAAAATATTACTTCCTTCGGTGAAGGCGGTATTGCTACGACTAACGTACCGGGCTTTGGACCTGAAATGAAGAGAGCACGTTTTTTGGGTCTTGACTTTAGTTGCCCTATTAAAGATTGGCTTTACAACATTACACCTATTCAGGGCAAGTACGAACCATTTGTTCCCGGTAACGCATCTACAACAGAAATTCAGGGACTTGGTCTTACACTTCAGGTTGCACGTAATGAAGAAATTATTGATATAAGAAGACGTGCTGCACAGTACCTTACAGACAGATTTGCAGGTAATGACGCAATTATCCCTCAGGATATGGGCAACGATGAAATTAGGCCTACATTCCATTTGTATCTGTTACAGATTGACCCTGCAAAAGCAGGCGGTGACATTCAGGTATTGAAGAAAAAACTTGAAGAAAAAAGTGTTACACAGATTGCACACTTTGGACCTTTATACAGATTTAAAATTGTTCAGGATATGGGATACAATTCAGACGAGATTGCAAAAGAATGTCCTGTTTGCGAAGAAGTATTCTATAAGAGATTTACACACCTTCCGCTTTACGGACTTTCTGATGAACAGCTTGAATATATGGCAGATTCCGTATTGGAAGCAATAGACGAAATGCAAAGAGGTGTTTGATTTGAAAATAAAATGGGGCGTAATCGGATGCGGAGGTATTGCCTACAGAAGAACAATTCCCGGTATGATGTTATCTGAAAACAGTGAACTTGTTGCTGTTATGGATACTAATTTTGAAGCTGCAATTAAAGTTAAGGAAGAATTCGGTGCAAAATATGCCTTTGACAAGGTTGAGGATATACTTGCCCTTGATGAAATAGATGCCGTATATATTGCGACACCGGTATTTTGCCATAAGGACCAGGCGTTTGCGGCGGCAAAGGCAAGTAAGCATATACTGCTTGAAAAGCCCATGGGACTTACAGTTGAAGAAACCATAGAAATTGCAAATTTTTGTAAGACAAAAGGTGTAAAATTAGGCGTAGGACTTATGATGAGATTTTCTGCATATCATCAGAAAATGAAAGAACTTATTTCGCAGGGTGCTTTGGGTGACATAGTATCTATGCGTGCACAGCTTACTTGCTGGTATCCTGAAATACCTGGCAATTGGCGTCAAAACAAAGCTCTTTCAGGCGGTGGTGCATTAATGGATATGGGCATCCACTGCATAGACCTTTTGCAGTATATAAGCGGTACAAAGGCACAAAAGATAAGCTGTTTTGCAGGTAATCAGACATTTAATTATTCTGCAGACGACTCTGCGGCACTTCTTATGAAAATGGATAACGGTGCAACTGCTTATGTAGATGCAAACTTTAACATTCCCGATAATGCGGCAAAGTGCAGAATAGAATTTTACGGCACAAAGGGGAGTATTCTTGCAGAAGGTACAATAAGCCAGGTGGAAACAGGTAAAATAGAGCTTACTGTTTCCGATGACAGTGCAGACTACAATGCACAGCAAAACAGAGAAGATGAAGAAGGAACATCAAATGTTGAAGTTGTAACAGGCAATATGTATGAAAAAGAAATATCTTCTTTTGCCAATGCAATACTAAATGATACTGCACCTGAAATTACTGCAGAAGACGGACTTTTTGTACAGAAGATTGTAGAAAAAGCGTACGAAGCATCAGACAAATGTTGTTGTATGGATATATAAAGAACAGGAGGTTATTAAAATGAATAAAACTTTGAAATATGCTATTATAGGTTGCGGAAACATTGGTGTATCCCATGCAAATGCGGTTAAAGAATTGAAAAACAGTAAAATTGTGGCACTTTGTGACAAGCACATGGAAAAATGTGATGAATTAAAGGAAAAATGCAATATTGATGCAATTTGTTATACAGACCATAAAGAGATGCTTGCAAAAGAGGACATTGATGTTGTAGTTGTGACTACTTCTGACCAGGAACACAAAGAGCCAACCATAGATGCACTAAACAAAGGATGCCATGTAATGTGCGAAAAGCCTATGGCACTTTATATTGAAGAATGTAAGGAAATGATAAAAACTGCTGACGAATGTGGCAAATTACTTATGATTGGTCAGGTTTGTCGTTGTACACCGGGCTTTGTAAAAGCAAAGGAACTTGTTGATAAAGGCGTTATAGGTGAGTTGTTCTTTGTTGAAAGCGAATATGCTCACGATTATTGTGAGGAACGTGTAAAGGGTGTTGACAAATGGCGTGCAACTCCTGAACGTGATCCATTTATAGGTGGTGGTTGCCATGCAGTTGACCTTCTTCGCTGGATTGCAGGAGATCCTACTGAAACTATGGCATACGCTAACCACAAAATGCTTCCTGACTGGCCTACTAACGATATGACCATTGCAATTATGAAATTCCCGAATAATGTTATGGGTAAGGTGTACACATCTACGGGTTGTAAGCGTGACTATACAATGAGAACTGTACTTTATGGTTCAAAGGGTACAATCATTGTGGATAACACAAGTCCTACATTTACATTATTCCTTGATGAAATAGAAGGTCAGCCATTTGCAGGCGGACAGATTGAAGGTATAAGCGAAAAATCAATCCAACATCTTATTCCTGTAAAAATCGCCAATCACAATGTTGAAGAAGAACATAAACAGTTCTATACAGCAATAGTAGAAGGTAAGCCACTTGTTGCAACTGCACGTGAAGGTGCAAAAACGGTAGCTGTATGTAAAGCGGCTGTTGAATCAGCAAAAACAGGAGAACCTGTTAAAGTTGACTATTCATTCTGCGATTAAAAACAAAAGACTTTAAAAACGATTATTTTTGAAGTGAACCCCAAAGTTTAGACAAAATTTAATATTAACTTGCTAAGGAGTGAGTTCGGTATTGCACCGGACTCATTCCTTTTAGTTTTAATGAAATTCTTTCATTGTTGTAGTAATCAATATATTTCTTTAATTCATCAATGAAAGTGTTAACATTTTCAAATTTCTAACCATAAAACATTTCAACTTTTAATCTACCAAAGAAATTCTCCATAGCTCCATTATCCATACAATTACCTTTTCGCGACATACTTTGAGTTATATTATGTTCTTTTAGTAATCGTTGGTATTCAGCATGTTGATATTGCCACCCCTGATCCGAATGAAATATCGGTTTTGCATCAGCAGGAAGTTTGTTAAATAAACCATCTAGCATCTCACGAATTTGCCATAGGTTTGGACTTAAAGAAATCTAATAAGATATAATTTCTCTATTAAACAAGTCCATGACTGGTGAAAGATATACTTTATCGTTACACACTTTAAATTCTGTTACATCTGTTGTCAGTTTCTCGAATGGTTTTTTAGCGTGAAATTCTCTGTTAAGCAAATTATCGGCTACTTTGCCAACCTCACCCCTATAAGAATGATATTTCCCATTCTTTTGCTGCTTACCTTTTAAATCAAGTGTTCTCATCAATTTTAAAACGGTTTTGTGGTTTATGCAATGACCATTTGCTTTTAACAACGCGGTAATTCTACGATAACCATATCTGCCTTTGTTTTCATTAAATATCTCTGTAATTTCTGCTTTTTCACTTTGATATTTATCAACATCTTTTCGCTTGATATTATAATAAAAGGTGCTCCTAGCAATGCCTGATAACTTAAGTAGCTCTTTAAGCGGATAAATAGACCTTAGTTCAGCGATAATTAACGCCTTTTCCCGTTCTTTCGCTCTTCCGCAAGAACTAAGGCACTTAGTTTTTTTAAGTAATCATTCTCCATTTGAACATATTGTAACTGTTGTCTTAGATGCTGATTTTCTGCAATTAAATCTTCTTCAACTTTTTTATCAAGCTTTAATGGACGACCTCTTCTTGCACCGGAAGCTGATTTGCCTCTTCGTTCTTTCATAAGACCTTCGGCTCCTTCTTCTATGAATATGCGCTCCCATCTATGTAAGTTTCCTACATAGCAATGTGCTTGTTTATACGGGACATCCCAATATTTCATTACAGTTTCTAATAACCCTAGATGGTGTTCACGCATATCCATTATAACACATAATTTGAATTCTGCACTATACTTTTGATATTTCTTTCCTGTTTTGCTCATAAAAATATGCACCTCCAAAAGTGGCTAACTTTTGGGGTGCATATCATTTCAGTCGGTTCGTCTTACAACAGGTGAAAACGGACTTTTACGTTCAGGTGAAGGAATATACGAATTGCCCTTGATAACGGCTTTAAAGGCTCTTCAAAGTCAGGTGCTTATAACTCCCTTATATGTTAAGTGCGATAAGAGTTGCAGTAGAACATCAAAATAAGAGAGATTTTGATAAACAAGGTTACAATATATTAATTCTTAATTACGAAACAAGGCGATTGAACATTAAATATTTTAAACCGTTTGAGTCTGATAAAGCCAATGCGGTATTGGAACGTGTATCCTCATATCAATCATTGCGTTCGGCATATCCCAATTATTTTTCAGATATAGGGGAGTTTGTTGATATAGTAAAGTCTTATTTGAAATAATGATTATTTGCATTTTTGATGTAGAGCCATTTTACTATTGAGGATTGAGGCTATAACGGCTGTGAAAACCGGGATGGCAAGTAAAGCCTATTATGCTTTGGACGTGATAGTAGAGAGTCGTGATTCATCTCCACCACTCAGTATCACGTCAGTGATAAAATTAAAAAATGCACCGCTTTGGTAAGGTTTACCTTGCTAAGCGGTGTATTTGTTTGTTATAGGTATGATGGCTATAAAAGGGTTATTTTAAGACTTTTGTATAAAATTAAAAGTACATTTATTCAAATCTATTTAACATATTTTCGAATCTATCCCAATAAGATTTGCTGACTTCTTTATCAGAATAGAATTCTATGTTCCAAACTTTTTACAATATTTTTTGTATTTTCACCCCCTGTTTTCGACGAATTGTATAAAAAAATATTTTTTTTGTATAAATACATTTAATTTAATGTGGATTATAATGATTATAAGCTATACTTGGATGGCTTATATACAATTTAAATTACAACAAAAATCTAATATCAAGAAAGGAATGGTTGAAAAATGGATAAAATTAGGCTTGGACTTATTGGATGCGGAGGTATGATGAAAAATCATGCACAGGGTGTAAATTTGGTTGAAAATGTTGAAATTACAGCAGTGTGCGATACCGCTATTGAAAGAGCTGAAGATGTTGCATCAGTTCTTAATAATCCTTATGTTACAGATGATTATAAAACTATGGTGGATAAGGTTGACGCTATACTTTGCGTACTTCCTCATCATCTTCATTACGAATGCGGAATGTTCTTCGCACGTCACAAAAAACACATTCTAATGGAAAAACCTCTTTGTAACTCTGAAGAAGAATGCGTAAGCCTTATGGAAACATGTGAAAAAGAGGGAGTTGTACTTATGTGTGCATATCCTGTTCGTTACTGGCCAGGCGTTGTAAAGCTTAAGGAAATGATAGATTCTGGCGAATATGGCAAGGTTATGCAGATGTCTGTTTGGACAGAACAGCTTACAACTACTGACGAAGGAAGTTGGAAAAGTGATGCACGTCTTGGCGGAGGACAGTTCTTCAGTCATGGCTGTCACTATATTGATATAATGCTTTGGTTCCTTGGCAAGCCTGTAAAGGGTATGCATTTTGGTACAAGAGTGGGAACACCGTGGCTTATGAAAGAGGGAACAAGTGCGGCTATACTTCAGTTTGAAAACGGTGCTGTCGGCTACCATGGAGCAACCTGGGGCGCAAGAGGTACAAGAATGGGGTATGACTTCCAGATTCAGACTGAAAAAGGTTTGCTGGATTATGACCATATTGATGGTGTAATAAGACTATATGACGCATCTGTAGAGCATGTACCAGGACTTGAGGAACAAAGAACATTTAAAGAGTTATGGAACAGAGGAGCAGATTGCTCAAAAGAAACTCAGCATGAAATCAAACATTTTGCAGATTGTATCATTAACGGTAAAAAACCTCTTACAGATGCTAAATCTGCTCTTAAGGGTCTTCAGATTATCTGGAAAATGTATGAAGCAGAAAAAACAGGTATTGTAGCTGACCTTAGCGGTTTAGGACTTGATGACTAATTGTATTTGTGTTAAATAAATTTTCACTCACGGCAATTTGTATTTGTGCCTGAATTTTACATATTTTTATTTATATAACATTTATAAATAGTCGGATGTTAGCAAAAAAGGAGATATTGGAAAAATGAAACCAATTGTTTTAGCAAAACATGTATGGGATTATGCAAAAGCATTAAGCGGAACAAAGGAGAAGGACCCTCACTATACATCTGCACCACTGCATCATTATCCCGGTATACTTTCAATGTTTGCAGGCATACAGGCCGCAGCAGCGTCAGGTGACAAGGAATGGATAGACGAAGTAAACAGCTATCTTGCAAAATATCCGCACCGTTTTAATGACCCTGATGTATTTTTTAACGGCAGCTTTGACAATTACCGTGTAGGAGGCCTTGGAAAAGGCTGGGCGATAATGAAGGGATATTTTGATGAAGATAAGGAGCTTATCCGTGAATATGCTGAATTGACCATTAATGCACCAAGAGCTTACGACGGAATTATTTGTTCACCTATTGACCACAACAAAATATGGATTGATGTTGTATTTGCAATAACTCCGTTTATGTTATATGCAGGTCTTATACTTGATGAACAAAAATACATAGATTATGCAGTAGAACAGTGTTTTAAAATGTATGATGTGTTTATGGATAAATCGAATGGTCTTTTACATCAGACAAGAGGATTTTTAGAGGACAAAACTGAGGTTTCAAAGGACCATTGGTCAAGAGGAAACGGATGGGGAATCCTCGGAATGACAGAACTTGTAAGATATTTACCAAAGGATTCCAAGCACTATACTGAAGCTGTTGAAAGATTTAAAGCACATTGTGAGGCATTGATTAAATACCAGAATTCCCGTGGACTTTGGAGACAGGAAATATGCGAGCCTCTTGCATGGGAGGAAGCATCAGGTACAGGTATATTCCTTTACGCCATTGGTATAGGTATGAGAAAGGGTATTCTTGATAAGGAAACATATATGCCTGTGTTTGAAAAGGGAATAAATGCTATTTGCGAATATTGCATT
>JAZOOD010000022.1:0-8650 GCA_045654805.1 Clostridia bacterium | reverse complement strand
AATAAAACAGCAACTATATATTGTTATGACGTGCCTAAGGTTTATAACCCCGATAAAACTGTTGCGACCATAATACATAACGGAAACGAAGTTCCTATGACTTTGAAAAACGGCAGGTATGTTGCAGAATTTGCTGTTCCTCTTTTTGATGACTGCAATATCGAAAATGTTCAGTTTGAAGAAGACGGAACAATCCGCACTCAGCAGCTTAACTGGGTTTTAAATCCGAGATATGATATGGTGCCTACTCTCTATGCTAATTACTCTGGAGAAAGCAGACAGAATTATGAAGGTGAAAAAATAACAAGAACTTATAAAGGTGCTGTAGAAATAGACTTTGAACACAAGGGTTTTGTACAAAAAATGGAAGAAGTTGAGGTTGTTCTGCTTGTAAATGGCAAGGAACAATGGAGACATAAACCTGTTCTTGAAGAAGTCCATAAAGATGATTACGTAACAATCTATATGGCGGATATTGAATACAGCTTTGACCTCAAAAGAGGTGACACTGTAAAAATGTATACTGAAGTTATAGATGAAAATGGATGGAAATACTGCAGCATATTGGAAGATGTAACCATAAGTGAAAAAGGTAACCCTATTCATAACAGAGAACACTACCACGCAGATGCTGAAATCTATGATGCTGACGGAAATCTGCTTTTTGATCCATATACACATTAATTATTTGATTTTTCTCTTATGAAGGAGAGTGAAACCATGAAAAGAAAATGGCATGTTATTTTACTGATAATGTTTGTAATAATAAGTGGTGCAAGTTTTCCTATATATAATTTAACAAAGCATTATACATACTCATTAACCGGTATTTTACTGTATACAAACATACTTTGTTACATAGAACTTGGTATCTATGAGAAAAAGATGCTGAAAAGTTGGGGAATAAAGCATGCTGCTGCTATAAATTTAGGAGTAATTTTACTCGGTATGCTGTGCAGATATATTTTAGAGTTTGGAGAAGTTTCAAACACATATAATTTTACAATCCCAAATATTCTGTTACACATTTCAGCAACTTTTATAATAAGTATGCTTTCGTATCTGTTGTATAGAAAAAGTGAATAAGCTCAATTTTAAAGGAGTATGTATATGAAATGTCCTTTTTGCAACGCTGATATGTTACACGGGTACCTCAATAGTGGAACAGCAATATGGAGCGAACGAAAGCACAAAATCAGTATGCTTCCAAACGGAAAAGAAAAATATGCGTTGCATCTGAATGTTCCAATGCTGTCACCTCATCATATTGAAAGCTATTGCTGCCCAAAGTGTAAGAGATTGATTATTGATATATCTGATTATGAAAACAATCTCGATTAAGCAAATCTCAATGGAATGAACAGTTACAAGCATTTGAATTTGTCAAACAGATTAAAATTTAATAAATACTAAAATTGGAGCCAGACTATAGCAGTTTGGCTCTTGCTTATTTTGTTTTAAAATTATGCTATAATAAAATTTCAAATAAAAATTTTTACAAATAAATTGACTAAATCGGTTATTCAAACGTGTTATAAGTGAAAGGGGGTAGAGAGAATGAGAAATACATCAGAATGGCCAACTGATGATATTGAAATCATAATCAGAAAATACGGCGATATGCTATACAGATTGTCCCTGATTATGCTGAAGAACGAAAGTGATGCAGAAGATATAGTACAGGAGACAATTATCAAATATTATCAAAAAGCCCCTGTTTTTGCAGACAGCGAGCATGAAAAAGCATGGCTCATTAAAGTCGCAACCAATAAATGTCGTGATTTACTTCGCATAAGAGGACGATATATACAAATTGAAGAAAATTTTCTTGAACAAATTGCAGATAAAGAAACGGATTACGGAATTATTGAAGCTTTAACTATGCTGCCTGAAAAATACAGACTCGTTTTGACTCTTTACTACATTGAGGGATATCGAATAGAAGATATTGCAAAAATAATCAGCAGAACATCTTCGGCAGTAAAAATGAGACTGCAAAAAGGACGAAAACTTTTGAAAGAAATCTATGAAAAGGAGTATTCGTAATATGAAATATAGCAATATAAAAAATGTCGCCGAAAAAATTGTGATGCCGGAAGATATGAAAAGACGCATCATAACAAATTGCAAACTCGAAATTTCACAAACACGAAAGGAATCATTTATGAAAAAGAATAAAATGTTTAAAAGACCTGCCGCAGTATTTGCAGCAATGGCAATCTGCTTATCACTTTCCGTATCAGCAATGGCAGCGTCCGGGATGTTAAAAGGTTTTTTTCAAGACATAAAACGTCCCGATGGCGCAGTTATTGGTACAACTTACGAGCAGGCAACCGATGAAATATCTATTAAATTAAATGTAGAAAGTGATACTCTCAAAGTGGTTGCATCATTTACAGATGTTGCTCCATTTGAAGCCGAAGAAATGGCAATTGGTGAATACCAGATTGTTGATGGCGACGGTAAAGTGGTGAAAGAAGGAACATCAACAGGGTATGCAAAAATCTCCGACAATCAGGCAGTTATTAAAATATATCTTGACGGAGTTGAAGACGGAAGCTATAAACTGATAATCAACTCATTTATTGCAAACAAGAAAGCTGACCAGCCATTAACAGTAAATGGTAACTGGGAATGTAACTTTACCAAATAAATCATATATTATTAGAAATACCCCAGACTTTGTGAAAGTTTGGGGTTTTTTATTGACAAAATCAGTCTAATGCGTTAGACTGTAATTAGTCTAACAGAGTAGACAAGGAGGTGTAACTATGGAAAAACCAAAAATATTTGAAAGTGAATATAGATTTTGTTTGATTTTGTGGGAAAATGAACCGGTTACAACAGTACAGCTTGTAAAACTGTGTCAGGAACAGCTCGGATGGAAAAGAACAACCACATATACAGTTATCAAAAGATTGACAGAACGTGGTGTGTTGATCAATGATAACGGTACAATCACGGCTTTAATTTCAAAAGAAGAAGCTCAGGCCGGTGAAATAGATGAATTGGTAGAGAAAAAATTTGAAGGTTCATTGCCGGCATTTATTGCAGCCTTTACCAAACGCCAGGATATTTCTAAATCTGAGCTTGATGAAATTCAGCTTATGATTGACCGCATCAGAAACGGAGGTAAATAATATGACCGAATTATTTTTAACTTGGTTGCAGTCGTTAATGGATTTCTCCAACATATTAAATGCAAGTATAGCTGCAAGCTGGATGGTATTGGCTGTTTTAATTCTCCGTTTTATTCTGAAAAAATCCCCTAAATGGGTTTATGTTGTACTATGGGGACTGGTAGCAGTACGTCTTATAATGCCATTCTCAATAGAAAGTGCATTTAGTCTTATCCCAAGCATGCAGACTATACCACAGGAAATATTAAGATATCAGGGGACACAGCTTTCACAACCTGCATATGTTGATATCATTACAAACCCTAATTTGTTTGCAGATGTTTCCATTGAATTAGGGCAGACAGTTGACTGCATACAGTGGCGTATGGTGTATATGACATTCATATGGCTTGGTGGCATTGCTGTTATGTTATTTTATGCAATAATAAGTTATCTACGTTTGTACCAAAAAATTGCAACAGCTGTGCTTTATAAAGATAATGTCTTTCAAAGTGAAAATGTAGATTCTCCGTTTGTACTTGGAATCGTAAATCCCAAAATATATTTACCGTTCAGCTTGAATAATCAGGATATTATACATGTAATTGCTCATGAAAATGCACATATTAAACGCAAGGACCATTGGTGGAAACCTTTAGGTTTTATATTGCTGGCAATTCATTGGTTTAATCCAATTATGTGGTTGGCATATATAGTACTGTGCCGCGATATTGAACTTGCATGTGATGAAAAGGTCATCAAATACCTGGGAAATGAACAAAGAGCTGATTATACTCAGGCTTTGGTTTCCTGTAGCGTAAACCGTAGAATGATTGCGGCCTGTCCTCTTGCATTTGGTGAAGTAGGCGTTAAAGATAGAGTGAAATCTGTTATGAACTATAAAAAGCCTGCATTCTGGGTTGTGCTGATATCTGTTATTGCAAGTATTGTTATGGCTGTGTGTTTCCTCACCAACCCAGCAACATCTGTAGATGAAAGGCTTGCAGTATTTATAGATTGTGAAATTGCCTCTCATAACCAAACTGAACATAGTGGTGATAATTTCTGCTGCTTGGATTGGCAGGTTATAGGCAAGGAAAAGCAAGGGAACCAAACTACTATTTACATGTGGGCCCTTTATGAAGAATACAGTAATGAAAATGGCCTTAATATAGAAACAGGATCACATCTTTTAACTGCCATCACTGTAGAAAAAGATGGAGACAATTATAAACTGATTGAATACTGGATACCTGAAGATGGTAGTCTATATAAAGATTCTATAATGGAAAAAGTGCCGATGCATCTTTGGAATAAAGCTTTTGACTCTCAAAGATATATAGATGAGCAAAAAGCCGCTCTTAAAAAGATGGCTGAAGAACATTTTAGTATTATGGCATCAACGGAAGAAGGTTTCATATTCAAAGCTAAAATACTTGAAATACACGATAACTACTATCTTGTAGAACCTGCGGATGAAAGTTGGGAACGTAACAGTGCTGACCGCATTGAAGTTCCAATGATAAATATGGATTTCTCTTTGGAACCTGAAGTAGGCGATATCATCGAAATTTCTCATAGCGGATACATCCTTGAAACATATCCGGCACGTTTGAGCGAGGTATATGGCATCAGAGTATCGGAAGAAGTAGAAAAGTGGGATTTAATTCCAATGGTTATGGTTGATGGTGCTCTGTATCTTGATACGGGATTTAAAAGTACGTCAGAAAAAAGAAGTGATGTAATAGATGGTGAAATTACAAGTCTGGTAGATTCAAGCGAGATACCATCTGCAGATAATCAGTCAAACTTTGGTACTGGATATCCGTATCAAATTGGTACAACTGACGGAACTATCGAAATACTAATTGATAATGCATGGTGGATTTTTGCCACAGAAGATGTGCGTCAGAAAATTCAGTTTCCAGCAAAAGAATATCTTGAAATAGAGGAGTCAGACAAAATTTCAATAGTAAGTTTTGACGTAGGTCTGAGTGTTACAATTACATCAGCAGAACAAATCACACTAATTACTGATATTCTTTCTTTTGATAACTGGACAGAAGGTACGGCTGATTGTTTATCAGACTTTGAATTTACTGTAGGAGACCGTGTATACCTTTATCATTTGTCCTGCGGCACAATCAATGATAATGAAAACAATCGTAGCCTTTCCCTCGATGAAACTCAAAAAACTGAATTGAATAAAATGATTGATGAACTATATTATTCAATGACAGGACATATGCTTGAAGGCAGTAGACCAATATCCCTTCCGTTTCTTGAAGCGGGAAAATATATTATGCCATTGGATATGACAAATGAGAAAGTACGAATTTCCCGTGGATTTTCAGGTCAGTACCCAAGCCATGATGGACTGGATATTGCCGCACCATTAGGTACAGAGATTTTTGCTTCCGCTGATGGAACCGTTGTAAAAGTCATGGAAAGCACAGTTGGAGACGGCAATCACGTAGTTATTAAACATGCTAATGGATATTATACATTGTATGGTCATTGTTCTGAACTTATTGCTGTAGAAGGAACTGAGGTAAAACAAGGGGATGTAATAGCAAAGGTTGGTAGTACAGGAAATTCCACTGGTCCACATCTGCACTTTGAATTAATTTTCGGTTACGAAAGCGAGCAAGGTGGCTTAAGTATCGATCCATATAATGCGAATATATCATAATATGTGTGAAGTTTAACATAACGATTAAAATAAAAAGCTGTTGCTCTAGACCAAAGAGTAGCAGCTTTTTTTATAGGTATCTAGATAGTGACATAAATATTGAAACATAATTAATCAAACAGTAACTATACGATGAAAATATTGTCTTGCATTTAATCTTATGATATAATACACTTATAATTCAAATTAACAGGGGTGAATAAAGAATATTTACCCCTTATTCCTCGGTCATACTATTTCGGTAAATAAAAATTTACCGAAATTAAGGGAAGAAAAAGGAGCCATATATGCCTAATAAAGATATTAAAATCTATGTGGACTATTCTCATGCACCTGATATATTGATGGAGTTTATTCGTTATCTTGTTACTATTAAAGGTTTATCAAGAAAAACTGCACGTGGATATTTTATTGATTTACAGATGTTTTTGAGATTTATGATACAACATAGGAATGATTGTGTTGATAATAGCTCTATCAATGAAGTTGATATTTCTAATATCGACTTAGACTTTATTTCTAAAATTACTCAATCTGACATAACCGACTTCCTATATTTTTTAACTGAAGTTCGCAAAAATGAAAAACCAGCACGTGCTCGTAAACTAAGCAGTATTAAAAGCTATTTTAATTACTTAACAGTAAGTACATCTAAACTGACAGTTAACCCTGCTGAAAAAATTTCTTTACCTAGCTTAAAGAAAACTTTGCCCAAATATCTTACTGTTGACCAAAGCTTAGATTTGTTAAATAATATACAAACTTCATTTACTGAAAGAGATTATTGTATCATCTTATTATTTTTATCCTGTGGTATGCGATTATCTGAATTGGTTAACATAGATTTAACCGATATTAGAGATGATACAATAAAAATCATCGGTAAAGGTAATAAGGAACGTTCAGTTTATTTAAATGATAGCTGTCTAATTGCACTAGACGAATATTTGACTGTACGCAATTCTATAGTTTCCCCTGTTTCTGAACCAGCTCTATTTATCTCAAAAAGAACAGGCAAACGATTATCTGATAGACGCGTGGAACAAATTGTTGAGCAATGTTTTAAATTAGCAGGTTTATCCGGACAAGGATTTTCTGTTCATAAACTTCGCCATACTGCTGCAACTCAATTATACCGTTATGGTGGCGCGGATATGCTTACATTGAGAGATATACTTGGCCACGAAGATGTTTCTACAACGTCAATATATACACATCTTGATAATGAGTCAGTTAAAAATGTGGCTAAATCATCTCCTCTTGCTAATGTGAAGAAACCTAATAAATAATAAAAACCGGAGTTTTATCTTTAGCATATTACTCCGGTTTATAATTAAAATTTTAAAATATTTTTTTATCTACAATATATTGCAATGCATTAATTGCGGTTCCATAGTTCACTTCTTCAAATAACATTTTAGATGTAACATTTTCATAATCACTTTGATAAATATTTTTATCAATAATTTCCTGCAGTAACTTATTCATGTTAATGCCTTCTTTGGCGGATCTGCAGCTCACAACATCTTTTCTGTCTTCGTAAACCTCTTTAACCAGTTTCTTTATATACTCATCCAAAGGAACTACTTCTATTAATTTATAAATATCGTAAATATGTCTTGAATGTTCCTTTACTGCATCAGCTAAATAATAATCCCCTAAAGCATATAATTTGTCTATCAAAGTTCTTGATGCCGTCTGAACATTTACATCAAATGGCTCCAGACCATATTCTTTTATCAAATCTTCATGTTTGTTTTCAGCCAGATAATCATATATTAAACTACTGGCCTTCTTAACCTCACAAGGATATGCTTTTATAAACACTGATGTTTCTACTATCAAATGTTCTTTTAAATAGTTTTCAGCAAATGCTGATGGATAATCTATTACATATTTATTATAGCTTCTTCTACTTCTGACATTTTCTGCGTTGGTCAACTGAAATCCAAAACCATCTATAATAGAAAGTATATTGGCTTTGAGTTTTTTCTTCTGCCCCTCCGTTGGATTTCCATCTGTTTCAATATTCAAGTCAATATCTTCAGAAAACCTTTTAATCAGTTTATAACACTTTGATAATGATGTCCCACCTTTGAATACAAGATTCGGCTGTCTTGAAACCATTTCTTTTAGAAATAATGTAACAAAATAGTCTTTCTCAATGATTGCAGGATTAATATTAGTATCTCTAGCTACTAACAAAACAGTTTGTTCAAACAATTCCTTATCATTGTGCAACATCATATATCAACTCACTTTCAATCAGGTTACGCATTACTTTATCTGGGAATATTGGTGCGTATTTAGTAATTGCTTTTCTGCTGATTTTTTTATCAGCCATATATTCTTTTATCAATTTACTATTATCCTCATTCAAATCTTCAACAGATATACTATTCATTAATTCCAGAAAACTTAAAATATCTATATTATCATTATTAATTGCTACTCTCGCTTTTCTTAGAATAACTTTTTGACTCCCTATTATTACTTCTCTTACTCTAGATTTTTCATTATTAGTAAAAATCTCCAAAATATTTGGTACTTGAGTCGTTAATTTCAATTGGTTCTGAAGAGTTAATCCGGAATAAAACCCTATCGCTCTATCCCCATTATAAAGATATTTTCTCTTGATTACTTTATTAGGATTTAATAAACTGTTTCCGAATACAGTTTTCGTTGGAATATAGTATATTCCTTTTTCAAATTTTATCAACTTCTCTTCATCACAAAGTTTATTCAGTTGTTTATATATCCAAGCTTGAGAATAATCTTTATATGATATTTCACTTAACAAAATAGGCTCATTCGTTCCATATTTTTCTAGTAAATAATT
>JAZOOD010000021.1:0-5280 GCA_045654805.1 Clostridia bacterium | reverse complement strand
TTCTCATTCTAATTCACCTCTTTCTTTTAATTTCGTTTGTAAATATTCTATCGATTTCGGCTACTGATTTTCCGAAGTGGGTCCGGGCTTCCGCCCGATTTCGTGCCGCTTTAGCGGTGCGATTGCGCGGGGCAGCGGTCGCTTTAGCGACAGCGTATAGCCAAGCGCTCTGCTAGCCTCTCCTAAGGAGAGAATTAAATCCCGCGGAAATGTATAGCCACTTAAAAAACCTTGTTTTTCACCCCCTCTGAAAAGATTGTTACAATTCGGATACAGTCATCAACTCCTTTCTCGAAACAGTTCTATGACAGTATGACAGCTATGACGGATTATATGGCACATATCACATCTGTATCTTCATCTTAAACGGAATGAATTCTTTATCAGCTTCGGCATCTGTTTCGAAATTCACAGCGGTATTATCTTCATTAACTTCCGCAGTTTTATCATCAAATTCAGTTTCAGAATTTGATTCGGTATCTGAATTTTCTTCGGCAGAATCATTTTTAATTCTGTCGGGATCGAACCAAAGTTTCTGGGTCCTTTGATACATATCACGCACGGATTCATAATTGATTTTGAAGTCTTTTAAGAATTCTTTGTTGTCCGCCAGCTTTTTACCAAGAATCGGAGCGGTGAACTCCACGTCGCATACCTCTTTTATGAGTTTACAAAGCTCGGTTGCCGTTCCTGAAAATGGTCCTGACTCATCTAATAACTTGGTTATAATTTCAACCATTTTCATTCCATCACTGTCTTCAACAGAATCAGAAATCTTATCCCAGATATGAGTGCCAAACCCAAATCGTAATTCGATTTCACGGATGTCAGTATCGCGTCCTTTACAATATAAGATTCCGTATCCTTTTTTCTTTGGGAAAGTATACAAAACAAAAGTTGTATCGGCTCCGCCGGCAAGAGCAGTTGAACCCGAAATCATATTTTGAGGACTGCTGTCATGCATCTTTCTTAAGTGATGAACAAGTATGATAGTAATGTCCAGTTCCTTTGCAAGTTTTTTCAGATAATTCATCTCTGCATACTCACAAGCATAAGCGTTTCCGGCGAACTGTTCTCCTCTTATCAACTGAAAAGTATCAACGATAACGAGTTTAATTTCAGGCTCTTCCTTGACAATTTTCTTCAGGAAAACATCGAATCCGTTGTCCATATTTGGTGCATCATACATAAACAAAAGATTGTCTGTATCGCATCCGGGCATGCCTTCGAGTCTGTCCTGAATACGATTTTCCGTGTCCTCCAAACAGAAATAAAGAACCTTGCTCTTGTTTGTTTTAAATCCCCACAGGTTATTGCCGTTTGAAACACATAACGCAAGCCAAAGCGAGAGCCACGACTTACCCGACTTAGGATGTCCCGCAAGAAAATGAACGCCTTGCGAAATAAACTTATCCACCACAAAGTTAATCGGTTTCTTTTCTTTCTTCATCAGTTCTCCTGCTGATACAGGTTTTGTTGTTAAATTAAACATTTAGATTCCTCCAATCTTTCAAAAAAATTATCTCCCACAGCGCCTTGGGAGACTTATTATAGCGCGGTGAAAAATCCGCGTCAACGCGCTTTTTACGATTGCAGCCAAATTGCAGCGAAAGTGCAGCGCGTGTGTAATATAACTATGGTTTTGTAATAAAAGTGCAGCAAAAGAAAGTTTTTTGGACACAAAAAAGCCGATGCGAAAAAATTTCGCATCGGCTGTCGTTTATATTCTTAAGTTTTATTTTTCTACCTCATATGGCCAATTGATAATACCGCCGAACTCTTTTACATTGGTATAACCAAGTTTTACAAGGTTTTCGGCTGCGATTTTGCTTCGTCTGCCGCTACGGCAATATACTAAAATCAGCTTGTCCTTATCAGGTAACATTTCCTCTGCTTTATTTTCAATTTCGGTATATGGAATTAAGATTGCATTTGGAATGTGTCCCTCGTCAAATTCGTCCTGCTCTCTGGTGTCTAAAATGATATGTTCTTCGCCTGAATCCATTATCTTTTTGGCTTCCTCTGCCGTAATTTGTTCGTACATTGCTTTTTCTCCTTTTTCTGCGACTATTATGGAGGTCGGTCCGTCTGCTCCGCCGATAATTCCGATACTCGTAGCATCTCCGCATGCGGTAAGCAGTATGCAAAGCAAGACGGATATAATACACAATATTTTCTTCATAAAATTCACCTATTTCATCTCTTTTTTAAACACAAACATTCCTTCTCCGCCATCGCCGATAAAATCTTCAGGTGTATCTTTCCCCGGATTCTTTTCATTTAAAAATTCCACGATGTGAAACCCGCATTTATTCACATAAAAATGAACATTTCTCTTTTCAAAATAAGGTGTGCATGTTTCCCAAACCTTTGTATCGGGATGCAGTTTTTCAATAGCGTTCCATATTTTATAACCTACACCTTTTGTCTGTATCCCATATTTTACATAGAGTAAGTCAAGGTGATTATGCTGTGTTTTGTCGTCTATCACAACCACTGCTCCGCCAAGAAATTCGCCATTAACTATCGCCTTATAGGCAACAGCACCTTCTGAGTTTAGTGAACGGTCAATGTCTTTTTCAGGCAAAATAATATCATCAGTTTTACCATAAACATCCTCAAACCCTTTTTGAAAAGCCTCTTGTATATCAGTTTTGAATTGTTTTATATCATTTTCCGTAATTGGTAAAAGTTCAAAATTCATTTTATTTCCTCCTGACAATTGTATAGAATGATATATCAGCACAAGTCCGCAACTTAATAATGCTCCGCCGATAATATCGGAAAACCAATGCACGCCCGAAAGTAGTCTCGCTATTACCATAAAAGTAATAAATGCAAGGATTAAAATGTTCACACATTTCTTAAATCCATTATTTTTGATACGCTCGTGAAGCTGCATTATGGCAGTCGGCATAACACACATTACAAGCATTGTTGTTGATGACGGATAAGACGCTTCCAAATTACCATTTATAAGTATCGGTCTGTAATTTACAACGACCATCTCAAAGAAGATGTACAGTGCCATTACAACAATATAAAAGCCGCCAAGGGCGAGGGTGCTCAAATCAACCTTAAAAAGATTTTTTCTCTTAATCCACTGGCAAAGTCCCAGTATGCCAAATCCCATGATAAAGCAAATCGGAACAAGACCAAGCCAATCCGTAATGGTGTAGAGCGACATATTCACTCCTGTAATGTTGTAAACCATTTTGTTAAGTGATGCAAAACCAACGCTTGAACCTTGCGGTCCGATTGCTACCACATCAACAAACCGAAGAGCTACTGTCCATATAATGAACAATGCTAGTAACCCCAACCCACTGTAAAAACTTTTTCTTTTCATTTTTTAAACCTTCCTTTTGTGTATTTGGCTTTCGCCTAAATACACTTTACAGAAAGGTATTTTAAATCTCAAGAATTGTGTCGTCACATTGGCGATACTTTCCGTGTCATTGCCATTTCACGAGCATTAACGCCTTTATTATGAGGAATATAAACAGGAAAGCTCCTGCATAGACTTGAGAGCTTATAATAAACAAAAATACCGCTACCGCATTTAATATAAGCGATATTTTTTCTCTGTTTTGTACCCAAAACAGCTTTTGA
Organism: Clostridia bacterium; assembly: GCA_045654805.1. GTDB lineage: Bacteria > Bacillota > Clostridia > Monoglobales > Firm-18 > CAZNKU01. The sequence goes on along the minus strand of JAZOOD010000021.1, from coordinate 1,668 downwards.
GAGTTTTGAAAAGTAAGTGTCAAAATTCCATATACTGCAATGCAGATTACAATAGCATAGTATGTAATCTGCAAATAACCCGCTATTCCGTTTAAGGATAAAAGCGTAACTTCCTGAATGACACCATTTGCTTTTTGTCCGAAGAATGGCAGGAAGAAGAACATCAAAGCACTTATATCTAAAAGACCAAAGACTAAGCTTTTCAAATGCTTTTCTTTTTGTTTGTTATCTTCTTCTGCGATATTTAAGACTTCACCACTTGAAAGAAGTTCATCTATTGTCACCGAAAAATATTTTGCTATCGCTTTCAGAGAGTCTATGCTTGGATATCCTCTGCCTGATTCCCATTTAGAAATTGCTGTTCGGGACACATATAAAGCTTCTGCAAGCTCTTCCTGCGTAAGTCCTTTATTCTTTCTTAACTCTTGTAATTTTTCATTAAATTCCATAATTATATAACCCTATCTCTTTTTATAAATAACCAACTCTGGATTTTCACCGTTTTCTTCGTAAGTGCAAACGAGCAGAAAGTCCATATTTGCAGCAATGCCAAAGCAACGGTCACCACCAAATTCACATTCAAGCTGACTGCCAAGATAGGTAGCATTATCATCAAGAAATTTCACGCTCTGACCATTCGGAAGGCAGTATTCCAGATTGATAAAACTGCCCGACAACACATTAAGATTTTCTACCTTTGGCAATCCCTCGATATGAAGCAAAGTGTTAAATTCATGGATAAGCTGCTTTTTGAACTTTTCAAACTCTTCTTTTCCTCCAAGCTCCCTGTATTTCTCAAAAAAGTCAAGAGTATATTCTCCGTCTGTATAACACCACTTGCAGTAATCCTCGTTAAAAGCGCCGTCTTTTTCGTGGCTGAGATTGCTATCATCAATGGGCATACCGCAACACTCACAAACAAGCTGTCTCGGAGAACCGAGAAGCGTATTGATAGATACATCAAACAGTTTTGATAACAATTTGAGTGTTTCGGTATTTGGCACTGTTTCTCCGGTTTCCCAACGAGAAACCGCTTGCCTTGTTACGAATATCTTTTCTGCAAGTTCCTCCTGCGAGAGACCTTTTTTAGTTCGGAGTTCCACTATAATATCTTTTGTTTCCATAAAACTATCACCTCACTATTATTATACTGCGAGAATATAATGCAAACAAGCAACTCGTTGTTGCTATTAAATTTATCTGTAATTTCTGAAAAAATTAGCGTTCTTTTATTATCAAATATCCTTCCTGAATTGCCGACATTGTTGCAACAATGCATACTGCTATCAAGCTATTTTTTAGTTCAATAACAGATAGTGTCAACGGCAAAAGAAACAATATCAATCCCGTTATTTTGCTCATCACAGTATGCAAAGAGATTAACTTTTTCTTATAAATAAAACCCAATATAATATTACAGATTTTAATAATTGTAATTATAACTATCCATACCCACATCCATTTTGTAATATGAATTATAGGCAACAGTTTAATTAATGATACTGCAAAGAAAAGAAAATCCGAGGCGGTATCGAGCCTTGCCCCAAACTCACTGACCGCATTTGTCTTTCTTGCAATAGTCCCATCCCCCATATCGGTAAATCCGCATAATATATATGTGCTGTAAAAACCAACTGAAAATGTGGGACAGAACAACAGACATATACT
>JAZOOD010000020.1:0-7798 GCA_045654805.1 Clostridia bacterium | reverse complement strand
GACACCGACCAGAAGTTCACCTCGGGGTAAACCTTATCGGGAGACATCAGAGGACGATATTCCTCACCCTCTTTCAACGGACGGAATGCATTTTCAGGCAAACCTGTCATCTTTTCGTTTTCTTGTTTCATTGGATTGTATTATTTACGTTTATTATTTTTCAAGCAGATGCAAAAATATATAAAAAAAGGAATTTAACGTAAGTTCAATATAAGAATTTGAAAACACATTATATTTAGCTCTTTTAACTCTTTGAAAATCAACAAAAACAGCAATAAAAACTTTAATTTTATGTGTCCAATAAAAAGATTTACAACCACTTTTACTGCTATGTTCTCCAATGATAAAGTTACTGAAATTTTCTGTTTGGCAGATGAATTCTGCAAGTTTTTTGATGCACTGCAAGAAAAATCAATGCTTGAAGAGTGTACGGGAATAAGTTTTGTGGATAGCACGCCTCTGCGTGTATAACGCAACCAGCGTATTCTCATCCACAGAACCCTTGAAGGAGTTACAAGCCATGGTAAATGCTCTATTGGTTGGTTCTGTGGGTTTAAACGACACTTGATAATCAACGAGAAAGGCGAAGTCTTAAATTTTGTTTTTACAACAGAATGTGTTGATGACAGAGAACCATTATAAGAGGGAGTTTCATTGAAAAACATAAAAGGAAAGCTTTACGGAGATAAGAGGTATATTGGAAAAACTCTTTTTAAGAGCCTTTTTGTTAATAGTATCCTATTGTTTACCAAGGTCAAGAATTATATGAAAAACTCGCTTATGAGCATTGCCGACAAGATTTTGCCTGAGGAAACGTGCACTTATAGAAACGGTAAATGATGAACTTAAGAATATCGTGCAGATTAAACATTCATGCCATCACTTTTTCAAACTTTATCGCAAATGCCATTGCTGCATATTGTTTCTTTGAAAAGAAACCCGCCATTAATGTAGAATTTATCAATGACGGACAACTTTCTTTGTTCTAAAATTATATCGAGTTCACGTTATGTTAAAAAGTTTTACCGCATTTTTATAGATAATTAAATCGTATTCTTCTTGCGTGCATATTTTTTTTGTAGCTTCTATTTTTCGTGCATAATATGTTATCATATCTTCATTCGGGTAAAAATGTTTAGGTATATACATATCGGTACCCCATAATAGCTTGTTCGCTAAAGCTTCATCAATAAAAGTCTTAATTTCTGATATGGGCATAAAAGCGGAGTCAACAAAGACATTTGGATATTTTTTTGCCAACGATACAGCCTCATTTAAAGGACGACCGTGAGCAAGGATAAATATAATATCTTTGTTATTTTCTATTACATTCTTGTATATACCACTACGACAATAAGAATCTTCGCCAGTGTGAATAAGTATTGGCAAATTCATTTCCCTTGCAATGTCAATAACCTCTCCAAGTAAATGATTTTTAGGATGCCACGCTTTTTTATTTAAAAATGGATGTATTTTTATCATTTTCCATTTAATATCAGATTCTAAATACCAAGCGATATTCCCTTCTAATGCATCAGGAGTAATCCACATTATCGGAAGTACTTTATCACCGTCCAATTGAATAAGTTCTTGTAATTCCGAAAGAACTTTTGGATAATTCTCCTCACATTGAGTAGTCGATGACACTGCATAAAAATCTATACCAATTTGCTCCACCAATTTATGAATAGTTGATGGAGCAAAATAATCATTAAAAAATTGTCCTACGTGAATATGGGAATCAATCAACATGAAGTGTTATTCTTTTTCATTTTCTCTTCAAGAATTCTTTCTCTTCGTTCATATTCAGGACCAAAGGCCTCTTCTACTAATTTCTTGTTTAAGAATGCAACATCACAAAAATGCTTGCTTATAGTAAACATATCTCCACCAGATTCATTATAATTTCGTACAAGACAACGTGCACAATAATCACTTGCTTCACATTCTAAACACTGGGGGAAAGAGCCCTGAGTTATTTTTCGCAAATCTTTTACTCGTGGACTATTCTCCCAAATTTCACGAAGAGATTGTTTATAAACATTTCCAAGAACATAATCCTGCCAGCCAGCACAAGGATACACATCACCATTTGCGGTTATACAGCAGTTGTCGTACCCTACTCCACAAACAGGCTGTTTTTTGAACCTTTCCGGATCAATCTCATATAATTCTGCACGAGTTACTTTTGTAAGTGTTTCTTCATAATACTTTATGTCATCCTTTATGATATCTTTTATAACTTCTGCGGTTTCTTCGATAGATAAACGGTTTGCAAGGTTTTCCGTATCTAAATCGGCACGAGCTATAAGCATAAAGTCTGTTTGAACTTTAATTTTTAATGTATGTGCATACTTAACAACCTCACCGTAGTCATTCTTGTTCGCTTTCATTATAGGACACGAAATTTGAACAGGAATATCGGCTTTGACAAGTTTATCAATTGCATCTTTCGTCTTCTTCCACGACCCTTTCACGGTTGTAATCGTATCGTGAACATCGGGGTTCATAGAATACAATGATGTTTGAACCAATGAGAGATTTGCCTGTTTTAACAACGGAATTTGTTCATCTGTAAGAGATATCAAGTTAGATAGTATTGTAATCTTAAAGTCCTTTTCTCTACAATAAGCTATAATATCCATCAAATTCTTATGCAAAAGGACTTCGCCACCGGATAAAGTAACGTGTATTCCACCCATCTCGGCAAACTCGTCTAATATATTCTTTACTTTTTGCGTGGGCATATCAAAGCCCTTATTCTTTTTGCTGTTTGGTATGTAACAATGTATACAACGTTCATTACATCGACTTGACAACTCGAATTGAATATTTGAAATCAATGGGCGCCCCTGAACTTCTTCCAAAAAGAAATCGCGAGTATTCTCACTTACTTTCTCTTCGGTTTTTTGATAAAAATCATTCATCATAGTTTTGGGCTTTTCTATCTCATAAGTAAAATCAAGTTCCTTGGAATCCAACTCTTCCAATGTTTCACCCATTAAAATAAAGTTGTCACTGGCCAAACTTTTTGCAAAGTCTATAAAATCATTATAAAGCGTATCAAAATCGACATCTTCATAAATTTTCAGCAAGTCTTCTACTATATTAGTAACGTCCTGAGGAATGCGACTTATATGACGTAGAAAATCGGCTCCAAATTCATCATAGATACGATCGTGACGCGTAAGTTGGTTTGTTATATATCCGTAATGTTCGGTACAACGAATAAAGCTGTTTTTTGATTGTTTAATTAGCATATCGGTCTATTTTTATTTTCAACTATTTTTTTCGCTAAAAAAGCCATTTGGCACGCATATTCCGGATATTTCATGCAATCTCCGGTTTCTGTATAATTCCTTGCAAAACAGCGAAAACAATAGTCACTGGCTTTGCAATTTATACATTCAATAAATTTTCCCTCTGTTGTTTTTCTCAAAGAATTTATACTTTCGCTATTATACCAAATAGACTTCAAAGTGTCTTTATTGATGTGACTTGCCTCTTTCCCTTGCATGTTGGGACAGATTGTAACTTTTCCGCCCGCAGTAACATACAAACCATAGTGCCCGGCAGTGCATACGGGATAATTCAAATATTCTGCTAAATTAAAGTTTTCATCGTATCTGTTTTTGTGACGTTGAAGCAGATTAACCGTATACTCTTTATCATATTCCATTAGCTCCATTAGCAATTCTTCCATCTCATTTATTGTGAGTCGATGTTCCAAATTATCTTTGCTTCCATCTTCTCTTGGTGTTATATTCAATTCTAGTTCTATTGGAATATCTTGTTTTTTTGCGTAATCAAGGACATTTGTAACGTCTTTACTATTCTCTTTCATTACCGGACAAGCTATTTTCAAAGGTATACCGGTATTTTTGAGCAATTCTATGGATTTTATAGTACGTTGGCACGACCCTTTTACACCTGTTATTGAATCGTGAGCAACGGTATTTACTGCATATAACGAAACCTTAACAAAGGATATATTTATTTCTTTAAGATTCTGAAGTATTTTTTCTGAAAGTGCAATTAAATTCGAATAAATAATTATTTTTAATTTCTTCTCACTTATATAATGCAATAAGTCCAATAAATCTTGATAGAGCATAACCTCACCACCTGTCAAAGTCACAGTTTTACCACCCATTTCAACAAATTCTTCGACCAATGATTTAATAACATCAATTTCTAATATTTCACCATTGTCTTTTAGTTTGTTTGGAAGATAGCAATGAACACAACGTTCATTACAACAATTTGTAATCTCTATTGTTAAATCCGTAATTTGTGGTATATCAAGATGATATTCTATTTTTTCTCTATTTTTCCTTGAAATTTGATTAACAGTTGTTCCCAATATCACAAAGCCTGCATCTGAAAGTTCATTTAAAAACTCTATAAAGTCAATTCGTAATTCGTCAACATTAACATCTTCGTAACAAAGAGATAATTTATTTAATGCATCTTCGATTTTTTGTGGTGTATGCGTAAGCATACTGACAAAAGCTTCGCCATTTGCGTCGTATATTAACTGACTGCCAGTACTTTGATTAGCAATATATGCATAATTTTCAGTACATTTTATATAACTATGTTTGGATAAACAGAAATATAGCATTTGTAAGTTTCAATATTGGAATAAATAATATCTAAGGCGTTATACAACGCCTTAGATTAATAGAATTAATTGTCTCTCTCGCAGTCTCTGCAATAACCCTTTGATGGGGCAGAAGAAAGACAGCTTGCTTTGTTTGTGTAGTTTTTGCTACAACCGGCTGCATAAGAACCTGTAGGAAGATTCTTAGCAATCATTTTCGCTTTCTGATACTTCTTCATAAGTAAAGATTATTAATTCATTTATGCCTACCTCCTTTTAAGCGAATCGGCTTTTTCTTGAACATTTGAACAATATTCAAATTTCGGGTTGCAAGATTAGAAAAAAAAGAGTGACAAAACGAATTCATTTTAGTTCTTTTATTAGTTCTTTTTAGTTCTTTTATATTTGCCAACCGCGATTTTTATTATTTCTTACTACGTCAATAACTTTTTTATTCTAAATTCGCAGATGAAAAACACTCGAAACAATGATAAACGATAACATACATAATGCTCTCAGGTTAAGAGTTGAAAAGGTTGCGGGGCGTAAAATGAAGACTCCCCGTGATTTTGATTTTCTTTCTATGCGGATTTTTGACGCTACAAAGAACCACATTGCCACTATAACACTTAAACGTTTTTGGGGTTATGTTGGTGATTCCGTAAATCGTACTCCATTCCGTAGTACATTGAATGTGCTTGCACAGTATGTGGGTTATTCAGATATTGATGCTTTTGAAAGTAATTTCAATGGAGAAAATGATGTTGAGAGTGATTTTCTGCTTAACGAATGTCTTTTAACACAGTCACTCTGTCGAGGTACACGTGTTGAACTCCGCTGGTATCCCGACCGTTGCGTTACAATAAACTATGAGGGGCTTGAAATGTTCAAGGTTGTTGATAGCAGCAACAGCAAACTGAGTGTGGGTGACACTTTCCTTTGCGGACAGATTATAGACGGTGAACCGCTTACCTTACGTTGCCTTGTACACAAGAACAGTACTCCTGTAAATTATGTATGTGGCAGAGTGAACGGTGTAAAATACAGGATTTTATAATTTATGCAAACATCGGGCTTTATAAACAGCAATCTGAGCGATGACAAAATTGAATTTTTGGGCATTACCGGTGCGACGTCTAATACATTCAAGCGACGCATTGACGGCAGGCTATATTTCATGAAGCAGTTGCGTAGGGAATATGCTTGCGACAGCCGCTACCGCGAGGCTTTCTTCAAAGAGTTCGAGGCAGGAAAGAGCATTGAAAGTCCGTATGTTGTAAAATATATCTGCATCAAAGAAGATTCCGACGGACTGTACATTCTAATGGAATACATAAACAGCATTACGTTGGATGAAAAACTTGCTACCGAACCTGAATATTTCCAAAAATGGCAGAATGTAAAAAAGTTGCTTGTACAGTTGTTGCAAGGGTTGTCGGCATTGCACAAGTGTGGCATTGTACATTGTGATGTAAAGCCACAAAATATTCTGCTCACTAAAACCACTAACGAAATTGTACTTGTTGATTTAGGTTTCTGCCTGTCGAACAGCAACGACCACACTACCGGCTGCACAAAGATTTTTGCCGCACCCGAAATGCAAGCAGGAAACATTGATGAAATTGACATGAGAAGCGATATTTATTCTGTCGGGTGCTTGATGAAACACATTCAGAAAAGAACAAAGGCAAAATATCCAAGACTTTTCAACGATATAAAGAAACGGTGTCTCAAAGTTGAAAAGAGTGAACGCTTTACTACAACTGATGAGATTATAAACGTCCTGAATAAACAGAGAGTAAAAAGCTATTCCATAGCAGCACTTTCAGCCTTGTTGCTGTTACCTTTTGCCTACTTGGGCATAACAGAAAATAAAGAGTCTGTTTCTATTGAACATAAAGGTGCTATTTATAGAATATTGTCGCAAGAGGAAGGCACATGCGAAATCATAGGTGGCAACGGCAACGAAGAGGGTAATATATATATTCAGGATGAAATTAAAATAGACAACAGACTTTACAAGAGTGTAAGCATTGCTGACTCTGCATTTTTCGGGAGTAAAATTCTGTCGGTACACATTCCGGAAGGAATAAGAGAGATTGGTCATGATGCTTTTGCCGATTGCGATTCAATTGTAACAATTTCGCTTCCCGAAACTATTGAAAATACGACATCTGCTTTTACACGAATGAGTAGGTTAAAGGCTGTAAAAATCTCATCCGGAATAAAGGCTATAAGCCATTCTGCATTTGTAGATTGTATCTCACTCGTTGCCATACATATCCTGGAAGGGGTTGAACGACTCCAATACGATGCCTTTGGCAGGTGTACCGGGCTAAAAAACATCTCATTGCCACAAAGTCTGAAGGTAATTGAACGAGGTGTCTTTTGGGAGTGTACCGGCCTGGAAGAGATTGTAATACCGGAAAATGTAACCGAGATAGGCGACTATGCTTTCTTTCATTGCGACAGCCTCGAGCATATATACATACACGCAGCGGAACCTCCTGTAATTGCAGCAATCATAGACAACCCTCTTACAACAATCCACGTGCCGGCTGCATCGTTGAAGCAATACAAAGAACACCCTTATTGGATGAATTACAATATTGTGGGGGATTTATAATCCACACACTCTTTATCATAAAAAAATCAGGTCTCACAACCTGATTTTTTATTTACACATAATTTCTTTTTACCACCCAACGATATACGATCGGGATTATAAAGATATTCAACAACGTCGATGACAACAGTCCGCCAAGTACAACTACCGCCATGGGGCTTTGTATCTCGTTGCCCGATGCTGAGCCGTTCATAATCATAGGCACCAAAGCCAAGGCCGATGTAAAGGCTGTCATAAGGATTGGTGTCAGGCGGTCGAGCGAGCCGTGCATCACAGCCTCGTCAAGTGCCATGCCCTCGGCACGCAGATGTTGGTAACGTGACACGAGCAATATTCCGTTACGCGTTGCAATACCAAAGAGCGTAATAAGACCAATTATCGCAGGAATACTCATTACCGCCGATGTAAAATATGTTGCAAGGACACCACCTATCAAAGCAAGCGGCAAATTCAACAAGACAACAACTGAAAGCGATGTACTCTTGAACTCGCTATACAACAATACAAAGACTACAAGCACAGCAATAGCAGTTGTGAGCCACAAGGTCCGCGAAGCCGATTCGGCACTC
>JAZOOD010000019.1:0-5140 GCA_045654805.1 Clostridia bacterium | reverse complement strand
TGACGGAATATACAAGGTTGACAGCGGTGAGGAAAACGTGGAGTGGGAATTTACCACAAAGGATTATACATTCTACAGTAAGGAGCGGAAAACCCTTTCCAAGCTATGGATAAGGGCAGATATGGCACAGAATACCAAGCTTGATATATATGTCCGTCAAAACGGCGGAGAATGGACAAGAGTAGCAACCAAAACTGCAGAACGTGATGAGATGTTTGACTTTAAGCTACGTGTTAAAAAGTGCGACAGCTACACTCTTAAATTTAAGGGCAGAGGTGACGTGAGGATACTTGACATACACGGCAAGGTAACTGTGGGAACATCAAAACATCGTGGTGGGGAAAGTCTGAATGTTTACAGGAGGTAAGGTATGAATACTGAAAATATAGATGTTGGCAGCATAACAAATTTAGAAGATGCAAAAAGGGTAATAGGTGAGCTTGTGGACTGTATATTCGTAATGCAAAGGGACATACAGCGTCAGCTTAACCACCTTACAAGCCAGAATGTAAAGGAAATTGATTTTAACATAACGAGAGTAAAAAATATTAAGAAAGTACTATAAAGGCGGTGATAACTTGAAAGAGATAAATGTAGTTTATGAAAATGGTCTTATAAAATCCACATCCGACAACGGCGGACTTTATGATCAAGAGGACAAAGCCTTAAAGGTTAATGCAACCATAAGTGTTGAAGAAGGTAAAAAGGTAAGAGCCTACATAAAGGCATCAAACAACAATTCCAATGTTACTGATGAAATAACTGCGGTGGATGGCATATATTCCGTGGTTATAGAGGGTGATTATATGGCGGAGGGTACTTTGTATGTGGGATTTGAAATCTATGACGAAAAAGGATATGCAGAAAGATTTCAGCCCCTTAAAATATACATAGATGCCTTTGTTTCACTTAATAAAAACAGCGGAGGGAATGTGTATGTGGTGACGGTAGATGTGGGTACTGTAACAACCTTAGAGCCTGATGAGATTGCTACAGTTGAGAATGTGGGGACTAAAAAAGATATGATATTAAACTTTGGTATTCCCAGGGGACAAAGGGTAAGCTTAGGCGAAGTGACACCATTGGAGTCAACAGAAGAACCTACTGCTGAAATGGTTGCAGACAGAGGGGATGTTAAATTAAATTTGGGTCTTCCGAGAGCGCCTATAGTTGAAGTAGCAGATGAAATAGATATTCTTGAACCTGATAAAGAGCCATATGTTAAAGATGTTAACGAGGGTGCGGATATACGTTTTAAGTTTGGCATACCAAGAAATCAGAAAATAGATGTTGATGGTGTTGTTGTTTTAGACCCCGGAGAAGACCCATATGTAGAAAATGTTAATGAGGGACAGGACATAACACTTAAATTTGGTATACCGAAAAATCAGAGCATTGCAATAGAGCCTGTGGATACTCTTTCACCGGAGGAAGAGGCGGTAGTTGAAAATATAGGGGATGAAAAAAATATAAGGCTGAAATTCGGAATCCCAAGAGGTATACAGGGTATTCAGGGTCCAAAGGGTGAACAAGGCATACAAGGAGAAAAAGGTGAGCCATTTGTATATGAAGACTTTACTGAGGAACAGTTGGAAGTGTTAAGAGGTCCGCAGGGCATACAGGGGGAAACAGGACCTCAAGGTGAACAAGGTATACAGGGAGAAAAGGGTGACACCGGAGAAGTAAGTTTAGAATATGCTCACAGTACTTTTTCAGGTGCAATAGTAAATACCGCATCCGGCAAAACCATACAACTGACAGACAGTGCAGATGCAAAGTTAAAAGGTTTAAATGTTTATGGAAAAACAACACAAGAGGGAACACCTACGCCTGATGCTCCTATTGATTTAGAGAGTGTTGGTGATAAGGGTAATGTTGATATGATAATAAGCGGTAAGAACTTATTTGATGTATTTAATCAAAGTTACACTGTTCAAAGTAACAGATGTTCTGCGGAGGTATTGGAAGATGGAACTTTAAGGTTGACAAATAAAAAGATTTCTGCATATACTACTGCAGGTTGTTGGATTCCTTATAATGTTTCGGATTTTGTTGGAAAAACTATAACAGTTTCGTTTAAAACAAATTGTTCAAATGATGCTTTGTATGCTGGATTGCTGATTTATTTTGAAAAAATCGACGGGTCTTCGGGATGGAATGTAATTGAAAAGTTTAATTATAGTTCTTCAACAATTACACTTTCTAAAGCAATAACCGAAACAATGGCACAAATATATAAAAGAATAAGATTTAATTTTTACACCAATGCAAGCGGTGCTGCAATAGGTTCAGTTGGTGACTATGTTGATTTTGAAGATATTCAGCTTGAGATAAGCGATGTTGCAACAGAATTTGAGCCATATACAGGTAATTCAATGTCGGTATTAACTCCTGATGGATTAAAAGGCATTCCTGTTACAAGTGGTGGTAATTATTCTGATGCTAATAATCAACAGTGGATATGTGATGAAGTTGATTTTGAAAGAGGGGTATATGTACAGAGGATAAGCAAGATACAAACCTATAACGGTGAAATAATAACAACACCATATATGTCAACAACAGGTGAATTATCAAATGGTGCAACTGTTGTATATGTACTTGAAACTCCTATCGAAACACCGTTAACAGAAGAACAACTATCAGCCTACAAAACACTTCAAACATATAAGCCAACAACTATCATTACTAATGATGAAAACGCTTATATTAAAGTAGATTATGTAGCTGATACGAAAAACTATATTGATAACAAATTTGCAGAGTTGCAAGCTATGATATTGGAGGGTTAAATTATGAACAAGAGAGAAAAAAGAGTAATAAATGCATTTATTAACTGTGTAAACAAGGGTGAATTTACTTTTGATTATGCGGTAGTGCTTATTGAAAGTAATGAGAAGTATGGTTATTTAGGTGATGAGGCAAAAGAGACTTTTTATAATGCTTTTGCAGAACTCACAGAGACAGAAGAAATTGTTGAAGAAAGTGAGGAAGTTGAAAATGCTTAAAATGTTTATCGGATGCAAGGAAGTTGACAAAGATGGTTTAATATTACATATGGATGTTGCTCCGTTTTTAAAGGTCAGCCGTACCTTTGTTCCAATTCGTTTTGTAGCTGAAGGTTTAGGTTATAACGTAGATTGGGATGACAAGACCAAAGAAGTCACAATATACGGCAGGCGTAAATACTTTGACACTATGGATGATGCCGCCTTTGATTGGGCGATGCACTTTAACGCAATGTCAATAGCAATATTTAAGGAAATGTGCGGTGTTATCTATAAAGACGATAAAGGCTACTATTGGGGAGCCGTAGGAGTAGGCAAAGACAAAGAGGTTGCATACAACAGCTATGAGGCTAGACAGGGTGTAGCGGTTATACATTCTCATAGTGGTGGCAAGCACAGTATGACAAAATCAATGTCTTATGCTGATTATTCCACTGCTAAAAAACTTAAGAGACCTATGTATATGGTGGACAGCGGCGGTCAGCTTTGGGTGTACAATCCAAATGAGGACAAGCCTGCACAGAAACTTGTAAAGGTTGGTGCTCCTTGTGATGCACGTCATATGGATATTGCAGAAAACTCAAAGAAAATGAATGAGTATTTTGCAAAAGGATATCACGATTTATATGAATTTGACTTTGGCTTTAAGGCAGATTATTATAACAAGCTATTTATGAAAGGCTTACATTATTTGAAAGAGAGGGCGGAATAAAAATGGAAATTACAATGAATAAAATACAATTAATATTATCGGTTGCAGGAGGAGCTATTATGGCAGCACTTGGAGGATGTGATACCTTGCTTAAGGTGTTAATCGGCTTTGTGGCCGTGGACTACATATCGGGTGTGCTATTGGCAATAAAGAACGGTAACCTTAACAGCAAAAAAGGATTTATGGGTCTTGCTAAAAAGTTTATGATTTTTCTTGTGGTGTTTTTAGCACATCTTTTAGACCAGGTAACTGGCATAGAGGCGATACGTTCTATGGCTGCTTTATTCTACATATCCAACGAGGGCATTTCAATACTTGAAAATTTAGGTAAATTAGATATTAAGTATCCACAGAAACTAAAAGATGTTTTGGAACAGTTGGAGGATAAAAATGAACATACTAAAGATACCAAATCAAATAATAAATGAGCCTTTACAACCTCTTAACCTTAAAAAGGTAGACAGTATTGCATTGCATCATATGGCAACTGATGCAGATGTAAAGGGAATTGAGAAGATGCACGTCAATCAAGGTTGGCGTGCTATCGGATATAACTTTTGGGTAGCATTTGACGGATCCGTTTACGAGGGCAGAGGCTTTAACCTGGGTGCAGGGGTGGACAATCAAAACGGCCATATTATATCAATAGGCTTTCAAGGTGATTATCATTCGTCAGCACGAACAATGCCCGATGCACAGTTTAATGCCGGTATAGATATAATCCAATACGTTTTGGAAAATGTGCCGTCTATACGGAAGATAGGCGGTCATAAAGACTTTATGGCAACAGCTTGCCCGGGGCAGTATTTTCCATTAGAGGAAATGAAAACATTAAAGAAAAGGGATGAATTAACTATGGCACAGTTTGAAGAATTAAAGGATATGCTGATAAACCTACAACCAAAATATTATGATACATTGGATGCTTGCCCGGAATGGGCGAGACCTTATGTACAAAAGGCACTTGAACTTGGCATCCTCAAAGGTGATGACGGCGGGAAGCTAAGGCTTACGGATGATAGGATATGGACCCTTGTTGTCAATTTAAGGATGGATGGGATTATGGAATAAAGGAGTGGTTAATATGGCTATAAATTGGGAAGCTGTAGAAAAACAAAAAGGGATGTCTACAGATGATCAGATTGCATATTATAAAAATAAAAAAATATGGGACAATGAAACGGACAAAAACAGCGAAGCTGCACAGAGGGCAAATGCTGAAAATGTTTTTTTGAGAAGTAAATATAATATGGGTGCAGACGGTTATGGCGCTGATGATGCGGAGGGTGCTTTTAAATATAATTCTCAATCCGGAAACCCATATATACATAAGGCCGACAATATTGATTTTAATGTGGACAGGTCCGGTTTAGATAAAGCAAAGGCAGATGTGGAGAACTTTAAATATAATCCGGAAACA
>JAZOOD010000018.1:0-5251 GCA_045654805.1 Clostridia bacterium | reverse complement strand
CCTGAAATTATAGTGAATATATGAAAGCGCTTTGCGCACTCCTGAAGATTTGTTGCTTTGTTTAACAAAACCCCTTGCGCGAAGTGCAAGAATAACAAGCTGTTCGATGAGATTTGCAGCAAATTTATCTGCTCCGAGCGAGCTTTTCTTCTGTTCCTTCATAAGCAATGAAAAAAGCAATTTTGCAGTCTCAAAATCCTCCTCGCACAGAGTTGCAACAATCGGAAAATACTCAAGGTCACAAATGGTGTCTAAAGAATCATGGAAAAATTTATTTGAAAATTTAACAGCACAAACAGAAACCTTTTCGTTCTTTTCAATTATATTTCTATGAAAATCCAATGGTGAGATAATTATTATGCTTCCACTGTGAATCGGATAGCGTTTTCCGTTTATTTCCTGAACTCCTTCGCCGCTTGTGAACAGGTTGAGGAGAAAATGAGAATGCCAATGAGTGTTAACCATAGTAAGACAATCTATCATATATGCGTCATAAACACTTTCGTCTATATGCCATCTTGTAGGTAAACTATTCATCATCTTTTCTCACCTCAATAACTGATTGTACCACATAAGATAAGACAAAACAATATATTTTAACAAGAATCGTAGAATATCTTAAATGAATTATAGAATAGATTATGACATTTTTCCGGAAATGTTTTATCATAAATATAATAGAAAAAGGAGGTTTTTAATATGTCAATAGCATCTGAATATCGTGATGGAGTTATAAAGCTCGTAACACAAATTGCAGACACTCAGGAAGAGAACATAAGGCGTGGAGCAAAGCTTTGCGCGCAAGCTCTTAAAAATGGAAGACTCATAAATGTTATCGGCCCCGGTGGGCACTCAAATATTGCGGTTGAAGAGGTTTTGTGGCGTGCAGGCGGTCTCGTTCATGTTAATGCAATTTTAGACCCCGGCACAAATGTTCTTTTTGGTGCAAAACGTTCAAACATTGTTGAACGCACACCTGGTTATGCTAAAGCGGTGTTTGACTCATATCGTCTTAAAGAGGGAGATGTTTTAATCATTGTAAATGCATATGGCATAAATTCAATGACAATTGATTCGGCTCTCCTCTCAAAAGAGCGTGGAATCAAAACAATCGGAATAACTTCAACATCTTTTGCAAACATAGTCCCAAAGGATGCTCCGAGTCGTCATCCATCGGGGCAAAATCTTTCAGACCTTGTTGATGTATATATCGACAATCACCTTCCACTCGGAGATGCAATCATTAAGCTTGATGGCATGGAACAGAAGATGGGGTCAACATCAACATATGCAAACTGTTTTTCAATTAATCTTCTTATGATGCAGACTGCGCAGGAGCTTTTAGACGAAGGGATAACTCCCGCTGTGTGGCAGAGCGCCAATATGCCTGATGGAGACAGGCTCAACAAAAAATATGAAGACGAACTATTGCCGAAAATAAGACATCTATAATATAAATTCAGGAGGTAAAATAAATGGATTCAACATTAATTTTTTACAAAGAAGTTGTTGCAACACTTGATCGTGTTGTCAAAGAACAGTCAGAAAATATTGATAAAGCAGCTGAAATAATTGCAGATACAATAGAAGCAGGAGGAATGTTCCACATTTTTGGCTCGGGCGGTCATTCCAATATGGCTGCAATTGAAATGTGTCATCGTGCGGGCAATCTTTGCTGTGCAAATGCTATTTTAGACCCGGGTCTTTCCTGTGAGCATGGTGCAACGCGCTGGAATGAGCGTGTTGTTGGATATGCAAATGAGGTCATGCGTTACTATCGTGTGAAAGAAGGAGATGTTATGTTGCAGATTAATGCATATGGCATAAATCCTGTAACGATTGATACGGCAAACTTCTGCCGAAAAAATAACATTCCGCTCATTGCAATCACCTGTCCGGAATTATCTGACACAATCGACCGCAAGCAACACAACAGACATCCATCAGGAGCTAATCTCTATGAGCTTGCAGACATCGTGATTAATGACTACACACCTGTCGGCGAAGCAATTGTTCCGATTGAGGGTTGTGAATATAAGGCAAGTCCTGCATCAACTATCATTAACCTTTTTATTGTCGATGCTATAAATGCAAAGGTTTGTGAAATTCTTGCAGGCCGCGGAGTTAAACCTGATGTCTGGGTGAGCGGTAATGGTGCTGAAGGTGACAGACTTAATCAGAAAAATATGGATAAGTGGTTCTGGAGACTAAGACACATATAAAAAGAAAGACACACTCTGATATGCACCTCCAAAAGTTAGACACTTTTGGAGGTGCATATTTTTTATGGGTAAAACAGGAAGAAAAAACAAAATATCTGTTATAATGGATATGCGAAACAACCATTTGGGTTTAAGAGAAACTGGACGAAAATATGATATTCACCATTCTGTTATACTTAAGTGGGAGCGCATATTCTTAGAAGAAGGAGCCGAAGGTCTAATGAAAGAAAGACGAGGCAGAGCTTGCAAAGAAAGTGGAACACGAAAAGGTCGCCCACCAAAACTTGATAAAAAGGTTGAAGAAGATTTAATTGCAGAAAATCAACGACTTAGAATGGAGATAGAGTATTTAAAAAAACTGAGTGCCTTAGTTCTTGCGGAAGAGCAAAAGAACGGCAAAAAGCAGAAATAATCTCTGAATTAAGGCAAAGATATCCGCTGAAAGATTTACTAAAATTATCAGGCATGGCAAGAAGTACATATTACTATTATCTAAAACATTCTGATACAGATAAATATGATGAAGTCAGAAAGGAAATACTTGATATTTTCGACAAAAATAAAGGTAGGTATGGCTATCGTAGAATTTTAGCTATATTAAAAAATCGTGGATATATAATTAACCATAAAACAGTATTAAAACTGATGAATGAACTCAATATTAAAGGAAAACAACGAAAAAATGATAAATATCATTCATACAGAGGGGAAGTCGGCAAAGTTGCTGCCAATTTGCTAAAAAGAGATTTTACAGCCACAAAACCATTTGAAAAACTGACAACTGATGTAACCGAATTCAAGGTGTGTGATAACAAAGTATATTTATCGCCTGTAATGGATTTGTATAATCGTGAAATTGTATCATACTCAATTTCATTAAGTCCAAATCTCTGGCAAATCAAAGAAATGCTTGATGGTTTATTCAAGAAACTTCCTATTCATGCAACGCCATTGTTTCATTCTGACCAAGGCTGGCAATATCAACATGTGGAATATCAGCGGTTACTAACTGAACACAACATTACGCAAAGCATGTCCAGAAAAGGAAATTGTATGGATAATGGAGCTATGGAAAACTTTTTTGGCAGATTAAAGGTTGAAATGTTTTATGGTGAAAAATTTGAAAGCGTTAACTCTTTCATTGAGGAACTAAAAAGATATATCGATTATTACAACAACGAAAGAATTTCTATGAAACTAAAAGGAATGAGTCCGGTACAATACCGAACTCATTCACAAGCAAGTTAATATTTAATTTTGTCTAAACTTTGGGGTTCACTTCACGACGGGTGGTCTTTTTTTATGCATGATATAATTTTTTAGTTTGATATACCGGTTCGCAAGTCAAGTTTATACCAAGCTTTTTAAATGTGGAATCATCAATTGGTGAAAGTATAACTGATGAATGAGCCTCTGCTCCACGTAAATCCTCAAGCTTTGCAAAAGCCTTTGCGGCAGTTTCATTTGTAGTAGCACTTATTGCAAGTGCAATCAATGTTTCATCAATGTGGAGCCTTGGATTATGATTCCCAAGATTGTTGGTTTTAAGATTCTGGATAGGCTCAATAACTTCCGGAGAGATAAGATATACTTCGTCATCTATATTCGCCAAAGCCTTAAGAGCATTCAATATTGCAGCTGCAGATGCACCAAGCAACTTAGTCGTCTTACCTGTAACCACTCTGCCGTCGGGAAGCTCTATTGACGCAGCAGGAGCGCCCGTAGCCTCTGCTTTGTCAAGGGCAGGCTTCACAGCACCTCTGTCATCTATACTTACACCTGCTTGCTTCATTATAAGCTCCATTTTATATATTTCATCAACCGTAGCAGCGCCTTTTTTATTATTCTTTAATGTACCGTAATATCTTCTTACAATTTCCTTTTTTGATGCCTCGCATACAGCCTCGTTATCGAATATACATTTTCCTGCCATATTAACACCCATATCCGTAGGTGATTTATATGGACTTTCACCAAGAATCTTTTCAAAAATCGCATTAAGAACAGGAAAAACTTCAATATCCCTGTTATAATTCACAGTAGTTTCTCCATAAGCAGACAAATGGAAAGGATCAATCATATTAACATCATTAAGGTCCGCTGTTGCAGCCTCATATGCAAGATTAACAGGATGATTCAAAGGCAAATTCCATACGGGGAAAGTTTCAAATTTTGCATAACCCGCCTTTATTCCCCTTTTGTTTTCGTGATAAAGCTGAGAAAGACAGGTAGACATTTTACCGCTTCCCGGACCGGGTGCAGTAACAACAACCAAAGGTCTTGAAGTTTCAACATATTCATTTTTACCAAAGCCTTCGTCACTTACAATATGTTCAACATTAGCAGGATAACCATCAATCACATAGTGCATAAATACCTTAATCCCTTGATTTTCAAGTTTTTTCTTGAATTTGCACACAGCAGGTTGTCCGCTGTATTGTGTAATGACAACACTGCCTACGTAAAGACCAATTGTGTGAAAAGCGTCAATAAGGCGTAAAACGTCCATATCATAAGTAATGTTATAGTCACCTCTTATTTTGTTGTTGACAATATCCATCGCACCGATTGTTATGACAATCTCCAGTTCATCCTTAAGGTGCAAAAGCATCTTAACCTTACTGTCAGGCTTAAACCCGGGCAAAACTCTTGATGCGTGGAAATCATCAAATAATTTGCCGCCAAGTTCAAGATATAGCTTCTCACCAAAGGCAGATATTCTTTCCTCTATATACTGAGATTGCATCTGTAAATATTTATCGTTGTCAAAACCAATCCTGCTCTTCATAAGATTTACTCCTTTATCTCAACTAACTTAATTATTATACTACAAAAAAACAAAAAAAACAATATAATAATGAGAAAAAACAAAAATAAAAACAGAGTTTTTTTGAAGTGAACCCCAAAGTTTAGACAAAAATTAAATATTAACTTGCTTGTGAATGAGTTCGGTATTGTACCGGACTCATTCCTTTTAATTTCACAGAAATTCTTTCATTGTTGTAGTAATGGATATATTTCTCTAATTC
>JAZOOD010000017.1:0-60612 GCA_045654805.1 Clostridia bacterium | reverse complement strand
CAATCTTCGGAATTGTTTCCAAAGTCGCTTTTGCGATTTTGAGCTTATCCCGTATAGGCTTTATTTGTGCGGATATACCTCTGATTTCTGCTAAATACATTTCCTTATCATCATCGGTTTTAGCTCGTCTGCGTTTGTTGTCGGTCTTTGAGCGTTCTTCTTCAAGTTGGCATATCTGCATTGATAATTTGCCTATAAATGCTTCAAGCTCCGGCACGGTGTTGATTTGTTCATCGTGCAAGAGCCTGAACTGTTTTTGATACTGTTCAAATTTTCTTAATTCCTGTCTCAATACAGGAGATAACGGTGGTGTGTAGTTGGGTTTTGGAGTGCTTGGCTTTAAGAGTTCCAGCAGTAAATAAAACAGAGCTTCAACAGTATCCATATATTTAACACGCCGCAGTTGATATTCAAGTTCCATAAGCGGAGTGTGCTTCGGTTTTGATCTTTGAACACGCTCACTTTTACCAAATGAACTCACAAAAATTTTATTGTCGGCAATTCGTCTTATGATTCTTTCTCTTGCATAATCTTTGCCTAAACTGTCAATACGAACAGCTCTTTTCCAACCTTTTGTAATAACTGACGGATGCTCCGTCATAATATTACGGTTAAATGTGTATCCGAAGTTGCACATTATTCGTTCAAACTCCAAAAGATTTCCGGCTTGTTTTATCGCCAAATCAACATCTTCCCGAAGAATATCCCTATGGGTTTTTCCGCCACGCTTATGTATCCAATAAGCATTTCTGTCGGCATTGTAAAATTTTGAACCCTCAATAACCGATTTCCCATATTCCTTACAAACCGCATCGGATATTTCTCTTAACCGCCTATGGTCTGAAATGTGGTTTTCAAATTTAAGCCCCGTGTTGAATGAAACAGAATTTATGACGAAATGGTTATGGAGATTATCTGTGTTTAAATGCGTAGTAACAACAATCTCATAATCTTTGCCCCACATACGCCTTGCAGTTTCAAGCCCTATCTCAAAAGCTTCTTTAGGTGTAACTTCACCTGACCTAAAACTCTGATAACCGTGATATGCTACATTACCGCCCGTTTTTCCGTATCGCCGTTTTGTTGCCATCATTTGCTCATAGGCTCTTACGGGTGGGCAGTTGATTGCTCCGACAAATAATTGCATATCTGTTTTATCATCATTTGATACATATTTAAGCGCCGCTGCCAAGTCATCATCAAGATATTTTGGATTAGTGGTCTTGTCAGGGTTTTCTGCATATTTTACAACATCTTTTAATGAGCCTTTGACAGGCCAAAATCCCGTTGTAGCCACGTCACATCACACTCCATTCATCGTTTTTGCCGCAAGCGTCAAAAAGCTCACCATTCCGTGGATGTTCCTTTTCCCCACAAAGCAGGCTTTGCGGGGACCCCATTAGGCCACCATCCTTTCTTCCAGGTGTAAGAAGCTTTGCATAAATTTCATCAAGCAGTTTTAACACCTCTGCTTGAAGTTCGGTACTGTTTAAAGTGCCGAGTGCTTCATACAAAATGCCAATCTTTTCTGTAAACTCATAAAAGCTTTCAGGCAAAAGAGCCTTGGGAGAATATCCCAAAGCTCTCTTACGAATATATTCAGAAACAGACAAGCCGCATTTCTTGGCTTTGTTTTCTATACGAACTTTTTCTTTTTCAGTAGCTCGCATTTTTAACTGCACTTTTCTCTCTTTCAAAATTTTCACTCCTAACATAAATTTTTCAGGGGGATTGGGGAACTCCCCAAAGGGTAAAGGCAGGATTTCCGTGAGGAAGTCCCGCCTTTTTCGGAATTTGTGGTACACAAGTTCCCTGCTCGTTACAGTACCGGACAGTTATTCTGTTCGTTTTACTGCAATAAGCTTATTGTTACCTCTTTTGTTCCTTTGGTAGGTTACTTCAAGTCGTTCTCCGACCTTGTAATCTTCCAATCCCAAGTAATTGTCTTGCTGTTGGAAGGCGGTGCAAATGATTTTTCTGCCATCGTCCAATTCTACATAGCAGATAATGTTACATTTTCTGCCCCATACGCTACACATAAGCGTTCCGGTGAATGTTCCTTCAACCTCATTTAATGTGTAACCCTCTCTGCTAAAGTCTGACCTTGCAAACTGATTTCTTGATAATGCCATAATTGTTTCCTCCTTGTGTTAAATATGATTTGGTTTTAACATCACATTTGCTTTTGTGATGTTTCTTTGTATATAAAATAGCAACACATTGAAAAATCCCGATAAGAGAAATTTTTGTGTTGCCATTTCATATATGTTTTTGTTGTTAATACGTAATTTGTATCGTTAAAAATATTCTTTATTTGCCACACAGTCCATTTATGAACTCCAATGAGGTTGCGGCATTTTCATCAGGTTTACTTTCCTCAATAACCGCTTGTTGCACACTCGGTTGCGATTGACTGAAAAGGCTTGCAAGAGTTAGGCTTGCGTTTGATTTTAGTTCCTGTCGTATTGTTGATATAACCCGTTCAAGAAAGTCGCTTTGTTCTTTCTCGATGTTATAATTTTCTGCATACTCGGAAATGATTTCTATAAGGAACTTGTTTAGCGATTTATACCGTTTCTTATCATATCCTTGCAGAAACTCAAAAGCCATCCGGTCTTTTTCTTTGTCAAGATTAAACCTGATACCCAATCTTTCAATATTCATTTATTATCACCCCGACTTCTTAATATAAGGTCTGCTAAATATTCATAACCTTTTGCCGTTGCACAAATATCACCATTGATATATACACGGCTTTTGTCATACTCGGCAAAATTCTTTACAAGGCAACCGCCACCACCTACAATATGCAGCTTCATAAGATTGGGATTATAGTTATGTTCTCGAAGTCTGCGGAAAATTTCGGATACATATTCCTTTGCTGTATCTCGCATAGTTGAAAGATAATCTTCTGAAATATCAGCTGTTCCGTTGCAGAGGAAATCTGTAATGATGCTTTCATCAATATTTGCGTGATGTTTCTGCATCATAAATTCCTTAATTCGTAAAGTGCATTGGTTCGTACCGAACTTTTCTGTAAAGCAGTTTTGAATATCAGGATTGCCATTGTTGATATTCATAATGTTCATAGTGCCGTTACCGATGTCAGCAAGCATATTCATTCCCGAAAACTCAGAAACACGGCTTGCAATAGCGGAATAGCCTTGGGGAAAAACATCAGCTCCTGCAATGGTAATGTGATAATCAACGCCTTTGAATGTAAAGTCAACGGTTTTATTTTGCAAAAGGTATTCTTTGAAGCTTTCCATCTGCTGACCTATCCATGTTAGCGGTAAGCCTGCGGCAATATGAACTACCGCTTGAGTTGTGCCTCTTTGGCAGAGTTCTGTTGCAATGGCTGCAAGGGTTAATACATAATAGTCGGAGTCGATGAATTTATCTGCTATAAATTCTTTGTGTCCTTCGCCGATTAAGTAATACTCACCATTGTAGGTAAGCAGATTCTTGTCAAAATACGGTCTTTCATTGCATTTGATTACACCGCTTTTGAAAATGTGATTTGCTGTTTTGATGTTGCCGTATCCATGGTCAACACCGATAATAGTAAGATGTTTGTAAAATCTCATAGTAAAATCCTCCTGTAAATTTAATTTTGAGCATAAAAAATACACCTACCGATTTATCATCAATAGATGTATTAGTTTTCATCATCAAAGCCTAAATCAACTTTGGTGAATTCCTGATAGGCTAAACCTATCTTTGTTATTCGTTTTTGAACTCCGCTATGGTTTTTATACCCAAGCTCTTCTGCGATTTCTTCTTGTGTATATCCCTCCAATCTCATTTCAAGTATTTTTCTGTCTTTCTCCGATAAGCTATCCATAAATTGCTTTATCATCACCTCCGATATTACATCATCTTCTGTGTTTTGGTTTGGATCTTCAGGATTCCAACCTTGTCCGTTATGGTTCTTTTTGTATTCATCCATATATCCGTCTAACGAAATTTGCGGATGCTTTGTTCTGTTGTGATACCATTTACGGAAAAAGTCGGTTTTCTGATTACTGTCACAATAATTGTAGTCTTCGAAACAGCGATATTCTTTTGCAACATCCAATATTGCTTTCATATTATATTGCTCCATAACCTTTGGAACAACATTGTTAAGTGCAAGGTCTAATTTATCTAGTGAAATATATGGGCAAGTATAGTTTGGCACCATTTTACACCATTGATATAAAAGCTTAGCTGAAACAAGTCCGTTGTAATCCATAAAGCCTTTTATCCAAACAGCTATACTGTGTGAGAATATCCATGCAGGTTCATATCCGGAATACACATAACTGCTTTTCCCACGATCCATAAAAGTCCACACCATAAATTCTGTTACATTAGAAATGAAATCGAGAAACAAGTCGCTTTCGATTTTTGCTTTAATGTCTTTGTAATTGAATAGGGCGTATGGTTCACGGGGGATATCTAAAAAACTTTTACCAAAATATTCAACCACTTCTTTTGGTATCATATAGAAGAATGGGATATATTCGCTGTTTCTGTAATGCACGATTGTTCCGTCTTTACGCTGCACAGAAATACCGGGCAAGGTAACTTTCATTTCATTTTCAAGCATTTTAACACCTCCTTTTAAAGAATTTAATAACCCTTGCAATATATAACGACACAAGTGAATACAAAATGTTCCTGCTTTCTGAAAATATTTTATCACATTTAAAAACGTTCGTCAATATGCCTACATTGCATAACAACAAAATGGTTTTTGGCTTCAATCATTCTTGGATAAGCGCTTACATTTTACATAATACTATACAAAAACTTTATATTTGGAAAAGGTAAACTATTGATGAAATTCCCACAAAAAAGCCGATTGACTTTAGATTATTCTAAAATCAATCGGCTTTAAATTTAAGTTAAAGTTATGTCTTCTTTTGTTTAATTTTTGACGTAAGATATAATCCCAATAATTACTTTTTCCGTCTTTCAGCAAGTTCTTCTTCATAGCATTTAGGGCATCGTGTGCGTGATGCTGAACGACTTTTAAGTTGTGTCTGCCACGAGTGACCTTTTTCGCATTTCCACCACACCTTAACATAAGAACTATGGCTGACAGTTTCAGGAGTAAGCGGTAAATTCTTTTCAGCATCCCACTCATCGAGCAAGTATTGTTTATTATATTTTATGCAAAGGTCTTTTAAATTCACACACCACACTCCTATCTTAATCGAATGCAAAAAGAATTAAAATGACTTTTTAACTACAATCTCAACATTATTACCGCGAACACCTACGATAATATCGTCTGCAAGCTTTGCAACGATAGAGCGCTCAAGTTCTGCATATTCGTCTTCTTTCTCTTCAACTGCTGTTTTATAATTAAACAGTGACCATGAATATACATATCCTGTCTCATATGCAATTGTTGGATCGATATAACCAAATCCCATATTAAAGCCGTTATAATCATAATACTCTGCATCAGCAGGAATGGGAGCAAAATCTGAATCAAATGCTGCAAGAAGCATCGTTTCTGCAACTGCTCTGATTTTACCCATAATGCCTTTTGCAGCAGCATTTTTACCGGATTTTGAAACAGAGATAAGTTCATCTCTTAAATCAATGTTCATATCATCTGCTTTAAGTTCTACATGAAGTTCGTAAGTTTCGCCTTCATTTTCTGCCCAGAACTCACCGCTGAAGTTTTCTATAAGTCCCGGAAGCATTCCGCAAAGTTCTTCTGCCAAAAGACGAAGTCTTAATGCTTTCTTATCCTCAAGACCATTGTATGTAGTTACTTTTTCTACCTCAGCAAGAACTGCTTCGAGGCAGGTTAAATCTTTGTTTAATTTGCAAATATTTGATTTCAATTAAAATCTCCTCCTAACTTAGTGAGATGACAAGAGTAAGTACATTTTTATCATCCGTGTATTCATATTCCATACTTTCCGTCATTTTCTTAACCATAAATATTCCAAGACCGCCGATTTCTCTTTCTTCTGCAGAAAGGGTTACATCAGGCTCAGTTGCCTTGAGAGGATTGTACGGAATACCATTGTCAGTAAACGAAATATGGAGTTTTCCGTTTTCTATGCTGTAGAAAATCGTAGCAAGGTTTGCCTTGCTGTAATTTACAATGTTCGTATAAATTTCATCAAACACTATATTGATTTTGCTTGCAATTTTCGGTACGATTTCAAGTTTTGCAGAAAGCAAATCTGCAAATGCCCCAACAGCTATATGAGAATTGCTATCCGGTACAATCGAAATACTTTCATCACCGATTATAGCATCAAAATTGAGTGCAAGCATTGTGATATCGTCAAACTGCGGCGCAGTTCCCACAAACTTATCAACATCTTTCTTTATAAGTTTGCAAAGGCTTTCTGGTTCTGTTTTTTCAAGTGAATTTACAAAATCAAGCAGCCTTTGTTCACCGTAAAGTTCAGTGTTGTTATCCGTAGCTTCCGTAACACCGTCTGTGTACAGATAAAGAGTATCGCCCGGAGTAAGCTGGAGTTCATTTTTGCGATATTTAATTCCCTCCATACCAGCAAGGAGCATTCCGCTTCGTGCTTTCATATACTCAAAGTTTTCGCCATTTCTTTTAAAGAGTGGCGGATTATGCCCTGCATTAGCAAACTTTAAAAGTCCTGTTTTGGTATCTAAAATACCAAGCCAAGCAGTTACGAACATTCCTGCATCGTTATTTTCACAAAGCTTTTCGTTTGCAATTGTAAATATTTCGTCAGGTTCAAGTCCACGTTCTGCCAAATCTCTTATAACTGTTTTTGCTCTCATCATAAACATAGCCGCAGGAATACCTTTACCCGACACATCCGCAACAAGAAAAGCGATAGCCCCATCATTCAGCATATAAAAGTCGTAAAAATCTCCACCGACTTCCTTTGCAGTTATCATTTCGGCATAAAGTCTGAAAGAATTACTTTTCGGGAAAACTGTCGGAAGTGAAGAATACTGAATCTGCTTTGCAAATTCAAGTTCCTTGTCTATTCTTGCTGCAGCTTCCTTGATATACCTTTTTAGCGTGCCAACCGTCTGATTGATGTCATCGGAAAGCGATGCAAATTCTTCATTGGAACGAACATCAACGGTAACATTAAGATTTCCGTTTGTTATCTCGGCAAGTCCTTTGTTTATTTTCCTTAAGTTGTCGATGATAATTTTCTTTATCAGGAAATAAATAAGAACAAACAAAGCAGCAAATATGAGGATTTCCATGAATGTATTTACATACACCGAAACCTCTTTCATAAACATTGCTTCGAACTTCGGCATAGCGCCAACAATGTAGTATCCTTCTACAAATCGATATGAGCAAAGGTATTCTTTGTCGTAGACTACTGACTCAAAAATTTCACCTTCCGAGACAGTTTCAGGATCAAATGTTATACCGATTTTCTGCAGCCCTGCTCCTTCAAAATCGCTTCTGTATGTTACAAGATTGAAGTTTTCATCACAGATTGCAACAAATCCTGAGTTGCCCACATGTCGATTTTTTGATACTGTTTTCACATACTTGTCAATATCGGCTCTGAACTGCGTACTGTCGTAACCGACTTGAATAAAGCCACCGTCAGGCAATGCAATTGCTCCATATTTTCTAAAAGTAACATCATCATAAGAGGTAGGTCTGTAATCCTGAATATACTGTGACTCGTTGCCTTCTAAAAGTGCTGTTACAAATTCATTTGACTGCTCTCCGCTTGTCATATCATAGCCGATATACTCTTCTACATTGGAATCACAAATTTTGCCGTCTTCATCAATAATGTTGACTTCAATAACATTGTATTTTTCAGCAAGCGTTTTAAGCGTCTCTCCATTCTTGTATTCTTCGTTAATGTTTTCGGTCTTTTTGAGCAGATTGTCATTTGACGCATCCAAGATATCCTGATAAACATCCGAAAGACTCATTTCAATGGTTTTATTAGTCTGAACCTCACTCATACCCGTCTGCAAGACAGAAGAAAACGAACTTGTGGCAGCAAAAGCAATTACAATACAGATTAAAAGCCAGCTCTGAAATGTCTGTGAAATCTGCTTTTGTTCCTTTTTTAGATCAATTTTTTCTCTGCCAATGACAGATACTACAAAAACCGCAATTCCAACAGCAAGTCCGTTACCGATTACCATAGGCAGTGTGCATATCTTTACAAACTCAAACGCATTTACAGCATCATCCATATTAGTAAAGAATATCATCAGCATATGGAGAACTTCCATAACCATACCTATACCCATACCATACAGCCAGGTTGGTTTCTTATTGTCAAACATATACTTTCTGAGTATTGCTGCAATAAAACCCGCAAGAATTGTTGATACAGAGCAGGCAATCTGCGTATATGTTCCGGCAAGACCAAAATACACTGCGACAAAGCGATAAATACCGCCTATAAGTCCGGATAGTATTCCCGCAGGAGCACCAAAGATAAGACCTGCGCAAAGAGGTGCGGCATCTCTGACATTCATTATAGTTCCGTCACCTATATCAAAACCGCCGATGGTGGTTGTTGCAAAAATCGCCATAAGACCGAAAAGAACACCTATAATAAATTGCTTAAGCTTATAAGGCGTTTTAGAAAACGCTGTTTTTTTGTCAAGTATGTAGAGAAGAATGGCAAGAAGTGCATTATATGATGCAGACATTATTAAATGTGGTGCCATATTTTCATCTCCTTATAAGATTTGTCTTCGCTCTTATTCGATTGTAAGAATATCGAGGAAACCTGTAATATCAAAAACTTCCATAATGCTGTCATTAACACCTGTGAGCTTCATGCTGCCCTGTGCGTTCATTGCTTTCTGAGCTTTTAAAATTACACGAAGTCCTGCAGATGAAACATACTCAAGGTTTGCAAAATCAAAGGTGAGTTCCTTGATATCTGCAAGAACGCTGTCAAGTTCTTTTTCAAGCTCCGGTGCTGTCTGTGTATCAAGTCTTCCTGATACGATAAGTGTTACTGCTTCTCCGTTAATTTTCTTTTCAATAGTCATTGTAATAATCTCCTTTTAAATAAATTTAATTTTTTATTGTTTCCACGATTCTATTGGCTCGTAGAGGAATGATAATTCCGCCATGGTCGTTTCAAGGCTCTCCGCAAGCCTTTTTACAGCTTTTCGGATTTCGGGCGAAAAATCCATATACCAGTCAACGGTTTCTAAGATGTATTTTCGTTTGAATTCCTCATCTGTAATAATCGCACATTGTAAGTTATGCAATCTGTCTGCCGCCTTTACAGCAAAAGCAATAGAATTTTGCTGTATGCTACTTACATATTCTGCCATATCGTATCCCTTTTCCTTTGTCAGTAGTTTTACCGACTCAAGTATTTCAGGACTACCATATTTCAAAATTTCTTCTTCGGTTGCATCAGTATCCTCAAGCAAATCGTGAAAGAGTGCTGCTATCTGATAATTTTTATCAAGCCCCTGACTCTTTACAATCTCACAAACTGCTATCGGATGGGTTATGTAATCATCTCCACCGATACGCTTTTGACCTTTGTGCTTTGCTTTTGCAAATTCTAAAGCGAGCTGTAAGCTTTCGCTATCGTCCATCAGCATTCCTCCTTCTGGCGAAGCAGGTGTTTTGCCTGCCTTTCGGCTTTTTCCTTTGTTCCCAAAGAAATCTTTAAGAATTCTACAATTTTATCAAAATCATAGTTTTTATTCAGAAGCTCTGCACGACATAAGAAACGAAGTGCAACGCTTGATGAAACAATATCAAGACCTGCCGCAGACAATGCTTTTTTTGCAAGTGTCATTGCAAGGTCATAATTTTCTTTTATCATTACCTCAATATCACCCAGCTTTGTTATCCCTAAAAATGCAAGCTGAGGGATATAGCTTTCCGGATCAATCTCACTGATTTCTGCACCTGCAATATCCGCAATTTCACAAATAATGTTTTGCATTTTCTGATTGTGCAGAACATATTCATTAAGCGAAATCATATTGATTGATATATCATCTGCATCGTCTGTTATGATGCGTTGTCTGATATCTTCGGTATAGCCCACCATATTATCACGAGCACGAACAAACTCATCATCTGCAAGTTCTAAAAGACCTGCAAGCCTTGCAAACTGTCTTCTGATCTCTCGTGGAACGCCGAAATCACTCTTATATCCAATATCGTGATGAATTGCGGACCATGCATGCTGAAGGATTGTTCTTATCTGAACTTCAAACTTCTTTCCGCATATTTCATCAGGCCACTTATCCCCGAAAGGAAGTGAACAGATGTAATGAAGGGATAAATATCCGAAAGCATCTTCCTTGATAAGCGCTCTTTTATCCGAGGAATTCTCCCAGTCAACAACAAAATTTTCTTCTACCTTTTGCCCGATTTTGTCGATTTCATCAGAAAGGAAACAAACAACACGGCAACCTAAAATATCGGTAATATCTTCCAGTGTGTTATATCCATCACCTTTTCTTTCAAGCTTTCCGGCAAGACTTTTTTCCTCTTTGACACGGTGCTCAACAGCAAGAACAGTAAGTCCAAGCTCCTTTACTATATCAGAAAGCATTGTGTGTACCGTGTCGCCTAAGGTAACAAAGTCATCCCTTTGTTTTCTGTAATCCTCTAAAATTAGTCTGCATTTTAAATTCAAAATATCTCCTCCTTATATTAATCCAATAATCAATTTGAATAAATCATATATTGCACCGCCCAATGCTCCTGTTAAAAGAACCATGAACAGATAAACAAACATACTCATTTTACTGATTTCGTTATGCTCCATAGTAAAGTAGAAATTGTAGTGTGCCTTCATATTGGAATCACGTTCTTCTACCCACTGATATGTAATTGCATCTAAGCAGTCATAACCCTCGGGTGCATAACCACGGTTAAGCTCTGCTTCAAGCCGTCTTATACGGTAACAGGTAGAGTCATTCATCTCGTATTCATCGCCAAGAGAAATTGTAACCAGAGCTTTTCTTATTCTTTGCTCCTGCAGGTCTTTAATCTCGTTAATTTCAGGTGGCAGAAGTCGTGCCTCATTGATTCTTATTGAATATCCGTATTTTTCGGAAATCATAGGGCTTTGAATCAATGAATTTATTCTGTCAAACATACTGCCGACATCTATTTGGGGAGCAAAAATCTTATCTAATGTTTTATGCGGTATTCTGAATATCAGGTATGCTTCATCGGATGTTATGCAATCCTTGATAAATTCAAAATCCACGGTAATAACAGTACCGTATGAAACTTTTTTTACCTCTGTAAATTCATTTGTAAGATTTATAAGGCTTACAGTTCTGTTGTCATAACGAAGCTCTGAAGTGTATTTGGTTTTTTCGGAATCAACCTTGCCGTTGGTATTAAACAGTGCTCTGAGTGCCGAACTATCCGATAGCATATATGATAAATCAGTAATTTCATCTTTTTCTACTTCAAAGGGAACAAAAAAGTTAACATCTTTTGCTTTTTTTGCCCCATACACACGAACGCTTAAATCAACATAGCTTCTGCCTTTTGGGTTTATCCACTCATTTAAGTAGATTGTACTTCTGTCATCACCGTCAATCCATAGTGCCCAGCCGTCATCGGCAAATCTTCTTTTTTTACTTCCCACGCTTTATTTCAACCCCTTGATTTCCCGTTTGTTCTCATACATGGCATCGTCAGCTCTGTTGAATACATCTATAAAGTTTGAATCCTTTTTGGAATCGTATCTTGCAAAGCCTTTTGCAATGCTTAAGGGAATATTTTCTTTCTCTGTTTCAATTAATTTGTTGCGACACTCTTCATCAAATTTCATGAAAAGTTCTTCCATTTCATCAAGGTCTCTGTTTTGCAGAATAACCGCGAATTCATCTCCGCCGATTCTGAAAACAGGACTTCTTTTAAATATAGATGATATAATATGTGCAGCGCTTACAATAAGCTTGTTGCCCACATCGTGACCATATCTGTCATTTGTTTCTTTAAGATAGTTGATATCAAGAACTATAACGCCAAAAACTATTTCTTTGGTTTCAATTTCTTTATCAAAATCAGTTATCCATGCCCAATAGGAATTGGTGTTTCTAAGGCCTGTAAGTGAATCACGATATGCTAAAAGATGCTGCAACTTCTCATGTTCCTTAAGTTGAAGTGCCATATTCTCAAATGCAGTACTTAAGAGTTTTATTTCATATGTGTTACTGTGTACTATTTCAACATCATAGTCTCTGTTCGAAAGTTTTACTGATGCCTCTGTCAAATTTTTCAAAGGATATACAATTCTTCTTACAACAAGAATTGCTACGAGAGAAAACAGCACAGCAAGTAAAAGCACAACAAACAGTATCTTAAGAGCTATATCATATCGTATCTGTCTTATATCGTCATAGCTTGCAGAAATGATAAGAGTCATTCCGTTTCTTAGTTCTTTGGATACGCTTAAGTATTTTTCCGGATTTTCATGAAGCTTTGCATCTTCGACGTGATCGGTGTTATAAACATCTGCATCTTCAAACTCAAGATGTGCAAATCCGTTTTCATAAACTTTTATATTATGAACCTTATCGGTTAAAACGGTATAGTCAAAATCCATACCAACAACGCCTATAAATTCATCTTCAAAGTACATCGGAACAACATATGAAATCATCATTATATCGTTGTTCTTATTGTAGTATGGCAACATCCAGACAGGCTTTTCTGCATCATAAGGTTGCCAGTACCATCCCACATGCTCAGTATCAGATTTATCATATAGCGATATGTCAGTAGGCTCAAAACGAATAAATCCGTCCTTTTCTTTTACTTTACTGTAAAACAACCCGAAGGTGTTGTGCGAAAGTTCAGGAGTAAATCTGAAGTAATACGCTACCGCACCGTCAGTATGATTTGCCACATCAACAAACATCTCATCAGAACGCGCTAAAATGTCAGATTGTTTTTTCGGATCCTCAATGTCAGCTTTACTATTTATAAAATCAAGCACATAACTTTCCATAATATGTACTGACTTTTCCATATCACCGAAAATGTCATTGATTTGAGAAGCATCTTTCTCGCAGGTGACATTTATAAAATCTTCAGTTTGGTGCTGAACAAACTGGTCAACCTCATATATGCTTAATCCACCAATAAATACCGTAATAGCCAGCATAGCGGATATAACTGTCATTAAAACTTTAAATTGCATTGATTGTATTTTCATTTTATATCATCCTTTCCGGCTATTATATAAAATCCGTTATGACAAACCTATGACAAATTGAAAATTTATTTCTTTGTTTTTATAAGCTTATCAATTCCGAAGAACGCAAAACCGACTATAACAAATGCTACCGACAGAATACCTACCCACATTAGAACACCGGGAACGCCTTGCTTATCAAGATTTACAAAAAAGTAAGGATAGATAAGCGGTGTGGTTGTAGTTGGAATCAGAATAGACGAGTCAAACTTCAAAATAATCGCCTGAATAAGAAGGAATACCACGTAAGCAATCGGGAATGTGATTGATGCGATTGGATAATACCACCTTGTTTTTTTACGCTCGTAAAATAAGAACCAATCCAATATGTACATAATTGGGAGAACAACGTGGAAGCAAAGACTGCCTATACGCCAATTTGCCTGCGGATCTCTTCCTGCTTCACCTGCCAGTAAAATGTTGAACACAAGAAAAGTCAGTAATATCCCAAGCATACCAATAAACTTTAAAAGCGGTGCGGTCGTAACATAACTGTCTTCTTTTTTTCTTGCCGTTTGAATCAATGCGGCAAGCATTACACCAATACACAGAAAATTGCTTAAATTTGTAAAATGAACATAGAAATCCCAACGAATCGCATTGACATTATCAAAGATTCCCAAGCTCGCAAAAATTCCTACAAGACCAAGTGTACAGTAATTTGTTTGGTAAATTAATTGTGCTGTTCTGTTTCTAATCATAATTTGTTACCTCTTTTTAATTACTCATTGAAAAATTCTCGTGTTTATCCGTCGCAGGGTTATCCAAGTTTTTGTTTTAACATAACGATATCCTCTTGGGACATACCGGCTTCTATCAGATACGCTGTCACAGCTGTTTCTAAATTAATCTGTTCCAGTTGTTCGACTGATTCGGCACCCGATACATGAAACAGCATCTCCATTAGATTAACATCAAGAACCGCCTGATATCGTTGAGGCTCATGTTCTTTGTCTATACCGTAATAATTATAAAAACTGATCATATAATCGCTAATAATCTCGTCAAGAGTTGCACCCATCAACGCTTCCAGTAGCATAGCAGTAAAACCGGCTCTGTCTTTGCCTTCAGTACAATGGATACAGTATGGCGTTTCATTTCGTGCAAGGAACGTAAGACCTTTCGCAACAGAGGAAGCAAACTCGTCTGAATAGAAGTTACCGGTCAGATCAATTGCTATCACGCTCTCCGTCTCATAAAGATGCCGGTAATATTCAGAATCACATTCGCTATCCGCCAAATATCCTTCAATATCTTCATCAGAATCCGCAAGATTCAAGACAGTTGTTACACCAACCGATTCAATGAGATCATCTGCATAATCAGCACGACCGTTTTCGTTGTTTATGGGGGAGGCGGTTCGATAAAGTTTGCCGTTTCCGATACGCCCCGCCGTTACAGAACGAAAGTTGGCAAAAGAAGCATCATCAGAGTAATCATCACGGTTGTTGCTATACTGTAACTCATAAAGTTCCTGAATGTTACGCATACCTGATTTTTCTACCATGGTGATTTCAGCAGAATCCCCGACCTCTACATCATTTGTGTCAGAGAAGTCCCCGTAGTTGATGCACACCGCGATATAGTCTTCCGGTGCGCTTCCACGGAGCAAGAGATTTCCCGGGTTAGAATAGTATCCGTCAAAAAACGGCATAGTATATTCGCATGCTCCAAAACGTACACAGACAATGTCACCGAGATTGTATCCGCCTTTCATAAAATCAGCGGTGGTAATATCAAGTACAGCATGACCGTATTTCTCGATTTCAATAACAGTCGCTTGAAGTGTAGATGATTTTTGGGTATCACACTCCGTTTTATTACAAGAACTCAATTGCAGAGCCATTATGCAAACAAAGAGAATTGCAATGCCTCTTCTTATGACTTTTTCCATTTATTCACCCACTTTCATCAGAGCTTTATTGCTTTAAATAATATCGGACATAAATATCCCACCGTCATCACAACGATAAAATAACGTACCGCATCTATTAAAAGCGAAATTTGTATAACATCAAATACATTCACAATCTTAATTGCTTCTTTCAAAGCAACCGCAAGCACAACTCCTAACACGATACGGACAAACTTTTTCCACCACACAACATCATAGGAAAGCGGTTCGCTTTTTTCATCTAAAAAGGAAACTGCTACCAATCCTCCAATCATACCAAATGTCTTAAACATATCGGCAAACAGGGGATCTGCAATGCATGCAAAACACACAATAAACGGCGTCAAAATAAGAAACGTCCATAAATATATTTTTTTCAGGTCTTTTACTTTCTTAAAAAGGTAATTACCCAAAATTGAAATACCTACTCCAAGTAATATGCCAACAATTACATCACCTGGATAATGTACACCAAGATATAGCCGTGAAATAGCTACGGAAGTAATTAATATGCTAACCAAAATACTAAGCCATGTCTTTTTGAATTTTAATGCAAAAAAGCTGCTCCATGTTGCAAACCCCTGCGTGTGACCACTTGGGAATGAGTAACCCGTTGCCGTATCTAATCGAACACTATTTATGCCCTTGGTAAACGGGCGAGGAACTTGCGCAAAATTCTTAATGATACCATTCAAACTAAGTGAAGCTGCCGTTACAAAAAACACTTGTTGAGCTAATTTCTTATCTACAGCAAACCATAACGCTACCACCAATAAAATAATAAGTGTTTCTTCACCAAGTATTGTAATGCCTTCAAAAAACACGTTAAGAAAACTTGTTCGCAAGCCTTCTAACCATTTTAAAAATTCCAATTCAAAAGCAAACATAATGTCCTCCTATAGTGGTTTTAGCCCGGCAAATCCGGACTATAATATTATCCTTTTCCCGACAACTTAAGAAATTGTATTTCCTTATAAGCATATTGATAATACTTTTACTCTTATGTTTGCCTCGGCTTTCTTACCATAGCATAGTGCATAACCGGACTTTTGGGTATCAGCTCTTTTTTTGACAATTCAAATCCAAAATGTTCATACAAAGAAACATTAGTTTCTTTATTTGTTTCAAGATATGTAACTATATTTTCTTTGTCGCAGAATTCAAGCATAGGTCTTAGTAATTTGCCTGCAATACCTTTCCCTTGTGCACTTTTCTTTACGGAAAGGTTATACAAATACCAGTCAACATTTCCTGTAAATTCTTTTTTCAGATTCATTGCATAGTTTTCGTATGTAATAAGTCTTCGGATAATGGAAAATCCCGAATGAAGTATGAATTTCAATCCTCCGTTAGTGAGAAAAGGTAAAACTTTAGTGCCGTCAAACCCCATCGGAAGCCACACTGCGAAGCCGTTAAGCTCCTCACTGTCAGCATAGATAACGCCATCATCACTCATTGTTCTTAAGGATATTTCCATTATTTTTTCTGATACATATTCATCATATTTTCCGCCTAAAAACCAATTGTGAAGCGGATAATCACGATACGCATCGGCTGCAACTGACGCAAGTTCTTTTATTCTGTTTTCCGGTACGATATAAAGACCTGCTTTTTCTATCACTCTTTTTGCAAGAGGAAGCTCTATTTTTCTTACAAGATTATCCATACAAACTTACTCCTCAACGAGCATATCAGAAAGTCCCGTCATCTCGAAAACCTCACGAACCATATCATTAGCTTTTTCAATCCTCATTTTCCCCTGATGTGAATTCATTTTTTTATACGCACCAAGCAAAACTCTGATTCCCGCTGATGATATGTATTCGACACCGGACATATCAAAAACAAGCTCTTTTGTATCTTCGGAAAGTTCATTTACAACCGACTCAAGATTTGGTGCAGTTGTTGTATCGAGTCTGCCTGTTATTTCAAGAGTAACAAGCTCAAAATCTCTTTCCACATTGATTGTCATAAAAATTCTCCTTTTGTCTAAATTAAGATTTTACGTTCTCAGAATATCTGAAAAGCGCCTCTTCAAGCTGACTTTCATTTACTGCATTTTTCGGGGCAAGTGTACTTGCCGTATTTCCAGACAACACTCCACTTCCACAAGTCCATTGAAATGCAGGTATAGCGTAGTCACTTACTGTGAAAACATCTTCATAGCTTAAGATGTTGGTGTTTTCTCCGATGCTGACATCAATATTTTCGCTTTTTGCATAACGCCAGAGAATGGAGGCAAGCTGTTCACGTGTCAGTACATCATCGGGAGCAAAGCTGCTTTCCGAACAGCCGTTTACAATTTTTACAGCTGCAGCCCAGCGGATTGCTTCAGCATATGGAGTTTCGGCTGATACATCATCAAATTTCATTGCAAAGTCAGAGGCAGGACTGCCCTCCATATTCCAAAGAGCAACTATTGCTTCTGCTCTTGTTACAGCTTTGTCCTCGTTGTCTGCATTTTCATAGCCATCCGTAAAAGTAATTCTGTTTACAACATCCTTATATTCTTCACCGATGACACCGTTTAAGTTGTCTGTGATATACCTTTCTAAAACCTCAACATCAAGCATTCCTTCGCTTTCAACGACTTTTGCATCCTTAAACATAGACATTCCGCTTCCAAAATTAAGGATGTAATAGTCCGCAGCCGCCAAAATATACTTTTTGTCAAGTTCAAGTGCTTTATAATTTCCGCTTTCTTTATCCAAAACCTTAACGTCATAAACGCGGTAGTCTCCATCAACTTTAGTGAAAAATCCATTTTCATCAACTTTTATGGATGACGGAATTGATTTGTTAACAGAGAAGGTTATACCTGACATATGCGGAAAAGCACCGTCTTCTTGAGGGTAAGATATCATACTCATTTCAAGCATATCAAGTAGTACCTGTCCCGTAATCTCTGCTGTTACAATGCGATTGTTAAAAGGGAACACCGAGTATATATCATTAAAAGTCATATCGCCCGATTTAATTGGTGCACGCAATCCACCGCCGTTAACATAGGAAACATCTGCATTTGTTACAAAGAAAAGAGCATCGGAGCACAAATTACCAAGATTGGTTTCTGCAGTTCGTACAAGTCTCGTGCCTTCTTCGTTATGAGTAATAAGCTCAACCTTGCTTTCGCCGATTTTTCTGTTGCCGAGTTCAGCATAGCTTTCATTTATTTCTGCTATATAAGCATCAACATCTGCATCAGTTTTAGTATAAGTCTCGGTCTTGACAAGTTCTGTGTCAAATTCTCCATTTGCAATAGTAAGCTTACCGATATTCTCAAAACCTGTACCGGTAGATGAAAGCAAAACATCGTCACCGCTTTTATCTTTTACAATCTTTTCTTCAATTACAGAATGGGAATGGGCATCAAGAACCACATCAAGCCCATCGGTATTTTCTATAACATCAGTGACATCATTTAATTCTCCTGACTCATCATATCCGATATGAGAAAGTGCAATTACATAATCTGCACCGTCCTCAGTTGCTTCGTCAATACTTTCCTGTACCAACTCATACAATCTTGATTCGTTAAAGGTGTAGATGATTTCTCCGTTTTCATTTCCGAACTGTGACGGACGTGCTGAGGTAATTGTTTCCGGTGTGATAATACCGATATATGCAATATCAACATCTCCGTATGAAACTATGGTATACGGTTCAAAATATGTTTTTTCCTCGCCAATTTTTGCAAAGTTACAAGATATGTACTTTGTTTCCGACAGTTCATAAAGTTCTGTAAGTCTGGAAATAGTGTAGTCAAATTCGTGATTTCCAGGGGCTATCGCATCATATCCCACAAGGTTCATAAGTTCTACAATGTATTCGCCCTTTGATACAGCTCCAAGTGTTCCGCCCTGGACAAAGTCACCCGAAGATACCACACCTACATATTCGTATTCAGACTTAAGCTCATTTTTCATTGCAGCAAGCTTGGAGTACCCCTCGACTGCACAATGAACATCATTTTCGTATAGAATTACAATGGTTTCAGAATCCTTTGCAAAAACAACGGCATTTAATGAGCATAACACCATACAAATGCAAACAATACAAGATAACAGTCTTTTTTTCATAGTCAAAACCTCTCCTAATAATATTTTATTTTGTTATTTTATCAGACTATCTATGACAAACCTATGACAAATTTAAATTTAAACAAAAAAAATTACGGTCGGATAATTCCGACCGCAAACTGATTTATTAATTTGTTTCAAGCAGCAGAGCGAGAGTATCTTCTGCCCATGAATACTGTGTCATATACTCACCGTGGAACTGAGGCATACCGGTTTTCAAAAAGTTGTGATAATCACAATTGATTCTTGAAGGCTCAATTCTGTAATTGTATCCGTCCTGACAAAAGACGTCTTCTGCACCGACATTTGCAAGTGCTTTTTTCAGGTCTCCGACAAGATGCCTTAAATAATCCATATTTTTAACATCGTCTGTGTTTTCGGGCCACATAATGGCACATATTTGCTTTCCGGTCATCCCGGCGCCGTTTCTGTCAACAAGCACAGCGAAAAGTTCTTTTGCCTTTGTCCGCTTAAAGGTAAGTGCCTCTCCGTTTTTTAAAACCTCGAAATTTCCGAAGCATTTAACATCAAGAAGCGACACATTCGGATTTTTACTCTTGATATGGTCAATTTCTTTTTGAACAGCTTCCGGTGTTATTGGTTTCATAAGGTATCCGCTGCACCGAAGTTGTATAGCGTTTAATGCATACTCCTCATAACCTGTACAGAAAACAATTTTACACTCCGGATAAATCTCGGTGATCTTTTCAGCTAAGGCAAGACCGCCCATACCACGCATATTTATATCAAGAAAGGCTACATCTAAGCGATTTTCAGAAATCCACTCAAGAGCCGCAGAGCAGGCAGAAAAATCATAGACCTCTTTTATATCAGGTGAAGCTTTAACAATATCTGTAAGAGCTTTAAGCATTGGTCTTTCATCATCAACTGTTATCGCTATCATAATCCCCAGCCTCCTTTGGTATTCTTATAGTTGCCTTTGTGCCTTTACCGATTTCGCTTTCTATGGTCAGCGTTCCGCTGCACATTGCTTCAATTCGACCTCTTATATTTTTTATACCGACATGCTTGGTTTCATCATATCCTACGCTCATATCAAAACCAACACCGTCATCTGTTACCTCTACAATATATGAATCATCTGTTTCATAAGCAGATATTGTAACTATGCCGCCTTCTTCAAGTCCCATAAGACCGTGCTTTATGGCATTTTCTACAAGAGGTTGAACAGAAAGTGCAGGAAGAAGAAATTCTACTGAGCGAAGGTCATATTGTATTGTCATATCAGGGAAACGAACCTGCTCAATATCGGTATAATGCTTAACATGATTCATTTCCTGCGAAAATCTTATAGGTTTGGCATTGTCAAGCTCGCTGAAATTTCCTCTTAAATACAAGCTGAAATTACGCACAAGCTTTGAAGCTTCTTTTGGTTCGGTGATACAAAGCTGCTCAATCGTCCCAAGTGTGTTATAGATGAAATGCGGCTGAATCTGACTTATCATAGTGGCAATGCGGCTTTCCGTGAGTTCTGCCTTCAAAATCAGTTTTTCTGCTTCAAGTTCTCTTGCTCTTATTGCCGCATTCAAGTTTTGCGGAACAACCTTTAAAAGCACAATTACGGATACAATAAACACAAGAATAAATACAATCTCTGAAACAATTACTCTTGTGGATAATCCAAAAGTTATTCCTGCCACGTCGATTATAAACGAAATCATCGGAAGCATCGCAAAAGCTGAAAGCATTTTTTCTTTTTTATCGTCCTTTGCAATACGAATGGCAAGAAGAACGCTCATCACAATGCAAATCACACTCTGCACAGACACCCATACAGGTAATGCATCATAGAACTTTACATCGGAAACTGACGGTGAAAGCATAATTGCCAGATTTGAGAATAAAGCAAGAATGGTAAGACTATTGCTTAGTTTTCTAAACTTGTCCTCAAACATACCTGCAATAAAAGCAGTTACACAGAGCATATAAAGCATCATAGAGCCTATCACCATACGGGTATTGAATTTAATTATTTCGCTAAAGAACATAACGCCGTGTGCCTTAAATAAGAAGTATATTCCGGCAGAGAAAATTCCAAATCCTGCAAGCCACAGATTTTTACTTCCTTTGATATGAATGAGCATAGAGAATATCGCCGTACCCAAAATCATAAATGCAAACAAAATAAATGCAATACCCAAAATTCTATCCGCACTGCCTCTGTTTAATGT
Source organism: Clostridia bacterium (assembly GCA_045654805.1). Classification (GTDB taxonomy): domain Bacteria; phylum Bacillota; class Clostridia; order Monoglobales; family Firm-18; genus CAZNKU01. The sequence goes on along the minus strand of JAZOOD010000017.1, from coordinate 39,248 downwards.
ATCTCTCTCAAAATCTGTTCCGCCATAGGTGCTTAAGTTGTTAAGAAAATCGTCAATGGCTCCCGGGTTTCCGAATTTATGAGGGTTCTTCAGCCTGATTGTAATTTCTTCATCACCTTTGCATTCATATCCGATATACATTTTACCGCACAGATCCTCGCCGATAAGAACACTCTCGGCATCAAAGGGGCGGAAAGTTTCTCCGTCTTCCGAAATTTCACCGCCAATATGGTTAAAATAAAACGCAAGAACAACGCCTTCATCTGCAATTCCTACAACCTCTCCCGTGGTAGGAACAAATAACCGAAAATGCCCTTTCAATGTTACATCGCCTTTATTGGCAGGAATATGCTCACCTTTGACATAAGGGTGCCAATTGCCGTCCGCCACTTTATACTCACCCTGAAATTCTGCGGAAAGATATAGTGCATTCATTGCCTGACTTCCATAATTTCTTCCTGTATATACAAAGAAACAAAGAACAACGGCAAGCAAAGAGATACATAAGCTTATAAATATTCTGTTTTTTAGTTTTTCTTTATTAGATTTCATAATAATCACTCTCCGCAATCAGTATCTCTATCCGCTTATAATAAATACAACAATGCTAAAACCGTTGCCAATAAAAATCCCCCTCCGATTGCAATATAAGAGAATACGCGTTTTGTATTCCAGAATGAAACCGCCTCACATACGCAGACAACTAATATAGCTATGCTTGTAATAAGATCTGCAGACACTACCTTGCCTGCTCTTTCCAACGCCTGAAATATTAAATATACTAAAAATGCAATTCCGGCAATAATGTCCATAACCTTTTGCAATGTAGTTTTTTCGCTCCATTTTTGATTCATACTTAATCCCTCTTTCATATGTATATTTTATCAGATTTCTTTCGTTTTTTCAATAAATCTGTGAAGAATTACGGCAATTTCTGCTCTTGTTGCATTATCTTTTGGATTTACCGTACCAATTGTTTTTCCGTTGATAATACCTGCACCGATGACATACTGCATAGCAGGGATTACATATTCAGATATATCAAAAGCATCATCATAGGAAAGTATATTTGTTTCTTCTCCCACGCTTACATCATATCCCTTAAACTGTGCATACAGGTACAAAACAGATGCAAGCTGTTCTCGACTTATTGCCGATTCCGGATCAAAGTCTTTGTCATTTTCATATATCAACTCGCTATCTTTCGCCCATTTAACTGCTGCAGCATACCACGAAGCATCTTCTTCTAATTCATATTCAGGCTTTGTTTCTTCCATGTTGTACAAAATCTGCAAAAGCTCTGCCCAAGTTATATTTTTTGTTGGGTTGAAGAATTTATTTTCATCGCCCTGCATGATTTTGTTTTTAAGGCAATATGCTACGCCATCATGATACCATTCATATTCGGGCAAAGCATTTTCGCTAATATCGAAGTATGGAACAAGTGCAACGGTAAGTTCATCAAACCAAGTATTGCCGTTAGCTCTTTTTACATCGAGTGTATTTACAATCGTGGAACGGATACGCTGGCGAACCGATGGATTTTCAGGCTGCATAATCGTTCCTACGCTACTTATCACATAATACTTTCCGTTTTGACTGCCAAGATACATCATTTCATGACCACTGAAATAAAGAATTGTTCCAAAAGGAAGTGCTTCAAAGAATTTAATTTTTTCTTCTTTGGACATATACTGCATATCTACCTTTGCCATAGGCATTGATGATTGCCATGTGGTATTTCGTGCAAGCTCCATACCAAAGCATTTATACACATTTCTCATATATCCTGAGCAATCATCGGAATTAAGGGTTCCGCCCCAACCGTAAGTGTTGCCGAGAGCCGAGAACACAACCTTTGATATATTCTCTTTTGTAAGTGGCATATATCCTGCATACACTTTTTTATGTTCTGAAATAAGTGTTAATTTTTTTGAGTATGTACCATCATCATTTCTTACAGGCACCCATACTGCATAATTGTTATATGCCGCACGGTTATCTATAAGTTCGTTTGGATTAACATCTTTTGCAAGTTCTAAAACTGTTCCCATTGTCAGCATAAGGTCTGATCTATCTGCACCAACTATTGAGGTTTCTGTAAAAACCTTATCACCCCATACTATAAGAGCATCTTCGTTTTTTATATCCCACGCTGAAATCCATTCATCCTTATCCTTACAAATCGCAACTGAGTCTGCAGGTATCCAGCCAGAACAACAAATGCTTTTTGCAAGATAGTAGTTTCCGTCTTTTGACTTTGATGTGATTACAACCGGTTCATTCACTCTTACCGAAACGAGATACTGATAGTCAAAATCAGAATCGGCAGGATCGTCCCAAATTGCAACAGGAGTTGGGAATGTGCGAAGTTCTGTTCTTTTGGTTGCAATGCCATAGAGAACCTTTTGTTCTTTTTTTGCATCAGGATTCTGAGTGTTTTCGATTATTTTGTCGTAATCTTCCTGAGTTGCTTTTTCCTTGCTTTCAAGATAAGTCCAGCCAAGATAATATGCTGCATCTGCCTGACTTGATTTCTTAATTGCTTCGTTTAGTGCAACACCGTCAACAACTTCAGGCAGATTTTTAAGGTCATACATATTAGTGCCTTGTGCAGAAATTGTTTCTTCGTTTAGATTTTCTATTTCGTCATATGACATTAAAACGTCAGTCTCAATCGACCAAAAGGAAGGCGAAGACATTTCACTTGTTACATCCGGAAGGTAATATACCCCCGATGCCAAACAGTTTACCGCTGTGCATAGAATCAGTAATATCGTAATTATACTTATTTTCTTCATAACAAATCACCTGATTAGTTCTTAATTGCTTTATGTACTTCCACGCTAATCCAAAGAACAGCAAACAAAACTGCACTTACTTTATGAATAATGGAAATAGCAGCAATGCCGTGTACATTCATAAGTACAACACCTGTAATTAAAGCAATGGCATAGCACACACGATGTAGTATTTCAAGTGCAGGATTTCTCCAATCTTTTTTTGTTGCAAGAGTATATGCAACAAGAAGCACAAGACCTACAACAGATACGGCTATATGTACTTTCATGCCTGTTGCACGAAGTAAAAACAGTGCAACAACAACGAGTAACATTGGGATTAAAAATAAAATATTCTTTTTCATAAAAATTTTCTCCTTTAAAATTATATAATCATTTAATTATTTACTTGATAAATACATAGCATCATCTTCGGTAATAAGTGAAAGCATATTATTTTCGTCAACATATAAATCTGCCTTTTTGATTTGAATTGCAGTTTCCAAACCCTTACCCTTTTCTACATGTGCCATAACTAAACTTGCATTACCCTTTTTAATGCCTTTTGCTGTGACTTGCATTAAGCCAACAGGGTAGTATTCTGAATAAATTTTTTCAGGTGGATAGTCGGTAGCCTTTTCTGTAATTTCAAGCTTATCTTTTGTATAGTCAATAACCTTCCATTCGTATCCGTTGTCATATTCGCGTTCAAATAATTGTTCTGCTTTGTAGTTATTTCTCGAATCGATATAGAAAAGTCCGGTATCAAAAGGAATCTCAACGCTTATTACACCAAGTGCATAAGGCGCAAGTTCACCCTGATTGAAATAAAGCACCATCGAATTGTGTGTGATGTAGAACTGAACATATCCAAGATATTCATTCACATAATCATAAGTATATATATCAGCTGATTCAGGTGCTATCTCCTTTAACTTATCAACAAATAAATTTGTTACAAACTTAACCAAAGAAACATCCAGTTGATCTTCCATAAGTAATTCTGAAACAGAAAGTTCCACATTATTGTTTGTGTGATATGTTCTTGACTCCATTGTTTTTGTAGGATGAACACCGCCCAAATTTACATATTTGTGGCTAACAAACGAAAGGTATCCCCAAATACTGTAAGTTTGTTCGTAAGTAAGTTCATAAACAAAAGGTACAAAAGCATCACCCATTTGTTTACGCAAAGTAAGTGCATCTTCCTTCTTTTCTCTTGCTTCTTCCAAGAACCTATCAACATCCCACTTATAATCTTCGTTGATTGTATCGAATGTTGAACTTTCATTGGGATTTTCTATGGCAGGACAATATGCAACCACTTCAATTAGCACATTCCCCTCATCGTCGGTTATGGTTTCTTCAAATTTTTGGGCATGTATGGTATATGCTGATGCAGGTGAACAAATATATACATTTTTTGTATCTCCTGCCCAATCCACATCGCACTCAAACGCCTCTGATATTGCTCTGAGTGGCACTAATGTTCTACCGTCTTTTATTTTTGCAGGTACATCAAGGTCTATTTCCTTGCCATTAAAATACATCTTGTTTTCGCCTATGGTAAGCACCAAGCTATCATCTGCTCTTCGTGCGGAAACAATCTGTTTGCCGTCCTCTTCGGAATAATAAACTGCACAGCCCATGGTTTCAAAAATAGTTCTGAACGGAACCAGAGTTCTGCCATTTTCAATAATAGGCTCCACATCAAAAGTCAGCAAATCGTTGTTGTAAATAACATCCAGTTTATCTTTATTTTTTTCATTAAATGCAGAAAGACGTTTGCCTACATTTTCTTCGAGATTTCTGAAAAAGAACTGATAATCATAAAGATGATATATACCATCATCAAAAAGTTTTCCGGGGTAATCTTCAGGCTTTACATCTGTAACCTTAAGCGTTCCTCGCTCTTCATCTATGTAAGCACCGGTAAGATTTGGAATTTCTTCCTTGATGTTTCCTGAATAATCGGTAAAACAAGCACCTTTATTAAGAGACTTATCGGCAACTTCGGATGTTGTTTTCCAGTTAAGCGGATTTATAGAGTATGTTTTTTCATTTTCACCAACTATTAATGAAGAAGCAATATCCTTATCTTCACTATTGAATGTAACAATCACACCTGTATCTGTTTCTCCTTCGGCAGGCATAAGATGCGGATATTCTTTAACCTCATCTTCGGTAAGTTTCCAACCAATAGGGTATGCAGCAACAAGTCTTCTCTGATACTGTGGCTCATCAAACAAATCTTTCATCAAACGTATTATCATATCCGCACCCTGTGAAAATCCTGCAAGTATCAGTGGTCTTGTGGCGTCTGTCTGATCAGCAAAGTAAAGAAATGCTTTTTTAACGTCTTCGTATGCTGCACTAAGATATTTTTCCTGTTCTTCTTTGCTAAGGCTGTAAACAGGGAATGTTGCCTGTCTGTAATAAGGTGCGTAAACTCTTGCAACATCGTCATAAATGCCAAGTTCCATATTAGTAGCACCGTCAAAGCTCTCACGGTATTTTTCATCTGTTATGTAAGCATTATAATTTCCTTCTTTGCCCATATCAACTGTTGGACATACAAAGAAAAGATCTGCAGGTTTGTCATCCCCATTATTCCAGCGCGACCAGAAATACATATTGGAATAGTCAACATATTCATCAAAAGGTGAATATTCCATAACAATTTCTTCCGCAAACGCTGTAAACGATGACAAGCAAAGCACAAATGCGATAAATAAGCTTAAAAATCTTTTGGTTTTCATTTGAATACCTCCTAAATAATTTTGTTGCCTTGTATATATTTTTCTTTGATACCACCACACAAATCAAGCGACAAATAAACACTGCGCTCTAACCTTTGTCTTAAATTAAGTTCTAACGGATGAGCAAGAATACTGTCATCAAGAACAAGTGCATCAAATTCATATCCTTCTTCAAAGCTTCCTACTTTTCCAAAGAACTCACCGCCGCCTTTTGTAGCCATATAAAAGGCTTCTTCAAAGGTAACAGCACTTGCATATTCATCAACATATCTTAAATACATTTTTGAAACGCCTATGGCATCTGTGATTGCACGGAAAATTGATTCCGTTTGACCGCCTGCCACATCGCTTCCAAGACCAATTTTCATATCAAGGTCAAGGTATTTTCTTACAGGGGCAATTCCTGACGTAAGGTTTATATTTGATGCAGGACAATGAGCAATAAATACACCATTCTCACGCATGAGCTTCACTTCTTCATCACTTGACCACACACAATGCGCCATTACTGTGTTGACTTTTTCAGAATCTAAATTTTTATCACCGAACAAATCATGCTTATCGTAGCTGTCACCATAGAACGAACTGTCAGGACGAAGCTCACGAACCCATTCAATCTCACCTTTGTTCTCTGACAAATGGGATTGTACGGGCAGGTTGTATGCCCTTTGTATTTCACGGAGCTGATCCATAAGGTCGTCTGTGCAACTTGGAATAAATCTTGGTGTAAGTATAGGCTTTGTGCATTTGTATTTACCCGCAATATCGTTTATCCATCCAAATGTATTAAAAGCAGACATATCTGCACTTTCTTCCACAAGTTCATCGGGTGCTGACCTATCCATGTTTATTTTACCAACATAGGTTACAAGACCTGTTTCTTCCATTAAATCCATCAGTATTTCTGTAGCTTGTCTGTGCCTTGTGGCAAAAATGCAAGCTCTTGTGGTAGCGCTGTTTTTCATATTATCAGCAAATATCGTGTATGCTTTTTTGGCATAATCTTTATCTTTGTACTTGGCTTCTTCGGGGAAGGTCTGCGTGTTTAACCATTCTATAAGCTCATAATCCATCCCCATACCACGAAAAGCATATTGCGGAGCGTGAATATGTAAATCTACCATACCGGGAATAATGAGCTTGTCTTTTAAATCTCTAAATTCAAGGTCTTTGTATTTTTCAGGAAATTTTTCGAAAACACCTGCACATTTTCCATCCATGCACACAACATATCCTGAAAGAGTCTTTAATTCTGTTTTTGAAATGCTGTAGCAAATGTTTCCCTTTAGGATAAAACTGTTCATTTTCACTATCCTTTCCTTTAAATTTATATCATATAAGTACCTTTGTGTTTCATTTTATCAAACCCGATATGACAAACCTATGACAAATTAATTTTTTTGCAAAACAAAATGCAATACCTGTCTGCATCTGTAATTTATACACTTAAAATTATAAATCAAACAAACAAGTATTGCATTTCAGTTTACAATTGAGGAATCAGTCGTTCGTAATCAGTCGTTCAAAAAACATTTGTTATAATCAATCTCTTCTTAATGGCATAATCATAAGCGACTTTTGTACCGCTTTTGGGTTGATAATCTACCAAATCTCGCTTGCTGTTTTTTCTCCTTGGCGGAAGATAGTTTTCGTCATAGTAAACCACACAAAAATCCGACTTGTTTATCATTTCTTTATTACGCTCTACATAGGATGCTCTGCCGGAGTTTTCAATCTGTTTCGGGTAATATGTACCTTCATAATGGTTTAGCAGGCTGTCCTCGTACCAATCGGGAATATGCTGAAAAGCCGACCTCACATAAACACGCTCTATGTGAGGATATTTCTCCTTCAGCTCGGTCACGACTTTATGACATAAATCATCAAATTCACTTTTGCTGCCAAAATAAAAGGTATTTACACCATTATCTGTGATTAATGATTCTATTGTTTTCTCAAGCCTTTCTACTAATTCGGGTGTTTCCTTTATTTTTCTATGACCGAAAAAACAACAAGTATGCAATTTCATATCTTTCATAGCATCACCATAAAAATATTATAGATATACAATATATCTATTTATAACATTATAACACATAATTCCGATAAAATAAATACATAATATATTTATTTTGGAGTGATTTTATGGCTATTAAGAGTGTATCAATAAGAATTGAGGAAGAAATGTTAAATAAAATCGCCTATGTTGCCGACTATGAAGGAAGAAGTGTCAACAGTCATGTGCTTGTTTTAATCAGAGAAAACATCAAGGCATTTGAAGATGCAAACGGTGCAATTGAGGGCGATATAAACCCGGATGTAAATGTTAAACCAACTCGCAAATAAAAAGGTGTAGCTATGAACAGCTACACCTTTTACGTTAGTTGGATATTATTTGCTTTCTAAAATCAGTTTCCTCGCAAGTATAAACAAGCTATTATCTACCGATGGAACATCTCTCGAAAGAGGATCTTTCATATATTCAACATCAGGATTGAAGTTAGGATTTACAGATTGATAAATCTTTGTTCGTGCATTAAATTCAGCTTCCGCATAAGTGATTTTACCGGATTTATAGTCTTCGATTACGGGAGCGATAATAACTCTGACTTTTTCAAGATTATTAGCATAGAAATCAGGTCGCAAATACATATCCCGGTACTGCCATATAGCAGCATTAGCAATGTCAACAAGCTCACCATAGCTATAACCATTTGTCTGACCGTTTAGCCAAGCATTAAAGAATATGCGGTTTGATTTTGCTCTTGCATCGGCATATCCCATTCCGTTCTGCACTTCGGTTAAAATATCCCCAATAAAACTTTCGACTAATACAATTGCTTCGTTTGATGAATTGCAGGGTGCCGACTCTCTCGGCACCTCTGCAGCGCTTACAGAAAAAGAAGTTATTAAAACTGATACGATTGATATGATGGATATGATTGATTTCTTCATTATAAAATACCTCCGTAATAAATTAATCTTTCAGAATGATGCTGTTGTCAGAAAACAAGCTATCGCACATCATCAGAACGCCAAGCCTGAATCCAATTTTGAAATTCTCGATACCACTTGTAGCACTTATTTCATCGCTTGCATTTACAAACTCGTTAAAGAGCTTTAAGTTTTCGCCGTTTAATTCTTTTGTCAGTTTACTTTCAATGTCAGAAAATGTCTTTAAAGCTTTTTCGTATGGTAACTTTTTTCTGTTTCGATTTTCATTTGGATTGATGTTGCCATAATATAATTCATCAAGAAAACTCATCTTCGCACCTCCATAGAACACACAAACTCTCGTAATACAATTTCTTCTGCGGAATGTTTTATGCTGTTCATTGCACCAACCCAAGCCATTTGGTCTTTTGCTTTTAGTTCTTCTGTGATGCCTTGTTTAACCGCCATATCTTTGACAAGCTTATCAACCATTTCTTTTGCAGCACTGTCAATCTCTTCAAGATAGGCAAGCCAAGTTCCGTTGAGCATTTTCATTGAGTATAGACAAGGTCTGTTTTCTTTAATAAATATTGAGTGTAGCCTGCCATACTTTCCAAAATTGTATTTTCCTTCGGGTGCTTTTAGGTTGGGTATGTAGTAATCACCATCTCTTACATACTCAATTCCGTTTTCAACAATCTTTTCTTTCATAGCTTTACGCCTCCTTTAAATTTTGTATCTTCATTTTATCAGAAGGCTTTTAATTTGACGAATGTGCGGATAAAAAGAAAAGAGGAAAACCCATTTTACTGAGTTTTCCTCATATTCTTACCTCGCAATGCTCGTGTTCCTATCTACTGTCCTTAGGAACACTCACACTTACCGATACGCTTTAATTTACAAATTATTATACTAAACCCTGAGCCTTCATAGCTTCTGCAACCTTTAAGAAGCCCGCGATATTAGCACCTGCAACAAAGTTGCCTGCCATACCATATTCTGCAGCTGCATCTCTTGTATTCTTATATATATTAACCATAATACCATGTAGCTTTTCATCTACTTCCTCAAATGTCCAGCTATATCTCATACTGTTCTGTGACATTTCAAGAGCTGATGTAGCAACACCGCCTGCATTTGCAGCCTTTGCAGGACCGAACAACAAGCCTGCACTCTGGAATGCAGCAATCGCTTCCGGTGTAGAAGGCATATTAGCACCCTCTGCTACAGCATAACAACCGTTAGCAATAAGCTTTTTAGCAGATTCTTCGTTAATTTCATTCTGTGTAGCACACGGTAAAGCGATATCGCACTTAATACCCCAGATACCTGAACAACCTTCGTGATACTCTGCATTTGGATGAGTTTCTACGTATTCTTTAATTCTTGCTCTCTTAACTTCTTTAATTTCCTTAACACAAGCAAGGTCAATACCGTTTGGATCATAAACATAACCATTAGAATCACTCATTGCAACAACCTTTGCACCTAATGTTGTAGCCTTTTCGCAAGCATAAATAGCAACGTTACCTGAACCGGAAATAACTACTGTTGCATCCTTAAATGACTTGCCTGCATCCTTAAGCATTTCATCTGTAAAATAGCATAGGCCGTAACCTGTAGCCTGTGTACGAGCCAAAGAACCGCCGTATGTCAAACCCTTACCTGTCAATACACCTGAATATTCATCACGAAGTCTCTTGTACTGACCAAACATATAACCGATTTCACGGGCACCAACACCGATATCTCCTGCAGGAACGTCTGTGTCAGGACCAATGTACTTGCTAAGTTCTGTCATAAAGCTCTGGCAGAATCTCATAACTTCCTTGTCTGATTTACCCTTAGGGTCAAAGTCAGAACCACCCTTACCTCCGCCGATAGGCAAGCCTGTTAAAGAATTCTTAAAAATCTGTTCGAATCCCAAAAATTTGATAATACCTGTATAAACTGACGGATGGAATCTAATACCGCCCTTATATGGACCGATTGCGCTGTTGAACTGAACACGGAATCCACGATTAACCTGAGCCTTACCGTTGTCATCTATCCATGGTACCCTGAAATAAATAACTCTTTCTGGTTCAACAATACTTTCGATAACCCCTGTTTCAATATATTCCGGATGAGCCTCAATAACCGGCTCTAAAGATTCAAGCACTTCGCGTACTGCCTGATGGAATTCAGGTTCAGCAGGATTACGCTTTACAACTGTTTCCATTAGATTTTCCAAATATGCGTTTTTAAACATTTTAACTCCTCCATTCTATTATATGAAATATTTTACACCTATTTTTTTCATTTTTCAATAGAAATTTGCGGTTTTTTATATTTTTTTACCACTTGAATAGAAAATTAATAAGAAAATTATTCATTTTAGTGATATTTTATACTAAAATAAGTAAAAGGCGGGATATTCCGCCTTTCTAGTTCAATTATTACTCTGTAGGATTTTCCCAGTTATGCCATACGTTTTGTACATCGTCACTGTCTTCAAGATGTTCAATAAGTTTGTTCATCATAAGGATATCGTGTTCATCCGAAAGTGCAGTTTCTGTCTGTGGTACATACTGTGCTTCAGCTTGTGCAATGGTATATCCCATACCCTCAAGAACTTCACTTACGTTTGATACATTGTTAGGGTCTGTTGTAATTTCAAAACCATCTTCGTTAGATTCAACATCATCAGCACCCGCCTCCAATGCATCCATCATAACCTGTTCTTCATCAAGTGAACCATCGTTTTCAATAAGAATTACGCCCTTTTTATCAAACATAAACATTACGCAACCGCTTGTGCCGAGGTTTCCGCCAAATTTATCAAAATAATGACGCATATCTGCTGCAGTTCTGTTTTTGTTATCCGTAAGAGTTTCTACAATAACTGCAACGCCGTTAGGGCCATAACCTTCGTATACATTTTCTTCATAATTATTTGCACTGCCCTCGCCTGATGCCTTTTTGATACTGCGCATAATTGTATCATTAGGCATATTGTTTGATTTGCACTTTGCAATAACATCCTTAAGTCTTGAGTTAACTGAAGGATCGGGGCTGCCGCCTGTTTTAACAGCTACTGCTAGTTCTCTTCCCAATTTTGTAAAAATCTTACCTCTTTGTGCGTCATTTGCACCTTTTTTTCTTTTAATTGTTGCCCATTTACTATGTCCTGACATTTTTCTACTTCCTTTTCCTTTAGTCTTTAATCATTTCCTTCAGGCTGGTTGCAAGGCCTGCTACACCCTGTAATTCTGAAGGAATAATAATCTTTGTTGCCTTGCCGTCGGCTACTTTTTCAAGTGCCTCCAACGCTTTTATTGTAAGTACCGCATTTTGCGGATTACTTTCATTAATTCTTCTGATACCCTCTGCAGTAGCTTCCTGCACTTTAAGTATTGCTTGAGCCTGGCCTTCTGCCTCTTTAATTTGTGCTTCCTTTTTAGCTTCAGCAAGCAATATTGCAGATTCTTTGTCAGCCTGTGCATTTAAAATCTGCGCTTCCTTTTGACCTTCTGCCACAAGGATTGCAGAACGCTTTTCACCTTCTGCTCTTAAAATTGCTTCACGTCTTTCACGTTCCGCCTTCATCTGTTTTTCCATTGCATCCTGAATTTCACGTGGCGGAAGAATGTTTTTGAGTTCTACTCTGTTTATTTTAATACCCCACGGGTCAGTTGCTTCATCAAGTATTGCACGCATCTTTGTATTTACAGTATCACGTGACGTCAAAGTTTGGTCAAGCTCCAAGTCGCCTACAATATTACGCAAGGTTGTTGCTGTAAGGTTTTCAATAGCACTCATTGGATAATCCACACCGTAGGTATAAAGTTTAGGGTCTGTAATTTGAAAATAAACTACAGTGTCTATCTGCATAGTAACGTTATCCTTTGTGATAACGGGCTGTGGCTTGAAATCCACAACCTGCTCCTTTAGAGTAACCTTTTTTTCAATTTTATCAATAAACGGGATTTTAACATTAAGACCTACGCCCCATGTTTTATGGTATGCCCCGAGTCTTTCAACAACATATGCCTGAGCCTGTGGAACTATACGAATATTTGAAATAACCAAAACTATAACTAAAATTAAAAATACTAACAATCCCATAAATAACCCTCCTTTATTTGGTGTTTACAACAGCTTTTACACCCTCTATAGAAGAAACTGTAACTCTTTCACCCTCGTCTATAGCACGGTCGCTTTTAGCAGACCACACCTGACCATCCACTTTAATCTGTCCTTTATTCTCAACAGGGTCTATGCCCAAAATTACCACAGCCTCTTTGCCAATAATCCGGTCTGCATTTGTAGGCTGTACCTTAGGGGCAATTTTATTTTTAACCAATGGTCTTGTAAAGGCAAGCAATAATGCGGAAACCAACACAAAAATCGCCGTTGATATCCACACAGAATTTGTAAAATATCCTACCAAAGCCGCCACCAATGCCCCGCCGCAAAACCATACACATATAAGCGGTGCGGTTATTAGCTCTACTATTCCAAAAACAACTGCCGCAATAAGCCAGAAAGTTACAAGCTGGTTCATAAATTCTCTCCCCTTTCCTACCATAGTATTCTATCATATTTTGATGTACAATGCAATATTATTTTATTTCCATAGCTATATCTAATAACTTTTTTCTCGAATTAAGGGACGGATTTTTCATAACCTCATCCAAAATACAATCCATCACCCTGCCAACATCTTTTCCGTTTATACCAAGTTTCACAATATCATTTCCTGTAACCGCAAGGTCTTTTATGCAATAGGGTTCCGACTTTACTTTATTGAAAATATCATTTAAATATTCCGTATTTTTCCCATAACATTCCATAATCAAAAGCGCTTTTTCGAATATTTCTATACCATATTTATTAAGTCCCTTTTTGATTCCATAATCTGTTTCTTCAATAAATTCGCGGGAACATTGGAGTATTTTAACGACATTATTTTTTGTCTTGTTGTCAAATTTTAAGCGATTAAAAAATCCTTTTACACTATTAACGTTATAAAGCAGGGCACTAATCTTTAGTTCTTTATCGCATGGCACATTCAATTTAACATACTGAAAATCAACCTCCGGCAAAATAATATCTGCAATTCCGCTTTGGAAAAGTAATTTCAAATTATCCCCTGTCTCAAGCATCTTCACAAGTTCTGTCTGTATCCTTTCGGCACTGATATTTGTTAGTAAATGACAATTCCTTTTGATTGAACAAAAAGTTTGCTCATCTATTGCAAAGTCTAGTCTCGCAGCAAAGCGGATTGCCCGCAGCATACGCAAAGCATCCTCGTTAAAACGTGTATCCGCATCGCCAACACATCGTATAACCTGTTTTTTTAAATCCTCCACGCCGCCATACAAATCCATAAGACCTTCAACATCATTATATGCCATAGCGTTTATGGTGAAATCCCGCCTTTTTAAATCATCCTTTATATCGCTCGTGAAACTTACACTTTCAGGTCTTCTGTTGTTTCTATACTCCCCGTCTATCCGATATGTTGTAACCTCAATAGTTTTTTTGTCCATTAAAACTGTTATCGTGCCATGCTTTACTCCCGTTTCAAAGTGACGGTCAAAACATCTTTTTACATCATCTGTCAAAGCATTGGTTGTAACATCCCAATCATCAGGAGATAATCCCAAAATAGCATCACGCACTGCACCTCCTACAACATAGGCTTCATATCCGTTTTTGTTCAAAGTATCCATTACATCTTTTACATAGTGCGGAATATTAAGTTTCAACTCATCACCACCTTTATATATATAATACAATAAATTTAAAATTTTAACAACTGTAACAAAAAAAATACAGAAACATAATATGTAATGAAGTTAAAATTAAGGAGGTTATTTTATGAATTTATTTGGTAATGGTTGCTGCAACAACGGAAGAGGTATCTTCAACGGCAATGACACAATCCTTTGGTTTATTATCCTTTTCTTGTTGATTTTCAGCAATGATTGTTGCTGCAACAACAATAGTAATGATTGTTGCCACAATAACAACGACTGCTGCTAATTTCTACACAATCCAAAAAGAAAGCCCTGCGATATGTTCGCAGGACTTTCTTATTCCAATTGTTGCTTTTCTTTTTCATTAATTTCATTTATTACCCCAACAACAAGTATTATCGTTATAACAAATGAAATCAAATCCGAAATTGCCTGACACATCTGAATACCCACAAATCCCAATATATGAGGAAGTATTAATACAAGAGGTATGTAAAACAAGCCCTGTCTTGACATTGCGAGGAATGATGCACGGAATGCCATTGCAAGATTTTGCATCATCATATTGGACAACACCATAAATCCCACAAGAGGGAAAGTAAGAGTGGTAAAACGCAACGTAGTTGCACCAATACTAACTACCTGTGCCTTAATTTCCGGTATATCATCATTAAACAACCCCACAAGGTCAGGTGCAAAAATATAAACACCCAAACCCGCAACAATTAAAAAGCACGTTGTTATAATGACAGAAAACTTAAATGCCTGCTTTACTCTGTCATATTTTTTGGCACCGTAATTGAACCCGCATACAGGCTGAAAACCCTGACCGTAACCGATAACTACAGAATATGCAAACATAGTGATTTTACCAACTATACTCATTGCAGCAATTGCTGCCTCTTTATCAAAGCCTGCTGCTAAGCTGAACGCCCTTGCGGCATAATTCATAGAAATTGTGGTTACACTTCCAAGACTTTGTCTTAAAAGCGACGGAGCTCCGCCACGCAAAATTTCCTTGTAATAATTAATACAAGGTGTGAAATTTTTGAACTTAATACTGATATTGGCAGGCTTGAATGTACCTGCAAGCAATATACCAAAGCTTATAATCTGACTAAGTGCAGTAGCCATAGCCGCGCCCTTAATACCAAGGTCAAAACCAAAAATAAAAACAGGGTCAAGAATAACATTAAGTACACCGCCTGTTGTTATACCAACCATTGCATATACTGCATTGCCCTGAAACCTGAACTGATTATTAAGCACTAATGACGATGCATAAAAAGGTGCACCGATAAGTATGAACTGCAGATATTCCTCTGCATAAGGTGCTATTTTATCTGTAGCACCCAAGATATATACTAATTCCGTGCGAAATGCTGTTCCCACCATCATAAAGGCAAGACCAAAAATTAATGCAGAAAAGAAAGCCGTTGCAGCCATCTTTGTTGCATCCTCCGGCTTTTGCTGACCTAATTTCCTGGAAATATAATTCCCCGACCCGTGTCCGAAAAAGAATCCGCAGGCCTGTATTATTGACATCAAAGGAAACACAATCCCCACTGCTGCGGTTGCATTGGTGTTAAGATGTCCCACGAAATAAGTATCTGCCATATTGTAAAACGTTGTAATAAGCATACTTATTATTGTAGGTATAGCCATTTTGCTCACCAAAACACGGACATCAGTTTCTGTCATTTGTCTGAATTTTTCTTCCTGTGTCATTTGAAATTCTCCTCTAAATTACCATACCGCCGTTGGGGCTTATTACCTGACCGGTTATAAAATCTGCCTGATCACTTGCCAGAAAATATATACTATTTGCCACATCCGCAGTACTACCAATTCTGCCAAGGGGTATTTCTTCCTTTATCAAATCCATAGTTTCATCATCAAAGTTACACATATCCGTCATTATCGTACCGGGAGCAACAGCATTTACTTGTATTCCCGAGGGACCAAGTTCCTTAGCCAATGCCTTTGTAAATCCAATAATTGCCGCTTTAGAAGCAGAATAATGAACCTCGCAGGATGCACCTGTAATACCCCACATAGACGAAACATTTATAATCTTTCCCATCTTTTTCCGAATCATATGAGGCACTACATATTTACACAAATAGTAAACGGAATTTATATTAACATTCATCATATTCTTCCAGTCATCCGTAGAAATGTCTGTAAACAGCTTTTGTTGAGCAATGCCTGCGTTATTTACAAGCACGTCAACAAAACCGAATTTTTTAATAACGTTATCTATCATATATCTAACTTCCGTCTCATTGGAAATATCGGCTTTTATAACCATAGAATTGGGCAGCTCAGACTGTAAGTCCAACGCTGCCTTCACGTTTTTATTATAGTTAATTATTACATTGTATCCATTTTTATAGAATTTTCGTGCGGTCTCACGTCCTATACCCCGTGATGCACCTGTAATTAACACAGTCTTCATTTTATTCACCAAACAATTTTTTTAGTCTGTCTTTTACCTGAACGGTCTTTGCATCAGTTTCGGCAACATTAATTTGAATATCCAGAATATCTCCCTCTGAAATGCCGAAAGGCAAAGCGGATTTCGGAATATTAAAATACATATCGCCGCATCCAATTAATGCATAATCTCCTTCAAATCTATCAATTACCCATTTCATAATAATACCTCTATTGGAGTAATATGGCAGGATTTTCCTCAGGCAAAGGTTCTACGGGAGTAACCTCTGCGGGAGGAACAATAACTTCCGGCTGAGTTTCCGGTTGCTGTGGCTGCTGCGGTTGCTCCCCAGGAGCTTCAGGCATAACATGTGGGGCTTCCGGCGGAATCTGTTCCTCTTCAAGTTCATGCTCTTCTGTCGGCGGAACTACCTCCGGCTCGTCCTTTTCCTCTGTTATATTTTGTTCTTCCCGGATATTTTCATCCACTATTACTTCCTCTGTTTCAGGATTGTCGTTATTTAAAAATTCATTGTGCACAAAATAACCGCCTGTCAAAAGTGCGAGTATGATGATGATAATTATTAAAATTACCGGTAACTTAGAACCTCTGCGCCTTGTGGGTTTGCCGTATCTTACGGGAACACCATTATGCATCCAATCATCTCCTTTGTGTACTTATACATAAATTGTACACCAATTTACATATTTTTGTCAACTATACAAAAACAGTATGGAGTAATCCATACTGTTTTAATAAATTAATTTGTATAATTATCAAAGTATCCCTGCACCAATACAACTGGTGTTCCTTTGTCGCCGGACCCGCTTGTAAGGTCGCAAAGTGAACCTATAAGGTCAGTAAGTTGGCGAGGAGTTGTACCTTGTGACGCCATATTACCAACAAGATTATCTCCCTTGGACTTAATACTTTCGGAAATAGCCTTTTTAAGCTCTTCTCCTGACAAGTCTTTAAAGTCATTGTCTGCAAGATATTTAAGTTTAAGCTCGTTTGGTGTACCGATTAGACCATCTGTAAATGCAGGTGAAACAACCGGGTCAGCAAGCTCCCATATTTTGCCCTGAGGGTCTTTAAATGCACCGTCGCCGTATACCATAACTTCAACATGCTTGCCTGTGGAATCCATAATTTTTTTCTGAATTTCCAAAACAAAATCCTTACATTCGTTAGGGAAAAGCTTAACCTTGTCTTCTGTAGACTTATTTGAGCCTAAAAGACCATATTTTGTATTATAGCCACTGCCGTTAATGGGAGCATTCATAATATCAGAAAGACTGCATACTACCTTTGCACCTGCACCCAAAAGAATACGTTTTGTACGTACTCTTGTATGGATATCACAGTTTATAATACAATCTGTATAATCAAGAATTGCCTTTGGTTGATTAGCAAAGATAATCTCAACCTCTGCACCGCATTCACGTATTAAATCTCCGTAATATTGAACATAGTCAACACCTGTGAATTCGTGCTTATTTTCACCAAAAAGGTCACGATAACGTTCTAATGAAAGAATATCGGAATAAGGGTTAACTCCCGCTTCGTCAATTTTATCAATAGTTATAAGCTGATTGCCAACTTCGTCTGCAGGATAGCTAAGCATAATAACAATCTTTTTACAAGCTTTTGCTATACCTTTCAAGCATATAGCAAAACGGTTTCGAGAAAGTATAGGGAAAATAACGCCCACAGTTTCTCCGCCAAGTTTAGCTTTAACATCAGCTGCAATATCGTCAACAGATGCATAGTTACCCTGTGCTCTTGCAACAATGGATTCTGTGACTGAAATTACGTCTCTGTCACGGAGTTCAAAGCCTTCGTATTCCGCAGCTTCCAAAACGCTATCAGCTACTATTGCGGCAAGGTCATCACCTTCACGGATTATGGGACAACGAATACCTCTTGAAATTGTACCTACTCTTCTTTCTTTACTATTTGCCACTTTAATCCCTTCTATCTTTAATAAATTTTTAATACCTTTAAAAACACAGCACATATTATAACACTTTATGCAATATTTTTCAATAGTATTTTTGCATATTTAAAAAAATAATTATATCAAAGCTACTGCTATCCCCAAAATTATAACGCAGGAGCAGGCCAATTTGTATAAAATGTTTTTTTCTTTAAATACAAAACGCCCAATCAGTATACTCACTATAACAGCACATTGTATAAGCAAAGTAATCACCGTAGCCTTACTGTCGGGATGCCCGTTTGCTTCAAATAAAAACCTATCACCAACCATAAGCAAAATACCCATAATCGGTATCCAAAAATTGGTTTTCATAGTTTTTAAAGATATTTTTTCTTTTCTTACAACAATGATTATTCCATAAATAATTACACTGAAGAACATAAACCAGAATTGAAGTTGACCGGAAGTCATATTCCGCATCAAAACCTTGTCCATAGTTGCAGAAATTGCATTTAAAAAACAATACCCCACAGCCATCACCAGTGCAATTATTTTAAACTTTCCGTTACCTCCCCCATCTTTTTTCAAATTAACCATAACAAGCCCCGCAATAACCAAAACCAGCCCAATGAAATTTGAAATCCCAAAAGGTTCACGTAAAAAAATTACACTAAAAATAGTTGTAAACACCATTTGTGCAAGTATTACTACACTATACAAGCTGACGGGCATTCGCTTTATTGCCATAAATGAAAGAATAAAGCCTGTACTAACAAAAACAGATTTTACAAATATCCAAAAAATATATACATAAGATAATTCAAGGGCAGACCCCAAATCAGGTAAAGTGAAAACAAAGCCCACTAGCATATAGAAAAACAGAATTTCCATAAGCCCACTTTTTTTTAGGGCAAATTTTTTCATACATTCTCTGACACCCTTTAATATACCATATGTCAAGGCGTAAAATATCCATATATTTCCCATAAATTACCTCCTGTTACAACTTGTTTATTTTACTACTTAATAAAATAAAAAGCAAGTGTTTTGACAAAAAAAGCCCCGTACAATACGTACGGGGCAAAATTGTTATAATTAAATCAAATACTTCTTAATTTCATCAGTAGCTGCCGCAACCGGAGCACTGACAGTAATGGTAAAGTTTACATTATACTTATCAGACAAGGATTCAAGCTTGCACAAGAAGCCATCGAACTCATCAAAATTTTCGCCGGCAATTTTTGTAATACTATCAATAAAGATATGAGTAATATCATAGTCGCGAGAAATCATACCGCTGATAAACCCATGAAGAGCATGAAAATCTTCAACATAGAAATCAGTAGTGTCTGTAAGACGGATAGCGGACTTCAAATCGAAAAGATGTCTGTCACCTTTCATCACGCAGATAACATTACCTTTTTCTTCATTAATAGATTGGTTAACCATCTCTATAAACGCCTTGGTCTTACCTGTGCCTTTTTCGCCCATAAGTATTTTTATCATAATAAACCCTCCCATTGTGAATTAATTTTTCTAATTAAATGATATAACAAATCGGGAAATATTACAACTGTGAAAATAACTAATTTTATTAAAAATTTTTGTTACTTTAGACGTGCCTCAAGTTCTGCCTTTAAATCTTCATAACCCGGCTTGCCCAAAAGTGCAAACATATTCTTTTTATACGCTTCAACACCTGGCTGATTAAATGGATTAACTCCTAGAATGTAACCACTGATGCCGCACGCTTTTTCAAAGAAATATACAAGCTGACCAAATGTATATTCATCAAGCTTAGCAAGTGAAATCATAAGGTTAGGAACGCTACCATCTGTATGGGCAAGAATTGTCCCCTCCATAGCCTTGTGATTAACGTAATCAAGAGTTTCACCCGCAAGGAAATTAAACCCGTCAAGATTTTCATCATCTTCACCAATCATAACATCAATTGAAGGATTTTCAACATTGATAACTGTTTCAAAAAGGTTTCTCGAACCATCCTGAATAAACTGTCCCATGGAATGAAGGTCTGTTGAAAAGTCAACACCTGCAGTAAATATACCCTTACCGTCCTTACCTTCACTTTCACCGTAAAGCTGTTTCCACCATTCTGTCAAATAATGAAGGGATGGTTCGTAGTTTGCCATAACTTCAATGCATTTGCCTTTTCTTAAAAGGGCATTTCTTACTGCCGCATATTGATAACATTCATTGGTTGTAACATCAGGGTTGTTGTACTTGTCATAAGCATCTGACGCACCCTGCATCATAGCGTCAATATCGGCACCGCTTACTGCAATAGGCAACAAGCCAACTGCTGTAAGTACAGAATAACGTCCGCCCACATCGTCAGGAATAACAAAAGTCTCATATCCCTCGGTATCTGCCAAGGTCTTAAGTGCACCTCTTGCTTTATCGGTTGTAGCATAAATTCTGGATTTGGCACCGTCTTTGCCGTACTTTTTCTCCATCAAATCACGGAATACTCTAAAAGCGATTGCAGGCTCTGTTGTAGTTCCGGACTTAGAAATAACATTAATGGAAAGTTCCTTATCCTTAACCATATCAACAAGTTCTGCAAGATATGGACCGCTGATGCTGTTACCAACATAGAAAATCTGTGTCTTTGCAGTATAGTTAGTTAAAGGAGATGTCAAAAATTCAATAGCCGCTCTTGCTCCCAGATAAGAACCGCCGATACCGATAACTACCAAAACTTCGGAATCACTCTGAATTTTTGAAGCAGCTTTTTTAATTCTTTCAAACTCTTCTTTATCATAATTTTTCGGTAGTTCAACCCAACCTAAAAAGTCATTGCCTGCACCTGTCTTTTCGTGCAGCATTTTATGTGCATTTTCCACTGCGGGGGCAAGATTTTTAATTTCTTCGTCCGAAAAGAATTTTTCAGCCAACTTGTAATTAAATTTTACGCTCATTATATATCCCTCCATCTAATGTTCTATATAAATTTTACAATATTTAGCAAAAAAAATCAAGACAATTATATACAAAATATATTACAAAAGAAATGATGTTTTGACAATTTAAAATAAATATAGTATAATATATATAATTTATTAATGAGGTACGAACTATGAGAATCAAAGAATCTGCCGAAAATTATCTTGAAACAATACTTATGATAAAAAAAGAAAAAGGATATGTGCGCAGTATAGATATTGCAAATGAACTTAGAGTTACAAAGCCAAGTGTATCCGTTGCTATGAAGTCATTCCGTGAGGAGGGATATATTACAGTAGATGAAACTGGCGGAATATCCCTGACAGAAAAAGGTATGGAAATCGCCAATAAGGTCTATGAAAAGCACGAAATAATTGCAACTGCATTAATGGCAATTGGGGTAAGTGAAAAAACTGCCTACGAGGACAGTTGTAAAATTGAACACGACATTAGTAACGAAACCTTTGAAAAGTTGAAAGAATATCTTAGTAAGCCATAAATCAGGAAAGAGGTGCTGATATGAAAAACAGAATTATAACAATCAGCCGTCAATTTGGAAGCGGCGGACGTACAATAGGGAAGAAAGTTGCAGAAAAGCTGGGAATACCTTGTTATGATCAGGAATTACTTGACAAAGTAGCAGAGGAAAGCGGATTTGCAAAGGAATTTGTTGCGGACCACGGCGAATATACTCCCAGCGGAAACTGGTTTTTAACCGCTCTTAACCCACGCACTATAGACGGAAAATCCACACAGGATTACATATGGACTGTACAGAGAAAAATCATTATAGATATTGCCGAAAAGGGGCCTTGTGTTATTGTTGGACGTTGTGCGGACTACATATTAAAAGACAATGCAGATTTACTAAAAGTATTTATCCATTCAGATATAAAAACCAGGGCAGAACGTATAGTAAATTTATATGGTGAAAGGGACATAACCCCCGAAAAGCGTCTTAAAAACAAAGATAAATGCCGTAAAGCATATTACCAATTTTACACAGATATGGAATGGGGCAATGCAGAAAATTACCACATTTCATTAGATAGCGGAAAAGTTGGCGAAGAAAAATGTGTTGAAATAATTACAAGCTTATATTAAAAGAAGAATCTCCATTCGTATGGAGATTCTTTATTGTTTATATGCCCAAATTCTTTAAATATTTTTTAGCCTGTTTTCTATTTTTAAAAACAATAATATTTATGTCTGCTTTTGACGATAACATATTATATATATCATTTTCCAATTCATATGTATTTTTCCATACGTTTTTGTAGAACTTAAAATCAATTTTTTCAGGGCAATACCCACCCATATCATCCCTAGATTTTCCGTAATTTTTTACTGTACGTGTTACCACTCCCCAAAGGCATTTTATTCTGGAAAAATCAAAAACGAAGACGGTATCGCAGTACTTAAGTCTTAATGGCAAAGTCCTTTTTGCATTACCGTCTAAAATCCATTGGGGTTTGTTTAACTCTTTAATCAGTAATTCATCAAAATTATCCTTGGTTAAATGTTCCCAATTATCCCTCCAATATAATTTATCCAAATGCACCAATGGGATTTTTGTTATTTTGGACAATTCTTTGGCAAAGGTAGTTTTCCCACTACCATTACCGCCAACAATTAAAATTCGTTTCATATGCTATACCTCTGCAGAAGTTTAATTAAAAAAAGCCCATTGCAAATGCAATGAGCTTTTTTGGTGCTCGAGACCGGAATCGAACCGGTACGGCTTTAAGGGCCGCAGGATTTTAAGTCCTGTGCGTCTGCCAGTTCCGCCACTCGAGCACAAACTAAGTACCCGAATATAATAACACAACAATATAGATTTTGTCAATATATTTTATTAAAATCGGGTGCTAATTTATTACAAATCCTTAAAATATGAAACATATTTCACCTTAGTTTCATCAGGAAAAAGGTGAGAATATAGCTCTATCATATAATCATCCGTCATACTTGCAATATAGTCCACAACAATCTGATTAGGCTCTTCCTCTTCATAATCAGGGCCACTGTAAAATTTATTATTATTTTTAACATAATCAATATGGTGCTTGTATATAACTGATGATTTATCTTTAACGAGAATATAATTAAGACATTTAGCATATATTTTTTCAAACATGGGCTCTATAACATCATTTATACTGCCTACAGTTTCAGTTCTATAAATATATTCATAATTTTCCTTTTTCCCCTGTTTCAGCGCAGTATAATATTCCCTATCCATCTTTATATAGTCCTTACCGTAACTATTTTCAACTATATTGACAATCAAATTATTAATAATTTTGGCATTAAACGTCCCTATTGCATTGTCGTTAAAGACGGAATTATCTTTGAGGAGCTTGGCGCGTTCTGCATCCTGTCTGTCCTTCCCAAGATATGCTATAATATCACTTATACGCACAATACACCCCTCTAAAGTGGAAGGAATCAGAATGCCCGAACAGTTCTTGGTATAACAATCTTCAAATATTTTATCAAATTCTTCAAAAGTCGAAAGCGTTGATGGTCTGTATTCTTCAAGCTCCAGTTCACCATTGTGACACAAAATACCATCTAGAGTCTGCAAGCTTATATTGTAATGAAAAATCCTGTCCAAAACACGCACACTATGGACATTATGATTAAAATATCTGCCCGTACGTTTGTGGTACAGTCTGGACAAAATAGCCTCCCCAGCATGACCGAATGGAGTGTGTCCCATATCGTGACCTAAAGCAATGGCCTCAATCAAATCGAGATTAAGCCCTAAAAGCCTGCCAATGTTGCGTGCAATCCTCGAAACAAGCTGTACGTGTAAGGCGCGTCTTGAAATATCATCATTTTTATACAGAGAAAAAACCTGGGTTTTGTCTGTATATCTGTTATAATACGGGCAATTCATAATCTTTTCTATATCACGCACAAAAGCAGGTCTCACTACAGAAGCATTATCCCTGGACATATTACGCCGTATTGCCTGTTGGTCCAATATTATTTTGTCTGCAAAATTTTCAGCAATTTTCTGCTCCGTAGTTTCGGAAAGCTTGTCATATTTTACAATTGCCAATTTATAACCCTCCGTTATGTATAACTGCGGAACCCCGCAGTTTAATATTTTATTGAGCAATTTCCTCGGAATTAACCAATTGCGGATTTATATCCTTTTCCTTCAACGTGTAGCTATTGCGGTATTCCTCAAGCATACTTTTTACTTCCTTATAGGAAAAATTACTCCAGTCATTAGGCACAAAAGACATTATATCACCTCTTAAATATTTTTACACTATATTTTATGCAAAAACATTTATTTTGTGAGTTTTTGTCGTTTTAATTGCTTAAATCCATACCTTCAATACCATTAAACACATTTATTCTATAAGGGATAAAATCTCCTTCAATTCGTTTATTATACATCACCATATTCACATCAAAATACAATGGTATTATATTTAGCTCCAAAGCCGCTTTTTCCTGAATTTCAAAATATTTTTTCTTTATACCCTCTTCAGTAATCTGAGACTGAAGCTCCACAAATAATTTTTGCAACGCAACACTTGGATTCGTAAAAACATATCTGGGATTAATTTCAGCAGAATATTTGACCGTACCTAAATACATCTGATAATTGCCCGTAGCAACTCTTTCGCTAAAAGTTGCCCAATCCACATATTCAATAACAAGTGTTATACCGCAATCTGCAAGGTTCTGCCTTATTATCTCCGCAACCTTTACCTTGTCGGCGTTGTCCCCATTTACCATGAGGGATACGACAGAAAGTTTCATATTCTTTTTCACATCATTAAGAACATTTACAGCCTTATCCTGACTGTAATCATATTTTGTGACTCCGGGATTATAAACCCACCACTTGGAATGAGCACAGGAGTTTGCAATAGTCCCGTGGGAAAGCAAAACCTCGGAATTTATTTTTTCCTTATCTATAGCATGAGCTATTGCCTTGCGGAACAATCTGTTGGAAAGAGGCTCCGTATTAGTGTTAATACCTATAAAATTAAAAGTATTAGACGGATAATCAACAATGGCGTTGTCTGAATTCGAAGTGTAATCCCCCAATCCATTACCGGAATTAACGGTTACCACGTCAATCTCCTTGGATACATATGCGTATATTGAAGTTTCCCTATCCGGCAATATTTTTACCTCTATGTTTTTTATTGCTATTTTTCCTTTATGCCAATTGTCATTTGATTTAAGATAAACTATTTTATTCTTTGTATCTTCATAAACGTACGGTCCTGTTCCTACGGGATTGAAATCATTTCCGCTCTGTGCCTGTATAATGGGAATCTCCAGCAAATTTACAAAATTAGCCTGAGGAGACACCAGTTTAAAGTTAATCACCAAATCCGACATTACATTAACATACTCAATATTGCTTACGTTTACGGCATATGGTGATATTCCCGCATTTTCAATAACATAGTTATAGGTATACAAAACGTCATCGGCAGTTAGTTCACTGCCGTCATGCCATTTCACTCCCTCTTTAAGCTTAACGGTCCACACAAGACCATCTTGAGAAACGGAATAATTGTCGGCAAGCAAAAGCTTTGGCTTTTGAGTTTCGTCACATTGTATAAGGCTTTCGAACACAAGCCTTAACATCTGCATATTAGTTTCGTTATCATTAATCAACGGATTAAGATTATCGTGTGCATAACAATGGATTTTAAGAGTTTCATTTGCCTCTTTTACTGCATTGTCTCCTTTATTTCCATTATCATCTTTACACCCCGCTATGCCCAAAACCACACATACCGTCAAAATTAAAGCTATAATTTTTTTCACAAACATCACCCCTTCAATGCCATAAGGGAAATAAGACTTCCCGTTTTGTGATTATCTCCTCTGTATGAATAGTATATGTCATTATTACAGTAAGTACATATGTTTGACTGTATAATGTTCCTGATCCCGCATTGCTGCAGTTGTTTCTCCACTATTGCGGTAAGGTTAATATATGGTTTATGGCGCCTTTCGATAAATTCATTGCCGTATTTTTCTCCGAACATTTGTGCAATATCGTCGCCTACCTCAAAATGACACTGCATTATTGAAGGTCCGATACCGCATATTAAATCTTCAGGATTAGTCCTATATTCTTCAATCATTTTATTAACAACATTATTCGATATATTATTGTAAGTGCCCTTCCATCCGCTATGTGCAAGTCCAATAGCTTTCTTATTTGTATCAAGAAAAAACACAGGTATGCAATCTGCATGGAATGTAACAATAGGTATACCCGGAACATTTGTTACAAAAGCATCTATACTCTTTATATCACTTTCCCTTGTTATTCCTTTACCAGCATCTTTTTCCGTAACCTTATAAACCTTATTATCGTGCACTTGGTCCGTGAGTACAAGTTTATTAAAATCCACATCTACTGTTTTGCATATAATTCTAAAATTTTCAAGGACATTTTCTCTGGTATCCTTACGTGTAAAACCAAAATTAAGTGTCCCTGCCTCACCGGTGCTTACACCTCCAATACGTGTTGAAAAGCAGTGATTAACCAAATTGGTATCCTCGAATTCTGTTATTACAAGATATTTTACTTTGTCTTTTTCCCTTAACTCAAACACCATAACACCTCTTTATTCTATTTTACCCTTTATAAATATAATAGTCAATAAAAGAATAAATTTTTCAAAAATATTTAATAATATCAAAAAGAGGTGATATTTTGCAGAATATTAAAAAAAAGGGTAACCAAAGTTATAATATATCGGGCTGTGTTTCAATAGAAGGTTACGCGTGTGTGGGAGGAAAAAAGGAAAGTGAGGGTCCTTTTGGTGCAGCATTTGACATAATAACTGACGATGGCTACTACGGAGAAAAAACCTGGGAAAAGGCAGAGTCTAAAATGCAAAAGGAGGCAGTTGTAAAAGCTGTTTCAAAATCCGGAAAATCTCTGTCTGATATAGATACAATATTTGCAGGTGATTTGCTAAACCAGTGTATCGGCTCAAGCTACGGATTAAGAGAACTTGAAATCCCATTTTACGGACTATACGGTGCTTGTTCTACAATGGCAGAATCCCTTTCAATGGGTGCAATGATGATTGACGGGGACTTTGCCAAAGATGTAGTATGCGGTACTAGCAGTCACTTCTGCAGTTCGGAAAGGCAATTCAGAATGCCCCTTGAATACGGCGGGCAGAGGCCTTTTACAGCTCAATGCACCGCTACGGCATCGGGTATGGTGGTTCTATCCAAAGAGGGTAATGGACCATATATAACCCACATCACTACAGGAAAAATTACAGACAAAGGTATAAAAGACGGTCTTAATATGGGGGCTGCAATGGCGCCTGCGGCCGTTGACACATTGCTTGCACATTTTGAAGATTTACAGATTAATCCATCATATTATGACCTTATAGTAACAGGCGATTTAGGGAGTGTGGGACATTCTATAGTTGTAGACCTTATGGAAAAGAACGGTGTAAAAATGAATAATTATAATGACTGCGGAGTAATGCTTTATAATAATGAAAAGCAGGATACCCACGCAGGAGCAAGCGGATGCGGATGCAGTGCAGCAGTACTTTGTGCCCATTTACTTCCAGAAATGGAAAAAGGCAGACTTAATAAAATACTGTTCATTGGTACAGGTGCATTGATGAGTCCCACCAGCATACAGCAGGGTGAATCAATACCCGGTATTGCACATGCAGTAGTTATTTCTAACGAAAGGCAGGAATAAAAATGGAATATTTCAATGCGTTCTGGGTGGGAGGTTTACTATGTGCCATAGGGCAGATATTAATTGACAAAACTAAGCTTACCCCCGCAAGAATCTTGGTTATGTATGTATGTGTAGGTGCGGTACTTACTGCAATAGGTCTATACGAGCCAATTGTTGATTATGCAGGAACAGGTGCTACTGTTCCAATTTCAGGCTTTGGATACTCATTGGCAAAGGGTGTAATGGAAGCCGTTGATAAGGAAGGCTTTATTGGCATATTTACAGGAGGTATAACCGCAACCTCGGCAGGAATAGCCGCAGCAGTAACTTTTGGTCTTATTTTCGCCATATTAGGGAAACCCAAAGAGAAATAGAAAGCTCATTCTGCAGAATGAGCTTTTTTGTATTAAAAAGTTATTTTATTTACATTGCTTAATGTTTTTAGTTATGATAAAATATAGTTTAGAGGTGTATCAAATGACTAACATACAAAATGACCTTTTTCTGTTAAGTGATCAAGAATACAAACAGTTTCACAGTAAGCTTATGCCCACAATAGACCCAGATTTAATAATAGGAGTTAGAATTCCTGTTTTGCGAAAATATGCTTTAGAATTTGCAAAAACCGATAGGGCGATAGACTTTTTAAAGGATTTGCCTCACAAGTATTATGAAGAAAATAACCTCCACGCCTTTGTTCTGGAAACAATAGAGGATTTTGACACCGCAATCGAGCTGTGTGAGGAATTTTTACCAAACATAGATAACTGGGCAACCTGTGATATGTTCTCCCCCAAAGTCTTTAAAACCAATAAAGAGAAAATATTGCCCTATGCGAAAAAATGGATGGAAAATGAACACGCTTATACTATTCGTTTTGGAATAGGTATAATGATGAATCTGTTTTTAGACGGGGATTTTCGTGAAGAATATTTAGAAGTTGTTGCAAAAGTAAAGTCGGAAGAATATTACGTTAATATGATGATTTCTTGGTATTTTGCCACAGCACTTGCAAAGCAATACGAGTGTGCAATTAAATACATTGAAGAAAACAGACTTGACAAGTGGGTACACAACAAGGCTATTCAAAAAGCCGTGGAAAGCTACCGCATACCACAGGTAACAAAGAATTATCTTAAAACATTAAAGATTAAATAATTGACAAAGATTGACGGTTGTATTATTATGAATATTATAAAAAGGAGTGTTAAAATATGACAAAAATAGACATTTTTTCAGGATTTTTGGGGGCGGGTAAAACCACGCTGATAAAAAAACTTATTCAGGAAGCATACAAAGATGAAAAAATTGTAATTATAGAAAATGAGTTTGGAGAAATAGGTATAGACGGCGGATTTTTAAAGGATTCTGGCATACAGGTTAATGAGATGAATTCCGGTTGTATATGCTGCAGTCTTGTGGGAGATTTTGAAATTGCTCTAAAGCAGGTGCTTGACGAATATACTCCGGACAGAATAATTATCGAACCCTCCGGAGTGGGCAAACTAAGTGACGTTATTAAGGCAGTACAGGATGTTAAAATGGATGATGCATGCCTTAACGGTTATGCAACTGTTGTTGATTCGAACAAGTGCAAAATGTATATGAAAAACTTTGGTGAATTCTTCAATGACCAGATTGCAAGTGCAGGTTGCATTATTCTTAGCCATACAAAAAATATTGCCGAAGAAAAAATTAGTAAATGCATAGAATTAATAAGAGAGCATAATGCAGACGCGGTAATTGTTACAACTCCGTGGGACAAGCTTGACGGCAAACAGCTTTTGGATGCAATAGAAAGATGCAATACTCTTGAGGCAGATTTGCACAATTTGGAGCATGAACATCACCACCATCATAAACATAATGAAGAATGCCATTGTGGACACCATCACGAACACGATGAGGAATGCCACTGTGGACATCATCACCATGCTGACGAAATATTTACAAGCTGGGGAACAGAAACTGTTAACAAATACTCTGCTGATGAAATCAACAGCTTTCTCCAGGAATTAATTGACAATAACAAATACGGAATGGTACTCCGTGCAAAGGGTATTGTATGTGGTGAAGACGGGCAATGGATACATTTTGACTACATTCCCGGTGAACCGGATGTACGTATAGGTAATGCTGATATAACAGGTAGAATTTGTGTTATTGGCTCAGAAATTAACGAGAAAGAAATAGAAAAATTATTCAGAATATAACGGAGGGATAATATGTTGGAAGTTCCCGTATATCTGTTTACCGGTTTTTTAGAAGGCGGTAAAACAAAATTTATTCAGGGCTTTTTGGAAGACGAACGTTTCCAGACAGAGGATAATACTCTTCTCTTAGTGTGCGAAGAAGGTATTGAGGAATATGACAGCAGTAGATTCAAGGTTGAAAATGTTTTTATTGAATGTATTGACAGCGAGGATCACCTTACAGAGGATGTTCTTGAAAAATTACAAAAAAAGCACAAAATTTCACGTGTTGTAATTGAATACAACGGTATGTGGAGTCTTGGTACCTTGTTTGATGCTATGCCGCAGGGATGGATTATATATCAAGAAATGATGTTTGCACAGGCGGGTACATTTTCAGCATATAACAAAAATATGCGTCAATTAATGGTAGAAAAACTACAGGGTACAAATATGATAATATTAAATCGCTGCACCGAAGACATTGACCGTATGGAAATTCATAAAATCGTACGTGGAGTATCAAGATCTGCAGACATTGCATACGAGTTTGAGGACGGACGTGTGGAGTATGACGAAATTGAAGATCCATTGCCATTTGATATAAATGCTGACATAATAGATATCAAGGATGAAGACTATGCAATATGGTACAGAGATTTATCTGAGGATATGGAAAAATATATTGGGAAAACCGTACGTTTCAAAGGTATTGTAGCATACGACAACTCATTCCCAAAATACACAATTGTTGTTGGCAGACATGTTATGGTTTGTTGTGAAGAAGATATAACATACCGAGGATTAGTATGCAAAGGCGTTGTGGTAAACGGTCTAAAAAAACGTGACTGGATTATAGTAACGGCAAAAATTACAAAAGAGTATCACGAAATGTATGAAGAAGACGGTCCTGTTCTTAATGCAACGGAAATAAAAATGACATCACAGCCGGAACAACAGGTTGCAACTTTTTATTAATATAAAATCATATTGTACAAATAAAAATCAATTATTTAATTGATATTCATATTAATATGTGGCAAAATATACGTAAATTATGAATTGCATCTTGCTATACATCTAAATAGCGTTTGATGATTTTTGAATAATATGGCGTAATATGTCGATTATTATGGGTATGTATAAAAAATAGAAAAGCAAATTTCATAATTTATAAGTAAAATTCAACACAAACCAGATTATTTCTTTAAGGGAGGATTTTAAAATGAAACCTATGATTATGGCAAAAAGGGTATGGGACCACGCAGTTGAGGTATCTGAGAAGATAGGTGCTGCAGCAACATATGCTACTACACCTCTATTTAACTACCCCGGCATTTTAACTATGTGGACAGCTGCTCAGGCAGCAGTTGTTGCTGACGACAAAGAATGGATTAAGGAAGTTAACAGCTACCTTGAAAAATATCCTTTTGAATTTGAAGAACCCGGTACATACTTCTGCCACAACTTTGATAACTACCGTGTTGGAGGTCTTGGTAAAGCCTGGATGATTATGAAGGGTTACTTTGAGGACCACAAAGATGTTTTAAGAGAATATGCTGAAAAAACATTGGAAGCACCAAGAAGCCATGATGGAATTATATGCCATCCCACTCTTGAAGACAAGAGAATATGGATTGACATTGTATATGCAGTAACTCCTTATATGCTATATGCAGGCTTAATATTTGATGAACCTAAATATATCGACTTCGCAGTTGAACAATGTTTTAAAATGTATGACGTATTTATGGACGAATCCAATGGTCTCTTGCATCAGACAAGAGGTTTTATGGGCGATGCCACATCAATTTCTCATGACCATTGGTCAAGAGGTAACGGTTGGGGAATTATCGGGCTTTGTGAACTTGTAAGATATCTTCCAAAGGATTCAAAATATTATGCTGAGGCGGTTGACCGTTTTAAAGCTCATTGTGATGCATTGGTCAAATATCAAGATTACAGAGGATTGTGGAAACAATCTATTGCGGAACCTCTTGCCTGGGAAGAATCTTCAGGTACAGGTATCATTTTGTATGCAATCGGTGTAGGCATACGTCTTGGTTTGCTTGATAGAGAAACATATATGCCTGCTTTTGAAAAGGGCATTGATGGACTTTGCAAATTCTGTATCAACCCTGACTACTCAATAGAAAGATGCTGTGCAGGCTGTTGTTGTCCTGAAGGCAAGGGTACTATTGAATCATATCTTGTATCCGTTATGCCAAAAAAAGATGACCCACATGCATTTGGTCCTGTAATTATGGCGTTGACAGAAGCAAAGAGAAACGGCATCGAAAATATTTTATGGAGATAATATAAATATTTATTAATAAGGGCGTGCAGAAAGATGAATTCATTTTTCTACACGCCCTTTTGTTGTTTAAGAAAAATCTGACGCCTGATTTTAAGAAAGGTCTATCATATCAAGATACTTTCCGCCGTTTTTTGCAATATGCTCCTTACGGCCTGCGAGGTCATCACCAAGCAAAAGTTCAAATTTTGCCTGTGCCAATGCAGCATCATCAGGCATAACCCTGATAAGACGTCTTGTTTCGGGACACATTGTTGTAAGCCACATCATATCCGGCTGGTTTTCACCAAGACCTTTGCTTCGCTGAATAGTATATTTTAAACCTTCTATACGATCTAAAATTTCATTCTTTTCTGTTTCGTTATATGCAAATTCTGTCTTTTCCTCTTTTTTGTCCTTATAATTAATTTCAAACAAAGGTGATTCCGCAATATACACAAAACCTTTCTCAATTAAGGTAGGAACAAGTCTGTAAAGCATTGTTAAAATAAGTGTTCTTATCTGGAAGCCGTCAACATCAGCGTCAGTACAGATAATAATCTTGCTCCAACGCAAATTTTCAAGCTCAAATGTATTAAAATCCTTGTTGTGCTTTGAATTTGCCTCAACACCACAACCCAAAACCTTTAAAAGGTCCGTTATAATTTCACTTTTGAAAATCTTATCATAATCTGCCTTTAAACAGTTTAAAATTTTACCTCGCACAGGGATAATAGCCTGAAATTCACTATCACGTCCAAGTTTACAACTTGTTAAAGCAGAGTCACCCTCTACTATATATACCTCTCTTTTTGTAACGTCTTTTGAACGGCAGTCAACAAACTTAGGTACTTTGGAAAGCACATCGGTGTTACCGCTTAACATCTTTTTAACGTTTATCCTTGTCTTTTCAGCATTTTCACGGCTTCGCTTGTTAATAAGCACCTGTTCTACAATCTTTTCCGCATCTACCTTGTTTTCTATAAAGTAAATATTAAGATTTTCCTTAAGGAAGTCTGTCATAGCCTCCTGAATAAACTTGTTAGTAATAGACTTTTTAGTCTGATTTTCATAACTTGTTACAGTAGAAAATGAATTACTTACCAGACAAAGGCAATCCGAAATGTCTTCAAACTTGATTTTTGTTTCATTTTTCTTGTACTTATCGGTCTGTCTTATATACTGGTCAATTACGGATACAAAAGCACTCTTTACAGCTTTATCAGGAGAACCGCCATATTCCAGAAAGCTGGAGTTGTGATAATATTCAGTAACATTGGATTCATTACTGAAGCAAAATGAAACAGAAAGCTTCACCTTGTACTCCGGCTTGTCTTCCCTATCCCTTCCCTTACGTTCTGTTTCAAAATACATAGGGCTTGTGAGAGATTTTTCTCCTGCAAGCTCGTTAACATAGTCTGTAATACCGTTTTCATACACAAACTCATAATCCGTAAAGGATTTATCTTCATTCTGATTATGGAATACAAATTTAATGCCTGAATTTACAACAGCCTGTTTCTTTAACACACTTAAAAAGTAATCAACAGGGATGTCAATATCAGTAAATACATCAAGGTCAGGACGCCATTTGATTTTAGTCCCTGTGGCCTTAAACCTTGTATCCTCCGACTGCAAACCGCCTATGTTTTCACCCTTTTCAAAGTGAAGTCTGTGGATTTTACCGTCACGCCTTACTTCAACATCCATATATTCTGATGAATACTGTGTTGCACAGGCACCAAGTCCGTTAAGACCCAATGAATATTCGTAGTTATCACCAGAATTGTTGTTATACTTACCACCTGCATACATTTCGCAGAAAATAAGCTCCCAATTATATCTTTCTTCCTTTTCATTATATCCTACAGGAATACCACGTCCAAAGTCTTCTACCTGAATACTGTTGTCCGCAAATCTTGTAATATCTATAACCTTACCATAGCCTTCCCTTGCTTCATCAATAGAGTTTGAAAGTATCTCAAACATAGAGTGGCAACATCCGTCCAATCCGTCGGAACCAAAAATAACCCCGGGACGAAGTCGGACACGGTCAGCACCCTTTAATGATGATATGGAACTATCGTCGTATGTCTTTTTCATATAGTATTTAAACTACCTTTCGTTTAATTATTCAACATTATTATTTTACACTAAAACAAAAAACTTGTAAAGAGTGAGTTTTTTTGTTATAATTGGCATATACGGATTTTTGCCTTGCAAAACTCCTGCAATTCTCTTAATCAACATCATTATTACTTTGTTTATTGATATTATTTTCTAATGATTAAGTTTTTGAAAAAAGGACACAACATAGAAGACGTTTGTAGTAAATAAATTTTTTCCTAACTTGACAAGAACTTATAATAAATTCATCACAAACTATCAGGAGGTGATAGCTTGAAAACAGTATATCTGTATACAGACGGTGCTTGCAGTGGAAATCCGGGGCCGGGCGGCTACGGTGCCATATTAAAATACGGAAAATACGAAAAAGAAATTTGCGGAGGCGAGCCTGAAACAACCAACAACCGAATGGAGCTTTTGGGTGTTATAAAAGGGTTGGAAGCTTTAAACGAGCCATGCCATGTTATACTGACAAGCGACTCTAAATATGTTATAGATGCTCTTTCCCTGGGATGGGCAGTTAAATGGAAGCAAAACGGATGGATGCGTAACAAAAAGGATCCGGCACTCAACCCCGACCTTTGGGAAAAGCTTTTACAGCTTGCATCTTATCACGAAATGGAATATAATTGGGTAAAAGGCCATGCGGGGCATCCTGAAAATGAGAGATGTGACAAAATGGCTGTTGAATATTATCAGAAATTCATCAAATAGAAAGGTCTTGATTTTATGAAAAAAACTTACACTATAGAAATTGCAGGGCTTAAAAGAGATTTGCCGCTTTTCCCTGTTAATGAAAATTTACAGATTGCGGCATTTATCCTTTTTGGAGATGTGGAAATTACAAAAGCCTGTGCAACAGAGCTTTTGAAAATTGCTCCCGAATATGATATTATGATTACTGCAGAATGTAAAAGCATACCCCTTATATATGAAATGGCACGCCAGGCAGGACACAATGACTACATAATTGCAAGAAAAGGTCCTAAGGTATATATGGAGGACATAATTACAACAAATGTAGACTCCATAACAACTGCACATACCCAGTCTCTTTGCATAGGCAAAGCAGAGGTTGAACGTATGAAGGGTAAAAAAGTTCTTATTGTTGACGATGTAATAAGCACAGGTGAATCCCTTGCGGCAATTGAAGAGCTTGTTATAAAAGCAGGGGGCAACATTGTTGGCAAAATGGCAATACTTGCTGAAGGTGACGCAATAGACCGTGAGGACATTACCGTTTTGGCTCCTCTTCCACTATTCAATGCAGACGGAGATGCTATATAATATGTCTAACAAATGCTGTGAATATTGCGCAAATTACTTTTATGACGAGGAATATGAATGTTATGTTTGTGATGTCAGTCTTGATGAGGACGAAATGTCGAGATTTATGACAAACACTTTAAAGGATTGTCCCTACTTCCGCGACGGAGATGAATATAAAATAATAAGAAAACAGAATTGATTAGGATTAAAAAAAATAGTGCATAATGGTCAAACTGAATCCTAAGGGGTGACCTGAAGCTGTACAAAGGTACTGCGAGTGGTGAAGTTTGTCCGTAACATAAAGCTTTACGAAAAATAGGAATTCGAAACACTTCGAATTCCTACTTTATTTTAAATCAATAAAAAACTTGCTTTATGTGGTCTATGCATTTTTCTTAATCCTCAAAAGAATTAAGTTTATTAAGTATAGCATACAAATCTGCTATTGTATCTATTTCATATTCACATCGGGGTATATCATCAAATTGCCATTCATAAGTCCTTACCCATACGGGGGTATACCCTGCTCTCCTTGATGCATCCACATCATTTACGGGATGGTCCCCCACATATAAAAGATTTTGAGGAGTAATTCCAAGTTTTTTTGACATTATTTCAAATGGCATAACATCAGGCTTTTTTGTGTCTAAATCGCCGCATATTATAATTTCATCAAAATAGTTTTGTATACCTAATAATTCAAGCTTGGCATATTGAATATTATGACTACCATTGGATATCAACCCAATTTTATAACCTGCATTTTTTATTTCCTCTAATACCGTATGTGTAAAAGTGTAGGGGATTGCCTCCTGTGTAAAAGCCTCCAAAATAATTTCCGTATATTCCTGCAACTTCATAGGTATACGAAAGAAACCGCTGTTATTAAGGTATTCACAAACTTTCGAAAATCCAAATGCATTATATTCCTTATCCGCATATATCTGTGTCACCGCTACATCCTCTATTCCCAATCCCGGAGAAAGATGATTCTTATATTTTTCAAATAAAAATGGTGAAACCTCCGTAAGTGTAGCATATCTGTCAAACAAGGTATGGTCAAGGTCAAAAACTACCCCTTTAATCATAATAAACCCCCAGAAACGTATTTAATTTATTTTAGCATACTTTGACAAACAAGTAAATAGCTGATAAAATTAATTCAATGAGGTGAAGCTGTGAAGAAACTCGAAATCAAAGTAGATAATCAACTGAATAACAAAACTATAAAACATCTTTTGTTTAACTCTTTGGAGCTATCAGAGAAATTAGTTGTTGACCTAAAAAAAGGTGAGTATGTAAAGCTGAACGGCAATGAATGTACAGTACGCAACACCTTAAAAACCGGTGATATTGTTGTGATAACAATACCAGAAACGGAAACAAGCAACATTGTCCCCATAAAAGGGGATATAGATATTTTATTTGAAGACGATGATATTATCGCAATAAACAAACCTGCCAATATGCCTACTCATCCTACGAGGTACCACATTGATGATACGCTGGCAAATATTGTGTGCGGATATTTAGGCAGTAACTTTGTTTTTCGCGCAATAAACAGGCTAGACAAGGATACAACGGGTATTGTTCTTATTGCCAAAAACAGGTATTCTGCTGAAATACTGAACAGGCAAATACGGAATAAAACCATAAAAAAAGAATATATTGCTATTTGCTGTGGAATTATTAATAAAACAGGCATAATAGAGACAAATATTAAAAAAGAAACGTCATATGGTATAAAAAGAACAGTATGCCCCGATGGTCAATTTGCGAAAACGTTATATATTCCCGTAAGGTCGAAAAATGGTAACACTTTGGTAAAACTATATCCAGAGACAGGGCGTACTCATCAGTTAAGGGTGCATATGAGCCACATTGGTCATCCCCTTTTCGGCGATTATTTATACGGCACAGAAGTGAATGGGTCAAGGACGATGCTACATTGTGAAGCTTTACAATTTATCCATCCCACAACAAAAAAGCAGGTGTGTATAAAAGCTCCCCTGCCTGATGATTTTTTTATAAATTAATCTAATTTCCAATCAATTTCCTTACTTCCAATCATTCTCAAAATATCATTTGTTTTCGAAAAATGCTTGCAACCGAAAAAGCCGTTGTACGCGCTGAGCGGGCTTGGATGAACAGTAGAAAGCATGTAGTGATTGGGGTTCGTGATAAGCTTGGCTTTAGATTTTGCAGGAGTTCCCCAAAGTAGGAAAACTATGGGTTTTTCGCGATTGTTTAAAATTTCTATTATCCTGTCCGTAAAAATTTCCCACCCCATACCACGATGGCTGTTTGCAAGTCCCTTCCGTACGGTAAGTACAGTATTTAGAAGTAATACCCCCTGTTTTGCCCAGGATGTCAACTCACCGTGGCTAGGCTCAGGGATACCAAGATCAGAATTTAATTCCTTAAACATATTTTTTAATGACGGTGGTGGTACAATACCTCTTTGGACAGAAAAACACAATCCGTGTGCCTGTCCCTCCCCGTGATACGGGTCCTGCCCTAATATAACCGCCTTTACATCTTCATACGCAGTATATTTTAAAGCGTTAAATATATTATTCATATCAGGAAATATTGTCTGTGTACTGTATTCCTTCTTCAAGAACTGCCGTAATCTCAAATAATAATCTTTTTGAAACTCATCCTTTAAAAGTTCATCCCAACTATTTCCCAAATTAACCATAAAACTACCTCATTTTGTATTTATTAACCACATTATAACAAAAAAAACTTCATTTTTCAATAAAATTAAAATTTTACTTGATTTTAGGAAAACTTTTTGGTATAATACAAATGTTGTGGAGAGATGGCTGAGCTGGTCGAAGGCGCACGACTGGAACTCGTGTAAACGTTAATAGCGTTTCGAGGGTTGGAATCCCTCTCTCTCCGCCAAGAATAGAGGTACCCATACTTGGGTACCTCTATTTTTAATTTGGAGGGATTCGAAGGAGCAGCAATGAATGACAGTCTGGTGGACTGTCAGAACTGCGACCTGCTTTCCGCAGAAAGCAAATTCCTTTTTGCGTATTTTTGCATACTTTAAATTAATATACATTTCTCTCCTACTTTCCAAATTC
>JAZOOD010000016.1:0-38131 GCA_045654805.1 Clostridia bacterium | reverse complement strand
TAAAGAATGTCAAGGAAAAACAAGAGGCAGAAAAACAAAGAAAAAAGATGAAAAACGGAGGATGTAACGATGAATTTTGCTGATATTATTATGATTGCCATTTTGGCGGTGTTTTGTGCTATTGCGTGGTTGTTCAAAAAGCATGGTGTGCCGTACTTGACGGCATTGTTTGAAGACTTTAAAAATTCGCTCGATGCGAAAATTCTTGACGAGGTAAAGTATTGGGCGGGGGTTTTTGTTAAGGCGGCGGAGATGATATTTACCGGCGAAAAGAAAGGTGAAGAAAAGAAGAAATATGTTCTCACTCAGCTCGAAGCTCTTGGATTTGGAGTTGGCGAAAAAGAAGATGCAATTATTGAAGCGGAGGTTTACGGTTTGAAAGTGGGTGAGAATAGTGGTTCTTGATCTTTCAAAGATTGTTTTTAAGGGGGCAAGTTCTCTCAATTATACTAATGGTCGTGAGGGAAAGAAAATTGAATACATAGTTATTCATTACACGGCAGGGCGTAACGACACTGCAAGGGCGAATGCGGTATATTTTCAGAGTTCACGACAAGCGTCGGCACATTATTTTGTTGACGAAAACGAGATTATTCAGACGGTTAAGGACACAAATGCGGCGTGGCATTGCGGAACAAAATACGGTTACAAACACGCCAAATGTCGAAATGCGAACAGCATAGGTATTGAAATCTGTTCAAAGATTGATGCGGGGGGGAATTATTACTTTGACCCCAAGGCGGTCAAGCGTACGGCGGAGCTTGTGGCGGCTCTCATGAAGAAGTATGGCGTTTCTATTGGCAATGTAATCAGGCACTACGATGTG
The DNA here is from genome assembly GCA_045654805.1 of Clostridia bacterium. Classification (GTDB taxonomy): domain Bacteria; phylum Bacillota; class Clostridia; order Monoglobales; family Firm-18; genus CAZNKU01. The sequence goes on along the minus strand of JAZOOD010000016.1, from coordinate 37,305 downwards.
ACGGGAAAAATCTGTCCTGCACCGATGGTTAATGACGTGAAGCAGTGGGAGGCGTTTCTTAAACTAAGTGAGTCGCTTGTTGATTTGACTATGCAGGACTACATTGACATTGTTCAGAGCCGTGTTTCTCCGCCTTTTGAAAAACAGACCATTGATTATATAAATAGATATAAGTATGCTGACGATTTATGGCGGCGTTTGGCAGAAATGGAGTGATAAGGTGTTAAATCATGATGACATCATGGAATTAAAAAGGGTGTTTGACGATAGGTACGTTCTCCGAAGTGAATGCAATGACAAGCAAGAAAACGTAAATAAAAAGCTCTACAAAGATGACAAAAGGATAGAGCTACTTATTCATGATTTTAAAGTTATTAAGTGGCTTATAACAACCGTTGCCGCTTCGAGTATTGGAGCTTTGGTCATCAGCTTTTTCGAGCTGATTTTAAAATGACTTGACAAATGGGATAAGTTGTGCTATAATAATGAAAGGGGATAGGGATGTACACCCGAAAGCGGTCACCTCGCCGTTTCCCCTCTTTCTAAATTTATGAGGTTATGGAGGAAAAGAAAATGGCAAAGACTTGCAACAACTGCGGAGCGGAAAACCAAAATGTGAATGTACCTTATGTGGTACATGAAAGTGCTATGGCTCGGAGTGAACGGCATAACAAACGGCTTTTGATTGTTATTCTCGTTTTGATTGGGGCGTTGATTGGAACTAATTTGGCGTGGATTATTTATGAAAATTCGTTTGAAGATTATGTAATCACACAAGAAGTTGAACAAGATGCTGATAATGGCACAAATAATTTTGTTGGCGGTAATGTGTATGGCGAAACAGAAGATAAAAACAACGATTAAAAAGAGGGTTAAGAAAAAGCGCACTCGTTGCAAGAGTTGCGGAAAATTTAAGTAAGAGGAAAGATAATGCGCTATTATATCGCTCATAAGTATCAAGGTGACAAATCGAATATAGAACGTGCAGGAAAGATTGCAAAGAAGTTGCAACTTGAACACCCTGAGCACGCCTATTTTTCGCCCCTTCACGCATTTTCTTTTTTGGAATATGAAGATATGGCATACGATGATTTTATGGAAGTGTGCTATGATTTTTTGAGTGCGTGCGATGTGCTTATTGTGGCAAGTGAAATTTCAAAAGGTGTCCAAAAGGAGATTGATTTTGCCAAACTCGTGAAAATGGAGGTAATGCGACTTGACGAAAATGGAGAATTACGACCTTTCACGGAGTGAGTGGGAAAATTTGATTGATGAATACGTTTTTAACGAAGAACACCGAGCGATGCTTAAAAGAAATCTGCTTGACGGCAGAACTTATGAGCAATTAGCAGAAGAATTTGACTGCTCACGGCAGAAAATGGCGATACTTATACCAAAACTCCAAAACAAACTTTTCTGCAAAATAAAATAAAAATAGAATAAATATAAAACAAAACAGTACTTTTATTTAATTGTAAAAGTGCTGTTTTTTTGTTATGCTTTTTACAGAGGTGATGATATGAATATTACACAATTTATTAAGTCGCACAAAGAGTTGAGCGAATTGCCTTTTCTTGTTGTTTTTCGCACTATTCAAGTATTAAGAGAACTGCGAATGATAAAGGAATTTGACGATGTGGGTTGAATATAATCCAAACCCTCACCAAAAACGAGTAGGCGATTGCGTTGTTCGTGCTTTATCAAAGGCAACAGACAAATCGTGGGAAGAAATATACATTGAACTCTGTTTGCTCGGATACATTGCAGGAGATTTACCGAGCTCAAATAAAATATGGGACACTTTTTTGACGTCGCACGGCTTCACACGGCACATTGTTTCGGCTGAATGTCTTGATTGCTATACCATAAATGATTTTTGCGAGGAATATCCACAAGGAATTTATGTAATCGGAACAGGAACACATTGTGTCGCTATTGAGGATGGATGCATCTATGACACTTGGCAGTCAGGCGATGAAACGCCAATATATTTTTATAAAAAAGGAGAATGATTATGGCTTACACACCTTATTATGCACCTTATTACAGACCGATGAATTATTATAATACATCTATTCCGCAGGACGCGACAAATATGCAAAATCAGCAACCTATTCAGCAACCTCAACAAATGCCGATGCAGACGCCTATTCAGCAAATGCCGATGATGCAAACAGCACCAACAAATGATATGCTTTTCGTATTGAACGAAACGGAAGCAACGGCTTTTCCTGTCGCACCGAATAATAGCGTTACTCTTTGGGATAAAAACAAGGACACGGTATATATTAAATCCGTCAACGCGCAGGGCGTTCCCTCAATGCGTATTCTCGACTACACAGAGCGCACCGCCGACAATGCCGCTAAAACGCCCGATAAGCACGTTTGTCAATGCGGCAAGGACTTTGTACGCAAAGATGCTTTCGAAGCGTTACAGAGCGAATTTGAGTCACTACGGAGCGAATTAAATGAATTAAAGGGAAAACCTAAAACAAAACCCACAAAAAAGGCGGTTGAGGAGGTAGAAGATAATGGCTAATGCGCTTTTCAATCAATTTGGCAGGCAAAACAACCCCATTGAACAACTTGCACAGCAGGCAAGAGATTTTCGGAAACAGTTTTCGGGAAATCCTCGTCAGGAAGTCGAAAGACTTTTACAGACAGGAAGAATGTCACAGCAAGATTTCAACAGATTTTCACAGATAGCACAGCAAGTAGTTCAGGCTATGGGTGAAGATGTTTAACACGGCTTTAATCAAGAGCGTACGGCTTGGTTTAGCATATATTAAATTTTATAAAGGAGAATAAACATTATGATGGAAGATAATGGATTTGCAACAGGCTATGCAGTTGGTAGAGATAGTACCAACGGCGGCGGTTATGGCAACGGAAATGGTATGTTTGGTAATGATTGGGCTTGGATAATCATTCTTCTGCTTTTCGGCTATGGTAGAAACGGCTTTGGCGGTGGCTATGGTGGCGGTTTCGGTGGTGGAAGTGGTGTAGGTGAAAACTATGTCCTTGCAACAGATTTCGCAACTATCGAAAGAAAACTTGACGGAATTAACAATGGCATCTGTGATAGCACGTTCCAACTCACAAACACACTTAATAGCAATTTCCGTTCAGTTGACAATGCTATCTGTACTCTCGGTTATCAGGCTTTACAGAACACCAACGCAATTCAGACACAGCTTGCTGATTGTTGCTGCGGAATTAAAGGCGAAATTAAAGATGTTGCTTATGGCAACGAGAGAAACAGTTGGAATATTTCTAAACAGATTTCCGATTGTTGCTGCGACCTCGAAAAGATGAACCTTCAGAACAGATTTGATATGCAGACTTACAACTGCAACACACTTACTGCAATTGATAAGCTCGGTGACAGAATTGTTGACTATCTTACACAGGATAAGATTGCAACTCTTACAGCTGATAATCAGGCTCTCCGTCTTGCGGCTTCACAGGCTAAGCAGAACGAGTACCTCATTTCTCGCCTTGGCGAAAAGTGTCCCGAACCTGCATATATCGTACAGCCCCCTCAGCAAGTTACATTCCCGACAAATTGTTGCGGAACTGTAAACTATGCTTCTAATGGCTGTGGCTGTGGCTCATTCTAATTGAATAATTAGACTACTTTCCGTTAAGTCGGGATGTTCAGTGTACGAGCAAGTCTCGGCAACTGATAATGTTAAAAAGGCGGTAGGGTAGTCATAACCTTATCGCCTTAATTTATTTGAAAGGAAGTATTTATTATGGCAGCAGAATATAGTTATCCCCTCGTGCAGACAGTTGCAGAGGACGAAAATATTGTATTCCTTGACGGCGACAGATGTTGCAAGAAAGGATATATCACACACAGAAGCGGTGCAGGATTGTTCCGCTTGAAAGGTGCAACAAATGGTTGTAAAGCCGTTTATCGTGTAACTTTTAACGCAAATATTGCGGTTGCAGAAGGTGGCACAGTTGGACCGATTTCCGTAGCATTACAGGAAGATGGAGAAACTCTTGCAAATGCGGTTGCAGTTGTTACTCCTGCGGCGGTGGGAGTTCCTGCAACATTGGCAAACTTCTTTAATGTTTCATTAACAACATTTATAACAATTCCCTGCGGTTGCTGTGTAACAGTTTCTGTGGAGAATACAAGTGACGGAACGGCTATTGATATTGCAAATGCTAATATCATTTTCGACCGTGTAGCATAAGAAAGGAGTGTTGAATTATGGAATATATTGAAAAAATTAAAAAAATGCTCTGCAAGGAACTTGATGAGTATGCTATGAAACAAAAACTTACAGGCGGCGACCTTGATATGATTTGGAAACTCACCGATACAGTAAAAAATCTTGACAAGATTGAAATGTTGGAAGAAGAAAGCGGTTATTCCGAAGCAAGAGGCGGTAGAGGTCGTGGCGGTCGTTCTTCTTATATGGGCGGTTCTTCATACGATGACGATATGATGTACTCTGAACGCAGAGGCAGAGGCAGAAATGCTCGCAGAGATAGTATGGGTAGATATTCTTCCGAAGACGGCTCGTCTTATGATGATTATTCCGAAGAAAGCTCATACAGAGGCGGTCAGGGTGGCAGAGGTTACAGCCGTGACGATGCCAAAGACCATATGATGCACAAACTCGGTATGATGATGGAGGACGCAGAAAGCCCAAAGGAACGCGAAGCCCTCAAAGAATGTATGAGGGCAATAGAAAGAGCATAACGGATAATGAAAGGCGTGGTATGTCATTGAATGAATTTGAAGATAAGCCGACACTCGAGCAAATAAAGGAGGAATACGGCGAGATGATTATTGGCATCTTCCCTGCTTTACACAAGTACAAGAATGAACACAACGCCTCAAATTTGCAAAAATTATGCATTGAAGTGGTTGAATTTTGCAAGAGCATTTACGCAAGCACGCAAAATGATGCGGAAAGACGAATATTTAAAGATATTCTTTCAAAACTCAATTGAACATGATGCAGAAGGTCGCTCCAAAGGGGCGGCTTTTTGTTTTTGTGAAATACATACAAAACGTTCGCTTGATTTTTGTGCAAAAAGTAGAATATAAAAAATATATAAAAAAGGTATTGACTTTTTATCAAAAGCGTGTTATAATATAATCACAGCAAGGGGAACACCCCGAGAAAGAAAGAGGTAACAAAAATGGCTTACAAATGTTTAGATTGCGGACACATTTTTGAAAATGGCGAACAAAAAACAATTAGAGAGGATAGGGGCGAGTTTTGGGGGATGAATTGTGCAGTCCAAGAAAGTGTATGCCCATTGTGCAATGGAGAGTATGAGGAAACGTCAAGGTGCAAGATATGCCATTCGGAACATTTAGATGAAGAGTTGTCCGGCGGTGTGTGCGAAGATTGCATCAATAAGTACAAAAAAGATTTTGAGATATGCTATCAGATTGCATCGCAAGACAAGGTTGCCGTTGAAATAAATGGGTTGTTGGCTTCACTTCTCGAACCGCACATCATCGAACAGGCTTTAAAAAATTACATAAAAACAAAATGGCAAGGGGTTGATTGCAGTGAATACATAGATACGGACAAAGATTGGTTCGGAGAGAAACTTGCAAAGGAGGTGAAAAGATGAACAAGGCGAAAGGTGACAGCAGAAATGAGAGTCTGCTCGTGAAGATGAGCGAAAAAGAAAAAAAAGAGGTTCAAAAGGCAGCTGACGATATGGGAGTCACCATGTCGGCATTCGCAAGAATTGTTTTAAAAGATTTTATGAAAAAATCAAATTGTTAAAGTAAAAGAGGCAACAAAATGACAAAGCAAAAAGACACCAACGCAGAATATCATAGCAATAGTGCTATAAGCCGTTCAAGTCTTTTTCAAATGAGCCGTAGTCCTGCACACTTCAAGTATGCTATGGAAAATAAAGAAACAGAAACAAATGTGTTGCGATTTGGCACAATGTTTCACGCATTTGTTTTAGAGCCTGAATTGTTTGAAAAGAACTATGTTTTGGTTGATAAAATTGACCGCAGAACAAAAGAAGGCAAGGCGTTATTTGAACAAATTGCAGAAAGCGGAAAACAAATTGTAACCGCAGAAGAATTTGAAACAATATCTGCAATGCGAGAAAGCATATATAGTAATAAATATGCTATGGCATTATTGAAAGGCGAAAAAGAAATATCTTATTATTGGCAAGATGAAATGACAGGAATTGAGTGTAAATGTAGACCTGATTGTATTACACCGATTGGAGATTTGAATATTATAGTTGATTTGAAATCTTGCACTAATGCAGAAACAACGGCTTTTATGAAAGATGCGTTAAAGTTTGGTTATGATTTGCAATCAGCACAATACAAAACAGGCGTTGAATTGATTGAGGGCAAACCACACAAATTTGTATTTATTGCAGTTGAAAAAATTGCACCTTATGGCTTGAACATTCTTGAAGCAGACGAAATATTTATCCGTAAAGGATATGATGATTTTCGCACATATTTAGGAATGTTAAAGCATTGTAGAGAAACAGATAATTGGTATAGTTATACAGGAGAAACAGGCAGACCAAATGTGCTTAATCTTCCTGCTTGGCTTATAAAAGATTATGAATAAAGGAGAGTAAAAAATGAGTAAAGAAATTGTAAAACAGGACACAGTTCAAGTTGCACCACCAAATTTTCCGCAGGGTGTAGCAAATTTCGAAAACATCAATCAAGGTACAGTTGCGGTTGAAAGTAGCAGAGCAATAGCAGAAGCACAGGGAAAACTTGTTATCGCAAAGCGTTTTCCACGAAATGAAATTGATGCTTTTGCAAAGGTAATGACCGCTTGTCAAAGAAAATCACTTGCAGAGAAAGCCTTTTACAGTTATCCAAGAGGGGGCGAAACAGTACAAGGTCCGACAATCAGATTTGCGGAAGAACTTGCAAGATGTTGGGGTAACCTTGATTATGGTATCAAAGAACTTTCACAGGGTAATGGAAATTCCGAAATGCAGGCTTATTGTTGGGATTTGGAAACTAACACAATGAGTGTGCAGAATTTTACAAATCCACATCGTAAAGAAGTAAAAGGAAATATCAAAGAATTAACTTCTTTGCGTGATATTTACGAAAACAACGCAAATATGGCAGCAAGAAGATTAAGAGCAAGGATTTTAGCTGTTTTACCATCCGATTTAGTTGATGAAGCAATCAAGGAATGTCGCAAAACATTAACAGGAGACAACGAAACACCTTTAATTGACAGGGTTAAAAATATGACCGTTCAGTTTGGTAAAATCGGTGTTACGCAGGAAATGATTGAGGGTAGATTAAAACGAAAAATTGAAACAATGACCGCAGAAGATTTTACAGATTATATCGGAATATTTAACAGTTTGAAAGAAAACAACAGTAAAATTTCCGATTGGTTTGAATATGAAAAAGAAGCAACAGATTTAGCACAGGCTATTGAGGGGGTAACAAATAATGGTTAATAAGATGATATTACAGGGTCGGTTAACGGCTGACACTGAATTAAGACAAACACAAAGCGGTATTTCATTTATGGAATTTACTATTGCGTGGAGTGAAAAATACAACGAAATTGAAACAAAATGCTTTTTAAGATGTAAGGCTTGGAGAGGAACGGCAGAATTTGTTTCAAAGTATTTTACCAAAGGGCAGGAGATTGCCGTTGAGGGTAAAATTATTACTGAACAATGGGAGAAAGACGGACAGACACAGAGCCGTACAATTTGCGATGTAGAAAAGGTGCATTTTTGTGGAAGCAAGGCAAACAATACAAATACTAACTCTGCAACAAAAAACGCAACACAGGGCGATTTTGAACCTATAAATGATGAAGATGAACTTCCCTTTTAAGAGGTGCTATAATTGATAATTTATTATGACACACGGCAGAAAAAAGGCAAACACGATAAGAAGCACCAACAAATAATGTCAATGGGTTATGAGTTGCAACCAATGGCGTTAAAAATTGGTGATTATATGATTGAGGGTAATAGTTCTGTATCAGTTGACACAAAACAAAATCTTGGCGAGGTTTACAGTAATATTGTAAATGACAAGAGCCGATTTATGAAAGAAGTTCGCAGAGCTTTTGAAAACAAAGTAAAATTATATGTGTTGATTGAACACGGCGGAACAATTAAAACCCTTAATGATGTTTGCGATTGGAAGCCTAAATATGGTTATCTTTCAGGGCGTGATGTTATGGAACGATTGATAGCCATTCACAGAGCGTATGGCACAAACTTCTTGTTTTGTGATAAGCGTGTTACAGGGAAAAAAATAGTTGAACTATTAACAGAATATGAAAGGAATGAGGAATAATGTTATTATTTATTTTAGGAATTATTGGAGTAATTATAGGTATTGGATTATTTAGTGTGGGAATTAAAGAAAATGAATTGGGTGCTAAATATAGCGGAATTGGTGCTTGGATTGTAAGTGCAGTTTTAATCACTATAAGTTGTTTTGCTATAATACCAACAGGACATACAGGCGTGGTTGTGAATTTTGGAAAAGTTGCAGATTATACACTTGAAGCAGGATTAAATGCAAAAGCACCTTGGAACAAAGTTGTAAAAATGGATAACAGAACGCAAAAAGCATCTTTAGAAACGGCTTGTTTTTCGAGTGATATTCAAGAAGTGACTATTGCATTTACTCTTAATTACAACATTCAAAAAGAAACCGCTCAAAAGATTTATAAAACAATAGGTAAGCAATATTATGATATTGTTGTAACTCCATCTATTCAAGAAGCATTGAAGACAGTTACGGCAAAATACACCGCAGAGGGTTTAATAAATTCTCGTTCAGAATTGGCAAAAAATGTAACCAATGAACTCTCTAACAAGTTAAAGCAATATAATATAAATGTCGTTGATGTTTCTATTGAAAATATGGACTTTACAGATGCTTTTGAAAAAGCTGTAGAAGATAAACAAGTGGCTCAACAGAATAAGCTAAAAGCTGAAACACAATCTGCACAGAAAGTTATCGAGGCAGAAGCAAACGCAAAGGCTCAAATTATTCAGGCAGAAGCTGAAGCTGAAGCATATAGAATTAAATCCGCAGAAATAACCGATAATCTTCTTAAAAAGTGGGAACTTGATGCGAGATTAAAACACGGATGGGTAACCATTCAGGGTGCGAATACCATTGTAAAAGAATAAACCACAACACAAGTCAGCCGTACCCCAAGGCATTACAAAAATTCAAGGATTTTTTGGAGGGCGAAAATGACAAACTTTGAAAAGATAAAGCAAATGAGCGTTATGGAATTGGCTGAGTTTATATGTGGAATATATGACGATTATGATGAAATTCCTATTACAAAATTTATAAACGGCACTTCCATACCTAATTATGGGCAATTTGAGATAGCGGAATGGCTCGAAAGTGAGGCAGACAATGAATAAATATGCAGTATATGAACGCATCAAAGCCGAGATTGCACGGACGGCGAAATCGCAAGAAGAATATGAGCGTAGGGTTAAGGCGTTAGCGAGGAAATTAAAAATATAACAAACATAAAGAAAGAATTGAGGTAAAAACAAATGGCAAGGGTAGAACTTTATCACGATAATTTTCAGAATTTTAAGAGGTATAACATTCCGAAAAAGGCACAACTTGTAATTGCGGATATTCCGTATAATATAGGGGTTGATGCTTTTGCTTCAAACCCTATGTGGTACAATAAGGGGGATAACAAGAATGGAGAGAGCCAACACGCAAGGTCAAATTTTTTCAACGGTGACGGAGATTTTAAGATTGCGGAGTATATGCACTTTTGCAATAAACTTTTAATCAAAGAGCCGAAAGAAAAAGGGAAAGCCCCTGCTATGATTGTTTTCTGCGCTTTTGAACAGATACCGACAGTTATTGAGTATGGCAAGAAATATGGATTTGAAAATTCCTATCCGCTTTTCTTTATCAAGAATTATTCTGCACAGGTGTTAAAGGCAAATATGAAGATTGTCGGTGCTACGGAGTTTGCGGTCGTTCTTTATCGTGATAAGTTGCCGAAATTCAACAACGGCAGACAGAATGACCCCGAAACAGGAAAGCCCATTCGTGGTACGGGTAAAATGGTTTTTGATTGGTTTGAGTGGAAAAGAGATAATTCAAAGGAATATCCCAAAATTCACCCGACACAGAAGCCTGTAAACGTGTTAAAGCGTTTGATTGAGATATTCACTGATGAGGGCGATGTAGTTATTGACCCTGTTGCAGGAAGTGGAAGCACTCTCCAAGCCGCCTATGAACTCGGCAGAAATGCCTATGGTTTTGAAGTCAACACGAAATTTTATAAAATGGCTATTGAAAATATGCCCTGCTTGAAAAACAAGGAATAATTTGAAATTCCCTCTTGACAAATAGGGGGAAGTGTGGTATAATAAAGAAAAAGGTTGAGAGTATGACGGTGCTTTCAATCAGCAAATAGAATACTATCAGCCTTTGAGCCTGTATGCGGACGGTGCCGTCACACCCGAAGTATACAGGCATTTTTATACCATAAAGGAGATTGTTATGCGTATAAATGCAGTACAAACAATAAAAGACCGCTTGACAATGCGTGAGGTGTTGGAACGTTACGGTTATACAGCAGACAGAAAAGGGTTTATCTGCTGTCCGTTCCATAATGAAAAAACACCGTCAATGAGGATTTATGAGAAAGATTATCATTGTTTTGGCTGTCAAGAACACGGAGATGTTATAACCTTTATTCAAAAACTTTTCGGATTGTCTTTTCAAGATACTTTGCGAAAAATTGACACCGATTTTGGCTTGAATATTTACGGCGACCATTCTTTTGAAGAATTGAGGCGGTCGCATTATCAGCAACAGGCTTTACAGGCAAAGCGAGAGAGAGAGAAGCGAGAGAAACAAAAAGCAGATGACGATTATTGGAAAGCGTTTGACGAATGGAAACGGCTTGACGATAACCGCAGAATTTACAGGCCAAAATCGCCCGATGAAGAATTGCATCCGCTTTTTGTGGAGAGTTTGCAAAAATTGGATTATCAAGAATATGTATTAGATTGTGCAGAAACAGAGGTAAGACGCCATGAATGAAGAAGCTATTGCTTGTATGGAAATATCGGACTTGTTAAGATCTGAAAATGTGTATATGATACAAGCGCAACCCGTTGAAATTAGGGAGCAGTTAAAGGCTTTATATTTTGCGAGAATGCAAGAGTTAAAAGCGGACAAAGAACTCAAAGAACAAGTCAAGCGAATGTTTAAGGCGTTTGACACGGCAGAGCGTGAGATGGCTGATGCCTACACGAAAGAAAATGCCAAAAAGAATGCCGAAATCGCTCTTGCGTTTGACGGAAAAGGTCAACCATTATCTACTATCGATAATTTCCTTTTAATTCTCCGAAACGACAAAGAATTTGAAAGTTTGCGTTTTAATCAGCTGTCATATTCTCCCGAACACATCGTTGATGGTAAATTGGAGCGTTGGCAAGATAAAGACGACAGCAAGGCAAGATTTTATATTGAACAAAAATATAAAATCCACAACAGAGAAAAACTTGACGACGCTTTGCGTATTCTCTTTTCGGAGCGTGAATATCACCCGATAAAGCAAATTATAGAGGCGGTAAAATGGGATGGTGTGAGCCGCATTCAAGAGCTTTTTATAAAATGGTTGAAGTGTGAAGATACGCCGTACATTCGAGAAGTGACACGCCTTGTATTTGCAGGAGGTATTCACCGCCTTTACAATGCAGGTTGCAAGTTTGATGATGTTGCAGTTTTGATTGGTACAAAGCAGGGCGAGGGGAAATCTTCTTTTGTGCGTTGGTTAGCAATACGAGATGAGTTCTTTACAGAGGTAAACGAGATTGAGGGGCAAAAAGGTATAGAAATTTTGGAAGGCGCTTGGATTTGCGAATTGAGTGAGTTATTGGCACTTACAAAAACAAAAGAGGTAGAAGCTGTAAAGTCTTACATCACAAAACTTGTTGACCGTTACCGCAGACCGTTTGACCGCAGAACAACAGACCATAAAAGACAATGTATTTTTATAGGCAGTACAAATCGCTCGGCTTTTTTGACAGACAAGACAGGCAATAGAAGATTTTATCCCGTTGAGGTACATTCAAGCGGTTATGACTTGCACGACCACAAAGAAGAAATACAAGCGGACATCCTGCAAGCGTGGGCAGAGGCGAAATACCTCTTTGACCGTGGCGAATTACAACCGTATGCCGACAGAAATCTATTGGAAGAAATCAAGGCAAAACAGGAACAAGCGGTTGAGGATGATTATAGAGTGGGTATGATAACTGATTATCTTTCTCATAAATATAAAGACAAGGTTTGTATTATGGAATTGTGGAAATATGCTCTCAACAACGATTTTTCAAAACCTACACGCAGAGAGAGCAACGAAATAACGCTAATTCTGCAAAGTATAGGAGGGTGGGAGCGAGGAAAAATCGAGCGACATAATGAATTTGGAAATCAAATGTTTTGGTACAGAAAGCCGAATTGGGTGGAATTGGGCGAAAACCAAACGATTGATGATGTTTTTTGATGCTCATTTTGTAAATAGCAAAAAAGATATTTACAAGTTATTTACACGCTATTTACAGCCAAAAACCCTTATAAATAAAGGATTTTTTCAAATTTTGTAAACAATAAATAATAAAATAAGCAAAAACTTTTACACTCCATTTTTTACACATATATGTAATTTCAAAAGTAATTTATATAGAATTTGTTTACGCTATTTACAAAAGAGCCGAAAAGCCTTTTGTCATAAGGGTTTTCCGTGTAAATAGCAAAATCGCAAAGTTATTTACAAAACAAAAATATTTATAAATTTTCTAAAAAAATTATCAAAAACCTATTGACAAGTGTTTTTTGTGTGTTATAATTGAGAAAAATATGAAAGAGGTGGAGAAAATGAAGAAGTTTTTACAGAGATTTTTGAAAGATGAGGAATTGAGGGCTTGCATCAACACTGTTTTGCTGATGTCTGTTCTGCTGGTTTTTGTCTTGTTCATGATGTGGCTTGGAAATTAAAGGAGGAAATGAATATGAGATTATGGCATATTGATTTGTTGCCGTTTTTGCCGGAAATGCAATTTAAAGGGCAGTTGAGGGAAATGATGGCGATTCTGCATGATTGGCGAGATAAAGGAAGGACTAACCATTTGCTGATAAACAGGGTCATGGTTTTTCCAAAAAATGACTTTGCAAAATATTTTCTTGCATATGAAGCTGAATTTTACAACAGATATGGTAAATTTTTAACCGCTCAATGGCGAGAAGTAAAGCAATTCAACGATACACCCGTTTGCGAAAGAATGAAAGACTGCTTTGACGATTGGCATAATAAGGAATATTTGAGAGTTTGCATGGCAAATCTTTATGAAAAACACATATTCGGAATAGGGAAGTCGCGAATCAGCGATGAGGATTGGCATAAGTTAGTGTTGGGATATAATCAGATTACAGGGGAGGAATATGAGCTGTGAACAAGGAAATGGATGAGATGATAAAGGTGATTTGTGAAAAACGCAAAAAATGTAAAAGCTGCAAAAGTTGCAAAATCGGGAATGCAAATGTAGCGTTACATTGTCCCATTGAAGAGTGTGTAACAAAATTGTATGAGGCGGGCTATCGAAAGGAAGATGAAGTGATAAGGAGGGTAATTTTTGCAATAAAAAGCCTTTTTAGAAATTCGATAAATAAAGATTCTATAAACAAGAGGATTGATGGCTGGTTAGGAGTGCGTTTTTTTGATTGAAAGGTCAGAGTTTTTGAGGTTGTGTCAAAGAAACGCTATAGGTGATTTTTCAGCTTTTGTTAAATACCAAGGGAAAGAATATCGCCCGGTTAACTACATTTTGTGGTTTAACAAAAAAAGGAGAGACACAACACTCTGCTGAGATTCTTGAAGTTGGAAAAAGAACCGTCGTGAGGGTGAGGCTGCAAGGTGTTGACAAGACCGAATAAATGTGTTATAATTTAGTGGAAGATGTTTTTCTTTGTTATACCTCCTTTGTTATTTTTGATTGACGGCTCGGAAAGACGAGAAGTGGCGGCAAGGTGAAATTTAGACTTGCCGTTGCGATAAGCGGTATTGTATGCTCAATGGGAAGAACAAGTAGCGATAGGCAGAAATGCCTTGAAACCACCCAATTTCAACAGGACACGACACATACTGTTGAGCCTTGAAAAAGGTGTGCAGGTTCGACTCCTGCCAATACCGCTTATAATATTATTTTAATTTACAAGGAGTTGATACAATATGCTAACCAAACACAGCCGATTGTGTCGGCTCTTTTGTGCATAATGGGGTGATAAGGTGAACGATAAAAACCTTATACCAAATAGCGAACGAAGCCCGAGCGAAGTTAGAGAAAACGGAAGAAAAGGCGGTATTAAATCAGGCGAGGTTAGACGAGAACAAAAGACCTATCGTGATATGGCAAAGGCCATGTTGTCGGCTACAATTACCGATGAAAATATACTCAACGAATTACAAGCCTATGGTTTAAGTGAAACCGATGTAAAAGCCTACACTTTGCTTGGAATGATTAAAGCAAGTGGGAACGGTTCGCATAACGCTTTTGATAGGCTTATGATGTTGTTGGGTGAAGAAACACAAACCACTACAAGCGAACAGGAAAAACAAGCCAATTTGTTAAAGGCTATACAAGAGGCGGTGAAGAATGGAGATTAAAACATTTTCACCAAAACAAGCGGAAATACTGCGATTTGCTTATAATGACGAAGAAACACTTATTTGTGATGGTGCAGTAAGAAGCGGTAAAACTATTGTAATGACCTTGTCTTTTGTCTTATGGGCGATGACATACTTTAATCACACAAACTTTGCTATTTGCGGAAAAACTGTAAGCAACGCAGAAAGAAACATCTTGCGACCTTTTCAGCAGATAGAAGGTATGCCCTTCACTTTGAATTATAAAATCAGCAACAGAATGATGACGGTACAAAGCGGAGATAAAGAAAACTATTTTTATTTATTTGGCGGTAAAGACGAAAGCAGTTATGCTCTTATTCAGGGTTTAACACTTGCAGGAGTTTTGTTTGATGAAGTTGCGCTTATGCCTCAATCGTTTGTTGACCAAGCAATAGCGAGAACGTTATCGTTTGCAAATGCGAAGATATGGTTTAATTGCAACCCTGAAAGTCCTAACCATTGGTTTTATAAAGAATGGATAACCAACGAAGAAAGAAAATATAAACACTTGCACTTTCTTATGAGGGATAACCCTATATTGACCGAAAAGGAAATACAAAGGGCAGAAAGCCTTTTTACAGGTGTTTTCTATGATAGATATATTAGGGGGATGTGGGTTCGTGCAGAGGGAATAATCTTCCCTGAATTTGCAAATAGTCCTGATAGGTGGATAATAAAGCGAGAAGATGTGCCAAAGACATTCCGTTCCGTAGAAGTAGGGTTCGATATTGGCGGTAATGGTTCTGCTTATGCGATGACTTGCACGGGGCAAGGATATGACGGCATACAATACCGATTGAAAGCGGAAAAGCGACAAGCGGAAGATATGGCAATGGATGACATAGAAAAGTTTGTTGTTGAGTTTTGCGGTGAGGTTGAGCGTGAATATGGGGTGCGAGTTGGTATTATAAACTGCGACCATATAGCCGTTATAGTGAATACGATAAATGACAATACAAGGTACAGAGCAGAATTTTGTTATAAACCACCACTTGAAGATAGGGTGTTTTTATATAGCAAATTATTCTCAATGGATAAAATAAAATTCGTTGAGGGTATGTGCGATGATTTGATTGATGAAATGCAAAACCTTGTATTTGACGATAGAAGCGACAGACCTATTCCGCTTGATGATGGCAGTATGCAGATTGATACATATGATAGTGCTTGTTATAGTGAGAGTAGTTATTGGCATTATATTGAAGTGTAATATAGGAGCGTGATATTTTGGGATTTTGGAGTAATGTATGGCGTTGGGTGAAGAAAAACCTTGACGAGTATGACGAAGAAAAGAAAATACAGGTTAAAATTCAGCAATGGGAAGATATAAGAGAATACAACCCTTTGTCTATTGCGAACACAAAATTGACCTCACTTGTATGCGATGAAGCAACGGTGGAATTGCAGACGGACAGCACACTTGTTCAGCCGTTGATACCTCTTGCAGAAAACCTTGAAGCAAAGCGGTATGAGATTTGTGCTATGATGAACGGCAAGGGCGGTTGTTTTGTTACAATGGCAACAGGTGAGGACGATGAGCCGTACCACCGCACAATCGCTCCTGCTGATGTTTCCGTTTATCGTATGGTAGCCGATAAGATGTACGAGGTTGCTATGGTTATTGACAAGAAGATTGTCAAGCATAGGGAATACAGGCTTATAAGACACCATATCCTTGACGAAAACGGCACTTTGTATGTTTACTATTACACAACCGACAAAAGCGGTAACGAGGAATATTTGGCTGAATGGGAGCATTACAAGAATGATAATGTCGCCTATTACAATGCAAACAATATCGGTGTAGCGTACTACAAAAGCCCACAGGATAGCAGAGGCTTATCTCAATGGGGAGTTCCGCTTAACTTTGGGTGCGAGGAAGTGGAAAATCAAATCAAGGTTGCAAGGAATAATCTTGACGAAGAAATGCACCTGATGAAAACAAAGCTCTTTGCCGATGAAACCGTTGCAAGAAAAATCGGCACAAAAGACGGCGAGCGTTTTGATTTGCCCGAGGGCATTTACACCATTCGCAAAAAGGCAGGAGTTGACGGAACGCTGATTGACAGTTTTGCTCCGTCCACTCGCTACAACGATTACAAGCAAAAGTTAAATGATGCTCTGCAAGATTGGGAAAATCAAGTCGGTTTGGATAGAGGTTTTCTCACCGAACAGGAACACACAGCCGGGGCAACGGCTACCGAGATACGCACGGCAAACACAAAGACACGCTCATTTGTTAAGAAAATGCAGTCCGCTATGTTTGACGGCATAAAGGCAACACTTGAAGCCGATGCGGTGTTCTTGAATATTCCGCTTGATTTGTATAGCCTTAAAATAGACTGGTTCGATGCGTTCCAAAATGAGCAGGAATTACACGATAGAATTTCAAACGATATTCAAAACGGATTTGAAGAAATTGACGAAATTATACGATTTAATCACCCAAATTTGACACCCGAAGAAATTCAAGAAAAGATTGAACGCATAAGAGCCGAACAACAGACCAACACCGACCAAGCATTAGAGAGGATTTTGGCAGGGCAATAATGAAAAGGAGAAAATTATGATTGATAAAGATTTATTTATTGAAAACACAAAGGCAATGATTGAAAATGATAATTGTGGACTTGTTTCCGATGGCGACCACAGTTTCAACGAATTGTATCATCACAGGGCGATTTTGACCGCTTCATTGTTTAATTGTAATAAGGATATTTGTTGGAAATCAAAGTTGCACGATACAGGCGATATGTTTGATGGATATTTCATTGTCGGCATTGACACAAAACAAGGATGTGCAACATATCATTATCCACTTGAATATTGGAGTTTGTTTGACATCAAAGAATTGTCAAATGCTCCGAAATGGGACGGACACACGGCAGAACAAGCCATTGAACGCATTAAAAACCAATTCTCATAATTACACCACGATACCGAGAACAGAAATGTTTTCGGTATTTTTTTGTGAAAGGTATTGACAATTATGCGATATTATGATATATTATGTATATAAATCAAAAGGAGGTTTATAAAATGAAAGTATTATCATTATTTGACGGTATCAGTTGTGGTATGGTTGCATTGGAAAGGGTTGGTATAAAGGTTGACACTTACTATGCGAGTGAGATTGACAAAAATGCTATTGCCATTTCACAAAAGAATTACCCAAACATTGTAAGGCTTGGAGATGTAACAAAGTGGAGAGAATGGGATATTCCGTGGTCGGAAATTGATTTGCTTATCGGTGGAAGTCCTTGTCAATCTTTGAGCATTACGCAAAGTAAAACAAGACAGGGATTAGATGGCAAAAGCAAATTGTTTTTTGAGTTTGTGGACATTCTAAATCATTTAAGAGAAGTAAATCCCGATATTTTGTTTTTGTTTGAAAATGTTGCAAGTATGAGTGAAGAAAGCAAAAAAGCCATCGAGAATTGTTTAGGTGCAAAATTGATATATCAAAATTCAGATGCTTTTTCTGCACAAGATAGACCAAGAGTGTATGCCACAAGCACAGGATTTGTGCCTGTAAAAAAACCATCTCAACTTGTTATTAAAGATATTATGGAAAAAGATGTGAACGAAAAATATTTTTACAAATGCGATTTTGATTATATCGGAGAAAAGAGTGTATCAGCAATATTGCATATAAATGGACACGACATCTTGAAAAGAGTGCACAGTCCTAATTTTAAGTGCCACACACTAACGACTTGCGGAGGTGGAAATACGCAAAAGAAAGTTTTAGATAATGGAAGACCGAGGAAATTAACACCGATTGAATATGAGAGATTGCAAACATTACCAGACAATTATACCGAAGGTGTTGCGGACAGTCATAGATATACTGCATTAGGAAATGGTTGGACTATCGATGTTATAGTTCATATATTAAAGTATTTGCTTGTAAATTATCCGTCAAGTTGCAGTTATAACAGAAAATTATCTTGTTGTTATCCAATAGATGATTGTATAAATTGCCCTGCACACCCACAAAGCACAGACAGATATTGGGGAATGACCAAAGGAGAGATTTTATAATGCTAACAGTAACGGAAGTGGCAAACAAATTTTCAGTAAGCCGACAGACCGTTTTGAAATGGATAAAAACAGGCAAAATCAAGGCTGTCAAGGTTGTCAAGGTTTACCGAATACCGAATGAAGAAATTGAGCGTTTATTGGCTGATAGATAAGCAGAGAAAGGAAGATGAAAAGAATGGATATGATACCATTTGAGCAGGTGCAACAAGAAGTTGAGAACACCTTGAAAAAAATGATAAACGATGTATGCAAAGGAGATATATTTACAAAAAGAAATTTTATAGAAGTCTTAATTATTTCGGTTGCGAATATATCCATTGATTTTTTTGAAAACCGAGAAAAAATATCCGTTGATGCTCTTTGCAGAATGTGGGATATATTGCCAGATTGCAAAAGAGTTGAGATGGGGAGAATATTGAAAGAATTTGAACTATACAAAGATGACAATGTTGTTATTGATTGATATGAGAAAGGAAGATGAGGGGAAATGAAAGAAATAGTGCCATCAATACCGTTTGCGAATGGCATGAGTTATGAGTTTTTTCTTGACAGTTTTTGTTATCGTTGCAAGAAACACAAAGTAAATGATGACGGCTTTTGTGCTTTTGTCGAGCAGGGTGGTTGTCCTATTGAAAACGCTATGGAAGATGCGAGATTTGGCAACCCTTTTCCGGGCGAAGATATTGTCCGAATTATTGAGGATGGCAAAACAAAGTATTGGAATGTTTGCAAGGCATTTGAAACAGACGATGCAGAACTTATGAAATCATTTCAAGCGTTGTTTGACGATGCCCACTCAACCGAGAAAGGCGGTGTTGAATAATGTTCTTGTATAACCCTATCGGGAAAACACTTGCAGAGATACACAAAGATTGTGGCGGTAGTATGGGCGGTTATTCTGTATTTGTTTTGCAAGGCGAAAACGACACAACAGGAAAACCACTTGACGAGGATTTTTCAATCGGTTTGATTTTGAGAAAACACCCACAATATGCGAATTGCAAAGTCAGGTATGAAAATGATTTTTACGGAACAACAGTATTGAGAGTAGAGAAAGGCGGTGAGGATAATGGTTGAATTGAAAAGTTGTCCGTTGTGTAATGGAACGGCAGAACAAGAAGAATGGCTGACAAAATGCGAAGATGATAGTTATTTGAAATATGCGACTATTGTTTGTAAATGTTGCGGTTTAACCTTATTCGGCTGTGAACACGAAGAATATGAAAACATTGACAAAGATGAAATACAAGCACTTATCGATTTGTGGAACACACGCACACCAAAAGAAAGAGGTGGGGAGAAGTGATTGGAGATGTGGAAAAGTTAAAAGAATTGTTGCAATATTCAAATGACAGTTTGGAAGATGTTATATATTTGTTTATGAGAACATATCCAAATGAATTTGATGCAATGCGTATAAATTCTTTGATTTGTAAATTAAATTCAGAGTTTATTTCTCCACGAATTGCGAGATTAGAACACATAAAATCTGTATCAAGAGAAAAGGCAATATACTTAAATAAATTTCTTAAAGGCGAAATGTATGTTGATGAAAAATCGGCAAAAGAAAACATCGGTTGTCAAATAGAACATACACAAACCATTATTGATTTTTGCAGTGATATATAAGGCGGTGATTAAGTGGAGAACATAGGAAATGGAATTTATCACTATGAACAAGTAAATAACCCTTATGATGTAGGAACGCTTGTTGTAGAGGTGAAAAACACCGAAAAAACGTTGCAGTTAAAAGTGATAGAAAAGAATATGCGATTTTCAAGTTATGTTGATGTTCTTTTTGGTGATAAGGACAAAGCAAGTATAAACAAGCAAAGAAGCCCACACGCAGTAAATTATGGCACAGATTATTTTGTGGTATATCCAAATAGAATGGGTTGTCCGCTTTGCTTTGTAAAGGGTGGTGCGAATGGCTGATATTATCAAAAGAGTATTAAGAAAGATTTTGCCAAAGTTTAATATACCAAAAATAATTGTTGATGATAAACCCGACAAAGAAATTGCGTTATTTGGTGAAGTGAATACCGAAAATATAGAGCCTTACGAATTGCCCGAATGGATTAAAGAGTGTGGAAAAGAATTGTACAACGAAGCAAAGGGTAAAGAAGTCATTCTGTACACTGACGGAAAAGAAGTAAAAAAGGGGTATATATAATGGCTGATATTTCAAAGTTAGAACAACAGGCGGATTTGCTGATGCAGAATGTGAGTGGTTGGGAAACAAGCGCATTGGAACGCATCGGTAAAAGAATAAAGAAGTACGGCAAACTTTCTTTGGCTGATGTAAAATCAATCAACAATATTGCAACAGTCAAACAGGATATGGATGCCATAACAAAAGAACTTGCAAAAGTAACAGGCTACAACATATCACAGATTGAGCAGATGTATGGAGAATTGCTTGAAGAACAACACCTTGCAAATCAGCCCTTGTATGATTACAGGGGCAAAAAGTTTGTGCCGTTTGCAGAAAATAGGGAACTACAAGCAATCGCAAGAGCATACGCAAAGGCCACAGGCGAAACGATGATAAACCTTGCAAAGACAAAGGCATTGTGCATTCTCGACCATAATGGAAATGTCAAGGGGTTGCAGAGAGCATACACCGATGTTCTTGACAAGGCGGTTATGCAAGTTACAACAGGAGCAACAGACTTTCACACGGCTATGAGGGACAGCATTATAGAATTAGGCGGTAGCGGTGTTCGTGTTGACTATGGCGGTGGAGTTACACGCAGACTTGATACAGTTGTACGGCAGAATTTGTTATGGGGTGCAAAACAGGCATCCGTTGAGTATAACGAGATGATTGGAGAAGAATTGGGGTGTGACGGGTACGAAGTGGATTGGCATAGCAACCCACGCCCCTCACACGAATTTATGCAGGGCAAACAGTTTGTAGTCGGTAAGGCGAGAACAATTAATGGAGTGCATTTTGACAGTTTTGACGAAGCAAACGAGCGATTGCAGGACTATGGCTGTCTGCACTATAAAACACCTATTATTTGCGGTATATCCGAGCCTCGATATTCTCCAGAAGAATTAAAGCGGTTGAATGAGCAGAACGCAAGACGATACACCATTGACGGCAAGGAATATTCGGGGTATGAGGTTACACAGATGCAGAGGCGTTTAGAAAACTCTGTAAGGAACGAAAAAACAACAAGGGAGTTAGCAAGAGCGAGTGGCGATAATGCTCTTGTAAAGCGTTGTAATGAGCGTATAAAGGCATATCAAGGCAAATACAACGAAATAAGCGAAATCACAGGTATTCAAGGGGATAAAAAGCGAATGAGTGTACCGAGAATTACGGAGACGGTTAAGGGTGAGGCACCGAAAGTTGAAATGCCTAAAAAGATATTTCCGAAAGCTAAAACAGTCGAAGAAGCAGAAGAATATGCAAGAACACATATTTTTTCGGGAAGTATGCTGTCTAAAACATCATACAAGGGAATTGATGTTGATGTTGCAAATGGCATAAATGAAACGCTTTCAAATCTACAAGAAAAATATGGTGTAAAGTTGGCAGGTGCCGAAGTTGTAAATCCAAAAACAGCAAAGGGATTAAATGCACTTGGTGGAAGTGCGGACGCACCTTTTGCAACTCAATCTATAACAGGGCGAGTTTATATTAACAAGGAAATTTTGAAAAACCCACAAGCTTTGGCAAGTTATACCAAAAAAGGTGATGAAGCGTTTGACCTTGTTATTGCAAACAAAGACAAATTATCTCCAAAAATGAAAGCATTGGCTGAAACCTATGAAAGAGCAGGAAAAAGCCTTGTTGATGATAGCCTTGAAGGAATGATAACTCACGAATATGGACATTTTTTGAATGTACAAATCAATCCAAATGCAGAGGTTGTAGAAAAATTAAAACAAGGTATGAGAAACCACACAATAAGTGGTTATTCACAACACAGCGTAAGCGAATATTTGGCAGAGTGCTTTGTTGAATATGAGCGTGGCGATAGGTCAAAGCTTGATGATATTGTTATCAAAATATTTGAAGGAGCGATAAAGTGATTATAAGTGATTTTTACAAAGAGTTAAGAGATATGTTAAAAGAAATAATAGAGAGGTTGAAAAAAGAAGGTGGAAATGAAAATAAAGTGCAAAAAATGCAGTCATTATTATCGGACAATGACGAGTAATTTCGGATATAACCCCGCTCCTTATTGTCATTATTTTGAAGATACAGGCAAAAGAGCTAATATATTAACGCAAGAATGTTTTGAAAAACGCAAACCAAAAACATAACACTCCCCCTGCCCTAAAAAGCAGGGGATTTTCTTTTCTGTAAATAACATTTTTCGGCTATTTATGGCTATTTACAAAGTTATTTATCCAATATTTGCCAATTTTATTGTGCAATATATACAAAGAATAATGCTATATTATATATAATCTTTGTCATAAATATATAAAAAATGATGATATTTTGTTGTTGTTGTAAATAGTAAATAATAAATAGTGTTTCAACTTTTGCAATTCGTATTTTTATATATAGTATTTCTACCTATATAGAATTTTGTTTATGTTATTTACAAAACCCCGAAAAAGCCTTATAAATAAAGGGTTTTTGGCATAAATAACAATTTTTGAAAGTTATTTACATCGGCTCGCTTAGGTGGATTTTTGAAAATTTTTTTGAGAAATTTGCGAAAAGGGGGTTGACAATGTGGTTTATATGTGTTATACTGTTTATACCAAATGAAGAAAGGCAGGTATAAAAATGGCAGTTTACAAAAATATGTATGAGATATTAGAAGAAAAGCAACAAGGTGTTGCAAGACTTGACAAGTACAAAGCAGAAGGATTTATGGCTTGGCGACAAGGAATACCACAGGGCGATTATATCCGTTTAATTGTTAATGGCGAATGTATGATGTCAAATACGCCTATGGAAAAGAGAACATCAATGGACTTTATGATAAATGCTTATGGCGATGTTCTTATTTGCGGTTTGGGTATTGGTATGGTTATTTTGCCTTTGCTTGAAGATGAAAAAATCAAGTCAATAACAGTATTAGAAAAATATCAAGATGTTATTGATTGTGTTCTTCCGCAGATTGAAAAATATGACACCGAAAATAAATTAAAAGTCATACATCAAGATTGTTTTGAGTTTACTACAAAAGACAAATTTGACACGATTTTTATTGACATTTGGGCATATATCAATAGCGACATTTACAAAGAAGAAATGCAACCATTGAAAAGAAAATACCGAAAGTTTTTAAGTGAATACGGCAAAGAGCATAAAAATATCTTTGTTTGGGCAGAATATGAAGCAAGATATGATAAGCCATTAAGATGATGTGAGGTGATAATATGAAAAAGTTAATCGTAAAATTTCCAAACGATGCCGAATATGAGCAGTTAAAAATTGATGCTCACCAACATAATTGTAATTTAAGCGATTATATCCGCTACCTCGTAGCAAAGGAAAGGAAGTAGAGGGAGAAATGATAGTATATAACATCGAGGAGTTTGTTGTAAAGCAGATGTTTATGCCATACAAAACCTTTTTAATTCCCGAAGATAATTTGCCCGAAAATGGACTTGACCGAATTGTTGAGTACGAGAAAAGGGAAAAGACTTGCATAAATGAATTGCGGAAAAATCCCGAAAGAATTATTGAGGTATTGAACAATAACAAAAAGGCTTATCAATGCGTTTTTGAGCGATTAGCAAAGATTGATTTCAAGTTTTATAAATGGCTTAAACATCCATTGATTGATTATGTGAATGCGGTTGTGCTTGCTTATCGCACACCCCAAAATGATGAGGTGAGGGAATGAAAGTAAAAATTTATGGTGCAAGTGATGATTTGGTAGAAATCGAAAATTCACAGTACAAAGAAGATGAAATCGGTTGTTATAATAGCGATGTGCGAATTAGATTTGTTGACGGAACAGTAATTCGTATTGGCTATCCAAAGAAAACACTTTTAGGAGAATTTGTTGCTATTTGGTGGATTGAAATTGAAAAGAAAGGCACGGCAAATTCAAACTTGACTATTTGCGAAGATGAAGCAGAAAATCCGTATAGTGATGTTTTTGAAATTGTTGCCGAAATCAAAAGCCATTCAGTTATCAAGCAAAAATATCCGTGCGATTAACCGCCTATTGACAAAACCAATTCAATATGATATGAGGTGAGAAGATGGATAAAGAATATGATTGCAGAAAAATATCGTCAATTAAAATCAAATACGAAAATAAAAAATGCGTGGTGTTTGAAATTGACGGAGAAGAAATAGGGCATAGAACAACAAGGGCAGAAATAAAGTTTGATGGCACTACGCCGACACTTTACATTGAAAGAATGTTGACGGATTGCGATATTGAAGTTGTGGCAGATGAAGAAAAGCCAATATGGTGTGATACAAAATTCTTAAAACAACCCACTATTGACAAATAAAAAATAATATGCTATAATGTAAGGGTAGAATTGTAATGTTCTACTCTTATTCTATTTTTAGTCGGTTGATACAGACTTAAAACAGTCAAGCGAAGTGCAAAGATACTCACTTAAAAAGGACTTAAACGCAGGAGGTAATTATGGCAATTACAGTAAAGTATTTGGAAGATTTAGGCGTGGGAAAGGAAGTCGCTGAAAAAATCTTCGCAGAAAGAAGCAAGGAAATTGAAGCCGATAAGGCAAAGAGAGAAAAACTTGAAACAGAGTTGAAAGAAAGTAAAGAAAGCCTTGACAGTCTTTCAAAAGAGTTTGAAGATTTGAAAGCAAACAATGCAAGTGCCGAAGAATATAAGAAAAAGTATGAAGCGGTTATTGCAGAGAACGAAGCGAAAGCAAAACAGGCAGAGGCTGACAGAATTTTGGCAGAAAAAACTGAAAACATCAACAAGAGATTTGATGCCGTTGTTGGTGAAAAGACATTTAGCCACAACGCAATCAAGGCTGATTATCTCAAAAAATTCGGTGAAGCCATTGAACTTGAAGATAACAAGTCGTTGTCTGATGAGCACATTTTCCACAATCTCATAAAAGACGATGCCACCGCATTTACAGGCGTTACAGCCGTTAAGTTGCAGGGTGGTACACCGCAGGGCGTAGGTGGTAAACAGTACACCTCGAAAGCGGAGATAATGGCTATAAAAAATTATGATGAAAAAATTGAAGCCATTTCAAACAACAAACATTTATTTGTAAAAGGAGATAAGTAAATATGGCAGTTACACCTAACACTACTACTACTGAAAATTTTGATGTTAGTGCAAAAGTTATTGATTTCGTAGAAACCTTTAACAGTAATTGGGACTCACTTCTTGAAATTATGGGCGTTATGCGTCCTATTCGTAAAGCACCCGGAACTACACTTCGTTCTTACAAGGTGGATATTACAAGAGGTGGCGGTCAGGCGGCAGAAGGAGACGAAGTTGCACTTTCACAGGCAAATATCACTGAAGTTACACACAAGGATATTTCTCTTAAAGCCGACAGAATGAGAATTACTGCACAGGATGTTGAGAAGTACGGTGCAAATCTTGCAGTAAAGAGAACTTATGACAGTTTCCTTAACTCTATTCAGGGCGATGTTCTTGATGAATTTTATGATTTTGCTCTTACAGGCGAACTCACAGGCACAGAGGGTACTTTTCAAATGGCGGTATCTATGGCAGTTGGTAAGGTTAAAGACAAGTTTAAGAAGATGCGTAAGAATTATGGCAATATCATAGTTTTCGCGAATACTCTTGATGTTGCTCGCTACCTCGGTTCTTCTCAGATTTCCACGCAGAACCAAAACGGCATTGAGTACCTTAAGAATTTCCTCGGTGCTGATACCCTTATTTCTTCTTCCGAAATTCCCGAAGGTAAGGTTGTAGCAATTCCTGCTGACAATATTATTCTTTACTACATTGACCCTGCAGATAGTGAGTTTGGTGAACTTGGCCTTGATTATTACACAAGCGACGGCGAAACCAATCTCATCGGCGCACACCGTGAGGGCGTTTACGGCAGAGTTTCAGGAGACACCCACATTCTTTACGGCCTTACTCTTTGGGCAGAATATCTTGATGCCATTGCAGTAATTACTGTAGGGGCAGGTGCTTAATAATGTATAAAGTTATAAAGCATTTTACCGATATGCAGGACAATAATTTTGCTTATCAGGTAGGCGATGAATACCCAAGAAAAGGTATGAGCGTTCTTCCGAGCAGAATTAAGGAGCTTGGAGGCAAGAAAAACAGACAGGGTTGTCCTTTGATTGAGGAAGTTCCTGACAAAGTGGAAGAACCCAAAAGAAGAAAGTCAGTTGAAAAGGCTGACGAGGAATAAAACGAAGGGCGGTTATAATCAATGCAATACTTAACCTATGAACAATACAAAGATATAGGCGGTACGCTTGATGAAGCCGCCTTTAACCGTAATATAGACCGTGTATGTGGTGTAATTGATAACTCAACACACAATCGCATTGAGCGTATGAAAGGAACGCCTGCACAAGTAAAACCGTTGTGTAGAGATTTGATTGAATATTTTGCTTCCGATTTTGGTAGTTCAAGGCAAGTGTCGAGCAGAAGCGAAAGCGCAGGCGTTGTTTCTCAAAGCGAAAGCTATGTTATTCGTTCTATTGAAGAGCGAGCGGGTGAAATTGACGATATGGTAAAGGATTATCTGTTGAATGTTGTTGATGATAACGGAACACCGCTTTTATATCGGGGGTGTTTGCGCTGACAGACAAGTTCACAGATAAAGTTACTATATACAACGATATTTCAAGCGATGGTGTAAATCCACGCAGATTTGACCGATTTGTGATTGATAAATGCCTTGTGTATGAACAGTTGACGGAAAGTGCCGACGGCACAATTCAGCGAATTGTAAATGCACAGAATGTCATAACAAAAGACACGGAGCATTACAAATCGCCGCTTGAATATGCAAGGCTTCCTGCGGATTTGAAAGCGCAATATTATACGGTGCAAGTTGACGATTTTGTTGTTCTTGCAGAGGTTGACGATGTTGTTTCTACAAGTCGAGAGTTTCAGGAATTGCAGGAAAAATACAAAGACAATGGTTTTTCTGTTACAGCGGTTAGTGCATATTTAAAAGGCACAAACACAAACAACATACACATAATGCACGCATAAGGGGGTGGTAAGAATCGAAGCAATAACAAGAGAAGAACAGTTTATGGCAAAAGCAAGCGGTGCAAGCGTTGAGCTTCCCGACCCGATAACACGTCGTGAGAAGTTCCTCGCCAAGGCGGCAGGCGTTGATGTGGGAGAAATAACTCCCATAACAAGGGAAGAAATGTTTTTAAACAAAATTGTGCCGGGCGGTGGAAGCGACGAACCCGAAGTCCCCCACGACGGAAAGGCACGGATTTATATAACGTTAAGAGAAGGACGTATATCTCCGATGGTTGGGTTATGTCCCGATGGTACTGTATCTGTTGATTGGGGTGACAGGACGGAACCTGATGTTTTGACAGGAACATCGTTATCTACCTCAAAATGGACTCCGAATCATTCCTATCCAGCGGCTGGTGATTATATCATAACGCTGTCATTGATAAATGGAACGTGTCGGATAGACGGTGAACGTAACAGACCAGGCATTTATTTGCTTAGACAAGTGCGTGAAAATGAATCTTCGCCTAATATGGCTTATAATACAAGTATCAATCGGGTACTGCTTCCTTCTGGTTTTGTTCTTGGTGGCTCCGCATTTCAATCGTGTTCTTCGCTCGTGGCTGTTAACATACCGGAAGGTACAACCGCAATAGGCGAGAAGATGTTCTACGGATGCCATAGGATAAAATCCATTGCTATACCCAAGAGCGTTAACACAATATTGGGGAGTGCGTTTACAGATTGCGCTTCCCTTGATAAAATTGTTATTCCCGATGGGGTGACACGCATTGATGATTACGTTTTCCAAAGGTGCTATAATTTAACAAGCGCCCAATTGCCTAAAAGCATTACAAGCATTTCCGCCGGGATTTTTAACTACTGTATTTTGCTGGACAACGTCACCATTCCCGATGGTGTAACGAGCATAGGAAATAGTGCTTTTGAAACTTGTGCTAAGTTGACCAGCGTTATCATACCGAGTAGTGTCGATAACTATGGCAGTCGTGCATTCGCTTACTGCTACGGGGTGAAAATTTACGATTTCTCTCAACACATAGTGGTTCCAACGCTTTCAAGCGCAGACGTCTTTTCCGGCATCCCCTCCGACTGCGAAATCCGAGTCCCAGCGGCTCTGTATGATGAGTGGATAGCGGCGACAAACTGGGTCACATACGCAAGTCAAATCGTAGCGGTATAAAAGGGGGTGAACGCATGATTCAGAGAGAATTTTTTGACACACACATAAGCGGCAAAGCTTTGTACCGTACATATTCTGACGCAGGGATGATGATACAGAAAGTTGGTACAGCGGAACTTTATTCCGAAGCTATTGACCTTGAAGATGCTCCCTATACTTACGAAGAAACCGACGTTCCGATTGAAAGCGAGGAAGTGACCGATGAGCAAATACACGACGTTATTTGAGTATTTCCGCAAATGCCCGTACCTTTCAGAGCTTATGAGCATAGCGGCAACCACGGAGCACGGCAACACGGTTATTCTTCCGCAAGGTGCAAGTCCTGCCGTGCAATATCAAGAGTTTTTTGATACACTTGGAGAGTATAATTGCACAATAGAGCCTTATCCGTCTATATACGAGGACTTTCAAATAAATTGCTACGAGTGGTACGACGTGAAGGACAACGCTCCGCCGTCACGCAACAGAAACGTGCTGACGTATGAGGAAGTTTGCAGCGTTTGCGATTGGGTGAAAGAGCAGAACGCAAAAGACAATTTCCCCGATATTGGCGAAAAAATCATTGCTGTGGAATGCAACCCATTCGTACCGCAAGTTCGATACATTGACCCCGACACGAACACCGTCGGATATTTCATCACAGTTCGTATACGGTATGTAAACCGCACACCGAGAAAGACGGTGGAATATGAATTTACGGATTGATTTGAATGAACCACAAATAATAAACAAAGTAACAAATGACCGCTTTGGATTGTTTATTGCTACAGAAGAAAAAAGAGTTATAGACCCATTCACACCGAGAAATACAGGTTTAATGGAAGAAACGGCAAGGCTTTATCCGTGGAGAATACATTATATTCAAAAATATTCAGGCAGAAATTACCATGGATATGATTTTAATTTCCAAAAAATAAATCCGTATTCCACTTATGAATGGGATATAAAAGCAATGCAAGCAGGACAGTTTGATAAATTATATCGAACTGCAAACAATGCGTTACAAAGCGGTAGATTTTAATTTTATGTAAAGGAGATAAACTATATGGCAGTTTATACATATAAAACAGGTCAGGCAAAAAGAAAAGATTTCAAAGTTGCTTGGGCAGGTAGTGAAGATGGAAAACTGTTGCTTCTTGGTAAAGGTGTAGAAGATATGCCTGTGTCAATGAACGCAAACACCAAAGAGGGCGATGATGTTCTTGGCAACCATACATTTAATGTAACAGGATATGCCGAAGCAATGACTATTGACCCTGTATATGTTGACGGAAACGATGACTATTCAATGTGGCTTGACGATATTGTGTATTATCGCAAGACTATGGATGAAGTCCGTACAACCTATGTAGCATATTACGATTATTGCACAGATACAACAGGAAATATGAGGGCTTGGAAACAGGATGCAGTTATTGTTATAACTGATTTTGCAACAGGACTTGACGGTGTAAATATTCCTCACGAAGTTCATTTTGTTGATGAAAGAACATTCGGTCATATTGACAAAGAAACAGGCGAATTTGTTGAGGATGATTTAGGAGCATAAAGGAGAGTTAAAAAATGGATGAAATTCGTATCAGTTCAGGTGCTAAAAGTGTAAATATTGTTAGGGATGGTGTAAATGTAGGAGTTTTTACATTTAACCCCAAAGATGTCAAAGAAGCACAAAGGCATAGTGAAATAGTTGCTGAAATGGAAGTTAAGAGAGAAATATATATCGAAAAGGCAACGGAACTTGACAAGGGAAACGATGCACAAGCAAAGATTGATTTTCTTGTTGAATTTATTGCTGATATTTATAATGATATTGACAGAATTTATGGTGATGGCACAAGCAAAATGGCTTTTGGTGATACTCTTGAACTTGATATGATTTCCGATTTTCTCCGAGACCTTGCTCCGTATTACAAAAAAGCGAGTGAAGAACGCACCGCCAAATACAAGAAAACTTCAAGCAAGTGATTTGAATAACAAGGGGGAAATTGTAAATGTGGAAAGATTACGATTTGCCCTCTTTTGTTATAATTGAGGGTAAAAAGTTTGAAATTAAAACAGATTGGAAAAATATTATTGATATATTTGAGTGTTTTAATGATGACAATTTGACTAAATACGAAAAATTTGATTGTTTGCTTGATTTGTTTTATAAAGATTATGAGAAAATCACGGACGGAAAACAAGCACTTGATTATTTGTATTTATTCATAAATGGGAATAGGAAAGAAGAACAAACAAAAAGTCAAAAATCGTCAGGCGTTGAATTAAAACTTGTGGATTGGCAAAAAGATTTACCGTTAATTATACCGCCTGTAAACAAAGTGCTTGGATGTGATGTAAGAGAGAAAAAATATCTGCATTGGTGGACTTTTTTGGGTGCATTTAACGAAATAACGGAATGTACTTTTAAAACTTATGTAGGTATAAGATACAAACTCGCAAAACATAAAAAACTTGAAGATTTTGAAATAGAAATTTATAGAACACACAGACAAGAAATTGACATCAAAAACAATGTTGCGCAATATGACAATTTTGATGATGAAGATATTTTGATGAAAATGGCAAGAGAAAAAAATACACTCTTTATTGAGTAGAAAGGGGTGTTTTAATGGCGATATCAGGTGGAGATGGAAGTATTATCTTAACCACTAAAATTGATGAAAGTGGATTAAATGATGGCTTGAAATCTTTGAGAAAAGGCGTATTAAATTTTGAAAAAGCATTAAAAGGTGTTGCCGTTGCAGGAGCAGGAGCATTTGTTGCAGTAGGAACAGCGGCAATCAAAACCTATGCTGATTTTGAACAACTTTCAGGCGGTGTTCAAAAGATATTTGATGAAATAGATTATGCAACCATTGAAAGAGATGCACAAGAAGCATTTAAGACAATGCAAATGAGTGCTAATCAGTATTTGGAAGTTATGACAACAGTAGGTGCAAACTTTGCAAGTACACTTGGAGATGCAAAAGGCTATGAAGTGGCAAAGCAAGGTATGAAAGCGATTACGGACTTTGCAACAGGAACGGGGCGAAGCGTTGATGAACTTTCGCAAAAATACCAAATGATAACAAAAAGCACATCAAGTTATCAAAGTATTGCAGACCAATTCGCAGGAATATTACCTGCAACAAGTGCAGGATTTCTTGAACAGGCACAAGCGGCAGGATTTTTGAGTGATAGTTATACAAAATTAACCGAAGTGCCTATGGCTGAATATCAAGAAGCAGTTACGCAAATGCTTACAAAAGGTGTTGATGCGTTAGGATTGACAAACAATGCGGCAGTTGAAGCAAGTACAACATTAAGCGGTTCTTTTTCAATGTTACAAGGTTCTTGGAATAATTTGTTAGTTGCTTTTGCTAACCCTGAACAAGATTTGAATTTAGCAATAGACGATTTCAAGGATAGTTTGTCAGCAGTTGCAGATAATTTATTGCCGAGAATTGGAGAGGTTTTTGGAAGTATATTTGGTTCAATACCAACACCAATTTTGGCGGTTGCTTCTGCGATAGGTGCAGTTGTTGCAGGAATAACGGCATACAATGCGGTTATGAAAGTTAAAAATGTGCTTGATGCTATACAAGAAGCAGGAAGTATAAAATTAGCATTGGCACAAATAGGATTAAATACTGCAATGTTGGCATCTCCTATAACTTGGGTTGTTGCAGGCATAACGGCACTTGTGGCGGCTTTTGTGCTATTATGGAATAAATGTGAAGGTTTTCGTAATTTTTGGATAGAATTGTGGGAACTATTAAAAGGGACTTTAACTTCTATTTGGAAAGAACATATAAAGCCGTTGTGGGAAGAACATTTACAACCCGCAATTCAAGCAATTATGGATAAATTAACAGAATTATGGAAAGTTGTAATTAAGCCTATAATTGACAAAACGGTTGCAATATTAAAAGATTTATGGGACAATGTATTAAAGCCTATTGTAGATTGGCTTGTTTCGTTTTTTGTAGAGCGTTTTAAGTTTGCGTTTGATACAATAAAAAGCGTTATACAGACCGCAAAAGAAATAATTGCAACAGTAATTGACAGCATTAAAAATATTTTTATAGGGATTATTGATTTTATTATTGGCGTATTCACAGGCGATTGGGAAAAGGCTTGGAATGGAGTTAAAAAGGTATTTACAGGAATAATCAATGGAATTATTGGCGTTTTTGAAAGTATGGTAAACTTTGTAATTCGTGGAATAAATAAATTGATTGGTGGACTTGACGGACTTGTAAATAAAGCAGGAAGCGTTATAGGACTTGACATACACATTCCAACAATACCTGAAATAAAAATCCCTCGACTTGCAAAAGGTGCGGTTATTCCTCCGAATAGTGAATTTATGGCTATTTTGGGAGACCAAAAAAGAGGAGTGAATATTGAAACACCTTTACAGACAATGATTGATGCTTTTAATACTGCACTTGATAATAGGAATACAAGTGGAGTAATAAAAGAAGAACATTATAATCTCAACGAAACAGAACTTATGACAATTATTTATAGACTTGTTAAAGGTGGAGAAAGAATACAAGGAAAGAGCCTTATATCAGGGGGTGCTTATTGATGAATTATGTTGAAATAGATGGAAAACCTTATGATGTAATCGTTTCAAGCATCCAAAGAAGCCCTAAAATTCGTCAAAGTGAAAATGCAGGAGCGA
Organism: Clostridia bacterium; assembly: GCA_045654805.1. Taxonomy (GTDB): domain Bacteria; phylum Bacillota; class Clostridia; order Monoglobales; family Firm-18; genus CAZNKU01. The sequence continues at coordinate 3,552 of JAZOOD010000016.1, read as the reverse complement.
CACTTGCAGAGGGTGCAGAGGAAACTCTTGACCCGTTGGGAACATTTATTACATATATTGTTGGTTTTACACGCAAACAAGGGAAAGAAATTGAATTTGATAACTTGTGGGAAACTTTAATAAAACCACGATATGATGGCGTATGGGTGAATATCGTTTATAATCAAACAAAGTTAAAATACAAGGCGAGATTTGAAATTTCTCCACAAGCAGTTGACAAAATCGACAAAAGAACGGGTAAGGTATATTGGGGCGAAATAAGTGTCAATATAGTGCCAACAAAGGCGCAGGTGTTGCCTGAATGAATAGAAGAGGCGTAGAAATTGCATATGGCGATTTTGCAGTGGGTGCAAAAGAAGATTTTATTGCACAAGCAAGCGAACAAGAGCCATACGTTGATATGAGTGAGTTGCAAGTGTATGATTTAAATGTCCCTGATTTTATCAACCCTTGCGAGCGTTTTATTGCGATTTTGAACGGGAAAGGGGTTCCGTTCCCAGAAAATCCTGAAAACGAAAACATGGGGTATGTAAGTTCGCAGATTTCTGGTACAACTGGCGATATAGTTCCAACAACGATAACCTTGGAAAGCGATGAATTATACACATCGCAAGGACTTACTTTCACATTTGACAAAGCGGCAAACATATTTCCTACGAATATGAATATTAAGTGGTACAGAGACACTTCCGAAACGTTAGAACTTCTTTCCGATATGGATTTTACTCCTGATAGCACGTTTTATTTTTGCCGCAATTATGTCGAAAAATATAATAGAATCGTCATAACGATTAGTAGTTTGAATACGTCTTTTTGCCGTTTGAAAATCAGGGCTATTGATTATGGCTACGGCACGATGTTCAAGGGAGACGAATTGCGAAATGTAAAGGTCACACATCAGTTTAGCCCTCTTGCGACTGAACTTGGTATAGGAACGGTAGATTTCACGCTCGACAGCAAGCACGACATTAACTACGTTTTTCAGCCTCATCAACCACTCAGTACATTCTTCAACGGCGAACTTGTTGCAACAACATTTGTGAAATCGTCAAAGCGAAAAGCCAAAAAACTTTGGGATGTTAAATCTGAGGACTATATAAGCGTGTTGGATTCGGCACAGTTCGTGGGGGGAATGTACACAAATAAAAATGCGGTTGAACTTCTTACAGAGATATTTGCCGTGGCAAAAGTTCCATTTCAAGTAAGTGATGAATTATCGGCGGCAACCGTTACAGGATATCTTCCGTGGGATTCTTGCCGCAATTCGATAATGCAAGTTTGCTTTGCGATTGGTGCTGTTATTACAACCCCATATAGCGATGTTGTGCAAATAGGCGTTGCACAAAAAGAAATAGTGCAAACTATTCCTTTGAATAGAATCTTGCAAGGGCAGAATTTTTCAACGTCTGATGAAATAACAGGCGTTGAGATATTCAGCCATTCATATACAGCCAAGGGAACAAGGGAGACGTTGTATGATGCAAGCGAAAGCGGCGAGGGTGAGAATATTTTTCTTAAATTCTCCGAGCCGATGTATAATGTGGATGTTGCACAGGGGACATTGATTGAAGCGGGTACTAATTATGCGATATTCAATGCAGAAACAAAATATAGTGTGCTACGAGGTTATAGATATACCCACACAACTAAATCGCACATCCTCAAAGATTCTTTACTTTCGCCAAAAGACGTTGAAAACATCAAGAGAATTGAATCTGCGACATTGGTGTCTGATGACAAAATAGAAATGTTATTGCCTAAGTGTTATGATTGGTTTAAGAGTGCAACGCAGACTAATTTAAAAATCGTCGAAGGGAAGCACAACATCGAGATAGATGGAGAAAGCAAAATAGAATATGACAAGCCCGTAAAATTAGGAGAAAGAATATCTGCACAAACGGAATATCTCGGTGACGTAACGGGTATGATTGTTAAAGAATCGTTTAATTTGAACGGTGGAATCGTTATCAAAGAGGCGGTGATTAAATGATATACGACAGAACTCAATCTGACATAGATGCGGCGGAAGAAGCATTAGCGGCGGTGCAACGTGGTGAACCGTTGACTGCACAAATAATAGCAGCTTTAATAAAGGGTACGTTAAATATATCTGTGATGAACCGCATTGAGTCTAAAGAAGATGAGTTGTCAGGCTTATTTGCCGCAGATTATTATTTTAGCGATTATATTCAAACAAAGAGTTGGACTTATTATGATTATTTCAAACCATCAGATTTTGACCGAATACTTGACAATCTTCAAAAGCTCAGACAAGCATATTTCACACATACAAGCACCCCTGAAATACCCGATAGAAATTATTTCCGATATCAAACGATAAATGCAGTAGAATATATGCTCAACGACCTTGATATAATGATTAACGAAATTAAAAGTTATTACAGAGAGTGCGGTGCATATGAGTGTGGAGAGGAGGAGCAAAATGATTGAATTTATTGACAAAACAAGTGAGCGAAGCGGAACGCCGTTGAATCGCAAAAATATGATGGCTATTCAAGGGTTCATTACGAACATAATTACATTTAATAAAGATGGAAGTATCGTTGAAACGAACGATGAGGGTCATGTAAGAACGACAACGTTTACCGACACGGCGGTTGTTGAGACTTTCGTCGGTGAAAAGACAATCACGAAAACAACAACAATGGAAGAAGATGGAAGCATAAAGGAGGTAGTATCATTATGAGCAGTTGGGCGATGGCAAAAGTGGCTCTTAACAGTACGCTTGGAACTCCCGATTTTAAGCCGTTAGACCGAATCTTTGAGGACGGTTGGAGACTTGTCGAGAGCGAAGAAGTGTATTTCCAAAAGAGCTTGACTGTGGATAAAATTACCAACAGCGAAAGCATTGGAAATGTTGTCCTTAGAGGTTTGACGCATTATAAAAATGCGATAAAATTTGACACGAGCGGAAGAATCTCCATACGACTGTCTTTTGAAATTTCCAATGCTGCAAGTGTTATGCCGTCAGAAACGGTAGAAATCACTATTTTAAGAAATGGGGTTAAAGCGGTGTCAATTCCCAAAACGCTTTCGTCCGATATATCGTCCTATGCAGCACAAACATCAATTGGCATCAAAAAGGGTGACGTGCTGACATTTACGGCAGAGGGAAAAATTCTATCTTCCGAAGTGCTTCAAATCCGCGCAACCCCTGTATATTCGCCGTCGGACTTTGTGTCTGATGTCGGGGTGGTGGAATGATGCCAAAAAAAAGAAAAAAGAAGCTTAAGACAATGGATTTGATTTTGCTGTGTCTTGGGATTTTTTTATTGATTTTCGTTGCAATTTGCCTTGTGATATTCTGCATCACGGGTGGTTCGGAGCCGTCAACGCTTATAGGCTGTGTGTTTGCGATATGCGGTACGGAGTGCGGTGTGATGGCGTGGATAAAGAATGTCAAGGAAAAACAAGAGGCAGAAAAACAAAGAAAAAAGATGAAAAACGGAGGATGTAACGATGAATTTTGCTGATATTATTATGATTGCCATTTTGGCGGTGTTTTGTGCTATTGCGTGGTTGTTCAAAAAG
>JAZOOD010000015.1:0-5097 GCA_045654805.1 Clostridia bacterium | reverse complement strand
AAAGGTGCTTGGAATCCAATTACTTTTATTTTGGGTTCTAATGATAATGGTATATCAATTGTAAGAACTAATATAAGCATAAACAATAAAAACAATGAAATTATATAAAATCTGATTTTCAGCCGAATATTTGATTTTGTTTCAATCTTGTCTTCGGGTTTTTGAATTTTGTTCATTTTCAGTTTCTCCTTCATTTTCTATAAATAATTCTGCTACCGTGTAGTCTGTATAGGCAGCAATTTTTTGTATAGTGCTTAGCTTTGGGTCAGTTTTTCCTCGTTCAATTAAGCTTAATATTTCTGTACTTATTCCGCATTCAGCGGCAAATTCCATTTGAGATTTTTTCATATTCTTACGTATTTTTTTAAGATTTTCTGCCAATATTTTATTTTCCGGCATTTTAACCCTCTTAACCGTTTACAATAGATAATTCTCATTTAAATATAAATACCCAAATATTAATAAACATAATTAAGTGGCAAAAATCTTCAAAATTCAACAAATAATTTTAAAAAATATATTTTTATACAAAAGTATATTAAACTATAATTTAAATATTAGCATACAATTTATTCTAACTTCTGGGCAAAATTTTTATAATAAGATTATCATAAGTAGAAAGTTGGGGTTGTTATATTGAATTATGAAAGAATAGGTGAAGAAATACGAAAAGCTAGGATTGCGGTAGACCTGACACAGGAAAAATTGGCAGAAATGCTTAATATTTCTGCTGTGCATTTAAGTAACATTGAACATGGTAAAACACATATGAGTTTTGAAGTAGCTGTTAATATTTCAAAAATTCTTCAGTTACCACTGGATGTTATGCTTAGTGCAGAGACTGGATTGCCTAATCAGAAATTGGTTATGAATAGTAAAATTTCTGAGCTTTTAGAAGATTGTTCATCTTGCGAATTGCTTACAATATGTGATATAATAAAAGCAACTAAGGATTCGTTACGTACCAACATACTCAACGACAGATAAGTATTGACATAAGAGGAGTGAATATTTTGCTTTTTGTAAATAAACCATATGCAAAAATAAGCAGAAAAGAAAAATTTGATATTGTATATGAAAAATATTATAGATACGTATATAAAATTGCCCATAGTATTTTAAAGGATCATAGATTGATGGACGATATGGTACAGGAAATATTCCTTAGAATATGGAAAGGGCTTGATTCTATAAACCTGGAAGATGGAGTTGCATCAAAAGCATTTGTTGCAAGAGTATCTATAAACACTACAATTAATAAGTATAATAAAGATAAGAAAATCAATCCTAATATTTCCGAGATAGACCATGATACTTTGTTTGCAATTGCAAGCGACAGGGCAGCAAACCCGTCTGACATAGTTGCTGATGATGCCGGTGTGCAGTACATATATGAAAAGATAGTTGAATTAGGTGATGTTTATAGAGATGTAATGTTCTATAGATATAAGCTTGAAATGACACCGGAGGAAATAGCAAATATTACAGGGTTGAGTATAAAAACAGTGTATACCAAGCTGTCAAGAGGCAGAGAGCTTTTAAGAGCAAAACTTTATGGTAGCGAAAGGAGGATTAATAATGAAGGAATCAATGGATAGAAATGATAAGGTATTTGAAAGATTACTTGAAGAAGGTTTTGATAAATATGCAAAAAATGCTGCAGATTATGAACCGGAAGTTGAAATGACGGAAGAAGATATCCGCATAATGGACAGAAAAAAAGACAATATTTATAATAATATAATGAAAGAAATTAACAGGGATAAAAAGAAAAATTTACCATTTAAATTGGTTATACCGTTGGTTGCAATTTTAATCCTTGTGGTAGCGTATTCCTCTAATGCTTTTGCATTCCGTACATTTCTGCATCAGACTTTTATGAGCCTTACAGGAACAGATTTAAACTTAAATACTAAAAAACTTGTGTTTGAAGATTATAACAATATAGTTAATTTTGAAGACAAAGATGAAATTATAGTGCCTGGATGGTTACCTGAAGGTATGGAACTTGAAAGAGTTGTAGATGGAAATGATTTTTTGGATTTGTATTTTAAGGGTGATGTATATTGGATTTCATTAAGTGCAAAGGCCGATTATAATGAGGATACTAAAAACGTTGAGACCGAAAATAATGAATATAATATGAGAAAAGATAAAGTTTTGGATATGGATTGTCATATTGTTGAAATGATAAGTGAAGTTGGTTTAACCATGCATGCAGCATATTGGAATTCGGATGATTTAAGTTATAGTATGCTAACAAATATCCCTAAAGATGATTTTAATAAAATTTTAAAAAATTTGCAATATCTTGAAGATTAATGGGGTTTAATATTGTTTATTGTTAGTAAATAAACATGAAAGGATGTTGTTAAAATGAAAAAAATTTTAAAAACCCTATTAATTTTTGGTGTCATATGCAGTTTGGCTGTTTCGGGTACAGTTTTTGCAGATGCCAAAGCAATTGGTGAAGAATATGTTGCACCATATTCTATGTACTATTATTCAGGTAGTTTGACTTTTACTAATGGTTCAAATTACGTAGGTGTTGTAGTTTCAACAAGCGCATTTACTTATGTTGATAAGATTTACCACGATGTAACTATTTACAAGAATGGTTCTGTATATTCCTCAAAGAGATACAGTGATACAGATTGTCAAACATTTACTAATCAGATAAATGTTCCAGTTGTAACTGGTGATATAGTTACAGTTTATGTTGACCATTATACATATCACAATGGAGTAACAGAATCTGGTAATACTTCTAATTCATACATTCGTTAAACAGAAAACTTCACTTTTAAACCTCGAAAGGTCGGAAGCATATGCTTCCGGCTTTTCACTTTTTAGTGTATAACTTTCTTATTATTTTTCATGGATAATCTGATTTTGTCTGCAACCATTGCGATAAATTCACTGTTAGTAGGCTTGGGTTTTGAAAAGTCTAATGTTGTGCCGAATATTCTTTGAAATGCCTGTTGGTTGCCCTTTTTCCATGCTATTTCTATTGCATTCCTTATGTTACGTTCCACTTTGCTTGGTGATGTTTTGTGTGCTTTTGCAACCTCTGGGTAAAGCTCCTTTGTTATAGAATGTATCTTATCAGGATTTGTAACTACTTTTTCAATTGATGTACGCATATATCCATACCCGTTAAGGTGTGCAGGAATACCCAATGTACATATTGATTCTGTAACCATATCCTCTAAATTACCACTATGTGTTTCTTTTATTTCATTTACGTTATTAACCACTAAAACACACCTGTTAATCATTTCGTCAATATCCATATTGCGTGATACTATGTAGTCTGCACCCAAACGGTCCATTTCCGCAACATAAGTGTTGGTAGGTGATGCGGTTATTGCAACAACTCTTGGTCTTATTTCTTTTTCAAAATTCCCAAGATGATTCATAACACCTATACCGTCCAATTCCGGCATTATGTTGTCTAAAAGTATAACGTCTGGTTTTCTTTCTCTTATAAGCTTTAAGGCAGATATTCCGTCAAATGCAGCTCCACAAAATTCCACCTCATTGACCATTTCAGTATAATTTCTTACAAGACGGCAAAATTCCCTGTTGTCATCAATAACCATTAACTTAATTTTTTCCATGCTGACTCTCCTTTGAAGTTATTATACAATCGACATATTTCGACCTCTTTTGAAAGAATTTTATCATGCGAATTTATTCCTGTCTACGTAATGTATTACGTATTTTTGAGTTTTAAAAAAATAATGTCGAAAAATTTATATTTTTCTCACTTTTTGAATAATTGACTTAACTTATATTGTTATATTAATATATAAAGTGTAAAAGGAGATTAAATAATGATAAAAAGAATTATTTCAACAATAACAATTTGCATTTTAATATTAACCGTACCATTTATGATTTTTGCTCATAGTGGAAGAACAGACTCCAGTGGTGGCCATAAGGATAACAAAAATAAAAGTGGTCTTGGAAGTTATCACTATCATTGCGGAGGCTATCCTGCACATTTGCATAAAAATGGTGTATGTCCATATAAAGGAGGTTCAACTTCTACAAGCACAACTATGAGTACTACTACATATGCTACAAAAATTAATGCTGTAAACGTTCCCACAACCGTTAATGCAGGGGATACAGTCAAACTTGAAGCAAAAGTGTATCCATCAAATGCGGTAGATAGTTCAATAACCTGGTCGTCTGATAATCCATCTGTAGCATCTGTTAGCAGTTCAGGTGAATTAACTGCTGTTGGAGTAGGAACAGCCACCATAAGCGCAAAAACAAGCCGTGGAACAACAACTAGATTCACGGTGAAGGTTAATGAGGTCTTTGCGGAAAAAATTGTTGTAGAGAATAAATTGGAAAGTATTTTTGTTGGTGATAGTCAATCGCTAAATGTTACATTTATTCCTGAAAATACAACTGATAAAATTATTCTATGGACTTCAGATAATGATGATGTAGCTACAATTTCTGCAGATGGATTGTTAACAGGAATATCTGAGGGAAAGGCAATAATTTCAGCAACTCATGAAGAACTTATTGACTCCTTTGCGGTTGAGGTTAAACCTGTATTAGCAGAAAAAATAAATATAACAGTAAATGATATGAATTTTGAAAATTATAACCTGAAAAAAGGTGAAAAAATTCAGCTTAAGGCAGAAGTTTTACCTGATAATACCACAGATAAAAAAGTTAAATGGTCAGTTAGTGATGAGTCTATTGCGACTATTGACGAAAATGGTTTGCTGACAGGAATAGAAACAGGCACAGTTACCATAACGGTAAGTACTGTCAATGGCGTAAAGGAAGAGGTAGAAATAGAAGTGTCATCCAATGCTGATGCTTTAGCAGGCTTTGGTGTTACCTGTGCAGCCGCCGGTGGAATTGCGCTATATATGAGGAAAAGGAAAAATAAAAAACAATCTAATTAAAAATGAAAGAGGAGGATGGTTATTGAACAGGTCCAGTAAAAATGGACAATAGAAAAAATAGGACCCCTATGGTAGAATATAATAAACTACCATAGGGGGATTTTTTATGCCAAGAGAATATCAAAATATAAAAAAATACGAAAAAGAAATCATAGAAATGTAT
>JAZOOD010000014.1:0-8384 GCA_045654805.1 Clostridia bacterium | reverse complement strand
GATATTATTTATCAACACAAATAATAACAATAAATTTATGTTGATATAATCATAAAAATTAAAGTTATAAACATAATCAACACCACTTATTATAATTACTATTAATTATATATATTATTCTTTTATTTAAGGAGCGATTAAAATGAAATTTACTTGTGACAGAAATACTTTAACAGAAGCTATAAATATTTCACAAAAAGCTGTAGCAACCCGTTCAACTTTACCTGTTTTAGAAGGTTTGCTTATTAAAGCTTATGATAATAAAGTTATTTTAACAGGAAATGACCTTGAGATTGGGATTGAATGTATTTTAGAAGCTGAAATAGAAACAGAAGGAAGTATTGTAGTTAATTCCAGACTTTTTGGTGATATTATTAGAAAAATGTCAGGAGATGTTGTTTCTATAGAGGTAAATTCAAATAATGTTACTAATATTAAATGTGGTAATTCAAAATTTAATATCACAGGAATCGAAGCAGCTGAATTTCCAGAAATTAACAGGTTTGATGTGGAATATGATATTACTTTAACTCAAAAACAATTAAAAGAGCTTGTAAGACATACTATTTTTGCTGTAGGAACCAATGAATCTAAAATGATTTTAACGGGTTGCCTTTTAGAAGCTTCCGGAAATAACGTAAATATGGTAGCTGTTGATGGTTTCAGACTAGCTTATAAAAAAATTACTTGCGAGTATGATACAGTAAGCGGTTATTTGGGTGATGTTGCTTTAGTTATTCCTTCAAAATCACTTAATGAACTTATAAAGATAATTGATGATAGCAATGAAAATGTTAAAATTTATTGTTCCGAAAAGAATGTTCGTTTTGAATTTAATAATGTTATATTTACCTCAAGACTTTTAGAAGGAGATTATATAGATTATAAGAAAATAATTCCTTCTGATTATAAAACAACTATTAAAACAGATGTAAAATCTTTTATTGAAGCTGTTGAAAGAGCATCACTAATTATAACAAGTGAAGTTACAAAATCTCCAATTATTATGAATATTGTAGATGCTGAGGTAAAAATTAATTGTGAAACTCAAATAGGTAAAGTAGAAGAATATATTCCTGTAGATATGGCAGGAGATTCTATAGAAATAGGATTTAATAATAAATATCTACTAGATGCTCTTAAGGCAGTAAGTACAGAAGAAATTAAATTTAGTTTTATAGGATCTACAAGCCCATGTTTGATTTCACCTACAGATGGTGATGATTTCAAATATATTGTACTTCCTGTAAGGTTGAAAACGGAATAGAAAATAAAATGGGTCGTGCCGATTGGCAGCACGACCCCATATGTGTTTAAAAGGGGCAAGTTATGGATATAAAAATTACCACAGAATATATAAAATTAGATCAACTTTTGAAATTTGCAGGTATAGTAGGTAATGGTTCTGATGCTAAAATACTTATTTTTGAAGAGGAAGTTACTGTAAATGGTGAGGTTGCTATTCAAAGGGGAAAAAAAATCCGTCCGGGAGATGTAATTCAGGTAGGAGATCAAATAATTAATGTTTGTTGAACAGGTTTTTCTTTCAAATTTTAGAAATTATGAATCAGCTCATGTTAAATTTAAAGTAGGAACTAATGTTATTTATGGACCAAATGCTAAAGGTAAAACAAATATATTAGAAGCTATATACATTATGTCAACCGGCCGATCCCACCGCGGAGCAAAAGAATCAGAAATGATAAAGATTGATGAAGAAATTTCAAAAATTGTATTAGAATTTTATTCTCGTGGAAGAAAAAACGAAGCGGAAATAGATTTTTTTAGTGATAAAAAGAAAAGAATTAAAATAAACGGAGTTGTAGCAAATAAAACAAGTCAGCTTATGGGATATCTTAATTCAGTAATTTTTTGTCCTGAAGATTTAAAATTAGTAAAAGGTTCTCCGGGAACAAGAAGAAAAATGTTGGATTTAGGTATTTGTCAATTAAGGCAAAAATATTTTCATTCCCTGTCTTCTTATTATAAAATTTTAGAACAAAGAAATAAATTATTAAAAGAAGAACCTGAAAGTGAAATGCTTTGGGTATGGAATGAAAAGCTTGTAGAAAGCGGTACAGATATAATATGGTATAGAAACAGTTTTATTGAAAGATTAAATGAAAAAATTAAAAAAATAATATTTAATATATGCAATGAAAATATTGATTTAATATATGATTGTGGTTTTGAAATAACTGATTTAAAGAATAAAGAAAGTATAAAAAAAGCTTTTGAAGAAGAATTAAATAAAAATTTGGTAAGAGAAAAAAAATTTGGAATGTCATTAACAGGTCCTCATAGAGATGATTTTAAAATAATTTTAAATGGTAATGAGGCAAAATTCTATGCATCTCAGGGCCAGCAAAGAACAATTGCTTTGGCAATAAAAATGGCAGAGGCAGAACTTATAAAAGATGATATGGGAGAAACACCTGTATTGCTTTTAGATGATGTTTTAAGTGAACTTGACGAGAACAGAAGGGAATTCGTACTTAATAAAGTTAAAGGGATACAGGTTATAATTACTTGTACAGATAAGGATTTGTTTGGAAATATTCCAAATGTTAATCTTATAAATATTGAGAATATTAAAAATAAATTTAATTAAAAGGAAGGATATTTGTGTATATTCACCTTGGAAGTAATATAGTTGTTAATATTAAAGATATTATTGCAATTATAGATATGGATAAGACTACCACATCTAAAAATACACGAGATTTTTTAACATATGCTCAAAAAAAAGGGTATGTTATAAATGTAAGTGAGGAATTACCTAAATCAGCAGTGGTATGTAAATATAAAGGAGAAAATAGAGTATATATTTCTCCAATATCACCTGTAACCTTACAGGGAAGATATTCAAGAGAAAAATAAAGTAATTTATACAAAGAAAATTACACATATTGGAGTGTAATTTTCGAGACAAAATCAACCTTGGGAAGGGAATGATAATTTTGGAAGAAAATAACAATTATGAAGCAAGTCAAATTCAGGTTCTTGAAGGACTTGAGGCGGTAAGAAAGCGCCCCGGTATGTACATTGGTTCTACAGATGTAAGAGGTTTGCATCATCTGGTTTATGAAATTGTAGACAATGCAATTGATGAAGCTTTGGCAGGATATTGCGATGAAATATATGTGTCTATTAATGGTGACAATAGTATTACCGTAGTAGATAACGGAAGAGGCATTCCTGTAGGTATTCAAGCACAGACTGGAAAACCTGCTGTAGAGGTTGTATTTACAGTTCTTCACGCCGGAGGAAAATTTGGTGGTGGAGGATATAAGGTTTCCGGTGGTCTTCATGGTGTTGGTGCGTCTGTTGTTAATGCATTATCTGAGTTTACTGAGGTTGAAGTTCATAAGGATGGTAAAATATACCATCAAAGATATGAAAGAGGTCCTGCAGTAACAGAACTTAAAGTTATTGGGGATAGTAGTAAGAATGGTACTCAAATTACATTTAAGCCAGATTACAAAATTTTTGAAACACTGGAATTTGAATATGAAATTTTACTTAAAAGGTTGAGAGAACAGGCATTTTTAAATGCAGGTGTTAAGATAATTCTTGAAGACAAGCGTACAGAAACAAAAACCATTAGTGAACTTCATTATGAGGGTGGTATTAAAAATTTTGTTTCATTCCTTTTTGATGCAAAAAAAGAAAGAAAACAAACACTTTTAAATGTACATGAAGAAGTTATTTATGTAAGCGGTGAGAAAAACGGAAGTATTGCTGAAGTTGCAATGCAGTGGAATGACGGTTATGATGAAGTTATAGAATCCTTTGCAAATAATATTTGTACAACAGAAGGAGGAACTCACGAAACAGGTTTTAAAACAGCTCTTACAAGAGTTCTTGTGGATTATGGAAGAAAATATAAATTAATTAAAGATAATGAGGAACTAACCGGGGAAGATGCAAGAGAAGGGTTGATTGCCATAGTGTCTGTAAAACTTGAAGAACCTCAGTTTGAAGGACAGACAAAAACAAAGCTTGGAAATTCTGAGATGCGTTCATTGGTTGACGGAATAGTAAGAGAAAAGCTTGCGGATTTTCTTGAAGAAAATCCCCAGGTAGGAAAATCAATTATTGAAAAGGCTTTAATGGCATCACGTGCAAGAATTGCTGCTAGAAAAGCGAGAGAAACAGCACGAAAAACACCTTTAGGTTCAAGTTCTCTTCCTGGTAAGCTTACAGATTGTATTATTAAGGACCCTACAAAGACTGAAATTTATATCGTCGAGGGTGATTCAGCGGGTGGTTCAGCAAAGAACGGACGTGACAGCAAATATCAGGCTATTCTTCCACTTTGGGGAAAAATGCTTAATGTTGAAAAAGCAAGGGCGGACAAAGTTTATGGAAATGATAAACTGACTCCGGTTATACAGGCTTTGGGAACAGGAATAGGAACAGAGTTTAACATTGAAAAGCTAAGATATGATAAAGTAATAATTATGGCCGATGCCGACGTAGACGGTGCACATATTCAAACTTTATTACTTACGTTCTTCTTCAGATTTATGAAGGAACTTATTGAAACAGGTCATATATATCTTGCAAAACCACCTCTATATAAGGTATCAAGAGGTAAAAAATCTCAGGTAGCCTTTTCCGATGATGAAAGAGATAAAATTAGTGAGGAATTAAAGGGCGGAGATCCAAATGCAAAGGTAGATATAAGCCGTTACAAAGGTCTTGGTGAAATGAATCCGGAAGAACTTTGGGAAACTACAATGGATCCTAAAAATAGAATACTTTTAAAAGTTACACTTGAAGATGCAGAAAAAGCGGACCAGATTTTCAGTATACTGATGGGTGATGAAGTAGAGCCGAGAAGAATTTTCATCGAAGAAAATGCTCAATATGTTACAAATCTTGATGTATAAAGTTTTAAAGGAAAATCTGTAAAACTATTTTTCCCGAAAGGAATGAAACTTAAAATGGCGAAGAAAGATAAAAAGTATGAAGATTCACATTTTGAAGAATATTTAGATACCCAAACTATTGTGAATATAGATATTGAAAAAAGAATGAAGGAAGCGTTTATTGACTATGCAATGAGCGTTATAGTAAGCCGTGCTTTGCCGGATGTACGAGACGGCTTAAAGCCTGTTCACAGAAGAATTTTGTATTCTATGTTTGAAGAACATTTAACTGTGGACAAGCCTTTCTTTAAATCAGCTACAACCGTAGGTAACGTTATCGGTAGATATCATCCTCACGGTGACGCTTCGGTATATGATGCTATGGTTAGGCTTGCACAGGATTTTTCTATGAGATATCCTCTTATAGACGGTCACGGCAACTTTGGTTCAGTTGACGGTGACCCTCCGGCTGCATATCGTTATACAGAGGCTCGAATGAGCAAAATAGCAAACCTTCTTCTGGAAAATATTGATAAAGATACAGTTGATTTTGCCCCTAACTTTGATGAAAAGAGAAGAGAACCTGTTGTATTGCCTACACGAATTCCAACATTATTGATTAATGGTAGTTCCGGTATAGCTGTTGGTATGGCAACTAATATTCCTCCCCATAATTTATCGGAGGTTATAGACGGTGTTATAGCACAAATAGATGACCCTAATATAACAACTGAGGAATTGATGACATATATCAAGGGTCCCGACTTTCCTACAAGGGCAACAATTATGGGTAGAGGCGGTATAAGAAGTGCATATGAGACAGGTCGTGGTAAAATTATAATCCGCGCCAAAACTGAAATTGAGGAACATAAAGACGGAACATCCTCAATTATTGTAACAGAACTTCCTTACCAGGTTAATAAAAAAATGTTGGTAGAATCTATTGCAGACCTTGTTAAGGATAAAAAAATTGAGGGTCTTTCCGACATTGATGACCATTCATCAGACCGTGTAGGAATAAGACTTGAAATATTCTTAAAACGTGATGCTAATCCGGCAGTAGTTTTAAATCAGCTTTATAAATATACAAGATTGCAGGATAGTTTTTCTGTAAATATGCTTGCTATTCAGGATGGAAGACCAAGAACAATGAATTTGAAGGAAGTTCTTGATTCATTCATAAGTTTCCAGGAAGAAATAGTTACAAGAAGAACAAGATATGACTTGGAAAAAGCAAAGGCAAGAATGCATATTTTGGAAGGATTAAAGATTGCTCTTTCAAATATTGATGAAATTATTGAAGTAATCAGAAATTCCTATGATGATGCAAAAGAAAGACTTATGAACAAATTTGGTTTTTCGGATATTCAGGCGCAGAGTGTACTTGATATGCGTCTTGCACAGTTACAAAAACTTAATAGTGAAAAGATTGATGAAGAATATGATGATTTAAGTAAAAGATGTGAAGAATATAACAATCTTCTTTCAAACAAAGATGTACTTATGGAGAAAATCAAGGATGAACTCCTTGAAATAAAAGATAAATATGGAGATGAAAGAAGTACACAAATCGAAAATAATTATGATGAAATTGATGATGAAGATTTGATAGAGAAGGAGGAAGTTGTAATAACTCTTACTCACTTCGGTTATACAAAGCGATTGCCGTCAGATACTTATAAAGCACAAAGAAGAGGTGGAAAGGGAATTATCGGCTTGCAGACAAGAGAAGAGGATTTTGTTGAAACTATTCTCACATGTTCTACCCATGATTATCTTCTGTTCTTTACAAATAAAGGCAGAATGTATAAGCTTAAGGCTTATCAGATACCTGAAGGAGGACGTACTGCTAAGGGTACTGCAATTGTAAATCTATTACAACTAGAGTCTGATGAAAAGGTTACGGCTACTATCCCGATTAAAGAATTTGAAGATGGTAAGTATCTTGTAATGATGACAAGAAACGGTACTATCAAAAAGACTTCTCTTACAGAATACGATACTGCTCGTAAAGGCGGTATCCGTGCTATTGAGCTTGAAGAAGATAATGACCTTATAAATGTAATTCTTACAGACGGTACAAAGTCATTGATTATCGGTACTCACAATGGTAACGCAATAAGATTTGATGAAAACGATGTAAGACCAATGGGACGTATTGCACGTGGTGTCCGTGGAATTAAGCTTACCGGGGATGATTATGTTGTAGGTATAAGTGTATGCCGTGACGAAGGTGAGGTTTTAGTCGTTTCAGAAAATGGATTTGGAAAACGTACAAGCCTTGATGAGTATAAAATTCAGGCTCGAGGCGGTAAGGGTGTTACATCCTATAAGATTTCAGACAAGACCGGCAAGGTAGCAGGTATCCACATTGTAGATGATAATAACGATATTATGCTTATTACAAGTGAAGGTGTTATTATCCGTATGTCTGCTGCAGATATCAACACATTTGGCAGAGTGACCAAAGGAGTAACAATGATGAGGCTTGATGATGATGTCAAAATTGTGGGAGTTGCCCTAACAGAACATGCTGAATCTGAGGAAGAAACTGCACAGGAAAAAACTACAGAAAATGTTGAAATCATAGGTGAATAATGTTCGACAGAAAGCCAAAGGCATCAACATTCAGCCATAATAATTAGGTGACTTAGGATATACGTATTATACAACTATTCAATAAATATCATTATGAATGACTTTAGTTACAATTCCGTAAAAGGCCATATTTTATGCGGTACAGATAAAGAAATTTTACTTAAATAATGGAGGTTTTTAAGATGATCAATGAAAATTTAAAGAGTCTAACAGATGATGAGGTTATAAATATTATCAATAAGATTGTAACCGATAATGAAGATACTGAACTTGCAGATTTAAAACTTATATTGGCAGAAGCCTCCGGTAGAAAGCTTGAAAAAAAGTACATAAACATAATTGCAGAAAGAATTAAGGCAAAAATTCAGCCTGAACCTGTTGAGGCAAAAAGAAAAACAGAACCTAAGGTAAAGCCTGCTGTTCAAGAAGTTTCAAAACCTACTTTTGATGATGTTTACAGTAGTTTTGAAGAATATGAAGGGGAGGACGAATATGATAAATATCCTGTGCTTTCATTCTTAGTTGGCCTTTACAAAGTTTTCGCCTGGATTTTACTTGTTGGAGTTATAGTTGTATCGGGCTTAATTTCCTTGCTGATGTTTAAAAATAATCTGGTGGCTGTTTGTGGTATAATGTTTGGCTCAATAGTTTTGGGTATTATATTATTAATTGCATTCTACAGTATGTCGGAAAAAATTAAAATCAGTATTGATATAGAAAAACATCTTAGCAATTTGTTGGATAAATAATAATTTAAAAAGGACGAACTTTTTTGAACTGCACCATTTTGTGCAGACAACACAAAAAAGGATACCCATGGCAAAATATTTACTTTAAGCAATATACTGACATCGCATTTCATGTGGTGTCAGTTTTGTTTTTAGTTGTATTCTTTCATTGTTATAAAAATGG
>JAZOOD010000013.1:0-35217 GCA_045654805.1 Clostridia bacterium | reverse complement strand
TGAATTTCTTAATTGCCACTGTTTTTCACTCCTTTTTAAGTTTTGAGATTCCGACCGGAATTAGTTCATACCTTCGAAAAATTCGATTGTTTTGCTGTCGTCTGTAAGTTTAACGATTGCCTTTTTCCAGTCTGCACGTTTTCCAACGTGTACACCCATTCTCTTAAACTTGCCAAGAACATTAATTGTATTAACTTTCTCAACTTTTACGCCAAAGATTTCTTCAACTGCTTTTTTGATTTCAATCTTGTTAGCATTAACGTCTACTTTAAAGGTGTACTTCTTTTCTGCTGTTGCATTCATTGACTTTTCAGTAATGATAGGCTTACGGATAATATCGTATGCTGTTTTAGCCATTATGCATACACCTCCTCAATTTTAGAAACGGCATCCTTAGTTACGATGAACTTGTTATATTTAAGAACATCATATACGTTAAGGTTTTCAGCCATTGATGTTTTGATACCAGGAATATTTGCAGCACTTCTAACTACGTTTTCGTCCTTACCCAAAGTAACAACCAAAGCGTTGTCAGC
Source organism: Clostridia bacterium (assembly GCA_045654805.1). Classification (GTDB taxonomy): domain Bacteria; phylum Bacillota; class Clostridia; order Monoglobales; family Firm-18; genus CAZNKU01. The sequence continues at coordinate 34,681 of JAZOOD010000013.1, read as the reverse complement.
TTCGAAAGCTTTAAGAATTGCAGCCATTTCCTTTGTCTTGAATGAATCAAGCTTAAGTTCGTCAATTACAATAATATCATTTTCAACAACCTTTGTAGAAAGAGCAGATTTGAATGCCAATCTACGAAGCTTCTTGTTTACTGTAAAACGGTAACTTCTTGGTTTTGGTCCCAAAGCAACACCACCGCCGGTCCACTGTGGAGCGCGGATGCTACCCTGTCTTGCGCGACCTGTACCCTTTTGTCTCCAAGGTTTTCTTCCGCCGCCACGTACTTCTGTACGAGTCTTTGTACTCTGTGTACCCTGTCTCTGGTCTGCAAGATAAATAACAACCATAGTGTGCATAGCTTCTTTGTTAGCATCTATACCGAATATAGCGTCGCTAAGTTCGATTTCGCCAACCTTTTCAGCTTTTGTATTATATAATGTTGTTTTTGGCACTGTGTTTTCCTCCTTCCCTACTACTTACGACCTTTAACTGTATTTTTAACAATTAGAAGACCGCCTTTAGGTCCAGGCAAACCACCCTTGATAAGAATGATGTTCTTATCAGCGTCTACCTTAACCACTGCAAGGTTCTGAATTGTTACTCTTTCAACACCCATGTGTCCAGGTAATCTCTTACCCTTGAATACACGACCTGGATCAGAACACATACCCATTGAACCAGGGCCTCTGTGATAACCTGAACCGTGAGTCATAGGACCTCTGTGCTGGCCCCATCTTTTGATTGTACCTGCGAAGCCTTTACCTTTTGTGATTCCGGCAACGTCTACTTTTTCACCTGCTTCAAAGATATCAGCTTTGATTTCATCCCCAACGTTTAGGTTTGAAACATCGTCAAGTCTGAATTCCTTGATAAATTTCTTTGGTGTAACACCTGCTTTTGCAAAGTGTCCTTTTGTAGGTTTGTTTGTTTTCTTTTCTTTAAGATCAACAAAACCAACCTGTACGGCATCATAACCGTCGTTTTCCACAGTCTTCTTCTGAACAACTGCGTTTGGTCCGGCTTCGATAACTGTTACAGGTATTACTTTACCTGTTTCGTCAAAAATCTGAGTCATACCCAGTTTCTTAGCCAAGATTGCTTTCTGCATACTATTCTTCCTTTCTATATGGTTATTGGTTTACAGCGATTGCTGCAAACATGACCTAATACCCGAGGTATCTGAGAAATTAAAGCTTAATTTCTATATCAACACCTGCAGGCAAGTCCAATCTCATTAGTGTCTCAACTGTTTTCTGAGACGGTGACAAGATATCGATCAATCTTTTGTGTGTTCTCATTTCGAACTGTTCACGAGAATCTTTATACTTGTGAACCGCACGTAGGATTGTAACGATTTCCTTCTTTGTAGGCAATGGAATAGGGCCTGATACTGTGGCACCTGTTCTTTTAGCTGTTTCCACGATTTTTTCAGCTGACTGATCAATTAAAACGTGGTCATACGCCTTAAGTCTGATTCTGATTTTTTCTTTTACTGCTGCCATTATAATTTCCTCCTTAATTCTTTACACTCACCCGGGCGTATCGAGTGGGCCATTTAAAAACCCAGATTTCACCTTCGGGGAAAACTGGGCAGAAAACTACTGAGTAAAATACATACTTATGCCGTAACAACAACGAAAATTAGGGCATAAATATTCTGTTGAAATAAGTAGTTTGTGATTGGCGCCCGGCTTTAAAAACTGGACAATCTCCGCAGAAAAACCAGGTTAATCACCAACCTGCAACCTCCTGCATCATCGTAATGTCATATCACACTTGATTAATTATACTACACAAATGCGATGATTGCAAGCTTTTTTGGCATTTTTTTTATTTGTAACACAATTGTAATATTTAATCCATTTTTTTCCATTTTTCTAAAATATATATGTTGTACTGATATAAACAAACTAAAAATAATTACACAATATATAGTTATGAAAACAAAGAAATACAAATTGTATTTTTTATACAATATTACACTATATGAATTAAACAAAAAACAACCCCCGGGTAAAACCCGGAGGTTGAATTTTATAAAGGTTTAGAAAATCTAAACAATTTCTTATGCTAAAGGATCTACTGCATCACCAACATAGTCATCTCTATCAAAGATATAGTAAACTACATCAACAATATCTCCCTCTACTTCATACAAGAATACAGCAACTTCAACGTTTGTATTGTCTTCGTCTACAAATAAACCATATTCTGCATCATTATCATAGTCAAAGTAGGCAGCATCAGCACCAACTACAAACTTCTTACGAGCACTTGATGTAGCATCGTAAACATATACGTTAGCACCTGCAATCTTGTAACCATCTGCATCACCATCAAGATATACTTTCTTGTTAGTTGTAGGTGTTTCAAGATCAGCATCATTGTCTGTGTTCAAAGCTTCTAAGTGACCAGCATAACCCTTAAGTTCGAGATCTTCATTGTCGATTTCAGCAACAGGCTTGAATTCTTTAACATCACCGTTAGCTTTGTATGAAGGAACAAACAACTGACCTACATAAGATTCATCAGCAACACCTTCATCACATGTGTATGATACTTCTTCAAGACCTACATAAGCTATAACTCTTATTACATCATAACCATCTTCATCCTGTACTTCAGAAACCTTTGTAATAAATGCAGCGTTTTCTGTAGAACCTGTGATGTCGTTGTCAGCACCCCAAATAGCCATAACGCCAATGTTACCTTCTTCATCAATATCATAGATATCAACTTCTGACAATGACTGACCTTCAGCAAGGTTAGAAAGTGCAACTACTTCAAAATCTTCTTCTTCGCCATCTTCAGGAACATAGAAGATAACTGTGTCAGATGTTAGATTATATGTGCCTTTACCTGCTACTTTGAATGACATATCATCTGGATCATATTTTGTCATTTCAGCCGCAGGAACATTAGCTACCATGTAATCATAATCATCTGTTGCATCAGGGGAAGGAATTTCAATTGAGCTAATCAAGCCGGAAGCATTAAGCTTATAAGCAACTACCATGCCAATAACGTCAGCTACTTCAAAATCTTCATAGTCTTCAGCAATTGCAGCAGCTAGTTCAGCATCTCTTTCAGCAATGTTAAATGTTCTTGAAGAAACATTTGTAGCCTTTTCACCTTCATAAGATACAGTAATAGTTGGAGCAACTTCAACCTTTACTATACCATTTTCCATTGTAAGAGCCTTAACTTTAGCATTATCAAAACCATTGTATGGAACAAAATCCAAAACATATGCATAATTATTGTTTCTAGAAATTGTAGCATTATGGTAAACAATATTGTTGTTTTCGTCTAAGTAATATGTACCAACATCACCAAGTTTGATTTCATCATCTTCAGCAACTGCCAATACTTTGTATTCTGTACCATCAATTGTTGCGTATCTGTTATCACCACCAAGAGTACCAGAGATTTCTTCAACTGAACCCTCAATTTTGTTTTCGATAACTTTAGCTTCGTACATGTTCTTAACAGCAGTTCTTACCCATTTAACTGAAAGGACATCATATTCTTCAAGATCTGCCCAATCCATAGACTTACCATTAGCATCTACTAATGTAGCTTTGATGTCGCCTTCATCTTCATTCCAAAGAATTCTAGCAAGTTCAGCATCTTCAAGCTTGTTTGTAACGCGTGATGTGCTAGCTTTAACCTCGTCAACAACGAAGATGTAGTTAGCTGTAACGAAAGCTGTGTCATAGTCACCATCTGTTGTTGTATCTTTTAGAAGATCAAGCTCGATTGTACCGCTCATTTTCTTCAAAGCATCGATATCATCAGCATCTTCCCAATCCTTAGCATTAACTGCATTAGGAATACCATTGTAATAGAAGTCTGTATCAGCAGACAATGTTACTGTTGTTGTTTTTGATTCAGAAATGTAGTACTTAACTTCATAACCAACAAGTACATCATCTTCGTCATATACTGCATAAATGTCAGAAACGTCAGCCAAGTCAATTACTAGAGTATCTGTCTTAACTTCGTAAAGCGCTTTCATTGTGCACTTGTTTTCGAATTCATTATATTCAATGAACATAATAACTTTCTTACCTACAAAGTCAGCAGCATCTGTTGCACCAACATATACCTTGCCACCCAAGTTACCAATTTCTTCTTCCCACTTGTTGTTCATGTAGTTTGTGATAGAAACTTCAACATATTCATCAGCATTTGTGTTTGTTGTATTAGCAACAGAAGAACTGTTTACAATACCCTGAACCTTAACTGTGCTGTGGTTTTCAGAAAGAAGTGTCTTCTTAACATTCCACTGACCGTTTGATGCTGAGTAACCATCGTTGATTACGTACTGTGTGAATGTACCGTAACCTGACTGAGTCATTAGAGGTACATCAAGTGCGTTGAAAGCGATCTGAGCAACTGTGCCTCTGTTAGCAGCAACACCGTTTGTACCGCTTACATTCTTTGTAAGACCCAAATCACCAGCTTTTGTTAGGTAACCTGTTGGGTAACCAGCAGAACCGATAGCAGGTTCATAACCAAGAGCTCTAACCATCATTGTAAGAGCATCCTGATATTCTACTAGGTCGTCTGGACCAAAGTTGCCATTGCCGTAACCATTGATAACGCCAGCCTGTACAGCGATGTTTATGTAACCTGCTGCCCAGTGGTTAGATGGAACGTCTGCGAACTGTGTAGAAGCTGCTGCACCTGCAGACTGAGCTTCCTGACCAAGAAGTCTAACTACGATAGCTGCAAATTCAGCTCTTGTAATTTCACCTTCAGGTCTAAATGTGTTGTCGTCATAACCTTTGATAATACCAAGGTCAACGTCAACGTCGATTGCTGTAGCGTAGCTTGATGTGTCAGCAACATCTGTGAAAGATGCAAATGCAACAGTTGAAACAACCATCATGAATACAACAAGCATAGCTAAAACCTTGTTTAGATTTTTCATGTTGAAAATCCTCCTTATAAAATTTTTTTATTTTTCTCATTTGAGAAGCGCCAGCAAAAGCCGACATACCAGAATTTCTTCTGATGATGACTAAATTATAACACTTAATTTTTCACTCGTCAAGTGTTGTAATATAACTGTAAAACTTGTAATTTTTCAGTAACATTAACACTTTTTATGTAATATTTCGGTAAAAAACAAGGGTTAAAACCCAGTCTGCCCAAACGGACACTTGGATATGATATCAAAAAAATTTATAATTGTCAAGATATTTTTCTTATTTTCTTAAAATAAAAAACGGACAGTAACTGTCCGTATACTAATTCTATAATAAATAATATATAAGTCCTATCGCAACTGATGTAACTGTCCCATAGACTATTACCGGCCCCGCTACGGAAAACATCTTTACAGCAAGTCCTGTTACAAAGCCTTCGCTTTTAAACTCCATAGCAGAAGATACAATAGAATTGGCAAAGCCCGTAATTGGCACGATAGTCCCTGCTCCGGAAAACTTGCCTAATTTACTATAAACATTAATTCCCGTAAGAAATGCACCAATAAAAATCATTATCACAGGAATTGCTTTTTTTACAATTTCCTCGGCAATATCATAACTTAACATTATATTATATATAACCTGTGCAACGGTACATATAAAACCTCCAACCAAGAAAGCTATAACTGTGTCTTTTACAATCTTGGACTTTGGAGACATGGCGGAAACGTACTTATTGTATTCCTGGGGGGTAAAATCTTTTTTCATGATAAAATCCTTTCATGGCTTTTTGATTATTATTTGTATTAGCAAATAATTTTATTCCGCATTTGAGAAAGAACCTTTTTTTCTATACGCGAAACCTGCACCTGAGATATACCCAGCTGTGCCGCAATCTGCGACTGAGTTTTATCCTTAAAATACCGCAAAACTATAATCTGCCGTTCTCGTGTACTCAAATGTGCCATAGCTTCTTTTATCGCAATTTTGTTTACAACGGTTTGTTCCATATCCTCATCATAGCCAAGTATAGTTTCCATCTCTTTTCCGTCATCGCCTATTTTTGCATTAATAGATTCCGGCGCAATATTAGCGTCCATAGCCATAACAAGTTCCTCTACAGAAACTTGCAGGTTTTCTGCCACCTCCTTTACAGTAGGCTCACGGCAGAGCTCTTTAGAAAGTTTATCCATAACTGCTTTTGATTTGATCGCTAGTTCCTTTAGGCTTCGACTAACTTTAATGATACCATCGTCGCGAAGATGCCTTTTGATTTCCCCCATAATCATAGGCACCGCGTATGTGGAAAACTTCACATCAAAGGATATGTCAAATTTTTCTATTGCTTTTATAAGGCCTATGCACCCTATCTGAAATAAATCCTCCGCCTCAGTACCCCTATTTAGAAATTTGCGGACTATACTCCAGACAAGGCCCATATTATTATTCACAATATATTCCTTTGCCTGTTTGTCTCCGTCCTTTGCAAGTGATATTGCTTCAAATATGTCCCTGTATTCCAAAATATCACCCCTGAAGCTTTTTAGACATCCTTACTACCGTTCCTAATCCAAGAGAAGATGTTACTTCCACTGTATCCATAAAAGTTTCCATTACTGTAAAGCCCATTCCCGACCTTTCAAGTTCCGGGCGTGATGTGTATAAGGGTTTTCGTGCAAGTTCTATATCGGAAATCCCCCGTCCAAAATCAGAAACAGTTATATGTACAGTATCGCCTTCCAGTTCACATTCCAAGGTAACATATCCCGTAAGTCCTTCATACCCATGAACTATGGAATTGGTAACCGCTTCCGAAACTGCGGTCTTAATATCCGCAAGCTGTTCCACTGTAACATCAATCTGAGTCACAAATGCAGCTACGGACACGCGTGCAAAACCCTCGTTGGCAGATTTGTTTAAAAACTGAATTTTCATTTTGTTATTGTATGTCATATTAACCTTCCTTTCGTAGTGCAGATGATTCGTCTGCATAGATTGAAACTATCCTTTTTATTCCTGACATTTCTATAAGCTTGTCCAATCGTGGATTTACACCGAAAGCACACACCCTGCCCCCTACAGATTGCATAAGGCGATATCGGCCCATTATTACTCCTATGCCGGAGCTATCCATAAAGCCCACCTTTGAAAAATCAAACACTATTTTATGTATGCCCCGGTGTGCCACTTGGGAGTCGACGTCCATCCTAAGTCTGGATGCGTAGTGTTGGTCAAGTTCTCCCGTCAGCCTTACTATCATTGTGTCTCCCTTATATTCAAGCAAAGTTTCCATTAATTTTCCTCCTTTGTTTTTAGTGTCTATTATATAGGAAGTTTTTCAAATGTCCATTACAGAAATATTACACTCGCCGCAAAAATTTACATACTATAAACAGTATTGACAAGAACAAAATTATTATTCCAAAAACTGCAAAAATGTTTATTAAAAATGCCCAGTGATTGAATATGCCGAATTTTGTTTTATCTGCAAAAACAGGTAACGTTATATTAGAATACGTAAGCAGTAAATATGTTATAAATGAAGATACTACGCCCTGCAAAAGTTTGGCGGCTGAAAATATTAAAATAGAAAAATTGTATTTTTTAATTATTCCGTATACTTGTAATATTATAGACAATCCTCCAAATCCTGTCACAAATGATATTGCACACAATAAAGCGGGAGTAATCCTCAGGGAGGACAAAGCAGATATCCCATTGGTCATTTCACACATTCCGTAAATCAATCCTGCAACTATATTTTGATCATCAAATCCACGGGCAATTATATCTACCATTCCCGATTGCTTAAGTATCTCAACTGCAACGGCAAAAAATATTACAAAACCACATACATAACCCGTCAGTGACACAGATTCAGAAACTGATTTTGACAGAATGTCATGTGTTTTTTCTGCAACGCAGTTAGGAATATTACTCAATATCTCACGACGTTTATATAAACTCATAAGTATACCTATTATAATTGCAGACATAATGTGAGATACATACAGTATTGTGCCAAATTCCTCGAATCCCAGCATACCTATGGCTACAGAACCCATAATAAACAAAGGACCAGAGTTATTGCAGAAACACAGCATACGTTGTGCCTCCGTGCGAGTGCACATATTGCCTGCATACATATCCATAACAGTTTTTGCCCCGACAGGACAACCGCTTAATATTCCTACCACAAAAGCAAATGCTCCACAACCGGGGACATTAAACAAGGGTCGCATCACAAAGTGCAATGGCTTGCTGACACTTTGAGCGAATCCATTTTTTATCAAAATCTTAGAGCATATAAAAAATGGAAACAAAGAAGGGACAACGACAGAAATACAAAGTTCTATACCTCGTGTTGCCGCACCCATACAAAGCTCCGGCATAAGCACAAGTCCCATAAGTATATAAATTGTAAGGAGAGTGGATATCCTCATATAAGCATCCTCCAAAAGTTTTGTACTTAAAATTTATGCTAAATAAATATTTTTAGAATATACATTAATTACGGAGGTGTGTGGAATTGAGAAAAAAGAACAAGGCGGAAACAAAAAACAGGCTGGAAAGATTTGCGGAAAAGCTTGAAATGCCAAAAGATGTTATTTCCAACTGTTCTAAAATAACCACTTATAGTGACAATCAGGTGATTGTGGAAAATTACAAGGGTATTTTAGAATATACTGACGAAAAAATACGAATTAAAACCCCCGGGAAAATATTATGTTTAAAAGGAGAAAAATTACTTATAAATGCAATTACGGATACAGACATTCTAATAGACGGAAAATTTTCCAGCGTGGGGTGGGAGTAAATGTTTTTTAAAATAATAAATTATTTAAAAGGATGTATATCCATATTAATAGAAGGCTTATTTCCGGAAAGGTTTATTAATCTATGTGCCAAAAACAAAATAAACCTGTGGAACGTCCGCAGAAAAACCAAAACAACCATAACTGCCGATATCGACATAAACGATTTTAAGAAAATCCGAAAAATAGCCAAAAATTCAAAATGCAAAATCCACATATATAAAAAGTATGGAATAAGATTTTTTATTTATCGACATCGCAAAAGAAAAACTTTAGCATTAGGCTTTGTGGCTTTTTTTATAATTATCTGGGTTTTAACACAGTTTGTATGGATTATAGATATTACCGGCAATGAAAAAATTGAAGACAAAGTCATATTACAATGCGCAGAAATGGCAGGTCTTCGCACAGGTATGCCAGCTATAATGGTAGATTCCGACTACGTACAAAACTACTTAATGATAAATATGGACGATGTATCTTTTGTGGCAGTAAACAGAATGGGATCAACCGTAAACATTGACATCCGAGAAAGAGAGGAAAAACGTGAGCATTTCGACAAAAACATTCCTTCCAATATTGTTGCTTCGCAAAGCGGGGTTATAGAGTCCGTATTGGTACAAAGCGGTACGGCAACAGTAAAGAAGGGAGACGTAGTATATAAGGGTCAGTTGCTCGTAAGTGGTGCGGCGGATAATAAATATTTAGGGATTAAGTATTCCAACTCCGACGCAGACATAAAAGCAAGGGTGTGGCACGAAAAAACAGTTAATTTGCCTTATTATATTGAAGAAAAAGTTCTCACGGGCAATATAAAAACTAAAAGAAAAATTAGATTTTTTAACTTTTCATTAAATTTATTTATAAAAAATAAAATTTTATTTGAAAAATACGACATATTAAGTTATACTAATTATATATCATTGGGCGGAGGAAAAATTCTCCCCATATGGTTAGAAACATATACCTTTGAAGAATACGAAATTAAACAAACAAAGCTGTCGGAAGAACAGACAAAGGAGCACCTTTTAAAAGAATTTAACGAACTATACAAGGACAGCGAAATTATAAGCCGCACCTTTGAAACTAAAGATAACAAAATGACCGTTACATTTGAGTGTATAGAGGATATAGGTCAGGAGGAGGAACTTAATGACAACAGAAAAACATCTGGAGGTTGACAATGTTGAACAAATTTTAAATATCTTCGGTAACTTTGACAGCAACATTAAAATAATTGAAAATCATTACAATGTGCAAATAGTCCATCGTGGGACGTCCTTAAAAATTGCCGGTGAGGAAAGCAACGCAGAAAAAGCCCAACGGTGCATATCGGGACTTATAGGTATGACAGCAAATAATGAAAATATTACCGAACAAAACGTAAGATATGCAATATCCATGGTTGAAGAAGATATGGAGGATAAACTTTACACTCTGGAGAAGGACATTATATGCATTACATCAAAAGGTAGACCTATTAAAGCAAAAACATTAGGTCAGAAAAAATATATTGACGCCATTGCACACAATACAATTACTTTCGGTATAGGTCCTGCAGGTACAGGCAAGACCTATCTTGCAGTAGCCATGGCAGTTACAAGTCTTAAAAAGAAAGAAGTTAGCCGTATTGTAATTACTCGCCCCGCCGTTGAGGCAGGGGAAAGTCTTGGATTTCTTCCCGGTGACTTGCAAAGCAAAGTAGACCCATATTTACGCCCTTTGCACGACGCCCTCTATGATATGCTGGGAGTAGAAGCCTACCAAAGGTACGTGGAGAGAGGCGTTATTGAAGTGGCACCTCTTGCATATATGCGAGGCAGAACTTTGGATGATTCCTACATTATACTTGATGAAGCTCAAAACACCACGCCGGAACAGATGAAGATGTTTTTAACACGTATAGGCTTTGGTTCACGTGCAATCATTACTGGGGATATAACCCAAGTGGACCTGCCATTCGGTAAAAAAAGCGGGTTAAAGGAAGTAACAAGAATACTGAAAAATATTGATGATATAGAGTTTTGCCCACTATCAGACAGGGACGTTGTAAGACATCCGCTCGTACAGGCTATTGTAAAGGCATACGAACGTGATGACAAAAGAAAGGCGGAACGTGAAAATGACAGACATTCAAAACAACCAAAATAAAGTTGATTTTACCCCAGAACTTGAAGAAACAATAAATATTGTAATTAAAAAAACTTTTGAGTACGAAAATATTGAACCACGTAATGTAAGCGTACTTATTACGGATAACGAGGAAATACATGGGCTGAACTTTGAATATCGACAAAAAGATGCTCCTACCGATGTGTTATCGTTTCCGCTTTTTGATGAAAACGGAAACCTTGACGAGTACGAATTGGGAGACATTGTAATTTCCTTGGAACGCGCCATGGCACAGGCTGAGGAATATAACCACAGTATAAAACGCGAGGTAGCCTTTTTGACTGCACATTCTATGCTTCACCTTTTGGGATATGATCACGAAAATGGTGAGCAGGAAATGTATGTAAAACAAGACGAAATATTAAACGAACTTGGAATAACAAGAGATTAACAGGAGAGATAATATGTTTAAATCAGGATTTATATCAATAATGGGGAGACCAAACGCCGGAAAATCCACTCTTTTAAATGCAGTATTGGGGGAAAAGATTGCGGCAGTTTCCTCAAAACCGCAGACTACAAGAACACAGATTACAGGCGTTCTTACCCAAGAGGACTGTCAATTTATATTTGTAGATACTCCCGGAATACACAAGCCCAAAAACAAGCTTGGTAAATTTATGATGAAGGAAGTGGCGGCAGGCTCCGATGAAGCTGATGTTGTACTGTATATTATTGATGCATCTGTCTTTAACTTCGAGAGAGAAACGGAAGTGTTGGACACAATAAAAAGTGAAAATATTATATTGGTTATAAACAAGACAGACAAGGTGGAAAAGGAAAGCATTCTCCCTATAATCGCACAGCTTAGCCAATATAGAAAATTTCGCGAAATTATGCCAATATCTGCACTCAAAAAAGACGGAATAGAAAAACTTCTGCATATTATAAAATCAGAGTTGCCGGAAGGTCCCAAATTCTTTCCTGACGATACCCTCACCGACCAACCGGAAAGACAAATTGCCGCAGAATTCATACGCGAAAAACTAATGCGTAATCTAAATGACGAAATTCCTTTTGGTATAGCGGTAACAACAGACGCTATGAAATATGAAGAAGAGAAAAATCTCACTAAAATTACTGCAACAATTTATTGCGAACGCGATTCCCACAAAGCAATAATAATAGGTAAAAAGGGAGAAATGTTAAAGAAAATAGGTTCTCAGGCAAGATATGACCTTGAAAAATTTACTCATTCTAAAGTTTTCCTTGAGCTTTGGGTTAAAGTAAAAGATAACTGGCGTAACAGCGATATGATGCTTAAAAATTTTGGATATAAGGAACAAAATTAGAATTTTTTTCATAGAATATAATTACCTTTATTGCTAACCATAAATTCAGAGGTGATTATATGTTGGAACTATTGTCCTGGAATTTTTTTACACACACCGGAAGCATAGAAGCTTTTTTGGAATATATTAAAATAAGGGATTTGAACAATATTGACAAAGGAAATAACAACCTCAGGAATGATAATTAAAGAAACCAAGTTTGGAGAAGGTAATAAAATTTTCACTATTCTTACCTTCGACCATGGCAAGATTCAGGCAAGTGGGGCAGGAGTCCGTAGTTTTAAAAGTAAATTGGGATCCGGATGTTCCTTGTTTTGCTATACGGATTTTATTTTAAAAAAAGGGGAAAACCGTGATGTCTATAACATAATATCTGCAGAAAAGAAAATGGATTTTTTTGACATACGTTATGATGTCGAAAAGCTTGCGTTGGTAAACTATATATGTGACCTTGCAAATTTTATATCCGTGCATAATGGAGATTGTGGAGATATTCTGCGGCTTTTACTAAATACCATATATTATGTACAGAAAAATGATTTTGACACAAAAGTAAAACCCGTATTCGAATTTCGTCTTATGTGCGAAGCAGGATTTGCCCCCAATTTAACAAGTTGTCATCACTGTGGCAGTTTGGAGAATCTGCACTATTTTTCAACAGACGATGGTGTAACGGAATGTGAAAAATGTCACAAGGTTCCCAACATATCCAAAGGGACATTGGATGCTATAAAATACATATGTACATCCCCCCAAAAGAACATATTCAGCTTCGAAGCAGAAGAGGAAGTGTTACATCAACTAAGCGTTTTTGCGGAACAATATATACTTCAACAGACAGGAAATATACCAAAATCTTTAATTTACTTAAAATCAATACAGATAAAAAAAACAGGTATGTAAAACATACCTGTTTTCATATTTATATTAATCAATAGTCGCTGTTATAATAATCTGTGTTACTTCATAAACACCGTAATTAGAAGTACCAACTACAACGACAGTCATTCCCGGCTGAATATTTTTGAATGATGATATGCTTGAAGATGTTGTGTCTGTAATCTTAACATTAGATTTAACAACTGTCTGAATATCATTTATTGCCCCTGTTGCAGCATCAACAACTTGAAGACCCATTACATAGCTTGTAGGATGAATGTATGTAACAACACCTGTCAATGTTGGAGTAGCAACTGTTGACTGAGTAGAAATAGATGTAATATTTGTGCTGTCAAGTCTGATTTCAGCTGCTGCGCCAAGACGCAGGTCATATATTGTGCAACCTGTCTGTCCGTCTACTTTAAATGTGGTAGAAGAAGTTACACCATAAACTTTTTCATCAGTGCTTGTTTTTATTGTAATTTCAGGATTTGATGAAATTACAATTTTGGAAATTGTACCTGATACACTCTTGGATGAGCTTGAAGCAGAAAGTGCGGAGATGCCACCTTTTGTAATAGTAACATTTACAGAATCTCCAATTGCCAAAGAATTAACATCAGATTTTGTTCCGTTTCTTGTAATAGCTGCCCCTTCATTGAAAACAAAGTCCATTTCTGAGCCGTCGTTCAATTTAACTTTTACAGAAACCACATCAGAGTTAATTGTAATAGCGGAAATTTTACCTGAATATTTTTTTGCACCGGTTTCAACAGAAATTTCTGTAATATATCCCCCCTGTACTGTCATAACGGCATACATACCATTGTCGATATCAAGATATGTGGCAATTGTTCCGTTAACTAGGTATTTGCATGCATCCGGACTTATAGTAAATGTCTGCGTGCCTGTGGAGTTTTTAACAGAAATCTTCTTTGTGCCGGAAACTTCAGATATTGCGGAGATTACTCCAGTTACAGTCTGATAAAGATTTGATGTAACTGCATCAATGTATCTTATATTATTTCCAACATAATGTACTCTTACATACTGACCAATTGATAAATCACTTACACCAACAGCCTTGCCATCAACCTTTATAGTAATATCCTCAGGTAATGCGATATTTTTGGAAACGCCTTTTACTGAAAGGGTAATGGATTCTCTGCCCTTTGACTCTACTGTACCTTCAACCGTACTTTCATTCATATAATTTTCAGCACGATACATAACTGTAGAAATCATTGCACGTGTAAGCTCTCCGTTAGGACTAAAGTTTTCGTCATCCACACCATTCATAAGACCGGTATCTGCGACATATTTAACATAAGCCTTAGCAGAAGAAGGAATGGCCCCTGCATCTTCAAAATCTAAAACAATTACACTATTTGAAAGTGCAGCTTTTTCTCCACCAACAAGCTTTGTAAGTAATATTGCCGCCTCATATCTCTTAAGTGGCTGATTCTTTGTGCTCTTTGATATGTAGTTTGACAATTCATCAGATGTCAAAACCCCACAATAAAGCAAATATGCAACTTCATCCTTGTAGTCAATATCATATGCTGACAAAACAGGAGAATACTGTTTTACTGCAACTTCTCTGTATTCGGAATTCTGACTCTCGTCAACACCCATAATACGTGAAGCAATTATAAGAGTTTCAAGATGAGTAACTGCTCTGTCCGGCTTAAATGTGCCGTCTGTATAACCCTTAAGTATTCCTCTGCTAACCATATCGTCAATAGCATCTTCCGCCCAGCTGTGTCTGGATTCAATATCAGGGAATGATGCTGCACTGACTGTAGCTATTGATCCTACAACCAGCATAACTGTTATAAACAGTGAGATTAATCTTTTTAATTTCATTATTATCCCTCCATTTGTAGTTGGTCTTTATACCTATCTACAATATATTGTACCATAACAAATTTAAAATATCAATAACAAATTACAAAAATGGAAAATATTTATCATTGATTTTTGGTATAAAATAATGTATTATCGTATTCGTGGTTGACATAATGTTGCGTAAAAAGTAAACCTGCTGAATTTATTCAACATTATAAACCAAAAAATATCCAAGGAGGAAAATTTAATGAGTAATTTTAAAAGAGTACTTTCATTGACAATAGCATTTATTATTACAGCAATGGTAGCAATACCTGCAGTATCTGCATCTTCATTGCCCGAAGATGTAATTGGCACAGAATATGAAGAGTCGGTTGAACTTTTAAACGCTCTTAACATTATGGTAGGCGATGACACAGGTGAATTTAGACTAAATGATCCTATTAAACGTTCTGAGGTTGCAAAAATAGCAACAGCAATTGCAGGTCTTACGGATGTTGCCGAAAGCACCAAAACACAGGCAAACTTTCCTGACGTATCAGCAAGTCACTGGGCAAACGGATACATTAATGTATCACAGGCGCAAAACTACGTTATCGGTGATGACACAGGCAGATTCAGACCTGATGACAACATCACTTATGCAGAAGCGGTAACAATTATGATGAGAGTTTTGGGCTACGAGCCATCTGCAAAATCAAACGGCGGATTCCCTACAGGATACCTTGTTACAGCAGGTTCAGCAGGACTGTTTAAGGGAGGCATATCAGCAGCTACAAACTCAGTGGCAACAAGAGGTATCGTAGCACGACTTGCATTTAATGCACTTACAATAAACCTTATGGAAAAGACAGGCTACGGTGCGTTTGAGAACTACGAAGTAGTTGATAAAACATTGCTTTTCAACAAGCTTGATGTACAGAAGCTTAACGGACAGGTAGTGGGCACAGCCGAAACAACTCTAAGCGGTGCATCTTCACTAAAAGATAATCAGGTACAGATTAAAGTTGACGGCGAAATTAACACATACACTACTAACCATGATGCAGCACAGCACATTGCAAGAAACGTAGTTTTCTATGTTCAAAAGGAAGCAAACGGTGACGACAATATTATCCTTATCTCCAACAACAAAAACAAAAATGAAGAGATTGAAATAAAGGCAGAAAACATTGACTCTATTACAAGCACAACAGTTTCTTACTGGAATGATCCTGAAAATGACAAAAAAACAACAACTGCAAAAGTAAGTGCTAATCCTACTGTTTTCTACAACGGTGTAGTGGTAGAGCTTGACATCACTCAGCTTGAAGAACTAAACAGCGGTAAGATTACTTTGCTTGACACAACGAATGACGAAGTTTACGAATATGTTTTTGTAACAGAATACAGAAATATTATTGTTGACGAAGTTTCACTGACAAGTAACAGAATTACTGACAAATTTAACCTTATGACTTTGACTTTGGACCCTGAAGATACAAACCTGACATTTGGCATCTATAAGGACGGCAAAAACATTGACATAAAAGAAATTAAAGAATGGGATGTACTTTCAGTTGCTGCAAACTCTCACACAATATCTGAAGCAACAGTTATAAAGGTATATGTAAGTAACGAAAAAATAACAGGTAAAATTACAGAAATTGAAGACAATAAGTACAGAATCGGTGACGAATTATACGAAGTAGCATCAAACTACAAACAGGCTAACCAGCCGGCTTTGCAGCTTGCTGACGAAGGCACATTCTACCTTGATATCGAAGGTAAAATTGCAGCAGTGGACACACAGACAAAGGCAGGCAGCAACTATGCTTACCTTGTAAAAGCTGCAACAAGCGGTTCAATAGACACGACTGTTAAATTTGAATTGTTTACTAAAGATGGTGAAACTGTAATTATTAACGGTGCGACAAAACTTAAGGTTAACAACACATCTTCTCTAAGAGGCGAGGCAATTATAGACGCACTTAAGGAAGCAAATAACAATTCAATTTCTCAGCTTATAACTTTCGACACAAATGCAGCAGGAGAAATCACTTATATCAACACAGCAGCCGTAAACGAAAACTCAGGTACAAGTCTTAAGAACACATTCTCTCTTGACTATGCGTCAGAAAACGCAAAATACAATGCGGCGTCTAAAAAGCTTGGCGGTTTCAACGTAAACTCATCAACATTAATATTTGAAATTCCGTCAGACGCTCAAGATAGCGAAGAATACTCTATCCGCACAATGGATATGTTCGTAGATAAATCAACCTACGATGTGGAAATATACAACTTGACAGAAGATTTGACAGCAAGCGTAATCATAGTTAAAAACTCAACAGGTGTGGTAAATGCAGATTCATCAATTGCGATTGTTAAAAGAGTCGCTGAAGCATCTAACGAAGACGGCATCGCCGTGCACAAGCTATACGCATTGCAGGATGGTAAAGAAATTTCACTTAACGCAAAGGACACAGATACATTGAAGAAGTCCGGAAATGTACTACAGACTGGTGATATTATACAGTACCAGAAGAACTCCAAGGGTGAAATAGACAAAATTACTGTATTGTTCGACAGCGCAAACAGAGCAAATAACGATATCGAAGTTATGACAGAGGTTGAAGGAACAGAAATGGTGACAATTATCGGTACAGTTACAAAGAAATTTGCTAACTCTATGAACATTGTTGCAAATAATATGCCTGAAACAAACCTTGATATTTCAGAAGCAAAAGTATATGTTTATGATGCAAGCAAAACTGAAAAATCACAGGTTAAAGTAGCAGATTCAAGCTACATCACAAAGTTTGATGACGCACAGCCTGAAAAGGTATTTGTAAGAATGTATAAGGGTGTTGTAACAGAAATTGTTGTTATTAGCGAAGTTTAATATTAATGTGTAATTAAAATCTACAAAATCTCCTTTTATTAACATAAAATGACCTATGCTAAGCATAGGTCATTTTCTTATATTAAAAACCAGATTATCTCTGTACACGACCTGAACCGTCGCCACCTGCCAAAGCATCAACTTCAGCACGTGTTACCATATTAGCATCACCAGGTATTGTGTGCTTCAAAGCAGAAGCTGCAACAGCAAACTCAAGAGTTTCTTTGAAGTCCTTGCCATCGCAGAAACCACAGATTACACCACCTGCAAAGCTATCACCGCCACCTACACGGTCAACGATTGGATGAATTCTGTATTCTCTTGAATGATAGAATTCCTTAGTATCTCTCTTGTAGATACAAGCTGACCATCCATTGTCTGATGCAGAATGTGATACACGAAGAGAAGAAATTACATATTCAAAGTTAAACTTTTCAACCATCTGTTCGAAAATACTCTTGTAACCTGCAAGTTCCAAATCGCCGCTTGTAACGTCTGTGTTACCAGGTTTGAAACCAAGAACCTTTTCAGCATCTTCTTCATTGCCGATACAAACATCGACATACTGCATAAGGTTAGACATAACCTTCTGAGCTTTTTCGCTTGTCCAAAGTTTTTTACGGAAATTAAGGTCACAAGAGATTTTTACTCCCTTGGCCTTAGCAGCCTTACAAGCAAGTTCTGTAAGTTCAGCAGCACTGTCTGAAACTGCAGGAGTAATACCTGTGAAGTGGAACCAATCTGCACCTTCAAAAATTGCATCAAAATCAAAATCATCAGCAGTAGCTGTAGCAATAGCAGAGTTAGCTCTGTCATAAACAACGTTTGAAGCTCTCATAGCTGAACCGTGTTCCAAGAAGTAAATACCAAGTCTTTCGCCGCCACGTGCAACAAATTTAGTACCAACATTCATTTTTCTAAGTGCTGCAACAGCACATTCTCCAATTGGGTTTGCAGGAACTTTTGATACAAAATCTGTATCATGTCCATAGTTTGCAAGTGAAACCGCAACATTAGCTTCACCGCCGCCATAGCAAACGTCAAATTCGTCTGCCTGAATAAATTTTTCATTGTTAGGTGTAGACAATCTAAGCATTGTTTCACCCATAGTAACTATTTTAGCCATTATGCACGAGCCTCCTTAATTTTAGCAATAAATTCTTTACCAATACGTGTGATTGAAGCGTAATCTCCTGTCTTCGCACCGCCTGTCAAAGCACCGCCTGCACCTACTGCAACAGCACCATTTTTGATCCATTCTGCAACGTTATCAACACTTACGCCACCAGTAGGCATAAGTTTAGCCTGAGGAACAGGACCCTTGATAGCTTTAAGAATTTTAGGACCAAAAGCTTCTCCAGGAAATACCTTAACAATATCCGCACCTGCTTCCATAGCAGCAACAACTTCTTTAATAGTCATTGCACCAGGCATTGATGCAACTCTGTATCTATTACAAAGTTTAACTGTTTCAGGGTCAAAATATGGGCTTACAATATAGTTTGCACCACTTAGAATAGCAATACGAGCTGTTTCACTATCCATAACTGTACCAGCACCAAGGATAATGTCCTTAGGGTCATAAGCTTTAGCAACTTCTTCAATTACCTTATGAGCATAAGGAACTGTAAATGTCATCTCAATAGCAGCAACGCCGCCTTCAATACAAGCATCTGTAATTCTCTTAGCCTGATCTGCACTGTCTGCACGAACAACGGCAACAATACCGCAATCCGTGATTCGTGTAATAATTTTCTCCTTATCCATTACGGAATCTCCTTTTTTGTTAATATTTTGTCTATCTACAGAAAAATTCGGAACGGGAAAACCGTTCCGAAAGCGTCATATAAATGTCGATTCGGGCAAGTTGTCACCCAAAAGCATATGTATTTGACTATAATCTTATTTAGGCTGTTTGCCGATATATGCCAAGATACCGCCGTCAACATAAAGAACATGACCATTTACGGCATTTGAAGCATCAGAAGCCAAGAATACCGCAGGACCTGCAAGTTCTTCAGGATCCAACCATCTTCCGGCAGGAGTCTTTGCAATGATAAATGAATCGAACGGATGCTTTGAACCGTCAGGCTGTGGCTCTCTAAGAGGAGCTGTCTGAGGAGTAGCAATATAACCAGGGCCGATACCGTTACACTGGATGTTGTATTCACCATATTCAGAGCAGATGTTTCTTGTAAGCATCTTCAAGCCACCTTTAGCAGCAGCATAAGCTGAAACTGTTTCACGGCCAAGTTCAGACATCATTGAGCAGATGTTGATAATTTTACCATGACCCTTTTTAATCATTGAAGGGATAACTGCCTTGGAAACGATAAATGGAGCGTTAAGGTCAACGTCGATAACCTGTCTGAATTCTGCAGCAGTCATTTCGTGCATTGGAATTCTCTTGATTATACCTGCGTTGTTAACCAAAATATCGATAACTCCAACTTCCTTTTCGATTGTAGCAACCATGTTGTTAACAGCATCTTCATCTGTTACGTCGCATACATAACCTTTAGCATCGATGCCTTTTTCCTTGTATGCAGCGATACCCTTATCAACCAAATCCTGGTTGATGTCGTTGAATACGATTTTAGCACCTGCCTCAGCCATACCTGATGCAATAGCAAAACCGATACCGTAAGACGCACCTGTTACAAGAGCAATCTTACCTTCCAAGCTGAATGGATTTGTCATTGTAAATTCCTCCCAATATTTATTTCTTTTAAAACCACATTAGTGATATTTATATACATTTTTATAATACCACTTTATAAAAATGCTGTCAATACTTAAATTTTTTAATTTGTTTGTTTTTTCAGCAATTATTTGCTCAACACAAACTTTAATTAAAAACATCAAAGTAAAAACCTCCAAAAATTAGGTATATTTAACCAAAAAAATTCCCAAAAACCAATCAAAAAAACAAAAAATGCCAAAAATACGTTCAAATAAAGGAATTTAAGGGCTTTATGCCGTATATAATACTATATAAAATTAAAATCCGGAGGTTATAAAATGTACATAATAGCACTAAACGGAAGTCACAACGAAGACGGCAACTGCCAGTTTTTAATAAATACAATTTTAAATGATTGCAAAGCTATGGGGGCAGAAATTGAAACTATAAATATATACGAAGCGGTTATGGATTCAAAAACTCCGTTTTGCACATTATGCGCGTCCAAATGTGAAGGTGCCTGCTACAAGGGAACCAAATTGGAAAAGGCGTTTGAAAAAATTGTAAAAGCTGATGCCGTAATTATGGCAAGCCCTGTTTACTTTGGCAATGTGACCGGGCAATTAAAAGCTTTCTGGGATAAAACCCGCGGATATCGGGCAACCAAATCTTTTGTGGGAAAACCCATAGGTTTCGTAACCTGCGGGGCTTCCCGTTTCGGGGGTCAGGAAGAAACCATCCGCGCAATGCAAACCATGGCCTTAGTCCATGGTATGACTATTATAAACAGCGGGCACTTGGACTTTGATGCAGGTCATATGGGAGTCTCTGCACAACGTCCTGCAAATGAGGATGAATTTGCAATATCAAGATGCCACTCTATGGCTAAACGTATTATTGACGAAATCAAAAAATAAGGACAGATTTATATGAACATCAGAGAAATGCTTGAAAAAAGGGAAGAAACAACTTTAAGCCCATATGCAACTCTTTCCAAAAACTCAAGGGGTCGCAAATTTCCTGTTGAAAAATGTGATTTGCGCACAGAATTCCAACGTGACAGGGATAAAATAATACACTCCAAATCCTTTCGCAGACTTAAGCACAAAACCCAGGTATTTCTTACCCCGGAAGGTGACCACTACCGTACAAGACTTACACACACCCTCGAGGTCTCGCAGATTGCACGTTCAATTGCAAGATGTTTATGTCTTAACGAAGATTTAACCGAAGCAATAGCGTTAGGGCACGATTTAGGTCACACTCCCTTCGGTCACTCGGGAGAAAGAGGGCTTAACAAAATATGCCCTTACGGCTTTAAACACAATGTACAGAGTCTGCGTGTGGTTGATGTTCTGGAAAACGAAGGAGAAGGAATGAATCTTTCCTTTGAGGTTCGAGACGGCATAGTCACTCACACAGATGACATTTTGCCTCAAACAGCGGAAGGAAAGGTTATACGCATTGCAGACCGCATTGCATATATCAATCACGATATTGATGATTCAATTCGTGCAGGAGTTATAAAATACGAGGATATTCCTAAGGAGTTTAAAGAATACTACGGGGACACCAGGTCAGACAGAATAAGCTCTATGATACACAATGTAGTGAAAAATAGTGCCCACAGCAATGAAGTAAAAATGGATGACGAAGGGTATTCAATGCTAATGAAATTAAGAGATTTTATGTTTAAAGAAGTCTATATGAATCCCTTTGTACGCGCCGAGGAGGAAAGGGCTCACAACATAATTTCCGAACTATACACTTACTTTTTAAAAAAACCGGAACAGATGCCAAAAGACTACATAAAGGATGACCCTAACCAGGATGTGTGTGACTACATAGCAGGTATGACTGACACATACTGTGTACACATATATAAAGAATTGTTTGTACCAAAGTCGTTTACTGTGTTTTAATGTATATAAATGCAATTTTTCGATAATAATATAAAAAATTATGCAATAAAAAAAGGGTTTTTTGTATATGTGTCGAAATATATAATTGCTGATTTACGATTTTTATGAAAGGAAACAAAAGATGGCGTTATATTTTTCGGAAGATTATATTCAAGAATTAATTGACAAAAACGACATTGTAGAATATATTTCCAGAAGCGTTCGCCTTAAACGTACAGGCAGTACGTTTAAGGGATTATGCCCGTTTCACAAAGAGAAAACTCCGTCATTTTCAGTTTCGCCGGATAAACAGTTGTTCTATTGTTTTGGTTGCGGCAAGGGAGGCACAGTAATTAACTATGTAATGCAACAAGAAAATCTGGATTTTGTAGAGTCCGTAAAATTGCTGGCAGAAAAATGTGGTATGGAATTGCCGGAAGATGACCGCGGGACCAATGAAAACAACTTGAAAAAGCGACAGACTATATATAAAATAAATTCTATTTCCGGTAGATTCTTTTACGATAAGTTATATGAGCCTTGCGGTATTTCCGCGAGGGACTATATAAACCGTCGGCAAATTGTACAATCTACAGTCAACCATTTTGGTTTAGGTTATGCACCCGACGGTAATTTGCTTTTGAAACATTTGAGAGAGCAAGGTTTTTCCGACGACGAAATCGTGGAAAGCGGCGTAGCAGGTAAATCTGAAAATGGCGATATATATGATAGATTCCGCAACAGATTAATGTTTCCCATTATAGATATTCGAAAAAACATTATTGGCTTTGGAGGAAGAGTGCTGGATGACTCCAAACCCAAATACCTTAATTCTCCGGAAACAGCAGCTTTTAATAAAAGTTATAACCTGTTTGGTCTTAATATTGCAAAAAATTCTTCTGAAGATTATCTTATTCTTGTTGAAGGTTATATGGATGTTATCCAATTACATCAGCACGGCATAAACACTGCAATAGCAACTCTAGGTACAGCGCTGACACCCGAGCAATCAAGAATAATAAAGAGACACAAGAATGAAGTTATCATAGCATACGATAGTGACGAGGCTGGTCAAAAAGCCACCCAGAGAGCAATAGAGCTATTAAATGAAGATGGCTTGCGTGTACGTGTTCTGACTATGTCAGGAAGTAAGGACCCGGACGAATATATAAAAACAAACGGCGTGGGAGCTTTCAGGAAATTAATAACAGACTCACAAGAACAGATAGAGTATAAAATGATGAAATTAAAATCAAGGTACAACCTTGATGACATATCACAAAAATCCGAATATGTAAGCTTGGCTGCAAAGGAATTTATAACTATAAAAAGTCCTGTGGAACAGGAACTTTATGTCAAAAAAATTTCTGCGGAAACAGGAGTTTCCCCAGAAAGTATATTTGCAGAAATGGCTCGATTAAAGGCAATCGCAGACAAAAATAAATCAATTAGCAATTTTCGTTCCCAATCCGCAATACGTACAGCTAAACCCTTGGATTTAGAACGTTCAAGATGTAAAGAGGCTCAAAAACTGGTGCTTAACATAATGTGCTACAACAAAAAACAAGCAAAATACATTATGGAAAACCTTGCAGAAGCAGATTTTGATGAGGAAACAGCCCGTCTTTTTTCCTCAATAAAGGCTATTCGCCAAAGCGGAGCAGAACCCGATGCAAGAATAATTGTGTCATCAATGCCGGATGTTGCACTGGCTGCAGAAATATTGCACGACGACAAAAACATAGATGACCCTGAAAAAGCCGCAAGACAATCGGTCCAAATTATTTTAAATTACAACAAAGCTAAAATCCTGCGTAACGCATTGAAGAATGACCAAATGACGTCGGAAGACAAGCTTAATCAGATAAAAGAAGTTTTAAGTAACAAAGGAAAGGGTGGAGATAATGGCAGCGAACAATAAGGATGCAAATTCCACAAATAACAAAAAAAACATTATCAGAGATTTGCTTGAAAAAGGCAAAAAGAAAGGTATGCTTACCTACAAAGAGATCACCGATGCTTTGGAGGAAATTGAAATTGAGCCTCCCCAAATAGATGCAATCTATGAAAACATTGAAACAATGGGTATCGAAATTATCGGCAACATTGACGAAGAATTGGAAGCTATAAAAGAAGAAGAAACAGAAATCGACCTTACAATTCCCGAGGGTATTGCACTTGACGATCCTGTAAGAATGTACCTAAAAGAAATAGGTAAGGTGCCGTTGCTTACCGCTGACGAAGAACATGAACTTGCTCAAAAAATGTCAGAAGGTGACGAAAATGCTAAAAAACAACTTTCCGAAGCCAATCTGCGTCTAGTTGTAAGTATTGCAAAGAGATATGTTGGACGCGGGATGTTATTCCTTGATCTAATTCAAGAGGGTAACCTTGGTCTTATTAAGGCAGTAGAAAAATTTGATTATCAAAAAGGCTACAAATTCAGCACCTATGCTACATGGTGGATAAGACAGGCTATTACGCGAGCAATTGCAGACCAGGCAAGAACTATACGTATTCCTGTTCATATGGTAGAAACAATAAACAAACTTATCCGTGTTTCAAGACAACTGTTGCAAGAATTGGGGCGCGACCCATATCCCGAAGAAATTGCCAAGGAAATGAACTTGTCCCTGGATAAGGTTAGGGAGATACAAAAAATTGCACAGGAACCCGTATCTTTAGAAACACCAATAGGCGAGGAGGAGGACAGCCATCTGGGTGACTTTATCCCCGATGATGACGCACCGGCTCCCGCTGAAGCTGCATCATTTTCTCTGCTTAAGGAACAACTTACAAATGTTCTTTCTACTCTTACTCCACGTGAAGAAAAGGTTTTAAGACTGCGCTTTGGTCTTGATGACGGCCGAGCAAGAACCTTGGAAGAAGTAGGCAAGGAATTTGACGTTACCCGTGAGAGAATTAGACAAATTGAGGCCAAGGCTTTGAGAAAATTACGCCACCCAAGCAGAAGTAAAAAGCTTAAGGATTATTTAGACTAATGAAAAAAATAGGTCTTACCCCAAGGTTACAATGTGTTGCTGATTGCTTAAAAGAATGTAATTTGTTAGCTGACATAGGAACCGACCACGCATATATTCCAATATATGCTGTACAAAAAGGAATAGCCCAAAAGGCTATTGCAAGCGATGTAGTTAAGGGGCCCCTTAAAATTGCAGCCGACAATATTTTGTCTTACAATCTAGAGAATAAAATAATTACTTGTCTTGCAAACGGACTGGAATCTGCAATAAATGCAGATGTAATTGTTATTGCGGGTATGGGAGGCAAGCTTATTTGTAATATTCTTGAGGATAACCTTGGTATTGCAAAAAAAGCAGATTATTTAATAATTCAACCTATGACCTGTAGCTATGAGTTAAGAAAATTTCTTCACTGCAACAATTTCAAAATACTTGATGAAAAGTTGGCGAAGGAAGAAGAGAAAATATATAACATAATGATCGTCACACCTGGTAGTGAAGAATACAAGGATGAATTCCACTACCACATAGGCATAAAGCTTTTTGAAAACAATGAGCAGTTGCTTGGCGAATACATAAAATTACGTGCTAATGTATTAAAAAAACAAATTTCAGGTATGAACAAGTCGGGAAATGCCAAAATTCGCCAACAAAGCAAATTATTAACGAAACTTTACGAAAGATTTTTAAAGGAGGCTGATGATTATGACAAAAGTCGCTGACGTTCTGGGCGTTATGAAAGCTCTTGCACCCTTAGAATTAGCAGAGAAATGGGATAATGTAGGCCTGCTTGTAGGAAATGCCGAAAGAGAAGTACATAAAATATTAGTGATGTTAGATA
Organism: Clostridia bacterium; assembly: GCA_045654805.1. Classification (GTDB taxonomy): domain Bacteria; phylum Bacillota; class Clostridia; order Monoglobales; family Firm-18; genus CAZNKU01. Next base: position 8,459 of record JAZOOD010000013.1, on the reverse strand, counting down.
TTGATCAACAAGGTCTTGATGAGGCTTTGGAAGTAGGTGCGGATATGATTATAACCCACCATCCCATAATAATGTCAGGTGTCTCTACAATTACTGATCCTGTACTTTTAGGTGTTACTGAAAATAAAATCAGTGTTTGTTCAATGCATACAAATCTCGATAGTTCAGACGAGGGAGTCAACCAGGTTTTGGCTGAAACCTTAGGTTTATCAAATATTGAACCTATTGATTTTGACGGAGTATTTGGTCGCACGGGTTATGTAGATGAATGCACACTATCGGAGCTTATTCAATCAGTAAAGTTGGCTTTGGACATTGAACACGTAAGATATGTTGGCAGCAAACGTAATAAGGTCAACAAAGTAGCTGTTTTAGGCGGTGCAGGTGCGGATTTTATACCACATACAAAAATTGCCGAATGTGATGTATATATTACTTCAGATGTAAAATATCATCAGGCACAAATGGCTGATAAATTAGGGATAAACGTTATCGACGCAGGACATTTTGAAACAGAAAATCCCATTATTTATAAAATTGCGCGATATTTACGCAACCGCTTTGAAGACATAGAAGTTATAACTTCATTGCGTAACAAAAGTTATATAAAATATGAGTAGGCCAGACAGTCGCGGTGGGTTGGAATATTACCCAACGAGGAAAGTCCGAGCTCCACAGGGCAAGGGTGCCGGTTAACTGCCGGTGAAGGCGACTTTAAGGATAGTGCAACAGAAATAGACTACCGCTATGCGGTACAGGTGGAAAGGTGAGGTAAAAGCTCACCGGCGACCGGGAGATCGGTCGGCCGTGTAAACCCCATCCGGAGCAACACCGACCGGGAATGACTGCCCGTCACATATTCCCAACGGGTGGCTTGAGTAGTATAGTAATATACTGCCTAGAAAGATGGCTGTCTAATACAGAACTCGGCTTACAGACCTACTCATATTTTTGTATATTTTATACAATATTCATTATAATTACTGTGAATTTAAATATTGACACAAGTTCATATTCTGTGATAAAATATTCTATAGTATGAAACAAGAATTTTTAGGAGGTCTCTTTAATGGATTTTAAAACAAACTTTTCAGATATTGGCAACTGGTTAGCAAACAATACAGAAATACTTGTAATAACAGGTATTTTGGCAATAATCAGTGCAATTATATGTGTTATTATTACTAAAACAAGAAAAGGTCTTATAGAAGATGTTATCTTTGCAGGTATTTTTGGTCTTATATTTAATGTTTTAGGTCTATTGTTCGTTATTTTCAGAAAACCTGTATGGAATAATCTTGGTTGGATACCGGTAGTTGTTGCTTGGTTCTTTATTGATGGAAATTTAGCACTTGCAATCATCCTATGCGTTTATGCTGCAATATGGGCGTTTGCACAGCACAATTTACTTGAAAGAATTAAGATCGCTGATGACTAAATAGTACATAAAAGGTGTGAGAAACTCACACCTTTTCTTTTTTTACATATTTTTCAACAATGTTGTCAACTTCCTCAGTGGATTCCGGTTTATTTACATCACTGTACAAATACCATTTTTCTGTATGCATGGCCATTTCTCTCGGTTTGATATTCTGCAGTTTCCCAAGGGATTCTATTTCCATAAGTTTAAAGTTTGTATATGTTTCAAAATTACATCCGTTATCAGGATATTTTGCATTGTCATCATAGTCAAATTTTTTAACAAAAAGATTATTGTGATTAAAATACATTGCAAAACCGTCCACGTTATTAATACCAATTTTGAAAGCATTTACATTTTCAGTATCTCCATAGCTATCCGTAGTCATATAAATATACTTATTATCCATCTTGAAACGCTTATCTGTCACATCTGTGTAAGGCCACACCACAATCCTCCGATTGCTTAAAAGCCCTGTGTCTATTTGGGATGTTGGAATTATCTCAAGTCCTCCCAATGCAAAAATTGTAATAGCCCATGGTGCAACTTCTATATCACCTTCCCCAATATTAGTGACATAGTGTTCCATCGTTATTTCCCCATTGTCATCCATAGTGGCTACAATAGTGTTTCTAAGCCCTATTTTAGAGTAATCTGATATTAATTTTATTCCATTTGATAATATTTCATACTTAATAGGATTATAATTATCAAGATATGTTTTAGGCATATTTTCTGGGGAATGCCACAATCTATGTCCCCCCATATTATAAAATCGCCTTTTCCCCCAGAATTTTTTGAGTTCTTCGTGTTCCACAAAAGCTCCTTTTGTAGAATCCTCAAACAGTTCATTAGGTCCTCCAACCTTTCCAAGCCTTATAATTCTGGGTCCCATTTCAACTGTAGCTACAAACTCTGTTTCACCATTGGAAACTTTAATACAATTTCCCCACAATTCACTTTTTATCTTTTCTATAAAGATTTTGGACATTTTTTACTCCTTAACATTTCATTATTAAAAAACGGACTTAAAAAGTCCGTTTTATCTCTATTTTATAATATCCGTTCCCATAAACGGTCTTAAAACCTCTGGAATTGTTACTGATCCATCTTCATTCTGAAAGTTTTCAAGGATACATGCAACAGTTCTTCCAACAGCAACGCCGCTACCGTTTAGAGTATGCACAAATTCCGGCTTGGCCTCAGGTGTTCTCTTAAATTTAATATTTGCACGTCTTGCCTGAAAATCTTCAAAATTTGAGCACGAACTAATTTCAACATATCTTCCGTAGCTTGGCATCCAAACTTCTATATCATATGTCATGGCAGAACTAAAACCAAGGTCTCCTGTGCAAAGCCTTACCACACGGTAAGGAATACCAAGAGCTTGAATAACCTTTTCCGCATCTAGTGTAAGTGATTCCAGTTCTTCATAAGAAGTATCAGGATTTGCAAATTTAACAAGTTCTACCTTATTAAACTGATGCTGACGGATAAGTCCGCGAGTATCACGTCCCGCAGACCCTGCTTCCGCACGAAAACAAGCAGAATAAGCACAGTATTTAATTGGTAATTCCTCTGCCTTTAATATTTCATTTCTATGCATATTTGTAACAGGAACTTCTGCAGTAGGGATAAGAAAATAATCCGTTCCTGCAACCTTGTAGGCATCTTCTTCAAATTTTGGTAACTGCCCTGTACCTACCATTGAATTTCTGTGTACCATATATGGAGGGAAAACCTCTGTATACCCACTGTTAGTTGAATGATAGTCCAGATAAAAGTTGTATACCGCACGTTCCAGTTTTGCTCCAAGACCTTTGTAAAATGTAAATCTCGAACCCGTAACCTTTGCAGCAGTATCCGCATCTAATATGCCAAGATTTTCCCCAATATCCCAATGTGCTTTTGGTTCAAAATCAAATTTTGTCGGCTCTCCCCACTTTCTGATTTCCACATTATCTTCATCAGAAATTCCCTTTGCTACTCTTTCATTAGGAATATTAGGTATTGTAAGAACTATATTCTTCAATTTTTCATCTAAATTCGCAACCTTTGCGTCAATATCCTTTACAGTTTCCTTAATTTGATTCATTTCAGAAAATATGGGAGCAACATCCTTGCCCTCTTTTTTAAGTTGTGGTATTTGCTTTGAAACAATATTCTGCTTATTTTTCAAGGCCTCAACCTCTTGCAAAAGTTCTCTCCTTTGTTTATCTATTTCTGCAAATTCTGTAAGGTCAAGCTCTCCTCCACGGCTTTTAATTCCCTCAATAACCTTTTCCGGCTCACTTCTTAATAATTTTATGTCTAACATTTTGTTTCCTCCTAATGTTTATTAATTCAATTTTTCTATCAAAGTATTGTAAGTCTGACAGTAATCCTCATTTAAATTTAAAATATTTATTGTGTAAATAATATTTTTTAACTCGTTCAAGTTACCATTTATATAAAAACTCATTGCTTTTTGAAGTTTTAAAACATCATCATTATATAAATTGTTATATTTTTCTATCAATTTATTCTTTTCTTCTAGTTGGGAATTCAGCTCTCCCACTTTTTCTCTTAAAACCCGATTGTTTTCAGTAAGGGCAATTACACTTTGCTCCATAGTTTTTTCAAAATATATCTGATTCTGTTTCTCCGATTCCACATCATAAGACGGAACCATTTTATTGTTAGAAAAGGAAGTTACCAAAATCAACAAAATTGAAACGAAAAATAACAATCCTAAATATATCCCCATAACTTTAAATTTTCGGTCCATTTTTTCCTCCCAAAACCCAACTTGCACGAATGCGTTATTTTTAATTTGTATTGCATTTTTATTTCTTTTGATATCTGTATTCGAAATTTTCATAAAAATAGATTGTACATAATTTTTAGGCTTCCATATTTTTCCAGTATTATCCATTTTTTAGAAATTCTGCTATTCTTTCAAACTCCTCATGTGAAAAATATGAAATTTCAATTTTTCCTTTTCCATTTGTTTCTCTAATTTTAACTTTTGTTCCAAGATACTTTGAAAAACTGTTTTCCATATCTTTTATTGCCAATTTAACTTCCGAACTTACTTTTGTCCCTAATTTTTTTGTTTTGTTTTTTATAAAATTTTCTGTTTCTCGTACAGACATTTGCCTTTCAACAATAATCTCAGCAATATGAATTTGATCGTTTTCATTACTTACAGAAAGAATAACCTTTGCATGCCCAGTTGAAATTTTTCCTTTTTCCAACATTTTTAAAATTTTTTCAGGTAAATTTAGCAATCGAATGGAATTTGCAACTGCACTTCGACTTTTCCCTACCCTTTCACTAATTTTATCCTGTGTAAGAGAAAAATTTTCCATAAGAGATTTATACCCCAATGCTTCTTCAACAGGATTAAGATCCTCTCTCTGCAGATTTTCGATAAGTGCAACCTCCATAATCTTCGTTTCATCATAATTACGTATTATGGCAGGTATTTTTTTAAGTCCGGCTTGCTTTGAAGCTCTCCAACGTCTTTCGCCGGCAACTATCTGATAAATATCATCTTTTTTTGTAACTATAATGGGCTGAATAACTCCGTGTTTACTTATAGAATCTGCCAATTCATCCAGTCTTTCTTTATCGAAATCCTTTCTAGGCTGATCTCTATTTGGCTCCACATCAATAATTCTGAGCTCTACAATCTGGGAATTATCTGCAAATTCCAAAGCTTGACTATCGTATTTATCTGACAAAATAGCACCTAACCCTTTTCCAAGTCCGCTCTTTTTTGCCATAGTATCACTTCCTTATTATATAATGGTTTATCTTTTGTTATTTTTTATTATTTCTTTTGCAAGTTCTCTGTAACAAATAGCACCTTTACTGTTTGGATCATGTTCAATTACAGGAACTCCAAAACTTGGAGCTTCAGAAAGTCGTACATTACGAGGAATAATCGTTTTACAAACTTTATGAGGCAACGCTTTTTTAACTTCCTCAACAACTTCTATTGAGAGATTTGTACGAGAGTCAAACATAGTAAGTAAAGCACCCTCAATTTCAAGGTTTGGATTAATTCCTTTACGAACTATCTTTATTGTATGAGTAAGCTGTGAAAGTCCCTCTAAAGCGTAATATTCACATTGTATAGGTATAAGTACACTATTTGCTGCTGCAAACGCGTTTACAGTAAGTAAACTAAGAGAAGGCGGACAATCTATTATAACATAATCGTATTCCCTTTCAATTTCTTTAAAGGCCTCTTTAAGCTTAAATTCACGCTTATCAATAGCAACAAGTTCAATTTCTGCACCGGAAAGCTGAATGTTTGAAGGACATACATCAAGGTTTTTATATTTTGTATTAACAATTGCTGATTTCAAAGAAACATCATTAATTAAAACGTCATATATTGAATATTCAACTTCATCCTTATCAATACCAAATCCGCTTGTGGTATTACCCTGAGGATCCGTATCAACTACAAGTGTTTTCTTTTTCTGTTCCGCAAGGCAGGCACTTAAATTAACAGCGGTTGTAGTTTTTCCAACACCACCTTTTTGGTTAGCTATTGCTATAATTTTCAATATTTTCACCCCCGTGAAACTCATTTATACTTTATATATCCTATTATAACACATTTTTTTTAAATATCAATACAAAAATGTTCCACGTGGAACATTTTTTATCATCATTTTAATGTTCCACGTGGAACATTAAAGAAAATACTTTAAATTGTTGAATTTTTATTTTATCTACGTTATAATATACTTAATAATGTATACGAGGTGAATTTATGATATTTTATGCTCCAGCAAAAATTAATTTATCATTAGATGTATTAAAAAAACGCCACGATGGTTATCATGATTTAAAAATGATAATGCAAACAGTTTCATTATACGATGAGATACATATTAAAAAAAGTGATATAATTTCAATTGATAGTAATAAAAAAAATATTCCACTTGACAATCGTAATCTGGCATGGAAAGCAGCTGAACTTTTTTTTGAATATACAGGTATATCCGGCGGATGTAAAATATATATATTAAAAAATATTCCCGACGGCGCAGGACTTGGAGGAGGATCTTCAGATGCAGCAACCGTTTTAATTGCACTAAATGAAATTTATAACTCTCACCTTTCCGAAACTGAACTTATAAATATTGCAGTAAAAATAGGAGCAGATGTTCCTTTTTTTATAATTGGTGGAACTTGTATTGCGGAAGGTATTGGTGAAAAACTCACTAAAATAGAAAACAAAACCAATCCTTATGTGTTAATATACAAGCCAGACTTTTCAATATCAACAAAATGGGTATATGAAAACTTAAAATTAAATAATAAACCATCTTATAATATAGATATAATAATTAATGATTTACAAGAGGGAAAAGTGGATTTTTCAAATAAAATTTTTAACTATCTAGAGAATGTTTCCTTATCTAAATATCCTGAAATTTCTAATATAAAAAACACACTAAGATTTTTAGGTGCCGACGGTTCTTTAATGTCAGGCAGCGGAAGCAGTGTATTTGGTATTTTTTTTGATGAAATCAAGGCAAAACTAGCATTTGAAAAACTGAAAAAAAACAATGTTTTTTTAGTAAAATTTATTTAAAAAAAACTTGAATTTTTTTTTAAAAAATGCTATAATTATAAGTGTATTTTTAAATAAATTTATTTACATTTTAATTAACTATAAATTAACTATAAATTGGAGGAAATCCGTAATGAATAAGGCGTCCGAAATTTGGGCAGAGGCTATACCTTATATTAAAGAAAATGTATCAGATGTTGGTTTTAAAACTGCATTTGAAAAAATTACACCTGAGTACATTGAAAACGGTACATTCTATCTTTCTACAACTAATAATTTATATAGAGATATATTCACAAACTCATACATAAATATTACAAAAACTGCTATTTTTAATATAACTAAAGAAAATTATGAAATAGAAGTTTTTGTTAATTTGGAAAAAGATAAATCTTTACAAGAAAAAAACAATTCTAATTCATTTGAATTTAAGGGTAATATAGAGATTAATTCTAAGTATACTTTTGAAAATTTTATAGTAGGTTCTAATAGTGAATTTGCATATGCAGCTGCTTTTAGTATTACACAAGGCCCTGTAAGAGATGATTATAATCCTCTTTTCTTATATGGTGGGAGTGGACTTGGTAAAACTCATCTTTTACATGCTATTGGAAATGAAATCAAGAAAAACGACCCTGATAAAAATATTCTTTATGTAACGTCTGAAACATTTATGAACAGCTTTATTAATTCTCTTAAGGAAAAAAACAATGTAGAATTTAGAGATAAATTTCGTAATGTTGATGTTCTTCTTATTGATGATATTCAATTTTTTGCAGGAAAAGAAAGTACACAAATAGAATTTTTTCATACTTTTAATTCTCTTGTAGATAAAAACAAACAAATTGTTATTACTAGTGACAGACCTCCAAAAGATATAAGTCAGCTTGATGAACGTTTAAAGCAACGTTTTTCAAGCAGAATTATGATAGATATTCAACCTCCGGATTTTGAAACACGTGTTGCCATTTTACATTCAAAGGCTAAAAACAATGATTTTAACGGTGAAATTTCAGACGAAATTTTAAATCTTATTGCACAACAAATAAAAACTAATATAAGAGAATTAGAAGGTGCAATGAGAACTATTATGGCATACAGCGATGTATCTAAAAAAGAGGTAGATATTGATACCGCTACTAATATATTAAAAAGATATTTTGATGATAATCAAAAGAGAAAAATAGATTCTGAATTTATTATTAAAGAAGTTGAAAAATATTTTAATCTTTCTGAAAATTCAATTATCAGTAAAAATAGAAGTAAAGAATATGCAGTTCCTCGCCAATACGCTATGTATATTGTAAGAGAACTTACAAAAAGTTCCTGTTCCCAGATAGGAAGAGATTTTAAAAAAGACCATTCAACAGTAATGCATAACATAAATAAGGTTATGGAAGACATGAAAAATGACCTCAAAATATACAATACTGTTAATGATTTAATTAAAAATATAAAAAAAGT
>JAZOOD010000012.1:0-38166 GCA_045654805.1 Clostridia bacterium | reverse complement strand
ATACAGTTCCAAGAGCAAGCAGGATTATGGTTATCTTGGCAGATTTACCTTGGAAATGTTTGAGGATTTAACCGGATTTAACAGAGTCCTTACTATTCTTGCAAGAGGATATATGTTTGATGAAGAAGGAAATGCAGATATTGCACGTGCAGAAAGGGCAATCCGTGCATGGTGCAGTGTGCCGGATAAGAAAAATGCCAAGCCTTTAGAGGATTGGCAATATATAACCGATTTTCGTGCTTTGCATGATGAATTCCCCGAGCTTGTTGATAAGAATGGCAAAGGTTGGCTTTACAGGCATATAGCGAACATTGTATCTTATGTAAAAAAGAATCCTGACAAGGTCAGCGTAGCTGCAACCACGAAAATGAAAGGGTATTTAAACAAATTCAAAAATGATTGGCGAGAAAAGATTAAGCAATTCCATACTTCAATTTATGATGTTAATACCGTAAACGGTTGGATAATACGATTTGACGGAATTATATCCGATGCTATTGAGCTTGGCCCGCTTTGTGAAGATGAAATTGAAATTCCCGATACAATTCTGCATAAGCTCCATGAGATTCTTCCCGAGAATTGCATTGAGGGATTAACCGTTTTAATCAAGTATTATATTGCCAACAGACAGCCTGATACTGATTGGGTTGTTATATCGCATATAAATCTTGACGGTTATCTTGGTTACGGCACATTTACAAAGAAACTCCTTGCAACAATCCCCGAAGATATTTTAATTCGTTCAACAAATCACGGCGTTAACCGATATAAAATTATGCCTGAATTTTTGCCGTAAAATGAAACAAGCGGAACCGAGAACTTTTCAATTCTCGATTCCGCCTTTTCTTTGTTTCCACCGTGTAAAATTTTGATATGGGGTAAGATGTATTTTATCAAAGGTCCTTTTACTTTGTTTCAAGAGCAACTATTTTTGTTTCCGATACAACAAATACGAATACACAGTCGGAATAATAACAAGTGCAAAGATTATTGCCATAAACAGAAATGTTAAATTAAACAGTCCTGACACAACCATTATTATACCGCTGTAAATCCACAGCTTTCCTGCAAGCTTGTGCGTCTTATCCCAATTTTCTTCATCGTGTAATGTCCATGGGAGCTTGATTCCGATTGTGTAATTTTGTTTGCATTTTGGAAGAATGAAGCCAAGCACAAAAAACAGAATTCCCATAAAGACAGGCATTATACTTTCGACACTTACTTTATATCCCAATGCGTTACCATAGATACAAGCTCCGCAAAGCAATGAGCAAACAGGAACTATGCTTATAACAACCGAGAACATCTTACTACTTATATTCTTTCTTCTCGGATCGGCATTTGTTGCAATAATACATATTAAATTCACAAAAGTCAGCATTACAGGAAGTCCGACAACTGCAAACATTTTACTGCTATAACCTGTAATTTCACCATTCCACCCAAAGCTTGTTGCTATATTCTCCGGAAGTCTGTCCCATACAATAAATCCGAAAATCATCGGTAACAATGTAATTATGGCGGAAATAATCATCTTATATTTATTTTGTTTTATCATCGTATTCTCTTTTCAACCATTATTTTAATTTTTGTAATTTGATTGTGTTGGCAATAACTATAAGTTGCATTCCTTTTTCAAGTGGAAGTGTCGGATCAACTGTTGTACTGATTTTGCCATTGTTTTTTATTGCAACTACATTGATAGAATATTTTTTTCTCAAACTCAGTTCTATTAATGTCTTACCATCCCATTCATCTTTCACATCTAACTCTACCATAGACACCTCATCAGAAAGCTCTATCATTTCCGAAAAACCGGATGTAAGCAAGTTTTTAGCAAGTCTCGTTCCTGACTCTTTTTCAGGTATAATTACCTTGTCTGCACCTATACGTCTGAGTATCTTTTGGTGCATTTCATTGCTGCATTTGGCTATAACAGTCGAAACACCTGCTTCTTTGCAAAGCATAACTGCCATAACGCTTGCTTCAAGATTATTTGCCATAGCAACAATTACAACATCAATGTTGGATATTCCAAGTCTTTTTATTGTTTCCGGCTCGGTAATATCTGCACATTTACAAACAGGAATTGTTTCAATAGCGCTGTTAACATTGTTTTGATCAATATCTACAGCCAATACTTCGGCGCCACTCTTCACAAGCTCTTCTGCAACTGCTTTTCCGTATCTGCCAAGACCTAACACTGCATATGTTTTATGGATACTCATAGAAATTTTCCTCTCTACCCAACACTAATTTCTTCGATTGGGTTTCTTATAATGTTTTGATTATCTTTGCCTCGCTTAAATGCAACAGCTAACGAAATGGGACCTACTCTGCCAAGATACATCGTTACAATAATAATAATTTTCCCGATACTGCTAAGTGAAGCCGTAAAATTTCTTGTAAGTCCTACTGTTGCAGTTGCACTAACAGTTTCGTAAATTAAATCCAATGCGTTTGCTTCTGTTACGGCAGAAAGAAAAACGGTTGAAGTGAACATAATAATAAAAGACATACACGTAACAGCAACAGCTTTGCTGACCGCCTGTTTTGTAAGTTGTCTGCCGAACACCTCTGTATTTTCTTTATTCCGGACAGAAGCGAATGCCGATGCTACAAGTACTGCAAAAGTTACTGTTTTTATACCACCGGCCGTTCCAACAGGTGAACCACCGATAAACATCAAAAGTAAGCAAACGAACGCTGATGCATTAGTGAGATTTCCCTGTGGCACATTTGCAAAGCCTGCTGTTCTTGTTGTAACCGATTGAAACAACGATACCTCTATTTTTTGCAGCAGTGTATAGTCCTTAATCGTTTGTGGATTGTTGTATTCAAAAGCAAAAATCAAAACAGCACCAGTTAAAATTAAAATTAAAGTTGCAGTAACTGCAATTTTGCTGTGCAATGTAAGATCTCTGAAAAATCTGACTTTCTTAGTTCTTCGTAATCTCAGCACCCTAAGCACATCCCACCAAACAATATAACCGATGCCTCCTAAGATTATCAAACTGCTGGTAACTATGTTGATAATGGGATTAAGTGCATAATCACAAAGACTGTTTTCTGCAATTATGTCAATGCCGGCATTACAAAAAGCGGATATTGATGTAAATACCGATATCCATACTCCTTTTGCACCGAATCGAGGTACAAATACCATCATATAAAGAAGAGCACCTATACCCTCTATGATAAATGTTCCGCCGACAACCTTCTTAACAAAACGAACAAGTCCTGAAAGAGAATTCAGATTAAATGCATCTTGCAAGAGCAGTCGATCACCAATACCCATTTTCTTGTGCAGAAGTATCATAAGTCCCGACATAATTGTTATAACGCCAAGACCGCCTATCTGAATTAATATCAAAATAACAGCCTGTCCGAAAATACTCCAGGAAGAAACAGTCGGTGTTACTACCAATCCGGTCACACACGTGGAAGTTGTTGCAGTGAAAAGTGCATCCAGGAAAGGCTTTGCCTTTCCATCAGCTGAACTTATGGGAAGCGATAGCAATAATGCACCTATCAATATTGCTATCAAAAAGCTCAATAATATAATATGTGTTGTAGATGCCCTAACCCGTTGTTTTCTCATATTATTCTAATGCTACCATACTGAAAACAAGTGCAAATAACGCAACTGTTTCACAAAGACCGACAACGGTGATATACTGTGAAAATCCTTTTCCAGTTTCAGCTAAAGCATCTGCACCTGCAGCACCCGCTTTGCCCTGAAAAACAGCTGAAAATGCCATTGCTACACCGGACGCAATTCCAAGTCCAAGCAAAAATGCCGGATCAGCAGAGGATGCTTTCATCTGCTGCATCAAAAGAAAACCGTAAATTGTCTGTGTAAGTGGAGCACCTGCAAATACAGTAAGAATAAAAGGTGCTGCTTTATTGCTCATATAACACTTTTTCCAGGCTCCGATGGACGCCTGACCTGCAATTCCTATACCGATAGCTGAGCCGATTGCGGCAATACCCATTGCTAATGCTGTTCCTAATAATCCTAAATTCATAATATTTCTCCTTTTAATCAATTTGTTCTTTAAATGGTTTAAACTTATGCCCACTCCACGACATATCTAAATGTGAGGAGAACTCCAAGGTGTTAAGTCTGATTCCGTGAACAATAACCGACAGAATATTCAGAATCATATTGAGACCGTGACCAAACACCAACAGAATAATGGCAAGTATCATAAACATAAAATTTCCTAAAAGCGGTCCTGCCAATTCATTTACTGTGGCAGAAATCGCAGCTCCTGCAAGACCGACAGCCCAAAGTCGTATATACGAAACGATATCCGAAAACACATTAACCACACCAAGAAGTACCGAAACAATATTCGTAAGGCTTGAAAGTATGGATTTTATGATGCTTCCTTCATAGTTTGAAAACACGAAACTTATGACAAATCCTACAGCGATTAGTACAATAGCTGCAGTTCCTATTGGAATACCGCTAATTACAAGTCCGAAGCTGAATACTTCAGCATTTACAACAAGGCTGAGTACCAAATAATAGATACCTAAAAGCTGTAATATCGAACCGATATCACCAAGCATTTTAACTGAACCTTTATTTCTTATTGCACCTTTTATATGAGCCACAGTTAATTGTATCAATGCCAGTGAGAAACAGAAAATCTGCAAATTTTGTGCTGTGGTAAGTCCTACCGTACCATTTGTCCAAAATGGATGCCATATTTTATCGGCATAAACATTTGAAATTACAGGTACAGATAAACTCTTCAGCCATTCGGGTAACTGCTCCGGTGAAAGGCCAAACCAAGTACAGGTAAGTGTCCCCCACAGAACAGTTGAGAGACCGAATAGTCCCACAAGCAAAAACATAGGCGAAATCTGTTTCTTAGATATAAGAGATTTTATTATCGGAATTGCGGCAACGGCAAAAATAAGCAGTCCGTATCCGCCATCACCGAAAATAATTCCAAAGAATATCAGTATAAAAGCTAAAAACCAACCCGAAATGTCATACTCAAAATATCCGGGAACAGTTCCCAAAAAGTCGGTTAAAGGATAAATCAGACTCACAAATTTATTGTTTTTAAGCTTAGTGGGAACATTATCCTCTGTGCTTGGTTCTTCTACAAGAATTCCCCATGCATTTTTTTCTGCTGTCTGTTTTAGCTTATCAAGATTTTCTGCCTCAATATATCCTTTGAAATATGCAACGGTGACGGATTTCTTGCTATCAGGTGATAAAATTTCATCCGACATACCCGTAGTATAAGTTTCAAATTCAATTTCCTTTTCAACATTTTTAATTGCTTGCTTTATACTCTTAATATAACAAGCATGGGATACAATGATTTCATCTATTTCTGCAATACGGTTATATAGATCAGAAATCCTTTGTTTCATTTCGTCAGTAGACATCTGAGGCAAAGCCAAACGATAAACATTTAATGACGAAACAAATTTTTCATTTTCCTCATCATTAGATTTAAACAACATAAATTTAACTGTAGATTTAGTAGTATCAATTCTAACAGTTTTAACATTATCAGAAAGGTTTTCATATTCGGCCTTCGGCATCTCATAAAAGAGTATTTCAATACCTTTTGATTCCAAATCACTTAAAACACTTGGAACAATGTCGCCCCAGCTTTTTAAACGATCCAGTTCTGCATCAAGAGCAACTTTTTCCGCTTGACATCGTTTTTTCTCTTCATCAAGGGAATTAACCTCGGTTGCGATAGTCAATGCATCTGCAGCATTTACATTCTTTTGTTCTGTATTTTTAATCTTTCCGATGGTAAAAATTGCACTTTCAAGTAAAGCTACCTGTTCTTTGAGATTTGCAAGTCGTCCGCCTGTTCCTTCGGTTATCTCAATATGGAGAATACCCAAGCTGCGAAGCTTTTTCAGGGCTTTATCCTTTTCACTTCCTCTTATAATAAGAGACACTTTTTTCATAGGCACTATCATAATGAATACACCTCCGTTTCGGAAGCAGTAACATTACGAAGAGCTATCTTGCGTTTTGAAATTTTGGAACGCACAACAGCACTAACCTGTTGGTCTGCCATATAAATAGATATTTTTTTAATGTTTTCCTCTGTTTCAGGAATTTTAACCTTTTCAAACAAGTTAACCCTTTGAGATGTGGAAAGAAGCTCTTTCTCCAATAGTCTAACCTGTTCGTCCAACACTTCTGCTTCCAAATCAAGAGACATTGCTTTTTCCATATGATTTGCAGCTATATCTACCCAAAGAGGAGTTTCATATAAATCGTAATCTCCTCTTTGAAAATCTGCGCCTTCAAATATAGGAATATCAACACCTGCAATATTCCCCATTCCTTTACGAATATTGCTTACAGTTATGATTCCTTCGGGGAAGGCATCCTTTTCGCTAAAAACAGCTATCCATTCTCTAAACCCAAGTTCAAGAATTTCTCTTTCTTTTCTTACTGCTTTTGCTCTTTGGGCAATCGTGCGAATTTCTGCATGGAGTTGTTATTTTTTCAGTGTCAGAGTAGGCAAATATCTGCGGTACATTTTGAGTGCGTCCTTTTGCACTTTTAATTCATTTTTTGTTAGCTTGATTTTTGCCAAAACCGCATCCCTCCTTACTTCTTAGGCCAAAATTCATCAGTAAGGTCTGATTTTATTCCGGTTTCATCCTTATCAAAGCAATCCGCTAAAATTTCCCAACCCAAATCAAGTGCTTCTTCAAGTGAAAGATTAACAGACAGTGACATCATCTTGCATTCAAACAGTTCACCATATCTAAGCAATTTTTCGTCCCAACGGCTCATAGAGAAGCCCATATTCTTCTTTTCGAGTGTTTCTTTATACGAAGAATATAAGCGAATCATTGCATCCATTAATGCACGATGGTCTTTTCGTGTTTTGCCATTTACATTTTGTTTCAGTCGGGAAAGTGAACCAAAAGGCTCTATGCGGCCGCCTTTAAGGTAATATTGTCCTTCTGTAATATATCCGGTATTGTCGGGAACAGGATGTGTTACATCATCGCCCGGCATTGTGGTAACTGCCAGAACGGTAACTGAACCTGAATCAGCAAAGTCAACCGCTTTTTCATAACGTGCTGCAAGCTGAGAATAAAGATCTCCGGGATATCCACGATTTGATGGCACCTGTTCTTGAGTAATAGCAATTTCTTTCATTGCATCAGCAAAGTTGGTCATATCGGTAAGAAGCACCAATACATCCTTGTCTTGCAATGCGAATTGTTCTGCTACCGCCAGTACCATATCCGGTATCATCATACATTCTACCGTAGGATCGGAAGCAGTATGAATAAACATTACAGTTTTACTCAAAGCACCGCCTTTGGAAAGTGCGTCCTTAAAATATAAAAAATCGTCATATTTAAGTCCCATTCCTCCGAGCACGATTACATCAGCTTCAGCCTGCATTGCAATACGTGCAAGAAGTTGGTTGTACGGCTCACCGGAAATAGAGAAAATAGGCAATTTTTGAGAAACAACCAATGTATTAAACATATCAATCATAGGAATATTGGTTCTCATCATTCGGTTGGCAAGAATACGTTTGGTTGGGTTAACGGAGGGCCCTCCGATATGCTTCATGTTTTCTGTAAGTGCCGGACCCTTATCTCTTGGTTCACCCGAACCGTTGAATATACGTCCTAACAAGTCATCGCTGAATGATATTCTCATTTCGTGGCCGAGAAAACGCACTTCATCTCCAGTAGAAACACCCTGACCGCCGGCAAAGACCTGCAATGATACAACATCTCCATCAATTTTGTTAACCTGAGCCAAGGATTTGCCGAACCGCGTGTTGATCTGTGCCAATTCCTTATATTGAACATCTTTTGCAAGAACGGTAATGACGTTTCCGGTAATGGATTCTATTCGATTATATACTTTATTCATTCTCATTCACCGTCCTTTAATAATTTTTCAGCCGGTGCAGATAATTTTCCGCCACCCTTAGTATACAATATATCAATTTCGGATTCTGCTTTTTTAAACGACTCGCTCTCAAACTCTGTGTAATTCCAGTCAATGAATTTTTGACGCATACGATTAAAGAAACTACGTGCATCGTCTTTGCTCTCGATAGCATAATTACTTCCCAAAATATATACCAGCTTATCGGTAACATAGCGCTGACGCAATGTTGTGCAGTTTGCCTCAATTAAATCAAACGAGTTCTGCTGCAGATAAACGGCATCGAGCATTTCTGATTTTAAGTAGGTAATATAATCCGAAAGAGTTGTACCTTCTTCGCCGACAACCTTCATCATAGAACCAATCTCATCACCATGTTGAAGAATCCCTTTGCAAAATTCCAACTTATTATTGTCAATAACGCTTTTGTACTTTGACCAAGAAATAAGAGGATCAATAGCCGGATATTTTCTTGCATCCGAACGCTCACGGGATAGTCCATGAAAAGCTCCTACAACCTTCAATGTTGCCTGAGTTACAGGTTCTTCAAAGTTACCACCCGCCGGAGAAACTGTACCGCCAATGGTAACCGAGCCTGTGCTTCCGTCAGGCAAGCGGACATAACCTGCTCTTTCGTAGAATGCCGCAATATAGGATTCCAGGTACGCAGGAAAAGCTTCTTCGCCGGGGATTTCTTCAAGTCTGCCTGACATTTCGCGAAGAGCCTGCGCCCAACGGGAAGTAGAATCAGCCAGGAGAAGAACGTTAAGTCCCATTTGTCGATAATACTCGGCAAGTGTTACCGAGGTATAAACGGAAGCCTCACGTGATGCAACCGGCATTGAGGATGTGTTACATATAATAATGGTACGCTCCATAAGCGAACGCCCTGTTTTAGGATCTGTCAGCTCGGGGAATTCTGTCAGCGTTTCAACAACTTCACCGGCTCGTTCTCCACAGGCTGCAATGATTACAATATCTACATCTGCATATTTTGAAGTGGTATGCTGCAATACAGTCTTGCCTGCACCAAAGGGACCGGGTGTACAATAAGTTCCGCCCTTTGCAACGGGAAAGAAGGAGTCAATAAGACGAACCTTGGTTTCCATTGTTTCAACGGGTGCCAATCTCTCGCTATAACACTTTACTGCACGTTTAACAGGCCACTTGAAAGACATAGATACAGGAACTTCATGTCCTCTTTCATCAGTTATGACCGCAACAGTTTCCCTTACGGTATATTCGCCCTTTTGTACAATGGATTTCACTGTATAGTTTCCGAGCAGATAAAATGGCACGAAAATTTTATGTGTAAACGGACCTTCTGGAACAGTTCCTATATATTCACCTGCACGAACAACATCGCCAATTTTTGCGGTAGGTGTAAATTCCCACTTTTTTTCAGTATTAAGCCCGTCTGCGTAAATGCCTCTTTCCAAAAACCAACCCGCCTGTTTTGCTAAAACCGGAAGCGGATTCTGAAGCCCGTCATATATTTGACCAAGCAACCCGGGACCAAGCTCTGCGGACAGCATATCACCCGTGAATTCTACTGTGTCTCCGCATTTGATACCGTCAGTCATTTCATAAACCTGCACTTGAGCAACATTGCCTCTTATACGAATTATTTCACTCTTTAGGGCTGTATTGCCCACTTTTACAAAGCATATCTCATTCATAGAAACATTGCCATCAAACTCAACTGACACCAAGTTTCCATTTATGCTTACTACCTTTCCTTTATTTTCGGTCATTGTTCTGCCTCCAACTTATCTCCTTTTATAATGGAGTTATATATATTTCTGTATGCTTTTTTCCCCGTCTCTGTATCAAACTGCCTTATGCGGAGAAGCAATTTTAATTTAAGTCCGTAATAGAAAATAAACTCATCAGAAAAAGCATCCATAGGTCTGAGTGTTTCCAACATTTCTAAACGATAACTATTGAGATATTTTTCTGCTTCCATCGGGTTCTCTTTTTCTATTGCCGTATTAGCAGCTTTGATGTATTCAACAGGTAAAATCCTGTTTTCTATATCGAAAACTTTATTCATTTTTTCTGCCCGAACCTTGCCGAGAGCAAATCGGAGATTTATCTCACATTCGTTCCATGCATCAATCAAAGATGAACCCAAACTTTCTGCATTTTTGGGGGGAGATAAGCTAATCTTCTTTATAGCTTCTTGAGATTTTTTCCCTAAGAAGCGTTCGCAAAGTTCATTGAAGCGTTCTTCGGTAATCGGAAGCGGAACATTCTCACTTACTCCATCCAAAGACGGCAATTGTGAAATCAAATAATATTCAGCCATAATTTATTCCTTCGCCTCTTTCAAAAGTTCAGTAACCTTTGGACTAAGATAGTTCGAAAGCATATCCACTACAGCCTCTGTAGAATAATCATAATAAGCACTGCCGTTATTCACAGCAATGCGAAAACCGCCATCAAAATTATCATTGGCTTTCAAGGTAATACCATTTAGCATTTTTTCTTTAAGGGACGCAAGAATGTTATCTTCAAATCTATTAATGTCTTGACTGTTCATTATCACAGTAATATCTTCTGCATCCGGCTTGTTCGCCCAACACTCAATAATATTGATAATTAGTCCTGCAAGTTCATCTGATGAATATATGGTGTTAACATTTCCACTAATAATTGTTTTAAGCTCTCTTGTCACACTTTCTCTGAAAGATATTAACAGATTGCGACCTGCTTGACGAATTGCATCCTCGCTAGATTTTGTCATTCGCTCAGTTTCTGCTCTTGCATCAGCCATAATTTTATCTGCCTGTGCCCGTGCTTCGGCAATAATCTTTTCGGCGTCTGCCTTTGCTGCATCGACTATGTCCTTGGCCTCTGTCTCAGCAACCGCAACACCATCCTTTTTGATCTGTTCAATTAACTCTTGGAGTTGTACTTCCATAATGTAATCTCCTTTTCACATTTAATCATGATTTTGTAGAAAAAACAAAAGAGAACCAACGTCCTCTGCAGTCAGCTGGTTCCCATAATTATCATTATATTTATTCTAAATAATTATATCATGATTTTAATTTTTTGTCAAGATATTTTGGACTATTATACAATAGTGCCTTTTTCCTCGTTAAGTTCAAAGATACTGCCGTAGCACGAGGACTTAACAAAATATTTCTTTCCCCATTTGAATGTTGGCATAAAGAACATTTTATTTAACCTCTATCTGTACTGCCTTCATTGCGTCAAGAGCAGTATTATGGCTTTCAACACTTACACCTGCACAGCATTTGCTGTCAAGACTTCCTGTTATAAAATCCACTTGCATATCTACAACAATTAAGTATTTCATTGAGCTCTCTCCTTGTTACCTGATTATATCTTTAAGTATTGGAACTACTGTGTCGTCATTTACATCTGTTATTACATCATAGAGCTTATGTATTTCTTCCGTTACTGAACCTTGTCTTACCAAATCATTAATCAATGCAATTAACGTATCATAAAAGCCATCAAGGTTTATAACAACAATCGGCACATCAATTCTCTTCAAGTATTTCAAAGTCAGCACCTGAAAGAACTCATCCATAGTTCCTATTCCACCGGGTGCGATAAAGAACACATCTGCATGCTTTTCCATAAGTGTCTTTCGCTCTGCCATTGTATCAACCATAACCTTATTATCGCAATCGAATATATCTTCAAACTCGCTGATAAAGTCAGGAGATATACCCATAACAAAACCGCCATTTTCTTTAACACCTCTTGCAACTGCGCCCATACAGCCTGTTGCTCCTGCTCCATATACAAGGGAAAAACCGTTTGTTGCAATTAGCTTTCCCAATTTCTCTATTTTTTCTTTATGCTGGCTTGCAATTCTTTCATTTGCTCCGCCATATACACATGCAAAATATCTTTTTGACATATCTTTTACCTCCTTGCCTATGTCCTTATTTTGATTTCCTTGCGTATTTATCACACAAGTCATTTATCTGATCCGTAAATTTAGCAAGCTCCTTGTTTGTCAGATTACGGCTTAACTCTGCGACAGTTTTAAGTCTCTGGCAAGCTGCCATAAGTCTGTCAAATACAAGATTTGCTCTTCGTCTGCCTTCAGATACCTTAGTCAGCTTAACTATTCTGCCTCTTGCTGTGCATTCGCCTGTTGCAAGATCGTATTCATCACCGCTGTATGGTGCTGTTGCTGTAAATTTAAGTTTGTTATATATTGTCTGTGAAAAAGCATCACACACCAAATCATCGCCGTGATTTACAAACACTTTCTTTGGTGCTTTTTCCATACTTCCAAGCCATCCGAGAAGCATATCTTTATCAGCATGACCACTGATACCAACAATTGATTCTATTCTTGCATTAACCTGAATGCTTTCACCGAACAACGAAACATTCTTCGCTCCGTTTATAAGCTTTCTGCCAAAGGTTCCTTCTGCCTGATATCCAACAAAAAGTATTGTACTGTTTTCTCTCCACAGGTTATGCTTTAAATGATGTCTGATACGGCCTGCTTCACACATACCGGATGCAGATATAATTACCTTTGGAATCATATCAAAGTTTATTGCTCTTGACTCATCAGTTGTAACACTTAATCTTAATCCGGGAAAAGATATGGGATTGATACCTTGCTTTACAAGTGCAAGAGTTTCTTCATCATAATATCCCATCAGATTATCCTGATATATCTTTGTTGCCTCAACTGCAAGAGGTGAATCTACATACACAATAAAGTTTTCGTGTCCTTTTACAAGTCCTTGCTCCTTAATTGTCCTGAACAGATATAAAAGCTCCTGTGTCCTTCCAATTGCAAAGGATGGAATAACAAGATTACCGCCCTTTGAAAAGGTTTCCTGCATTATTTTTGTAAGCTGTGCAATATAGTCAGGTCTCTCACCATGAACTCTGTCACCATAGGTTGATTCAATTACCACATAATCAGCATACGGTGGATTTTGAGGATTTCTGATAAGAGGTCTGTCTATGTTTCCTAAATCTCCAGAGAACAAAACTGTTCTTTCTTCACCATTTTCATTTATTGTAATGTGGATGCTTGATGAACCAAGTAAGTGTCCTGCATCGCAGAAATTTATCGTTACACCTTCAAATATTTCTATTGGTTTGTTGTATCCGTGTCCTTCGAATAATTTCAGCGACTCCAATGCATCTGCAACAGTATATACAGGAACATACTGCTGATAGCCGGACCGCTCTGCCTTTCTGTTCTGCCATTCCGCTTCCTGTTCCTGAATGTGAGCAGAATCCTGCAACATTATATTACAAAGTCTGTGTGTTGCTTCTGTGCAGTACACAGGACCTGTGTATCCTTTTGCAACCATTGCCGGAATCATTCCTGAATGGTCTATATGTGCATGAGTAAGACAAATCGCATCAATTTCTGACGGAGCAATAGGCAATTCGCAGTTTTCGTATGTATCGCCACCTTGTTCCATACCGCAGTCAATAAGGATATGCTTTCCACATGCTTCAAGCAAGGTGCAAGAGCCTGTAACCTCATGAGCTGCTCCTATAAATGTTAATTTCATATTCACTTACTCCTCTCCTAATATTTCTTTTCCTTCATCTTCGGTTATGTATTCGACCTCTACCATACATTCTATGACTTTTTTCTGTCTTTGTTTCGCAAGGTCAGGTCTGTTGTTTAACGAATATACTGACGGTGCGTTTGGTCTTCCAACAAGTAAAGTACACTCATAGTCCGTCATACCATTCCGCATTTTTGCATATGTATATCATACAAGTGTCTCATCTTTAACCTCAACAATATCTTCAATCTGACAGTTAAGAGCTTTACAAATCTTTATAAGAATGGTCAATGCTACTATCTCATTTTTATTAAGCTTTGTTAAAGTTGTTGAGGATATATCTGCAAGTTCCATTAGGTCATGCTTGCGAATATTCCTTTTCTTCAATGTTTCCCATAGTCTTTGATATGTTACCATAGCATAAGCCTCCGAAAATTTATGTATTAATTATACACCTATTCGACAAAAAAATCAAGACTTCGCTTGATTTTCGTATATTGCATTTCAGTTTACAATTGAGGGGAAAATCTATCGTTATGTGTAAGTGAGAATGATAGTGCCATCAGTTTTGAACTGGCATTCGATATGAAATTTAAGAAATAATCCATACAGAAAAATTGTGCAGACAGTATTTGAACAATTTTTTCTGTGTAATATTTAGATAAATACGAGTTAAGGGGATAAAACTTTTGTTTTTCTATACCAATATCCCTTTAACCAATATTTTTTGTTCAATAATCTTGATTTCGTGTAAAATTGCATATATGTTAATCTCGTTTTCGTATAACCCAATTCCTTAAGGTCTTTTCTTTGGTTAAGGTATATCATTTTTTAATATGGCTGTTATTGATCATTCTGCCATAATTGGCTCAAAAATGTCTTGTGTTGCTTACAAAAATAATTGTCGAGTAATTTCGCCTTAATTCATTCTATCGTCTTACACGGGCAATTCCGTTTGGTTCTATTTGCAATTTCGCTGAATGTATGTTATACTGAAATAAAATTACGAGTGTCGAATTTTTGGTAGTTGGGCATCAAATTTGATGAGATTTTCGGATAGCATCAATAAAGCATCAAAAGGCATAAGGTTCAAAAGACCGAGTGCTACAAACGGCTCAACGGTGGGAACAATTTGGACAGTCCTTTTTATATGACATTGTCTCCAAAGCCGTGTGTCGTGGGTTCAAATCCTACTGCCCCTGCCAATACAAAACCGCCATAAATCCAATGTTTTCAAGGGTTTAAGGCGGTTTTTATTTTTTTTATTCTTTTAAAATTCAAAGGGGTTTTTGTGGATTTTTGTAGATTTAAAATTGGAAAAAAATAGGAATTGAAACATCTTCATACTAAAACAAAAAAGGGAGCTGATGCTCCCCATTCTTATTCCATAACCCCATTAATCCTAATACAAACCACCAATGTCCATATCCTGTCATCCGTAAGCCTTAGCTTTCCACCCTCATCACCTTTAAGGATGCCAAGTTCAAGTGCTTTTTGTACATATGGTCTCGCCCATGACGGACAAGCATCAACTGTATCATAATACATAGTTTGCACCCTCTTTTTTAAAGTTTTGATTTCCTCTGACGGAAAATACTGTTCCTGATGAATAGAAATCGTATTTATCGCTCATAAAATGTTTACCAAGAGTTTCTGCAAGAGTTGCGCATGCATATAAAAGCTATCTTTTTCTATTCATATTATCATTCTCACCGCCCGAATTATTTTGTAACGGAGCGATACAGACTGTGATATGCTTTATTTTTTTAAATTTATCTTCTATGGCATCATGTACCCGTCTTGCGATCTGATGGCTTTGTGTAAGCGTGATTTCTCCATCTGAACATATTTCAATATCTGCGTAAATTTTATTGCCAAAGACACGAGTTTGAATGGAATTTACACCAAAAACACCCTCCTGTTCAGAAGCACATTGCAATATGTTTTTTTCAATTTCTTCACTGCAGGAATGGTCAATCATTTTGCCGATAGCATCTTTAAAAATATCATAAGCTGCTTTTACAATAAAGATACATATTACAAGACACGCAACGGTATCAAGCATTGGAAAACCCATTCTTGCACCCACAATACCAATTAGTGCCCCGATAGATGATAACGCGTCGCTACGATGGTGCCACGCATCTGCCATCAAAGCACCAGAATCCAAACGCAATGCAAAAAATCTTGTGTACCAATACATTGCTTCTTTTCCAATTATAGATGTGACAGCCGCTATCAATGCCAACATGCCGGGAATGGCAAATTCCTTCGTATTGTTGGAACTTATTTTTCCCATTGCGGTATGTCCTATAAACAAACCACTAATAAGCAGGATGACTGCCAAGACAATTGCAGCAACACATTCAAATCGTTCGTGACCGTAAGGATGATTCTTGTCCGATTCTTTAGATGCAATTTCTATTCCAATAATTACAATAATACTGCTAAACACATCAGATGCAGAATGAACAGCATCGCTGATCATTGCACCGGAGTGAGCAAAAACACCTGCAATAATCTTAAAAATTGACAGAACAGTATTGCAGATAATGCTGACAACAGATACCATAATAGCGATTTTTTCAAACTCTTCTTGCGGAACTGACTCTGGCGAAGAAGGTGTTTTAGGTACAAAACTTATTTTCATAAAGATACCTCCAAAGGGATATATTATATCTCTATGCGTGTTGACTTATATATGTGAATAAAAATACTCACCAGATTAGGTGTTGTAATATATATTTACACTAAAATCAGTCCATCGGCATCACATTTATTTGGTTTCAGAGCACATTGTGTATACGGCACGGACTGCTCTGCCCCTGCCAATACAAAAACCGCCATAAATCCAATGTTTTCAAGGGTTTAAGGCGGTTTTATTTTTTTATTATTTTAAAATTCAAAGGGGTTTTTGTGGATTTTTGTAGATTTAAAATTGGGAAAAAATAAGAATTGAAACATCTTCATACTAAAACAAAAAGGGGAGCATAAACTCCCCATTCTTATTCCATAACCCCTTTAATCCTAATACAAACCACCAATGTCCATATCCTGTCATCAGTAAGTCTTAATCTGCCCTAGTCATCACCTTTGACATATCCATTTTCAATGGCTTTCTGCATATAAGGTCTTGACCATGTAGGGAAGGTTTCAACTGTAGTCTTTAAATTTAAAGGTTTTACGTAAAAAATCGAAAATATCCACGCTTTCGTTGATGAATTGACAAGATAAATCAACAATAAAAAATTCCTATGAAACTAAAGGAAATGAGTCCGGTACAATACCGAACTCATTCACAAGTAAATTAATATTTAAATTTATCTAAACGTTAGGATTCACTCCGTATTACTCAACTATTTCCGAATTTGAAACAGGAGATTCGACACCTACACTTCTGTATTTTGCCATACCTGTGCCTGCAGGAATAAGCTTACCGATAATAACGTTTTCCTTAAGACCAAGAAGGGGATCAATCTTACCTTTAATAGCAGCATCAGTAAGAACACGAGTTGTTTCCTGGAATGAAGCTGCGGACAAGAATGAATCAGTAGCCAAGGAAGCCTTTGTGATACCCAAAAGAACATCTGTATATGTTGCAGGTGTCTGACCTTCTTCAAGCTTATTATTTGCTTCTTTAAGAGTTGAAATATCAACCAAAGAGCCTGAAAGCAACAATGTATCACCAGGTTCCTCAACGCGTACTTTTCGCATCATCTGTCTTACAATAACTTCAACGTGACGGTCATTGATATCAACACCCTGAAGTCTGTAAACACGCTGTACTTCCTGAATCAGGTAATTCTGAACAGCTGTTACACCTTTAATCTTCAAGATATCATGTGGATTAACTGAACCTTCTGTAAGTTCATCCCCCGGCTCGATAATCTGACCTTCTTCAACCTTGATTCTTGAACCGTATGAAATCGGATAAGAAACGGTCTCACCTGTGTCATCATTGAAAATCTTGATTTCTTTTCTCTTATTCTTAATTTCTTCGATAGCAACTCTACCACCGATTTCAGCAATAACTGCAAGACCTTTTGGTTTTCTTGCTTCAAACAATTCTTCAACACGGGGAAGACCCTGTGTAATATCTTCTGCCTGAGCGACACCACCTGTATGGAATGTTCTCATTGTAAGCTGTGTACCGGGTTCACCGATAGACTGAGCAGCAATAATACCAACAGATTCACCAATATTAATCTTACCTGAAACTGCAAGGTTAGAACCATAACACTTAGCACAAACACCAACAGGAAGTTCGCACTTAAGTACGGAACGGATCCTAACCGCCTCAATACCTGAAGCCACAATCTTCCCCGCATCTGCAAGTGTCATAAGCTCGCCCTTTGCAACTATAATTTCACCTGTTGCAGGATCAACAACATCTTCAGCAGTATATCTGCCTTCAAGACGGTCTTCAAGTTTTTCAATCATTTCGTTGCCGTCCTTAATTGCTGTAACTGTAATATATTCTTCAGTACCGCAATCTTCTGCACGGATAATAAGGTCCTGTGCAACGTCAACAAGACGACGGGTCATATAACCAGAGTCAGCAGTTCTAAGCGCTGTATCCGCAAGACCTTTACGAGCACCGTGAGTAGAAATAAAGTATTCCAAAACATTAAGACCTTCACGGAAGTTAGCACGGATAGGAATTTCCACCGCACGACCTGATGTGTTAGCCATAAGACCACGCATAGCAGCAAGCTGACGAATCTGGTTGACACTACCACGGGCGCCGGAATCAGCCATCATGAAGATTGGGTTGTACTGGTCAAGCTTGCTCATAAGAGCGTTTGTAACCTTTGTACTTGTATCATTCCAGGTATTGATAACCTGAACATAACGTTCATCATCAGTCATAAGACCGCGTCTGTATTGTTTTGTAATCTTTTCGATAGTTTCCTCTGCCTCTGCAAGGTACTGTGCCTTTTCTTCCGGTATTTCAATATCACTAACGGAAATTGTAATAGCACCCTTTGTTGAATATTTAAATCCAAGAGACTTAAGACTATCCAAAACCTCAGCAGTCTTTGTCATATCGTAAACAGCAATACATTTATCAATAATCTTACCAAGCATCTTTTTACCAACAAGATTTCTGTCAGTAATAATATAATAATTGGTAATTCTGTTACCGTCTTCGTCAATGATTGTCTTTTTGCAATATTCTTCTGCATTCATATAAACCTTAGGATTTTCACCATTTGCAACCTTAAGTTCATACTCAGCAAGCTTTACAGCTTCTTTATCTGTTGCAGGTCTTGTCTTAACATCAATTTCATAATCCAGAACATTTTCAAGCTTTGTTCTGTCAACAAAACCAAGGTTCTGCGGAACAACATTGTTAAATATAATTCTACCACAAGTTGTCTGAACAATACCTGTAATCTTTTTGCCTTCAAATTCAGCTGTCTTTCTCACCTTGATAATAGAGTGGAGACTGATTGCCTTGGCATTATACGCAAGCAAAACTTCGTCCTCTGATGCAAATACCTTCCCTTCACCCGGTTCACCGTGCTTGTAAAGGTTTAGGTAATAAGAACCAAGTACCATATCCTGGGTAGGAACAGTAACAGGACGACCGTCCTGAGGCTTTAACAAGTTGTTTGCTGAAAGCATCAAAAATCTTGCTTCTGCCTGTGCTTCTACTGACAAAGGTACGTGAACAGCCATCTGGTCACCGTCGAAATCGGCATTAAACGCTGTACATACCAACGGATGAAGCTTCAACGCTCTACCCTCTACCAATACAGGCTCAAATGCCTGAATACCAAGTCTGTGAAGTGTAGGAGCACGATTTAGGAATACTGGATGCTCTCTGATTACTTCTTCAAGCACGTCCCATATTTCCGGACGTAATCTTTCAACCATTCTCTTAGCAGATTTTATATTATGAGCCGTACCATCGTTAACGAGTTTTTTCATAACAAATGGTTTGAAAAGCTCGATAGCCATTTCCTTTGGCAAACCGCACTGATAAATCTTTAGTTCCGGACCAACAACAATAACGGAACGACCGGAATAGTCAACACGTTTACCAAGCAAGTTCTGTCTGAAACGACCTTGCTTACCCTTAAGCATATCTGAAAGTGACTTAAGAGGTCTGTTTCCAGGACCTGTTACAGGTCTTCCGCGACGGCCATTATCAATAAGGGCGTCAACAGCTTCCTGAAGCATACGTTTTTCGTTACGTACGATAATATCAGGTGCACCAAGCTCCAAAAGTCTCTTAAGACGGTTATTTCTATTAATAACTCTTCTGTACAAGTCATTAAGGTCACTTGTTGCAAATCTACCACCGTCAAGCTGAACCATAGGTCTGATTTCCGGCGGAATTACAGGAACAACTTCCATAATCATCCATTCGGGCTTATTGTTACTGTTCTTGAAAGATTCAACAACCTCAAGTCTTTTGATTATTTTAACCTTTTTCTGACCAACAGAATCAGCTAACTCTTCACGAAGTTCTTCAGCCAATGAATCCATATCAATTTCTGCAAGTAATTCACGAATTGCTTCTGCACCCATACCTGCACGGAACCTATCGCCATATCTTTCATAAGCTTCCTTGTATTCTTTCTCGGAAAGAACCTGCTTCTTTTCAAGCAAAGTCTTACCAGGGTCTATTACAATATATGAAGCAAAATACAATACTTTTTCAAGAATTCTTGGTGAAATATCAAGGATAAGTCCCATTCTACTTGGGATACCCTTGAAATACCAGATATGAGATACAGGAGCAGCAAGCTCAATATGTCCCATTCTTTCACGACGAACCTTTGATTTTGTTACTTCAACACCGCACTTGTCACAGACAATACCCTTATAACGGATTTTTTTGTATTTACCGCAATGACATTCCCAGTCCTTTGTTGGACCAAAGATACGTTCGCAGAAAAGACCGTCTCTTTCAGGTTTAAGTGTTCTGTAATTTATAGTTTCGGGCTTTTTAACCTCACCGCGGGACCATTCGCGGATTTTATCAGGTGATGCAAGTCCTATTTGTATTGCTTCGAAATTATTAAATTCTAGCAAAATGCTCAACTCCTTCTTTAATATTTGGATTTTAATGTGGTGGCGTTAATTATTCTTCGTCATCATCCTCAAAATCCAAACTATCAACACCGGTTTCAAAATCAAGTTCTTCTTCCTCGTCATCATTATCAAATTCCGTTTCAGAGAAAATCTGATTAACGATATCATCTTCGATTGTATAAGAACCTCCGCTTACGTATTTTTCGCCTTCATCCTGACCCTGCATTTCTGCATCAAGGTTAAGTGGTTTAGGCAAATAATCATCTTCTTCATCAACACTTTCGCGTATCGGAATTTCTTCCATATTCTCATCAAGAACCTTGACATCAAGCATCAAACTTTGAAGTTCCTTAATAAGAACCTTAAATGATTCCGGAACACCCGGTGTAGGAAT
The DNA here is from genome assembly GCA_045654805.1 of Clostridia bacterium. Lineage (GTDB taxonomy): Bacteria > Bacillota > Clostridia > Monoglobales > Firm-18 > CAZNKU01. The sequence continues at coordinate 17,273 of JAZOOD010000012.1, read as the reverse complement.
ATTTTCACCTTTAACGATAGCTTCGTATGTCTTAACACGACCTACAACATCGTCAGACTTAACTGTAAGAATTTCCTGCAATGTGTATGCAGCACCGTAAGCTTCCAAAGCCCAAACTTCCATTTCACCGAATCTCTGTCCGCCAAACTGAGCTTTACCACCCAGAGGCTGCTGAGTTACAAGTGAGTAAGGACCGGTTGAACGCGCGTGAATCTTATCATCAACAAGATGATGAAGTTTCAAGTAATGCATATAACCAACAGTTACGCGGTTATCAAACGGCTCACCTGTACGTCCGTCGTAAAGCACGGTCTTACCATCGCGGTTGAAACCTGCATATTCCAAAGTCTGCATAATATCATTTTCACTTGCACCGTCAAATACAGGAGTAGCTATTTTCCATCCCAATGCCTTAGCGGCATAACCAAGATGTACTTCCAATACCTGACCGATGTTCATTCGTGAGGGAACGCCAAGTGGGTTCAACACGATTTCAAGCGGTGTACCATCTGGTAGGAATGGCATATCCTCTTCAGGTAAAATTCTTGAAACAACACCCTTATTACCATGACGACCAGCCATCTTATCACCAACGCTGATTTTACGACGCTGAGCAATGTAACAACGAACAAGCTGATTTACTCCCGGTGGGAGTTCATCACCATTCTGACGTGTGAATATCTTGATATCTACGATAATACCTGCTTCTCCATGAGGTACACGAAGGGACGTATCACGTACTTCACGTGCCTTTTCACCAAAGATTGCTCTTAAAAGTCTTTCTTCGCTTGTAAGCTCTGTTTCACCCTTAGGTGTAACCTTACCAACAAGGATATCACCAGGTCTTACTTCTGCACCCACTCTGATGATACCACGTTCGTCCAAATCACGAAGAGCATCTTCGCCAACATTTGGAATATCTCTTGTAATTTCTTCAACACCCAATTTTGTATCACGGGCTTCACATTCGTATCTTTCAATATGAATAGAAGTAAATTTATCTTCCTTAACAAGTTTTTCATTGATAAGAACAGCATCCTCGTAGTTGTAACCTTCCCATGTAAGGAATCCAATAAGAATATTTCTGCCAAGAGCGATTTCACCGTTGTCAGTAGCAGGACCGTCAGCAATGATATCGTCCTTTTTAACAACTTCGCCTTCTGAAACAATAGGCTTCTGGTTGATGCAAGTGCTCTGGTTAGAACGCTTGAATTTCAAAAGCTTGTATACATCTTCTTTGCCGTCGTCTGTTTTGATAACAATCTTGTCAGCGTCAACGCTCTTAACAACACCGTCATTTTTAGCAAGAACAACAACACCGGAATCCTTAGCAGCCTTGTATTCCATACCAGTACCAACGATAGGTGATTCAGTTCTCAAAAGCGGAACAGCCTGACGCTGCATGTTAGAACCCATCAGCGCACGGTTAGCGTCATCATTTTCAAGGAACGGAATCATTGCAGTAGCAACAGATACAATCTGCTTAGGTGATACGTCCATATAGTCAATCTTAGAAGCTTCAACTTCCAAAATCTTATCTCTGTATCTTGCAGTAACATTTTTACGGATGAATCTACCCTCGCTGTCAAGCGGCTCACTTGCCTGAGCTACGATATATTCATCTTCCTCATCCGCTGTCATATAATGAGTATCCATTGTTACAACGCCTGTCTCTTTGTCAACACGTCTGTATGGAGTTTCGATAAAACCGTACTCATTAACACGTGCGAAAGTTGACAATGAGGAAATTAGACCAATGTTAGGACCTTCAGGAGATTCAATAGGACACATACGACCATAGTGTGTATGGTGTACGTCTCTAACTTCAAAGCCCGCACGCTCTCTTGAAAGACCACCTGGTCCAAGAGCAGAAAGACGTCTCTTATGTGTAAGTTCAGCAAGAGGGTTTGTCTGGTCCATAAACTGTGAAAGCTGTGAAGAACCAAAGAATTCTTTAATTGCAGCAGTAACAGGTCTTATGTTAATTAATGTTTGAGGAGTAAGAGTTTCCATATCTTGAATTGTCATTCTTTCACGGACAACTCTTTCCATTCTTGCAATACCTATTCTGAACTGATTCTGCAAAAGTTCACCAACAGAACGCAGACGGCGGTTACCAAGATGGTCGATATCATCTGTAACACCAATATTGTATGCAAGATTTATATGATAGTTAACAGATGCTAAAATATCATCTGTTCTAATATATCTAGGAATCAATTCATCAATATTAGCCTCAATAGCGTTTTTGATTTCCTCAATATCATCGCTGCAGGATTCCAAAATTGCATCCAAAATAGGCTTGTAAACCTTTTCCTTAATTTTAAGGTCAGATATAATAGATTCATCAACATAATTTTCAAGATGAACCATATTGTTTGAGAATATAACAAGCTCTGTGTCGTCAACATCCACCCATACTCTGTTAACGTCATTCTGTTCAATCAAAACAGCCTTGTCTTTTGTAAGCTTTTCACCCGCTGTCGCAAGTATTTCACCTGTAACCGGAGAAACCACATCTTCCTTAAGAGTAAGCCCAGTAATACGTTTGGAAATATCAAGCTTCTTATTAAATTTATATCTACCAACACGAGCAAGGTCATAGCGTCTTGGATCAAAGAACAATGCAGAGAATAAAGATTCTGCAGACTCAACCGTAGGGGGTTCTCCCGGACGAAGTTTCTTATAAATTTCAATTAAGCCTTCATCCTTAGACTTCGCAGCATCTTTCTCTAATGAAATCAAAAGCTGTTCTTCGCTTCCGAACATATCAAGAATCTCTGTATCGGAACCGTTTTCAAAAGCATGAATGTCAACATACTTTTCAGCACCATTGACAATAAGCTTAACAGTATTCTTAATTGCAAGAGCACGCAAAAGCACAGATACCGGAAGCTTGCGGTTTCTGTCAATTCTAACTGAAATAGCTTTATTGGCATCGGTTTCATATTCAATCCATGCACCACGGTTAGGAATTACCTGGTTTTCGAATAATTCCTCTCCTAATTTGTCGTATTCCTTTTTGAAATATATGCCGGGAGCACGAACAAGCTGCGAAACCACCGCACGCTCGGCACCGTTGATGATAAATGTGCCTTGGTCAGTCATCAAAGGAAAATCGCCCATAAAGATTTCCTGTTCTTTAATGTCCTTAATAACATTCAGGTCGGAATCTTCTTTAGTAGTAAGACGAACTTTAACTCTCAATGCTGTTGAATAAGTAGCATCTCTGTCCTTGCTTTCTTCCACGGTATACTTGGGTTCGCTGTCCAAGGAATAGCCTACGAATTCAAGCAACATCTTGCCTGTAAAATCCGTAATGCTCATATCGTGAAATACCTCAGCCAGACCCTCTGACAAGAACCAATCATATGAGTCTTTTTGTACCTCGATAAGGTTAGGCATATCGATGCATTCACCAAATTTCGAGTAGCTCATTCTGACATTTTTGCCATACTGGACCGGTTTTACCATAGGTTTTTCCATAAACGCAATCACCTCAATTTTATTTTATGGGCTAAAAATCGCATCAAATAAGCAAACGCGATTAATTAATAATATAAAAATCCATATTACCCCTTATACTACATTCTAATATATTACCATAGTAAAAACACATTGTCAAGAAATATATGCCAATTTTTTGAAATTTTCTATAAAATATTTGATTTTTTATTTTTTATTTTTTTCTTTACAAACCCTCTTATTTCAATGTATAATTGTATAAAAGGAGGTTTTCAAATGTCTAATCTTATTAATTATATACTGTATTATAAGCAATTTATAAGAATAATGGATATCATAGACATCCTTATAGTTGCCTATGTTATATATAAAGGTATAAAGCTTTTACGAGAAACTCGTGCCGCAACACTTGTAAAAGGTATAGTTATACTTATACTTGCTATGCAATTAAGTTCTTTGCTTAATTTATATCTTGTAAATTACATATTAGTAAATGCAATGCAGGTTGGTTTCATTGCATTGTTCGTTGTATTTCAGCCGGAGCTGCGTCGCGGACTTGAAAAAATGGGTCGGAGTAAATTCGGCAATCTGCTTTCATTCTATGAAGAAAATAATGAGGAGCAAACCTCAATGGCTATATCACGCATATGTCACGCCGTTGAAAATCTCTCTGCCAACAGAGTGGGAGCTCTTATTATATTGGAAAGACAAACAAAAATAGGCGATATCATAAGAACAGGGGTTACACTTGATTCTGAGATAACGGCAGAACTTCTAATTAACATTTTTGTTCCGAATACCCCCTTGCATGACGGTGCAGTGGTAATAAGAAATAACAGAATAGTAGCAGCTGCGTGCTTTTTGCCTCTTACACAAAACACCGAGCTTAACATAGAGCTTGGAACCAGACACCGTGCCGCAATAGGCATAACAGAAACCTCTGACTGTGTTGCATTGGTTGTTTCCGAAGAAACTGGCAAAATATCTCTTGCTCTTGAGGGTACACTTACAAGAAATCTTACTGTAGAATCACTAGAAAGAGCATTGACAAAAATTTTGTCACCAGAGCCCAATCAACTCAACAACAAGAAATTTAAGATTTGGAAGGGATTGAAAAAATAATGAAGAAACTATTTGATAACGAGCTGTTTTTAAGAATTTTTTCAGTAGTTATAGCTTTTCTATGTTGGGTATACATTATTTTTATAACAAACCCCGAAATAGAGGTTAAAATCTCCGGTATTCCCATTACCCTTTCCGACCATCAGTCTATTAAAAATGAAGGCTATATTGTATCAAATGAAATAAATTCTACCATAGACATCAGAGTAAAGGGTACAAGACAGATGATAGCAAGCATCAACAAGGACAGCGTATTTGCATATGTAGACCTTTCTGATTGTACAGATAAGCAAACGTACGAACTGCCGGTGAATATTAAGCTACCATATGAAGGTATAAGTCTTGTAAGTAAAAGTATTCAAAAAATACCTGTTTCAGTAGACAACTTTGTAACCAGAGATTTTACTGTTAACTACACATACACAGGGAAGTTAAAAAACAGTAACTATACAATAGAGGAAATCGAACTTTCCTCCCCTACAGTTACAGTTTCCGGTCCTGAATCTATACTAAAAACCGTTGAAAAGGCAACAATAGATATAGACCTAGATAATTCCGATGACGACGTATCAGGGTATGCTGCAGTTACTTTGCTTAATAGCAACAATACTCCAGTCGTATCCAACAGCATTGATATTAAGTCGGGTGATATTTCATATAAATGTATAGTCTTTGAAAAGAAAAATGTTGATGTAAAGCCGGCTTTGAGCAATAATTCATCAAATTACAAGTGCAGTGTTACTGACCATCCTACAATCACTCTGGTAGGTCCTGCATCCGATATTGACAGAATAACATCGATTTCTACAAATCCATTTTACGTGGAGGCTGACCAGTTACCCAAAACTTACACTGCCAACCTAATTATTCCTGAAAATATTACTGTTGAAGAAGATGTTAAAACAGTAAAAGTATTGGTGGAAAAACAATGATAAAAACAATAAATAACATCACAGTTCCTCTGGAAACCACAAATGAGGAACTGGTTTCTGTTGCAATAAAAAAAAGTGGGTTATCAAAAAACAAAATTACCGGTTATAAAATTAACAGACGTTCTGTTGATGCACGGAAAAAGAAAGTACAGTTTAATTACAGTGTGTCTCTGTTTACGGGAAATGAAGACAGCGTTTGTTCTGAAAAAACGCTAAAAACCGGAACAAGAAAATTAGATTCACGTCCTGTCATTATAGGAACTGGTCCTGCAGGATTATTTTGTGCATACTTATTAGCCAAAAACGGTTACAGACCATTAGTTTTTGAAAGGGGCAAAAGGGTAGAGGAACGTGTAAAGTTAATTGACTTGCTTAATAAAAATGGAGTATTGGATACACAAACGAATATTCAGTTTGGTGAAGGCGGTGCGGGTACATTTTCAGATGGCAAACTGACTACCAGAATAGACAGCAAATATTGTTCGGATGTTCTTGAAATCTTTACGCAATTTGGTGCTCCCGATGAAATACAATACCTCGCTAAGGCCCATATAGGAACAGATATCCTGCGTAAAGTGATAGTTAACATGAGGAATGAAATTATCCGTCTTGGCGGTGACATCCATTTTGAGCATACACTAGAGGATATTATTATAAAAAACGGTAAAACAGATTCTTTAAAGATAAATAACGAATACATTGACTGTAAAGTTCTCGTACTTGCCATAGGACATTCTGCCAGAGATACCTATTATATGCTAAGTAATAAGGAAATTTTTATGGAGCCAAAGGCATTTGCGGTAGGTGTACGCATAGAACATTTACAAAGCTATATAGACAAAACACAATACGGGGATTTCGCAGGACATCCTATGTTGGGTGCTGCAGATTATTCATTGAAATACAACGGACCGGAACGTTCGTGTTTTTCATTTTGTATGTGTCCGGGAGGATATGTTGTGGGAGCAATGTCTGAAGAAGATACTGTAGTAACAAACGGTATGAGCAACCATGCACGCGACGGTATAAATTCCAACAGTGCACTAGTGGTAAACGTAACACAAAATGATTATAAAGGTATACTTGGCGGAATAGAATTTCAAAGACAGATGGAAAGAGTTGCTTTTAACAAAAATCATCCATATTATGCACCTGTGCAAAATACTACTGATTTTTTAAACAACAGATTGTCCGCAAGCATAAAAAAACCCGTTCCCACTTATCCTATAGGATGTGTAGAAACGGACCTTAATAAAATACTCCCCCAATTTGTATCAAACACTTTGCACGAAGCATTGCCATATTTCGATACAAAGATGAAAAATTACACCGAAAATTCTGTAATAACCGGTGTAGAAACCCGAACATCCGCCCCTGTAAGAATTACAAGAGGCGAGGATATGCAAAGCATAAATGTAAGGGGACTTTACCCTATAGGTGAAGGTGCAGGATATGCAGGCGGGATTATGAGTGCAGCTGTTGACGGTATAAAAGCTGCGGGAAAAATAATAAATGAATATGCTCCATTATAAGGCAACTTTTACAGTTGCCTTATCTTTATTTTACAGTCAAATCATCCAAAACATCTCCAGTTGTTATTGGGGTAACACTATTCCTCTTTAATATATCTATTAAATTTTTAACATAATCCTGACTGCTGCTAATATGCTTGACTGTCTTAATCTCACGATATACAATACCATCAATCAATTGTTTTTTCATAACTTCTATGCCATATGGCTTTTTATCATCATAATCCTCATCAGTATTTTCGTCCTCAACTATGTAATACTCAATCAACACAGACTGCTCACATTTAAGACTTGGCTTAAGGTCAATAACTCCAAATAAATTTTTTCTCATCAAATTCATTCCTTTGCTCATATATTTTGCTATATGATTATAATATCAATTTGACTTTAAATCTATAAAAACCAATCGCAAAATTTTTCATAAAAACCCATAGTTTCACAAAATAAAATAGGTTTTGGCATAACAGGACATATTTTTTAAAAATATTATACAAATTGAACAAATGTAAATTAAAAGAAGGATATTGGATATTAAATGTAGAATAAAATAGTAACAGAGTTTTTATTTCTGTTGACAATACACCTAAGGGAGGAACGAGTTTATGAAAACAACTATAGTAGCGAGAAAAATGGATTTAACAACAGGTTTAAAAGAATATGTTGAAAAAAAGCTGACTAAATTAGATAAGTTTTTCGACGACGATGCTGAAGCAAAAATTACAATGTCAGTTGAAAAAAATCGACAAAAAATAGAAGCAACCGTATATTCACGTAATACAATATATAGAGTAGAACAAATAACAAGCGATATGTACGTTACAATGGATAAAATTATTGATGATATGGAACGTCAGATACGCAAAAATAAAACCAGATTGGAAAAAAGACTTAAGAAGGATGCATTTATTGACTCCGGTGTTTATGATGTACCGATTGAAGAGGAAACAGAATTTAATATTATAAAAACAAAGACATTTACAACAAAGCCTATGAGCAGTGAGGAAGCTATATTGCAGATGAATTTGCTTGGTCATACATTCTTTGTGTATAAAAATGCTGAAACAGAAAAAAATAATATCGTATACAAAAGAAAAGACGGAAATTACGGTATTATTGAAATTAACTAAATACCAAAAATCCGGACGGTCTTTTATAGACCGTCTTTTTCGTTGGAGGTAAAATGTGAAGCCTTATATCAAAAACAGACTCTGGATTATTGCTTTTGCGGTAATTTTGATATTTATATACAAGACAGATTTTTCTGTACAAATTAATAGAGTTTACACCGTACTGTCACCGGTAATAATATCTTTCCTCCTTTCATGGTTTTTAGTACCTATAAAAAATACTATAGAAAATTTTTTAAAACCAAATACAAAAGGATTCTTGAAAAAACACGCCTCCATCGTTTCCGCATTTACCGTATATATACTATTCATTACCCTGATTTTATTTTTTATAATATGCCTTATACCCGTGATAAAAACGGGTATATCAAATGCAAGAATACAAATAGCAAACTACCGTCCTATAATAGAATCGTACATTAGCAGTGATATGTTCAACAGCCTTCTGGAAAAAATCAATCCCCAGATTTATATTACAGGAGCAAAAAACACAATATCAATAATATTCAACATTGGTATGTCCTTTATAGTATTAATATATATTTTACTTGAACACAAACAGTTGAAAAAAAGTTTTATGATGTTTGTATCCTTTATAATTGGAAACGAAAAATCAGAAAAATTGCTGTACTACCTTTCAAAAACAAATACCATATTTATAAAATATTTTTATAGTAAATTCATAAGCTCTGTAATACTCGGAATGATTGTAACGATAGGTTTTTTTATTACAGACATAAGTTACCCTATATTCTTTGGTGTAATAGTTGCACTTTTTAATATGCTACCCATTTTCGGTGCATTTATAAGCAGTATTCCGATTGCATTGCTTACATTTGCGGAATACGGCTTAGTGAGGGCAATTATATCTATAGTTATTATAATTGCAGGACAACAAATTGAAAACAACATACTTACACCCAAAATTGTAGGCGACACCGTGGGCTTAAGCGGATTTTGGATAATATCCACAATAATTGTAGGAGGGGGATTGTTCGGTTTTTGGGGACTTCTGATATGTGTCCCCATTGCTGCAACAATTAAAATGTTGTTTGAGGAAATAAAAATAAGAAGGCAAATCTAAAAATTGCCTTCTTATTTTTTATCTTAAATATTTGGATGGATTTTCACCTGTTATTTTTTTGAATAACGAACTAAAATAAAACACGTCTTTAAATCCCGATTGAAAAGCTGCCTCAGAAACATTGGCAGACCCTGATACAAGTAAATCCTTAGCCTTATTTATACGTAAGTATATGGCGTACTGTGTAGCACTCATACCAACAATTTCACGAAAAATTTTACGAAAATGAGACTGGCTTAACCCCACCAAATTTGCAAGCTCATCTACAGAAATAGTTTTAGTATAATTATCATTTATGTATTTTTTCGCTACCTCAATTTTGGCATAATGATTAGGATTATGTATTACTGCCTCGTTTATTTGTATAATCTGACATAAAATATCCTGCACTACTGTCCGGCATATTGTTTTGTATGCCTTTGGTTTATTATTCCATACGTCGCTTATTTTCTTGAAATTATCTACAACCTGACGGTGAACGTTGCGTGTAGCTAAAGGCAAAAGGTCCCCCATATAACAATCACTTCCATCAAGATATTTCAATGTAAATGATATGGAAATAAAATGCCATGGTGATATTTCGTCAGTTTTACTGCTGCGCACATTGTTGGGAGGGAAGATACATACATCACCTGGAAGCAGCTTTATTACCTGTCCATTTGTTTCATATTCACACTTTCCCTTAAGATTAATCACCATAACATATTTATCCTTTACTCCCGCATACATCCCCCATCCTTTTGTGCTTTCTCTGTTTATGACATAATCTACGTCGGTAACTACAAAATCGTATGAATCCTGCATAAATGATACCTCTTTAAAACTATATTTACTTAAATAATTTTACCATACAAAATAATCGTTGTAAACAAAAAATAATCAAAAAAAACAAAAAAAAATCGTTTTTTTAAAATTTTATTTATTTTTGCTATTGATACTGAAAAACAGAAATGTTATAATGTACTCATACGGTATTAAATACCAATTATGAAAGGATGGTAATTACATATGGCAGATAACAATGAAAAAAAGATGAAGCTGCAAAAGGTTTTCGACTCTCGCGACGTGTCTAAAAGAGCTGAACTTCCTATCTCTGAAAAGGAACTTTGCGACAGATACGAAAAAGTAACAACAGCTATGGTTAATGACGTATTGCGTGAAGATAACATTTTGTATCAGACACTTCCTAACAACATTCTTCCTCTACGTGAAGAAATGAAGGTTGCTGGTGTTGCTTTCACACTTAAAGGTTCTAAAAACCTTGATATCACAGACGAAATGGAACAAAGAGCACAGATGCTTGAAGCTATCGAGCCTGATTCAATCTGCGTATGGGATACCTGCGGTGATGAAGAATCTGCTCAGTGGGGCGAAATTATGACTATGGCTTCTATGAAAAGAGGTTGCCGTGGTGCTATCGTTGACGGCGGTATCCGTGATACAGACATGGTTTTGGAACAGAATTTCCCTGTATGGTGTAAATACCGTACATCTAACGGTATGATGGGCCGTTTCCGTATGATTGGATGGCAGATGCCTATCGAAATCGGCGGCGTACATATCTTCCCTGGTGATATTCTTCTTGCTGATATCGACGGTGTTATCGTTATTCCAAGAAAATTGGCTTACGATGTATTGGTACGTGCTGAAGAAATACGCGATAACGAAGTTGAAATCAAAGAAATGGTTAACAGCGGTATGAAGCCAACAGAAGTTGTTGCAAACGGCGGTTATTTCTAAAATCAAATTACAAAAACATATATTTAAGGAGGATTTTAAAATGTTCGATTTTAATGGTAAAACAGTTGTTGTTTCAGGTGCAAGCGGCGGTATGGGTACAATCCTATGCGAAAGACTTGCTGCTAAAGGTGCAAACCTTGCTGTATGTTCAGTAGATAAAGAAGGTTTGGACAAATTGGTTGAAACTCTTAAAAAGTATGATGTAAAAGTTGTTGCTGACTTGGTTGACGTTACAAACGAAGACGAAGTTAAAGCTTTTATGGATAAAGCAGCAGAATTGGGTAAATTGGCTGGTCTTGCTAACCTTGCAGGTCTTTCAATCCCTGGTCAGATTCCTGAATTTGATGTAAACTCATATGACCTTATGATGGACGTTAACCTTAAGGGTGCATTCCTTATGTCAAAGCACTTTGCAAACGTTGCTGACGAACAGGCTATTATCGTAAACATCGGTTCTATGGCTGCTATCAATGCAAACGGCAACGCTCCACTATATTGCACAGCTAAGGCTGCTGTAAATATGTTCTCAAAGGCTATGCTTTTGCAGGTTGGTAAAAAGAACATCCGTGTTTCAACAGTTAACCCTGGCGGTGCTGACACAGCTTTCTGGGGTTCAAGAGCAGTTAACAAGGCTGTCCTTATGCAGGCAGAAGATGTTGTTAACGTTATCGAATTCGTTCTTTGCTCTGATCCATGCATCCAGATTCACGAAATTTCTTTCGAAAGCTTTGCAAAATTTAACTAATATTAAAATCAAGGCTCCGAAAACTGTTTAACGGCTTTCGTCCTTTTGGAATTATTTGAAAAGGAGATAATGTAAAATGAAAGCAGCTCTATTAAAATCATGGGAGAATATGGAAATTTGCGATATGCCAAAGCCAGTTCTTGAAAATGACGAAGTACTTATTAAAATGATTTACGCAGGTGTTTGCGGTTCTGATATCACTGTTTACTCAGGTAAACATCCGACAGCTACTGCTCCTTGTATTGTAGGTCATGAAATTCTTGGTATTATTGAAGAAATTAAAACAGATAAGCCAACTGACCTTAAAGTAGGTGACAGAGTTACAGTTAACCCACTTATCGGTTGCGGTCACTGTGAAGCATGCAGAAAAGGTATCCATGTATGCCAGAGCCTTAAACTTCTTGGTATCCACGAAAACGGTGGTTACGCAGAATATACAAAGGCTGACATTATGAAGGTTGTTAAAATCAACGAGGGTATTTCCGATAGAATTGCTGCATTGGCTGAACCTTTTGCAGTAGGTTACCACGTAACAATGCGTGCAGGCGTTAAGCTTGGCGACAGTGTGCTTATCATCGGTGCAGGTCCTATCGGTATGGTTCTTGCTTTGTCTGCAAAAGCTGCAGGTGCTGAAAAAATTATCATTTCCGAACCCGAAGCAACAAGACGTTCAGTTGCTGACGATTTTGGTTTTGAAACAATCAACCCAATGGATTATGATGATGTTATGACAAAAATCAATGAGCTTACAGATGGTAACGGTTTTGATATCGTTTATGAAGTTTCAGGCTCAAAAGCTGGCGTGCTTCTTACAACAAAAGCTTGTAAAATTCGCGGCACAATCGTTTCCATGGGTCTTTCAGGTCTTGAATATCCATTCCCAATCGGTACTATTTCATTTAAGGAACAGACATTGGTTGGTTCTCGTACATATTCTGAACCAAACTTTGTTCGTGGCGTAAGAATGCTTGAAAAACTTGATAAGGAATATGACCTTAGCAAGCTAATCAGTGATGAACTTTCTATTGACCAGGCTCAGGAAGCTATTGATATGATGATAAACAAAACAAATAACGGTAAAATCCTTATTAAGTGCAACTAATTAAAAAACAAAACCACTTCTTCGGAAGTGGTTTTTTTATATTGACAACAAATTGCCCTTCATCTATAATATATATTGTAATATACGGAGGTGTTTATATGAAAAAACTGTATAAATCAAGAACAGACAAAAAGCTTGCCGGTGTATGCGGCGGTATTGCTGAATATCTGGAAATGGACTCTACTATTATCCGTCTTATACTTATATGCCTTATAATATTTTGCGGATTTGGTATTCTTGCATACATAATTGCGGCACTTGTTATGCCACATAAGCCTGATCAAATATAGAAAGGAATTGATAAAATGAGGGACTTTATATATCACGCACCCACAAAGGTGTACTTCGGCAAAGACAAACATAAGGAAGTTGGTAAAATAATTAAGGATTATGGTTTTGATACCATAATGATGCAGTACGGTAAGGGTAGCATAAAAAAGAATGGACTTTATGATGATGTAATGAAATCACTTACAGAAAACGGCATAAAGGTTGTAGAGATGGAAGGTGTAGAGCCTAATCCCAAACTTTCATTTGTACGTGAAGCTGTTAAGGTAGCCAAAGAAAATAATGTACAAATGATACTTGCTGTAGGCGGCGGTAGCGTAATTGACTCAAGTAAATATACTGCAATCGGTGCAGTTAATGACTTTGATGTATGGGATATATTTGAAAAAGGTGTTACACCAAAAGCAGGTCTGCCGGTTGCCAGCATACTTACTCTTGCAGCTGCAGGTAGTGAAATGAGCGGAAATGCAGTTGTTACAAATATGGAGCAAAATATGAAACGCGGATACGGTTGTGACTACTTCAGATGTCTTTTCTCAATTCTTAATCCTGAACTTACTTACACAGTAAATAAATATCAGACTGCGTGCGGAATTGTAGATATAATGATGCATACTTTAGAAAGATATCATACTCCTTGCGAAGCTACAGATTTAACAGACAGAATTTCAGAAAGCATTTTAAAATCCGTAGTTAATGCAGGTAAAGTAGCTATTGAAAATCCAAATGATTACGAAGCACGTGCTACTATAATGTGGGCTTCAAGTCTTTCACACAATAACCTTACGAGTTGTGGCAGAGACAGCTATCTTGCAGTACATCAGCTTGAACACGCTCTTAGCGGTGAATATGACGAAGTAGCACACGGTGCAGGTCTTGCAGTATTGTTCCCCGCTTGGTGCAGATACGTTTATAAAAACAATATACCCCGCTTTGCACAGCTTGCACGCAGAGTATGGGATGTAACAGAATCAGATGACGAAAGGGCTGCTCTTATGGGTATCGACAAGATGGCAGAATACTTTACATCAATAGGTATGCCGTCAAAAATAAGCGACTTTAACATTCCTGAAGATTCAATTGACAGAATGGCAGACCTTTGCACATTTGGTAAAACAAGAACAATAAAGGGTTATGTAGAATTAGATTATGATAAAATAAAAGAAGTATTTAAAATGGCATTTTAACAAAATAAAGACAACCAAATCGGTTGTCTTTATTTTTTAATTCACTTTTGATTCAAGTTTTTGTTTAAACATATTTTCCAGTATAGACGGGTTTTCCATAATCGCCTGTGCCTGTTCCTTATCTATACTATTCACCATACTATCAACATCTATATCCGGCAATGCCTGTAACTGTTGTTTTTCTGACTCAATAAGTTCCAACAATCTTTCCTTAGGAATACCGCTGTTTTCAGGTAATAGTTTTACATACCATTCAAACGGAATATATTTGTTTGTAAGCATATTTTCCAGAGTTTTAAGCAAAGTTACCTCGCTCCAGCGATTAGATGGTCCAATTTCTATTCTCGTATTAAGCATAAGCTTTTGGAAAGCTTTTGATGAAATATAATAAACCTTTGTTTCACCATTTTCATCCTTTATAGTTATTGCCTTTGCCTTCTCAGATGTTACCCTCCATAGCTCTGCCCAAATAAGTGCAACATCCTCAAGGTAGTTATAAAATCTCCTCTTAATACTTTCTAGAGGTCGTGCAGTCTGTTCCATTACCGCAAGAATTGCCTTACCACTGGTTGATGACATATCAATATCACCCAATGCATTATCATTTGCACCCATAAGGTCCTTGGTAAGCTCAATTGTGCGGTCAAACATAGTAAATACATCATTTGAAGTTGACTTAGGTGCGATGTATGATATTACATCATTTATAGGCATATTAGCACCGTTTACTCCTATGGCAACACCAATCTGATTATTAGGATTATCTACATAATCCTCGTTATAAACCATCTTTGGAAATGCTGTGAATGTGGTACTTGCCATAATCATAGCTGCAATAGTATTGATGTAATCCTGATTAGGTATCAACCCAGTTACATCTGAAAGACCAAAAAAGCAATTCTTTTTATTTTCCCACGTGAACATAGCCAAAGGATATCTTCGTATTTTCAAGTCAACATCCTTTATATATTCACACGCCTGAGTGGATTTGGAATAATGTACAGTACCCGTCTTTTTATCCTTCCACATTTTCAAAAGGACAATACACATTTCTGAATCTTGAATTTCAATTTTACCTGTATCTCCCGCAATTTCACGAGTATCATTATCAGGGGAAATCAAATCTAATTCTTTAAAACCGAAAGCCTTTGCCTCCTCTCTCACATCTTCACAGCTTCTGCGAAAGGCTATTGTAATATATTTTTGACTTTCAACATCAGGAACATTAGGATTAGCAGGATAAATATTCGTACCATCTACAAGCTCCATTTTAATTTCCTTTGTTTCCTCGTCAATGTAAAAATACGCAAATCCGTTTCCTGTAAGAGCACCCTCTTGAAGGAGCATTTCATTGTTGCAATCCATTTTGAGTTTGTCCCACAATGTTTCAGAATACTGTGACAGCAGCTGTGTAACCTGGTTGAGATGCGGATAATCCCTATCCATACTATTTTCCGTATTGTACATAATCTTTGTTTCATTTTGCATAATCATAGAAACTTTGTACAACAAAACTGGCTTTATTACATTAAATACCGGTGTAGGCAATCCCTCACTTTGTGTATCACCCCATTGGTCTCCCTGAAAATATCTGTAGTTTTCATCAACGGTGTTATAATAGTCAATCCTTCTTTTAAACTCAATTCCGTTTTGATATTCCTGCCATGCAGTAGTAATATCACTCATTATTTTCACCTCTTCTTCTGTTTGCATAATTCAAAATATTTTCCATTCCCTTACTTATGCGTTGTTCTTCATCGGTTATCTTTGTTTTTTTGCAAGTAAGAGCTTTAATTTTACCTCCTACTGCGATTTTTTGCCCGTCGCAAACACCGAATCTATAAACAATAAAACCACACACAAAAGCTAAAATAAGCATCATATTATTCATATCAATTTCTCCTTAAAAATTTAGTTAAGCTGTCCCCCTCAAAGGAACTTGTTTTTTTATTTGTTTTGTTTTTTGGAATATTGTTGTGCTGTACTGCAAAATACCTGAGAGCATCGGGCAAATGAGTAATGTTGTGAGGATGTGTTGCACAATCATTTGGGTTAATTTCATCATGCTGAATAGATGACAGATGCTTGATTAGATTAGTACAATTTGAAAATATTTTAAGCCGTGGCTCGGGATTACATTTTAACAATTCTTTAATGCACAGCCACCCCGCCACTCTGTCATTATTACTCTTCACAAGATGCAAACCGGATTCTCTGAAAATATCAGCCCTGCATTTGCCCGATTCCTGAGACCTGCTCCACAGGTCGGGAGGTGCATAGGTTAAATAGACTTTTTCCTTAGACATAGCCTGTATCTCTTTGCAACCCTCGCTTATAATCATATCGGACTTGGCATATTCCCGAAACACATAATATTCCCTCATTGAATTTACCGCCACCCATAATACTGCAAAGCAATCAAGCCCATAGTCTATGGTGCGGTATATACGCCAATCATTGGGGATTACAAAGGGTTTTACAATATGTATTTCTCTGTCAAACTCCTCAAAATACTGTCCGTCAAAAATATCCCAGTCGCCATATAACAACGCTTTTTTGTTCTTTTCATCTAAGTTTTCAAGACGTTTTATGTAGTCCTTGTCCTTCTCCATAAGAAATTTGTTGTCTTGTACTTTAGATGGTATAAATATTCTTGACCCTGTGTCAAATTCGTGTACCTCATTAGGCTCACCAATATCTATAAACCTTTCCTTTACCCATGTATGTCCAACACCACCGGGGTTAGTTGAGGACTTTACGGATTTAGGAAAATAGTTTGCACCCCTAAGACGGGATATTAAGTAAATATAAATATCCTCCGTAAAATGAGTAAGCTCGTCAAAGCGAATTACATCAAACTCCGCAGATTGATATTTGTAAACATCTTTCTCGCTGTCGCAATATCCAAAGTCCAATATACTTCCATTTGCAAACTTACCCGTATGAGTT
>JAZOOD010000011.1:0-2171 GCA_045654805.1 Clostridia bacterium | reverse complement strand
TTCATATCGCTTAAGCTTACCTGTAAGTTCAACGGTATGTGAGTCATTGCCGGGCAAAAGATATTTCCACTCGCCGTTGATTTTTTTCCAACCTGTAACAGTATAAATAGTTTCTCGCAGAGCTTTCGGTGCGGTAGATTGAATTGCATATCGTATGGTATCCTTAATACTGCATCCGATTTCGAGGTTGCAATCGATACCCCAATGCTCCAAAAGCCAATTGAAGCTTGCAAGCTCGCTGCCTGCAATTTCAATTTCTTTTAGTGTTCTACCATTTTCATGTTCACCTCCAATCCTTAATCTTTTTGTTTCACATGCTCCATCATCAACGGTTATTTCTGCCGTGAGATATGGTGTGAAGTTGCAGAGCTTTTGGTCGTACGGGCCCTGCTTGTTTGTCTTCTCCACATACAAGCAATTATTCTTTACTTTATATGGTGGAGGATATACTGCCGATTTTTCAGCAGTTTCTTCCGCAGTTACGGAAGGCTTTGTGTTTTCTCTCATTGAAAAAACACCTCCTTAAAATAAAGTAAGAGAAAAATTGGAAATTTTTATGTTCCCAATTTTCCTCTTTGTTGTGATACAATTGATGGGTGACAAATAAAAAGGAAAATGAACTCCAAATATGATATAATGTTTAATAACCACAAAAAACATGTATCAAAGGAGTCATTTTCCCATGAATATTTTAACATCAAATGCCCACTTTCGTCAACGAGTAATAAAAAAAAGCTACAAGATTGGTGTAACAGCAGCATCAAAGTACTACCGTATCAGTAGAAATGCAATATATGAGTGGCGTGCAAAATATGACGGCAAGAGCTGGAAAAGCCTGATTGACAAAAGCCATAGACCACATCATCATCCTAATGAGCATACTGCGGCAGAAAAAGAAATGATTTTAAGACGATATCCCAGATACAAGGATGATATGATAATGCTCTGGAATTCTCTTAGAAAAGACGGATATAGCCGTAGCTATACAAGTCTTGTAAGGGTAGTAAACAAGTGGATAAAGCCTGAAATCAAGCAAAAACAGACAAGAAAACCAAAACCATACCAAATAGCAGAATACCCGGGACAAAAGGTACAGGTAGATGTTAAATATGTACCGTCATATTGTGTTATTAATGGACAGAAATATTATCAATATACTGCGGTAGATGAGTGTACACGTTGGACTTTCAGAGAAATG
This sequence comes from Clostridia bacterium, assembly GCA_045654805.1. Classification (GTDB taxonomy): domain Bacteria; phylum Bacillota; class Clostridia; order Monoglobales; family Firm-18; genus CAZNKU01. Next base: position 973 of record JAZOOD010000011.1, on the reverse strand, counting down.
TACGATGAACATAGCACGTACAGTTCGACGGATTTTTTAAAGAAACTGATATTAAACTGTCCCTTTCCGATAAGGGAAATACAGACGGATAACGGAACAGAGTTTACCAGAGCATTGATAAGCAATGATGGTAAGCCTTCGTTGTTTGAACAAATGCTTGAAGTGTGTGGCATAAAATATCATAGAATACGTGTAGCAACGCCGAGACATAACGGCAAAGTGGAAAGACAACATAGAACAGATGAAAAGAGATTTTACAAGAAAATGAAGATGTATAATCTCTTCGATGGTAGGCAGCAGCTTGCCAAATATAACAAGAAATCAAACAATATACCAAAGATATGTTTAGGATTTCTCGCACCAAATGAAATGTTAGACAAGTATTTAGGTGTGATGTAAGTAACTAAGGCGTAAAGCAAAGCCTTGCTTACGCCATATGAATATTATATCATATGCGTTTTTGTCAAGGTAAGACTGCACAGCAGTTCCACCTTGACAAGGGTAATTCGGGGTATAACTTTTATTTTTTACGAAAAGTGTCACCCATCATTGACAATTGTACATTTATAAGTTGAATGGTTTACATAATTTTGTTGACATATTGATGTTGATGATTTATAATATATATTATATTTACAATCCTTGCCAAAAGTTATTTTGCAGGGATTATTTCTGTTTTTGCAAAAAAGATTAGGAGATGTTAAGGATGAAAAAACAATTTAAAACAGAATCAAAGAAAATGTTGGATATGATGATTAATTCGGTATATACTCATAAAGAAATATTTCTTCGTGAACTTATATCAAATGCCAGCGATGCAATAGATAAAAGATATTTTAAGGCGTTGACAGATGCTTCAAAAGCACCTGAAGGCGGCTATGAAATCAATATAGTTGCAGACAAGGATGCAAGAACTCTTACTATTATCGACAACGGTTGCGGTATGACAGAGGAAGAACTTGAAAAAAATCTC
>JAZOOD010000010.1:0-122176 GCA_045654805.1 Clostridia bacterium | reverse complement strand
AAAACTCTTTGATATTGAACGAGAAATGGAAAGAAAAGTTATACAGAAAGAAAGGAGCAAAGAACGATGAAAAATATGCAAAAACTTGATGTAACAAAATTAAAGGAATTTGAGAACCATCCTTATAAGGTAAAGCACGATGATGAAATGGAAATGCTGATTGAAAGCATAAAGGAACATGGAATTTTATCTCCCATCATCGCAAGACCTTTGGAAAATGATGAATACGAAATAATCTCAGGACACAGAAGATTGTTTGCAAGTAAACGAGCAGGGCTTACAGAAGTTCCTGCTCTTGTTGTTGAAATGGACAGAGATAATGCGGCAATAGCTCTTGTTGACAGTAATCTGCACAGAGATAACATTTCACCAAGCGAAAAAGCCTTCGCTTATAAATTGAAGATGGAGGCTATGAGCAGACAAGGATATAGGTCAGATTTAACTTCGGGACAACTTGTCCCGAAGTCAGATGATAACCGAACATCTGCTGAAATCGGTGAAGCGTATGGTGAAAGCTACAAGACGGTTCAAAGATATATCCGTCTTACACATCTGCATCCGAAGCTTTTGGAATATGTTGACGAAGGTCAAATTGCGTTCACGCCTGCGGTTGAGCTTTCGTATCTCAATGACATTGAGCAACAAGATTTGATACAAACCATCGAGAGTGAGGATTGTACTCCTTCATTATCTCAGGCAGTTCGTATGAAAAAGCTAAGTCAGCAAGGCTTACTTGACGATGATAAAATCTTTGAAATTATGTCGGAGGAAAAAGCCAACCAAAAGGAACGGATAAAAATTCCGACAGAGAAATTGAGAAAATACTTTCCGAAGGATTTTTCCGCATCTCAAATTGAAGATGCCATCATTAAGATGTGTGAAGCACAGTATCGCAAGAAGCAACAACAGAAAGAAAGGTAAGGTGAATTTATATGACAAAGAAAATATCAATACAACCTATTCCCATCATAGTCGTTGACAGAATGAAGCTTGATGAAAATGAAAGCTTTGAAAACCTCAAATACTATCTTGACGTTAATAAAAGACAACGCCACGAAGTAAAATATCCGCTTGACGAACTTAATTTTACAACTAAAATCGGCAACACGGAATACGAGGTTTCAACAAGCTTTGATTTGTCGGGGAAACAAACATTATTGGAACAGTTTAAAAAACTTATACTTTCATAAAATTGTAGAACTTTGTCGGGCATTGTATAATTGGTACACCTTATGCAATGCTCGGTTTAGTTTAGGAAGGAGATTTAGAATAAAATGAAAAAACAAACCGAAAGCATAGAAAAAATTACCGCCCTCTATTGCAGACTCTCTCAAGATGATGGCATAGACGGCGAAAGCAACAGTATATCAAACCAAAAAGAAATCCTGATGCAGTATGCAAGGCAACACAAATTACCGAATCCACGTTTCTTCGTTGACGATGGCATATCGGGAACTACATTTGAAAGAAGCGGTTTCAAGGAAATGCAAGCACTCGCAGAAGCAGGTCAGGTTGCATCAATCGTTGTAAAAGATTTATCCCGTTTTGGCAGAGATTATCTTGAAGTCGGAAAGTATCTTGAAATCACATATCCGACACTTGGTATCAGGTTTATTGCCATTCAGGAAAATGTGGATACTTCTCAAAATGGCGGTACAGAAATGATGCCATTCCATAACATTTTCAATGAATGGTATGCTGCACAGACGAGTAAAAAAGTTCGTGCAGTATGGAAATCAAAGTCTGATAAAGGTGAAAGAGTTTCGCCCTCCGTACCCTACGGATATATGAAATCCCCGGATGATCCTAAACAATGGATTATAGATGAACCTGCCGCAGAGGTTGTAAGGTACATATATAAGTTGTGTATTGAAGGACTTGGACCAACCAAAATTGCAAAGCGTTTAACAAAGGAAAAGATTTTGATACCAACTGCGTATTGGATTTCAATGGGTAAAGCTGTTTCAAACAAAAATATTACCGATCCGTACAGATGGGTAACCGAAACGATTAAAAACATATTGGCGAATCGTCAATATACAGGGTGCACAGTAAATTTTAAATCTACAATTTTGAGTTACAAGGTTCATAAAAAGATTGAAAATGACGAAAGCAAGTGGCAAATCATTCCGAACACTCAAGAAGCTATTATTGATGAAGATACCTTTAACAGAGTTCAGGAGTTAAGAAATAGCCGAAGAAGAAATAGTGCTACGGGCAGAACAAGTCTTTTTTCAGGTCTTACATACTGTGCAGATTGTGGTTCAAAGCTTTACTTTTGTGCATCTAAAAGCATACCTGAAGATAAAGAATTCTTCCGTTGTTCTGCATATAAAGACAATACCGGGAGTTGCACCATTCACTTTATCCGAAATGTGGTACTTGAAGAGATAGTTCTTGAAACAATACAAAAAGTAGCAGAATATATTTCGCAGTTTGAACCCGTATTTCTTTACTTGTTTGCAAAAAAGCATAAATTAACCAAAGCAAAAGATTTAAAAAATGCTAAATTCAAACTTGAACAATCGAAAGCAAGAGTTGATGAAATTGATCGTGTGCTTACAAAATTATACGAAGATAATGCACTTGGCAAAATCACCGACGAACGTTTTGAAAGATTATCTGCAACCTACGAAAAGGAACAACGGGAGCTTGCTGATTGCATAATCGAATCCGAAACTGAAATCACAGAAGCAGAACAAGATAATGTTGATTTGAAACACTTTTTGAAAGCCATCAGAGCTTGTACTGATTTGAAGGAACTGACACCCGAAATTGTAAATACTCTTATAAAGAGAATCAATGTTCACAATGCGGAAAAAGTAGATGGTCGTAAAAAAGTTAAAATTGATATTGAATTTATTGCTGTTGGTTTGATAAGCATACCTGATGAAAAAGAATTGCTAACTTTAATTGAAGAAATACGAAATGAAAAAGTTGCGTAAAATGGGCAGAAGCGGTGCAACCGCTGTGGTTACACCGCTTCTTTTAAATTTTGTCCTTTAGAACACTCGCCCAACCCGATACGCTTTTTTATTATTTATTTATTCTTAAATCATTCCCAAAAAACAGTACAAGTTCAAAATTACCCAATATTCTTGAAGATATTCTTTGTGAATATGTTGCTTCAAGCTGTGAAGGTGTAAGGTTTGTACTTATAATCATATATTTATTTTCATTTGTACGGGTGTTTATAATATCGAACAAAATACTGTCAACATACTGTGTGCGGAATTCTGTACCAAGGTCATCTATTATAAGTAAATCTACCGATGAGACATAGTCTATAATGCGTTTTGCTTCGGAAGTTGTATTTCTGCCAAATTTATAGTCCTCGAAAATAGTAAACAGCTTTGGTGCAGATGTATAAAAAACATCTTTACCTTTTTTTATAAATTCATTTGCTATACAGTCGGATGTAAATGTCTTTCCAAGACCTGTACTTCCGTAAAGTAATAGTTGTTTTGATATTGTTTCATCAAAATTTGCATATTTTAATGCGGTTTCGTATATATCCTTTGCATTTTCTTTTGGGGATATACCGTATTCTTCGACAACTACATCGGAATACAGGGATGTATTGAATCTGCTGAAGCTGTGCATAGCATCTGCGTTTATATTGGATTTTCTGTGCATAAGCTTTTGCATTTTTTCATAATAACATTCACACCATTGGTTGTCGTAACTGCCCTTGTCCTTGCAAATGGGACAATTATATATTTCGTCCATACAGTTTATAGGCATACCTGCAGATTGCAATATTTTGTTTTTTTCATCAACAAGCATTTCTGTATCCCTGCGCAACTTGCTTATAATTTCATTGTGGTCAGCGTTGGTGTTAATTAACATTTTGCACGCGTTAAGGGATATTTTGGAAAGACTTTCGTCAATTTCCTTTATTCTTGGAAGGTAGCTGTAAATCTGCTCCTTTGTGTTTTTGTGAATAGCTTCGTTTTTAGTACGGATGGCATCGTATTCACGCATTATTTCATTATGTAATTCGCTTTTGAAATTATCCATTTTTTTCACCCTCTTTGTTTCGTGAAATTCGTCTTCTCAAAGCTTCCAATTCCAGTTTTTTATAATCTATATTTCCGCTTGGCTCAAAGTTGTTAAATTTTGTAGCCTTTGGTGTAGGTATGGTAATGTTGGTGGAGGTTTTTTGTTTCTTCCCTTCTTTTCTCCAGTTAACAAGTATTGTGTTTATGTATCTTAATGTAACTTTGCCTGTGTTGTTAACACATATTTCAAATGCACGTATCAGTTCATCTTTGGTGGGTTTAATTTTGTCGCACCATCCTGCTATAATAGCTTTTTCCGTAGCAATAAAATTCCTGTCTATTCCAAAAAGTTTTTTGATGCGTAATTCATAGGTGTTTACCCGTTCCATTTCCGCAAGATATTTTTCTGCATCGTTAAAATTTGTTATGCCTTTTTCCGACCATTCAAATGCAGTTTTTTCAATAAATCTCATTTTGCATTTGTCTATGCTTTTTGCATAGTTAAGCATAAGTATAATCATACTTGTACTCATTCCCAAATCATTATATATCCAGAAAAGAGTTTGCTGGTCATTGGTGGACAGTGGCTTGTTCATAATTTTTTCTGTTTCCTCATATAAAAGAGCAAGCTCATGGTCAGAATCAGTAAATTTTGCAATTTCACCTGCAGAGTATTTACTTTTTTCACATTTTGGAGGGAATTTTTTGACAGTAAAAATGTCAAAACCAAGCCCAGTCCAGTATTCTGCGGCTTCCCTGACTTTTTGTTCATTAAGTCCAAGTACGGCAGACGCTTCTGCGTGGTTAAAACACTTGTCATCTGCCTTGTGGCGGTGAGCATACAGGTATACCATCACATATTCGGGTTTTGCCTTTAATATGTAGTTGTCAACAAAATCCATTGGCAGTTTAAAGTCTTTCATTTTACTTCTCCGTTTCAAATTTGTCTTATTACAGTTTATCACAAATTTTGGGCTGTGTAAACAATAAGTTTTTGGTTGAATTTTTTGTCGAAAGTGGTATAATTAGGATAGCTTGTCCGGAGGTATTATATATGCATATATTCGCGGTATTATGTTTATCTTTTATTTTGGGATGTTTTTGCGGAATAAAATTTGATACAGCTGACGTATGTGTGGCGTTAATCTCCCTTGGATTTGTATTTCTTGTAAAAGTTATACTCTTTAAAATAAAAACTTTATGTAATTTATATATGGGTGTGTTGATATTTGTCTTTATAAGCGGAGCTTTAATGGGAGGATATAATCATTATAATACTTTTTCGAAGGTGACTGACCTTTATGGCACTTCAGTTACTCTTACCGGCATAGTAACCGAAGTGGATGATAGGAATTTTCTGGTGCGTATGGATGATTATTATGTGAGTGTAAGCAGGTATGGTGAACAGGAAATGTATGAAGGGGCTATTGTTAATGTGACAGGTAAGCTTAGTTCATTTGAAAAAGCACAGTTTAATGGTGATGCCGACTATAGATTTTATTACGCTTTAGATGGTATTGTAGGTAAGATAAATCCGAAAAATATTGAAATAACCGGTTATGAAAATGAATTTTCAATATGGGACATAGGTGGTAAAGTAAGAAATTATATTTCTGTAAAAATTAATGGCTATGCAATGTCCCACAAGGCAGAGGGACTAATGCTCGCATTGCTTACGGGTAATACGGATAAACTGGATGAGGGAATGAAGGAGAGTTTTCGACTTACAGGAATATCGCATCTTGTTGCCGTATCCGGTTTGCATATGGGCATATTTTTATCCTTCTTTTTTCTTATTTCTTCCAGGCTTAAGAAAAATAAATTTTTGCATATTGTATTTATATTGACATTGGTAATTTTATATACCATAATAATTGGAGAACGTGCATCCATATTGCGTGCAGGAATAATGTCTGTAATCAGTTATATCTTGTTCGGTATGAAGCGCCGCAGCGATGGTGTGATGAATCTTATGGTAGCGGGGGTTATGATATGTATAATAAATCCGTACTACTGTGTGGATGCAGGCTTTCAATTATCTTTTATTGTAACTTTAGGAATAGTTTTATATACAGAACATTTTAAACACAAGACGATTGCGGTTTCATTTATTGCAATGTTGTTTGTAATGCCTGTTGCACTTTATTATTATAACACTATTTCTTTAGAAACCGTGTTGGTGAATTTGATAGTAGTACCTTTGGTCCCCACAATAATTTTGTTTGGTTACATAGGGTGTATTTTACCATTATTCGGTTTTGTTTCAGGGACTTTGGCATCTCTTATAATTTTTGTTGCAGAATTTTTTGCCTCACTTGATTTTTTTCATATTACTGTACCGTCACCTGATATGTTGCAATTTATAGTGTTCTATCTGGTATGTATTGGAGTGTATTTCTTTCTTGACAATTATAGAATAGATGAAATGATGTTCATTATGTTTATGGTTTTGGTTATATGTACCAATATGTTTGCTTATCGCAGTGTTGACATTAAGGACAGCACGGTAAAGTTCATTAACAACGGCTCATTTAATATGGAACATATTACTACTAAAAACGGACTTGAAATTCTGGTTGATTGTGGTTATAAGGCACTCGATTATGCGGTTAAGACGGGCATTGATGAAATATATCTTTTGCTGATAACAGATGATGACTCGGACAGATATTCATGTCTGGAAGATTTGTGCATAAATTGTGATGTCAAAACGATACTTATGCCTGATATTATGAAGGATGTTAATTTACAACTTGAAAATTCCAGGGTTTTGTATTATAATCAAAGTGATTATACTTTCTATATAGATGATGTTGGATTTAAATTCACATCAACGGAAGAAGGGTCCTGCTTATTGTTATCTGTTTCCAATGATGTTATAAAAATTTATTTGGAAAATGGTGTGAATGAGAAAATATATATGACGCAACGGGCGGAATGGAATATAATTTTTCAACCAATGTTTGTGTATTGATTGGCGGTGATAGTTTGATTAATGTAACAAAGCTTAAACAACTTTTAAAACAAGGTGAGCTTAAAAACATATACTTCTTTTGCGGGGAAGAAAAATACCTTGTGGATATGTATGTGAAAAAGGTTATAGATATGGCTTTGGGCGATGGATTGAGAGAATTTAACTATAGTTATTACAATGAGGACAATGAAGATTTTGAGTCATTTGTAAATGATGTGGAATCATATCCCACAATGTCGGAGAAAAAGGTTGTTGTACTAAAGAATACCAAATTCGTTAAATTAAAGGACTATCAAAAGCCACTTGTGGAAATTTTTGAAAACATTCCGGATTATGCAGTTGTTATAGTTGTAGAGGAGGAAGCCTCCAAACTGAAAAAGGCTCTTATGGACACAATTAATAAAAAGGGAGAGTGTGTAGAGTTTAAAAAGCAGGGGGTTGCAGATTTACGTGCGTGGGTTTCAAGGCAGATTGCAACTAAAGACAAACAGATGAATTCTACAGATACGGAGTATCTTATTAATTTGTGTGAGAGGTCTTTGGAAAAGTTGTCTGTGGAATGTGAAAAGCTTGTTGCATCCACAGAATCACCTGTAATAACACGCAAAATGATTGATGAGCTTGTAAAAGTGCCTGTTGAATATAAAATATTTGAAATGTCGGATCACCTGCTTCGGGGGAATGCGGAAAGTGCTTATAACATTTTAAATGGGTTTAAAATAAACAAAGAACAGCCCATAGTTATATTTATAACAGTATATAAGCAACTTGCAGACCTTTTGATGTTTAAGCTTTTAGGTGAAGAAGGTAAAAATGGAGCGGATTTTCTTGCACCAAACAGAAAGTGGCTTGCAGGTAAGTTATCGGCAGAATCAAAGCGTTATTCAAAGGAAAGATTACGTATGGGTATGGAACTTTGTGCCCAATATGATTTGCAAATTAAATCCGGTAAAATAGACGGATATACGGCTTTGGAATTGATGATGGCACAAATTTTAGAATAAATTTAAAAAAGTACTTGCATTTTAAAAAAATATGTGTTAAAATATAATGCGGTTTAAAACGGATAGTCCTCTGTGTATAAAGTATATGCATGAATGTCTATGAAGAAAGGAAGATATATGATGAATATCTTGAACGAAATCGGTAAGGAACAGCTTCGTACAGACTTACCACAGCTAAACATTGGTGACACAGTACACGTGCACATCAAGGTAAAAGAAGGTACAAGAGAAAGAATTCAGATGTTTGAAGGTACAATCATTGCTAAAAAGCATGGTGGTATTTCTGAAACTTTCACAGTACGCAGAGTATCATATGGCGTTGGCGTTGAAAAAACATTCCTTGTTAATTCTCCTAACATTGACCATATTGATGTTGTTCGTAAAGGTAAAGTTCGTCGTGCTAAACTATACTATCTACGTGATAGAGTTGGTAAGGCAGCAAAGGTTAAAGAAAGACTTTAATACGAAATTGAATTGGCGTAGTTGCAGCGTTTGCTTCAACCACGCCTTTTTAATTTTAAAATTTTTTGCATTTATATGGTAAAATTTATTTCTTTATGGTAAAATATAAATATAGCGTATTTACATAAAAGAGAGGTTGATATATTATGGAAAATAATTTTGAAAATATGGAAAATTTTAATGAAGAAATTATGACGGAAGAACCAAAGGGCTTTGACTGGAAAAAGGAAGTTAAGGAATGGGTTGTTGCAATAGTTGTGGCTGTTATACTTGCAGTTATAATCCGCACATTTTTGTTTACCTTAGTACAGGTAAGCGGTCCGTCTATGGAAAATACGTTGCAAAACGGTGATAGATTAGTTGTAGTAAAGCTAAACTATGAGCCAAAGCAGGGTGATATTATAGTTTTCAGACCAGACTGGCATCCAAATGAGCCATATATTAAACGTGTTATAGCAACAGAGGGACAGACAGTTGATATCAATTTCAGGACTGGCACAGTATATGTTGATGATAAAGTTTATGAGGAAAATTATATTAAAAATAGCACAACGGACAGGGATGATGTTCAGTTCCCTATTACTGTTCCGGAGGATTGTGTTTTTGTAATGGGTGATAACCGTCAGCAAAGCCATGACGGCAGAAGTCTTGATGTTTCCAGTATTAAGGATGATGGTGATAACGACGATTTCTATTACAGCGATTTTGATTCAGAAACGGGCAAAATTGTTGAAAAGCCAATATATTACGGTTGTGTGCACGAAGATGATATTATGGGCAGGGCAGTATTTAGATTATTGCCATTTAACACATTTGGTGTATTAAAATAATTCGAGGATGATTTTATGAATATACAATGGTTTCCGGGGCATATGGCAAAGACCAGAAGGCTCATAACTGAAAATTTAAAATTAGTTGATGTGGTTGTGGAACTTAAGGATGCCCGAATCCCCTATTCTTCAACCAACCCTATTCTAAAAGAAATTTTGGGCAACAAGCCAAGGGTTATTGCTCTTAATAAATGTGATATGGCTGATGAAAATATGCTTAAGGAATGGATTGCATATTACAAAAGTCAGGGTATAACTGCTGTTGCGGTTGACAGTATTAAAGGTACGGGTATAGGTGCATTAAAAAATGAAATCAATAATGCTTTGAGGGACAAAATAAAGCGTGATACCGAAAGGGGCATGAAAAACCGTGCCCCAAGGATGATGGTTGTAGGTATCCCCAATGTTGGAAAGTCTTCATTTATAAACAAGTTAAGCGGTAGAGCAGGTGCCAAAACAGGTGACCGCCCGGGGGTTACTACTTCCAAACAATGGATACGCATAAGCGGTGGATATGAACTTTTAGACACTCCCGGTATTTTGTGGCCAAAATTTGAGGACGAATTTGTTGGCAGAAATCTGGCATTTACCGGTGCTATCCGTGATGAGGTTTATGATATTGCAGAGGTAGCTTGCGAGCTTTGTGCTTTGTTGGCGAAAAAAGCTCCCGACGCCTTGTGTGAAAAATATAAACTTACCTCAGTAGATGGTCTTTTAGGACACGAAATCTTATTTAATATAGGCAAAAAGAGAGGGTGTCTCATATCCGGCGGGGATGTGGATTATGACCGTGCGGCACGAATATTGCTTGATGAATTCCGTGCTTGCAAATTAGGGAAAATTATTTTGGAAACACCTGATGATGTAGAGGAAAAGTAATTATGAACGATGTAGAACGTGTAAATGAAATGTGGAAAATAGAGCATGAAAAGAATGCTCAGGGTTATAAATTGATAGCAGGAGTTGATGAAGCAGGAAGGGGGCCTTTGGCGGGACCTGTATGTGTGGCGTCTGTAATTTTGCCCGACAACGCTTATCTTGAAAAGATAAATGATTCTAAAAAGCTTACGGATAAAGTTAAGGATAAACTTTATGACCAGATTAAAGAAATTGCCATATCTTACAGCATTGTGCTTGTATCTCATGAGGAAATTGACAGACTTAATATTTTAAATGCTACCTTTAAAGGTATGTGTGATGCGGTAGAACAGCTTTCTGTAAAGCCTGATTATGTACTTATTGATGGTAATAGAATAAAGGGTATGGACTTGCCCCACGAATGTGTTGTAAAGGGTGACAGCAAGAGCATATCCATTGCGGCTGCATCAATACTTGCAAAGGTTACAAGAGACAGGTATATGATGGAACTTGATGAAAAATATCCGCAATATAATTTTAAAAAACATAAGGGATATCCCACCAAGGACCATTATGAGGCACTAAAAAAATATGGTGCGTCCGACGTACATAGAAAGTCTTTTAATTTAAAGCTTGGGGAGTAGCTATGGAAAAATACAAAAAGGTCATAGGAAGATTAGGTGAAGACGAAGCTGTAAAGTACCTGAAGAAAAAGGGATATATCATATTGGAAAGAAATTTCAATGTTCGCGGTGGAGAAATTGATGTAATTGCAAAAAAAGACGGATACATAGTGTTTGTAGAGGTAAAAACACGCAGTAGTGAGGATTACGGAGGAGGGCTTGAGGCCGTTAATTATACCAAGCAGCAAAGGATGACCAAGGCGGCACAGTTGTATCTTATGAAGTATGACGGCATACCTGCGAGATTTGATGTTATTGTTGTAAATGGGCATATTAACGAAAAAAAATTAAAAAAAGTAAAAATTGAGCATATTGTAAACGCTTTTTGAGTATAATATATATAAGTATTTTGCTCGGTAATCTAACAAATTTTTCAAAAAATATGTAGAAAATAGCAAATTCAGTTGTTATTTTATATATTTTTTGAAAAATTTTGTTTTTTATATTGCATTTTTTTGGAAATTGGTGTATTATGTTATAAGATAATTGATAGAAGGGGAAAATAATATGATTTTATCAAAAAAAGCATTGCAGGTCAGCGCATCACCTACATTGGCAATAGATGCAAAATTTAAAGCTATGAAGGCAGATGGTATTGATGTAATTGGTTTTGGTTGCGGTGAGCCTGATTTTGATACACCTGATAATATTAAGGAAATGGCCATTAAGGCTATTGAGGAAGGACAGACAAAATACACTCCTGCTTCTGGTACATTGGCCCTTAAAAAAGCTATTTGTGAAAAATTAAAGAGGGATAATGGTCTTGAATATACTCCTGCTAATATTGTTGTTTCTAATGGTGCAAAGCATTCCCTGATGAATACATTTGATGCAATAATTAACCCTGGTGATGAAATAATTGTTCCTGCACCTTATTGGGTAAGCTATACAGAAATGATAAAAATGGCAGATGGTGTTCCTGTTATTATTGAAACAAAGGAAGAGGATTGCTTTAAATTTACTGCACAGCAGTTAAGGGATGCAATCACTCCAAAAACAAAGGCTTTAGTGCTTAATAGTCCAAGCAATCCTACGGGTATGCTTTATGGAGAAGATGAACTTCGCGAAATTGCGGAAATCGCTGTGGAAAATGATATATTTGTTGTAGCAGACGAAATTTATGAAAAGCTTATATACGACGGCAAAAAACACACAAGCATCGCATCATTTAATGATGAGATAAAGGAACGTACTATTATAATAAACGGTGTTTCCAAAAGCTATGCAATGACAGGTTGGAGAATAGGCTTTACTGCTGCAAATGCAGAGGTAACAAAGGTTATGTCCAATATGCAGAGCCACGCGGCATCTAACCCAAGCTCCATTTCCCAGGCGGCTGCTTTGGAGGCATATAATGGTGAACAGGCTACTGTTGAGGAAATGAGAAAGGTCTTTGAGGAAAGACGTAATTATATGGTAGACCGTATCAACAGTATAAAAGGCGTTTCCTGCAAAAAGCCTGAGGGTGCTTTTTATGTAATGATGAATATAACAGAGCTTTTTGGCAAGGAATTTGGCGGAAGGGTTATCAATACTTCTGATGATTTTTGCGAGGTTTTGCTTGAAAAGAGCCTTGTTGCACTTGTACCGGGTTCCGGCTTCGGTGCAGAGGGTTATGTAAGATGGTCCTACGCTACAAGTATGGAAAATATCGTAAAAGGTCTAGACAGACTTGAAGATTTTTTAAATAAATAAAAAGATGGTGGACATTAAATGTCTGCCATTTTTTTATTTATGCCAATATTTTTATATAAAAAAGTTGAATTATATTTGATTATTATATGCTAAAAATTCAAAACGGGAGGTTAGGAAATACCATATAATGATAGATTACTAAAAACACTATAGACAATTTACGATCGGTAAGTTATAATAAAACAAGAAAAGTGGCTATTTAGTAATTCCTTTGGGGTGCTCTGAACAAACTGACGTTGATAATATTGAGTTATTAGGATAGGGGAATTTATGAATATATTTACATTGACTTTAAATCCTGCATTTGATTTGCATTATACAATTGATAATTTTAAGCCCTATGGGGAAAATTATGTTTACAAATCCCTGACACAATCCGCCGGCAAGGGGATAAACATATCCCGTGCTCTTAAGAGTGCGGGTGTTGAAAATACCGCATATATTATTGTGGGCAAAAATGATTTTGAAAGCTATACGCGTAATCTTGATGTGGATTATAAATATTATCTTGCAAAGGGTGATGTAAGGAAAAACATTACCGTACATACAAAGGATATGCCTGAAACACGCATAAGTCTTGATGATTTTTGTGTTGATAAGTCTGTTTTTGAAAAACTCAAAGATGATTTGTATAGTGTTTGTGACGAAAGCACCATTGTTACATTTACAGGAAGGTTGCCAAAGGGTATTGACAAACAGGAAGCAATAGATATGCTTGTTGACATTAAAAAAACAGGTGCAAAAATAGTGTGTGACTGCAATTCGTTTACCTTTGAGGATCTGGAAAGCATAAAACCCTGGCTTATTAAGCCTAATGAAACTGAAATAAAACAGCTTTATGCTGGCGATGTGATATTAGCAGGTGAAAAATTGCAAAAATCAGGTGTTGAAAATGTAATTATAAGTATGGGTGGTGAGGGTGTTCTGTTTTTTAGTGAAAAAGGTATGTTGGAGGTAAAACCGCCCAAAATTAATGCAGTATCCACAATTGGTGCGGGTGACAGCACCATAGCGGGATTTATTGCCTCATATGTAAGAGGTATGAAAATTGAAAACTGTGTCAAGTACGCGGTTGCATTTGGAACTGCAGCTTGTCTTGAAGATGGCAGTAATCCACCGGATATTATAAAAGTTGAGGATATATATATGAATTTAAGGGAACATAATTGATATGTTCCCTTTATTTGTATATCCCGTCATATATACATTGTGCAAGTTTTTTTTGGTATTCCTCTGTCGCAAGCAGTTTTTCCTCATCGGGATTGGAAAGGAATCCGCATTCCACAACAATTGCGGTTGAGTTACATCCCTTAAAGATATATAGTGTAGCGGGCGCCGGTTTTGCAACACGTTTGTTACCGTCTGCCAATCCATTAATCAATGATGCCTGTATTTTTTCAGCTAAAATTCTGCTTGTATCATTATTTGCGTAAAAGGTCTGTGCACCTTTTACGGATGGTTGGTCGTACTGATTCATATGTATACTTACAAAAACTCCCGTGTTGTTGTTTTGAAGTATCTGACGTCTGTTTTCTAAATCAGACCTTTTTTGATTACGTATTTTGGCACTGTCCGTAGTATGTAATGATGTATCTTCTTCCCTTGTCATTATAACTTTTTTGCCGTTCTTTTCGGCTATTTCCTTTAAAAACTTTGCCACCTTAAGGTTAATATCCTTTTCCAATGTTCCGTTTACGCCTACGGCACCTCCATCCATCCCCCCGTGACCTGCGTCAATAATTAAAAAATTGTTGTCCCTTTGTGCGGGGACATTATTATCGGCATAGTTGTACAGGCTTACGGAAAGAGTCAAAATTAACACTGTAGCACACAATAAAAATATATGAGTTTTACGTATAACCAAAAGCATAAAAACACCTCTTTATCACTGTTTTAATAATAAATTTTATGCTTTGATATATTGTAATTATTACTCTTTTTATATATAATATGTGTAACAAAATAGTTTATGTATAATAATTTGTTGCATTATGTAGGTTGTTTGGTATTGAAAAATATTGATTTATGTAGTATAATAAAGTATTCATTAATTAGTTATATAACAGGAGTAAAAATATATGTGGTACAGTAATGATTGGAAGGAATATGAGCTTTTAGATGCTGCTAACGGACAGAGATTGGAAAGATGGGGGAAGTATGTCTTTGTAAGACCCGACCCTCAGGCGGTATGGGGAGAGAAGAGTAATAATCCCCTGTGGAAAAAGGCAGACGGCAGATACAACCGTAGTAGCAGCGGCGGAGGTCAGTGGCAGTTTTTTAAGGATTTGCCCGAAAGCTGGACTATTACACAGGGTGACTATAAATTTAAAATAAAGCCTATGAACTTTAAGCATATGGGATTGTTTCCGGAACAACTTGTTAACTGGCAATGGGCAGATAATCTTATACGTAATGCCAACAGGCCGATAAATGTTCTTAATTTGTTTGCATATACAGGGGGTGCAACTGTTGCGGCTTCATGTGCAGGGGCATCTGTATGCCACGTTGATGCGTCAAAGGGTATAGTTTCCCACGCAAAGGATAATGCACAGCTTACAAACATTGCAGATAGACCTATAAGATACATTGTTGATGATTGTATGAAGTTTGTACAGCGTGAAATCCGCAGAGGAAGAAAGTATGATGCTATTATAATGGACCCTCCGTCATATGGCAGAGGCCCTGGTGGCGAAGTATGGAAGATTGAAACAGAACTATTTGGATTTGTAGAACAGTGTGCAGAGGTTTTAAGTGATAATCCGTTGTTCGTTCTTTTAAATTCTTATACAACAGGGTTAAGTGCCGCTACAATGGCAAATGTACTTACACTTACTGTGGGCAAAAAGTTTGGCGGTGTTGCAACTGCTGATGAAATCGGTATTCCAATGAAAGATAAAGGATTAGTTTTACCTTGCGGTTCATCTGCAAGATGGGTGATGAAATAGATGATTAAAACAGAAAACCTGACTTTTCGATACAATGAGGAGTTGGAAACAAACATTCTTGAAAATTTGAATATAGAAATACACAAGGGTGGGTTTACTGCAATACTTGGACACAACGGTAGCGGTAAATCTACTTTGGCGAAGCATTTTAATGCTATTAATCTGCCTGTTGGGGGCAAGGTGTATATTGAAAAAATGGACACGGCAGACGAAAATTTGTTGTATCACATTAGACAGACAGTTGGTATGGTTTTTCAAAATCCTGATAATCAGATTGTTGCAACCATAGTGGAGGAAGATGTGGCATTTGCTCCTGAAAATATGGGTGTTTCACCTGCTGAAATACGCAAACGTGTTGATGATGCATTAGAAGCTGTGGGTATGTCAAAATATAAAAAACGCGCACCTCATATGCTTTCTGGCGGGCAAAAGCAAAGGGTTGCGATAGCCGGAGTGTTGGCTATGGACCCTGCATATATTCTACTTGACGAGCCTACCGCAATGCTTGACCCTATTGGCAGACGTGAGGTTATGGCTACCTTAAAAAGGCTTAATAAAGAAAAAAATGTTACAGTTGTTATAATAACTCATAATATGGACGAGGCTGTTTTGGCAGACCGTGTTGTGGTTATGGACAATGGGCATATAATACTTGATGATATTCCTAAAAAAGTGTTTTCTGACGTAGAGGCGATTAAAAAAATAGGGCTTGATGTTCCACAGGTTACTGAATTTGTCTATGAATTACGCAAAAGAGGGTTTGATATTAAAAATGATATATTGTCCGTAGAGGAGGGTATAGAGGCTTTAAGACCATTTATAAAGGACTGTACAATAAACTGGAACGTAAAAGAAAAAGGTGAAAGAAATCAGCCTGTAATAGAAGCGCAGAATGTTTCATATGAATATTCGCCTGACGGACCTTTCAGAAAAGTTGCACTTGATAATGTAAATCTTACCATAAATAAGGGCGATTTTGTAGCAATAATAGGTCATACAGGCAGCGGGAAATCCACACTTTTACAGATGTTCAATGCTCTTGCAAAGCCTACATCAGGACAAGTATTTATAAATGGAAAAAGTACAACGGATAGGTCCACAAATCTTCGTGATATACGAACAACAGTAGGTCTTGTTTTTCAGTATCCTGAGCATCAGTTGTTTGAGGAAACTGTAAGGCTAGACATCGCATTTAGCCCTAAAAATATGGGACTTTCAGATGAAGAAATTGATGATAAAGTAAAGCTTGCCTGTGAAATAGCAGGTGTTCATGACAGTTGGCTGGAAAGGTCGCCTTTTGAACTTTCTGGAGGTCAAAAAAGACGTGTTGCAATAGCGGGAGTACTGTCTATGCAGCCACAGGTGCTTGTTCTGGACGAGCCCACTGCTGGACTTGACCCAAGCAGTAAAAGAAAATTACTCGAACGTATTAAGAAGATGCATGACGAATATGGAATAACCATAGTACTGGTTTCCCACGATATGGAGGACGTTGCACTTTGCGCAGAACGTGTAGTTGTGCTTAATGATGGCGAAATTTATGCAGACGGAACACCGCTGCAAGTATTTTCAGACTATAAAAATTTAGAAAAAATAGGTGTAACTGCACCGCAAATCACACGTCTTATGGATAAATTATGCGGTGTTAAGGTATGTAATATCGCAGATGCCGTAAGTTGCATTGTTGAAATGAACGGAGGTGCTGCAAATGCTTAGGGACATAACTTTGGGTCAGTATTTGCCCGGTAGTTCATTTATACACAAAATGGATGCGAGGATTAAAATTTTGTTATCCGTTGCATTTATGATTATTATATTTTGTGTAAACTCGTTATTTGGATATGGTGCACTCATTTTGTTTACGGGCTTTATAATTTCAGTATCAAAAATACCTTTGCGGATGATGATTAAATCTATAAAACCACTTATGTTTTTTGTAGTGTTTACTGCACTTTTAAATATCTTTTTCACCCGAAGTGGGGAAGTGTTGCTTGATGTGGGATTTCTTACAATTACAAAAGACGGTCTTATATATGCTTTATATATGATTATAAGGATAGTAATTTTGGTGCTTGGTACGTCTTTGCTTACCTATACCACGTCTCCCATTGAGCTTACAGATGGGCTTGAAACTTTACTTCGTCCATTTTCCAAGATCGGCTTGCCGTCACACGAACTAGCTATGATGATGAGTATAGCCTTGCGTTTTATTCCTACAATTTTGGAGGAAACTGACAAAATTATGAAGGCACAGACCGCAAGGGGGGCAGACTTCGAAAGTGGCAATGTTATAAAGCGTGCAAAGGCGCTTATACCGTTGTTGGTGCCATTATTTATAAGTGCATTTAGACGTGCTGACGATTTGGCTATGGCTATGGAATGCCGTTGTTATCACGGTGGAAATAACAGAACGAAAATGAACGAGCCTCATATGAGCAACCGTGATTTTTGGGCTGTAACGGTATTTGTTTTATTTGTTGCGGTAATTATTTTATTGAATATGCTTTTTTAAGGCGGTGAAATGCTTGAATTACAAGCTTAACCTTGCCTATGACGGTACGGCTTATCACGGATGGCAAAAGCAGAATAATGCGGTTGCCGTCAGTGATGTACTTGAACAGGCAATAGAAAAAATATTTAAACATAAGATTGAATTAACGGGCTGCAGCCGTACGGATTCAGGAGTTCACGCTATGAATTATGTATGCAATTTCAAAAGCGATTTGATTATTCCTGTTGACAAGCTGCCTTTGGCTATTAACACAAAATTACCCGGTGATATACGGGTAAAAAGTGCGGAGCAAGCTGATAACGACTTCAATTCCCGATTCAGTGCCCGTTCCAAAACGTATTTATATAAAACCTGTTGTTCAAAAATTTTAAATCCTTTTTTGCGTAATTATGCCTACCACTTTCCCTATGAAATTAATATGGAAAATATAGTAAAAGCTACAAAATATTTTGAAGGTACTCATGATTTTGCGGGATTTATGACTCAGGGTAGCAGTCAGAAAACAACAGTACGTACTATAAATTTTTTACGTGCAGAAAAGTATGATGATATTATAGAATTTGAAATTAATGCAAACGCATACCTCTATAATATGGTACGAATAATATCCGGAACACTTTTGTATGTGGGTATAGGGAAAGTAAATGCTGAAGACGTCCCTGATATTATAAAAAGCTGTGACCGCACAAGAGGGGGAATAACTGCAGAACCGCAGGGGCTTTATCTTAAGGAAATTTTGTACTGAGGAGAATTAGTATGGATAATTTTGAAAATGATATGATTGAGAATACATCAACAAAATCAATGACAGCAAAGGGAAGAAAGGATATTCTTAAGATTATTGCCATAATATTGCTTATATTCGTATTACTTGTTGTATACAACATAAGCGGATGTCAAAAGTCTGCGGTTGAAAATCTTTATGCATTTGAAAACAATTCCAATTATCAGATAAGAGAATATAATGGCAAGCTTATTACCGTGAGCTATGATGGCATTGGATTTTTGTCAATTTCCGGCGAACAGAGTGATGCCGTCAAAAATCATATGTCAAATCCTCATATAAATATTGCCGGAGATATGATTTTGCTCTATGACAAAAATAATAACACCCTTGCAGTATATGAGGGAACTAAGCAAAAATACACTTATGAATGTGACAGAGCAATAAAAAATGCCAAAGTTAATAAAAACGGATATGTGGTGCTTATAAGTGATGAGGTTGCGTATAACTCCAGAGTAACTGTTTTGAATAATAAGGGAGAGGTTGCGTATATATGGAAAATAGGGGACCAGTATATTGTAGATGCTGATATTTCTACAGATAACAGAAAACTGGTTGCAGCAACTATATCAACTGATACGGGAATAATTGTGGAAAATATCGTTTTCGTTGATATAAACAAGGCGGAGGAAACGGGAAGTGTCCATAATCAGGGAGATATGCCTATGGCTGTGGAATTTGCTGATTCCGGATATGCCGTAGTGATGTCTGACAATAAGCTTTGTGCTTATAATGACAAGGCAGAACCCAAGTGGAATAACAGCTTTGAAAATAATCTGCCCGAATCATTTATTATAGATAATTCGGGGAATACCGTTGTTGCCCTTAAGGGTATAAAGAACAATACAGTTATAAAAACTTTTACAAAAAATGGTTCGATTTCAGGGGAATATACTACAGAAACCCAAGTGTTTCATATGGATTTGAACCAAAAGCATATTGCTCTGTGTGAGGGGACAAAGGTATCTGTAATTAACTACTCGGGAAAGCTTGTGGCTTCGTCGGAAATAAAGAAGGAAGTAAATGATGTTGCTGTTGTAGGAAATGATAACGTTGTTTTGCTATGCAACGATTGCTTACAGTTGTTAAAAATATAAAGAGGTGATATTAATGACTGCAGATATTATTGTAGTAGTCCTGGTTGCCTTTTCGGCATATATGGGGTACAAAAAGGGGCTTGTAAAGACCGTTTCCAGACTGTTTTGTCTTATTGTTTCCATTATTGTAGCAAAGCTTTTGCATCCGATTATAAACGGGTATGTAATGAAATCCTCGTTGGCTGATTTTATAAGAGAAAAAATATCTGCAAAGGCAGAGCCTACATTTGCAGAAATGCCATCTTTTTTGCAAAAAGTAGTGGACAATACTGTAAACGGTATTGCGGATTCTGTTATAAGTATAGTTACAATACTTTTGATTATTGTTGTTACATATATTGTTGCAAAACTTATTGTAAATGCATTTAATGTTGTGGCAAAATTCCCCGTAATTTCAACATTTAACAGACTACTTGGGCTTGGCGCAGGCTTTTTTGTAGGTGTATTTATAGTGTATCTGTTATTTACCGTATTGGTTATAGCGAAGGTTCCGTATCTTCAAGTATGGATTGATGATTCGGTAATTGCATACACAATGTACAATTTAATTTTCTAAACCGAAAGGATATTTTTATGACAAATAAAACATTGGCAGAACTTAAAGAAATTGCAAAAAACTATGAAATAAAAAATATTTCCAAGTTAAAAAAAGAAGAACTTGTTGCATTGATAGAAGAAAAAATAGAAGAAGAAAAAGTTGATGAAATGCCAAAAGAAGATAACGGCAAGGTTCGTACCGAAACTGTGGAGATTGAGGGCATATTGCAGCTTTGCGAGGATGGTTATGGATTTTTAAGGAGTGAAAATTACCTCTCGGGGCAGGATGACGTATATGTAGCCCAGGCACAGATAAGGCGATTTCGTCTTAAGACCGGGGATATGATAAGAGGTATTGCAAGACTTCCACGTGAAAATGAGCGCTTCAAAGCGTTGCTTTATGTTAATGCAGTAAATGGTGACAAGCCTGATGTTGCTATTCACAGAACAGCCTTTGAAAATCTTACTCCTATCTATCCTACAGAGCGTATGCATATGGTAAACAAGCCAACAGACTATGCAATGAGGCTTATAGATATAATAGACCCTATCGGCAAGGGGCAGAGGGGTATAATTGTGTCTCCTCCTAAGGCGGGGAAGACAACACTCTTAAAACAAATTGCAAAAAGTATTGAAACCAACTATCCTGATGTAACTTTACTTGTGCTTTTGATTGACGAACGTCCTGAAGAAGTTACTGATATGAAGAGAAGTATTAACGGTGAAGTTATATATTCTACATTTGATGAAGAACCTGCACACCATATAAGGGTTTCGGAAATGGTTTTAGAGAGAGCAATGAGACTGGTAGAGCATAAGAAAGATGTGGTTATTTTACTTGACAGTATAACAAGACTTGCAAGGGCATACAACCTTACGAGCACATCTACAGGCAGAACCTTGTCCGGCGGACTTGACCCTAATGCTCTGCACAAACCAAAGAAGTTTTTCGGTGCAGCAAGAAACATTGAAAACGGCGGCAGCCTGACCATACTTGCAACTGCTTTGATTGATACGGGCAGCAGAATGGATGATGTAATATTTGAGGAATTTAAGGGCACCGGCAATATGGAGGTGCATCTTGACCGTCGTATGCAGGAAAGACGTATATTCCCTGCAATAGATATATATAAATCCGGCACCCGTAAGGAAGAGCTTTTACTTAACCAACGCGAACTGGAATGTGTATGGACTATAAGGCGGGCATTACACAGCCAGAATACTGCTGACGTTACAGAAATGCTTGTAAATAAGTTAATTTCAACAAAAACCAATGAAGAATTTGCCGATAATATAATAAAAACTTTTGGCAAAAAAGCGGGGGAAATATGAAAAAAATAGCATTTATTGCAGTATTTATACTTTTTTTAACAATAACTGTTAATGTTTCAGCAAATACGCATATACCTATACTTTTATACCATGATGTTCAAACCGAATATCCTGAGGAAAAGGCTATATCCACAATAAGCCCTCAGGTTTTTGAAGAACATATTGTAGCTTTGTTGAACAATGGCTATACACCTGTTGACTTTGATGATATTTATAATGCGTCAGAGGGAAAGTTTGTTATGCCTGAAAAACCTGTTGTAATTTGCTTTGATGACGGATATATTGGTAATTATACACACGCATATCCTATACTTTGTAAATATGGTGTAAAAGCAACTATTTTCGTGGTGGCACAAACTGTTGGACATATTTTGCCCACAAGTGTGCATTTTGATTGGGAGCATGCAAGGATTATGCAGCAAAGCGGGCTTGTGAGCATACAATCACATACGTACAGCCATAGTGACCTGACTTTAATAAATAATTTTCAAATTGAAAGAGAATTTCGTCTTTCGAAATATCTTATTGAGAAGAATTTAGGAACAAAGTGTAATTATGTGGCATTTCCATATGGATTTTACAATCAGTATGTTCAGGAGGCTGCAAAAAGAGCAGGATATATAATTACCTCTCAGGTTGGTAATATTGGTATTAATACTGTTGCAGGTGCACAAAGTAGGCCTCTTATACGGATAACTACTTTTGGCTCGTGGTCAGGAGAAGATGTTCTTAATGTGATTGCAGCCAACGCAAAATAGTAAATTTTGCGTATGAAGTGGCGTATAATAATGTATACTCAATAAATTATGGGAGGTGTGGATGTGAAGGTTGAAAAAATATCACCCAACAAATTTAAAATTACATTTTCAGATGAAGATTTAAAGGATTTTGGAGTAGATTTTGAAAATTTAAGATATAATTCGGAGGATGCTCAGGAAATTTTTTGGAATCTTATTGAGCGTGCGGATATAGAGGATGAATTTTTTGAAGAAAATTCACAGATTGTGGTGGAGGCTGTAGCGACAAAAAACGATGGTCTTACTATGATAGTTACCAGAGTTTCGGATAATTCCAAGAAAATGCCTAAAATCAGGCACAAAAAGGAAAAAAACAAAAAATATTATGATATTTCACCTCTTATATTCAGCTTTATTGACTTCGAGGATTTGGTCAGTGCTTGCAAAAGTGTTGAAAACATATATGTTGGTGTAAGCAGACTTTATAAGTTAGAAGGGGAATATTATCTTGTAATGGATGCGATTAGTGAAAGTGTTGCCGTGTCAGCAGATATTGTGCTTTGTGAATATGGTGAAAAGGTAATAAACAGCACCCTTGCAGAAGGTAAATTGGCAGAATACGGAGATTTGCTTATTCAAAATACGGCTATTGCAAGTATTTCGGGAAATTTTTAGGTATAACACGGTGTAAAAAGTTTTTACACTGTGTTTTTATTTGCAAGTAATTTTTGCATATATATAAAAAACTCTTGAAAAATATGCAAAACTTATGTATAATAGATCTGTAGTGATAATTAATATTATTTTATGAAGGGATTGGTGTTATAATGAAACTCATTATTGCAATCGTTAGTGATGAAGACAGCCCCAGATTAACTGATAAATTGAGTAAAAATTCAATTCCTGTAACTAAGCTTGCATCTACCGGCGGTTTTTTGCGTGCAGGTAATGTTACTCTTATGATTGGCACGGAAGATGATAAGGTAGAAGAAATAATAGAGATTATCAAATCAGCATGTAAGTCCCGTAAGGAAATTGTTGCACCTACTTCTGTAAGTATGACCGCTGCAATTACATGGCCTATCGAAATTACTGTAGGCGGGGCAACTTTGTTTGTGCTTGATATAGACAGGTTTGAAAAAATATGATGTTTGAAGATATTGCAGGGCATTCTGCAGTAAAGCAGAGGCTCGAAGGATGGGTTTTAAGAGGCAGTGTTTCCCACGCGTATATATTTGCAGGCAAACGCGGTGTTGGAAAAACTAGTATGGCAAAGGCTTTTGCTGACGTATTGACTAATGGTAGCGTGGCGGATGTTATTCTTGTGACAAATGAACATTACGGCATAGAGTCTAAATCAGATGTTGTTTCGGTAGATACCATACGTGCAGCTGCGGCGGATATGTATATGAAGCCGTATCTTGCTGACAAGCGTGTCTTTATAATACCTGCTGCGGAAAAGATGAATATTCAGGCACAAAATGCTCTTCTTAAAATTTTTGAGGAGCCGCCTTCATATTGTGTGATTATTTTGGTTACACAAAATGACAATATGCTGCTACAGACAATACGTTCCCGTGCGGTTATGGTACGGTTTAGTACAATAGAAGATAATCTGGTTAAAGATTATCTTACAAAACACGGTGTCAATTCATCCGATGTTGTTATAAGGCTTGCTTGTGGAAGTATTGGTATGGCCTTGGAACTTGGGGAAAACGAAGAACTTCACGATGTACTTGATACTTTTGTAAGTATGTTTAAAGATATAGGTGGGGGCACAGCATCGTGTGCATACTCACTTATAGATTATTTTCAGCGTGAAAAGAAAAATTACGAGATTTTGTTTGATATAATGCTTATTATGCTGAGAGATTCGCTTTTTGGTAACAAATCTGACCTTTCAATAGATGGTCTTAACAATAAAAAGGTTATCCGTATAATTGAATTGGTCGAAAATACACGAAATTCATTTTCCTTTAATGCCGACTATAATATGGCGGTAAGTGAAATGATTTTAAATATTTTGGGGGAAGTTAATGGTTGAAGTAGTAGGAATTCGTTTTAAAAGCGTGGGGAAAATATATTATTTTTCACCGGGGAATATAGCGTTTGATAAGGGTGACTTTGCTGTTGTTGAAACAGTACGTGGTACCGAAATTGGGGAGGTTATGCTTTCAAATCGTCACATACCGGAGGAAAATATTGTTTCACCGCTTAAGCCTGTTTTAAGAAAGGCGACAGACGAAGACATTAAAAAAATAGATAAAATAAAAGAAAAGGAAAAGAAAGCTTTTGATATATGTCTTGAAAAGATAAATCATCATAAACTTGATATGCATCTTGTGGATGTTGAATATACCTTTGATGAAAACAAGATTTTGTTTTATTTTACAGCAGAGGGAAGGGTGGATTTTCGTGAATTGGTTAAATCACTTGCTTCTGTATTTAAAACAAGAATAGAACTTCGTCAAATAGGTGTTCGAGACGAGGCAAAGATGTTGGGCGGGATTGGTGTATGCGGCAGACCTATTTGCTGCAACTCGTTTTTAGGAGATTTCCAGCCGGTGTCAATTAAAATGGCGAAGGAACAGAATTTGTCCCTTAACCCCACAAAGATTTCGGGCACTTGCGGCAGATTGATGTGTTGCTTAAAATATGAGCAGTCAACATACGAGGAAATGTTGAAATATGTACCTCGTGTAGATGCCATAGTTGAGACGCCGGACGGTAAGGGTATAGTTATTGACAATAATGTCCTTTCCGGTTTGGTTAAGGTGAAAATTGACCGTGGGGAAGATTCCATTATTAATGTGTATGATGCTAAGAATGTAGTGACTATAAAAGCAGCTTCCGTAAAACTTACTGCGGAAGAAATTAAGGAACTTAAAAAGCTTGAGGAATAGTTATTAGTTTTCGGAAACGAAAAATAATATATATAATTTAACCAAGGAGGTGTACTATAATGGCTTATAAGATTACAGATGAATGTGTATCATGTGGTGCTTGCGCAGCAGTTTGCCCTGCTGAATGTATTGCAGAAGGTGATGGTATATACGTTATCGATGCAGACAAGTGCTTGGAATGTGGTGCTTGTGCTGGTGAATGTCCGGTAGGCGCTCCGGTAGCTGAATAATTTGATTGCAAATAAAAACAGCCTATACTTTATGTGTAGGCTGTTTTTATTATATCCCGATTGACGACTTTTAATACGCCACTTTTTCCGGCAATTTTTTTGAATATATATCTTCGGAAACTCCGTTTTCCAAAACCAAAAAACGACGGGCAATATCTGGAGAATCATTATATCTTACGATTAGAATATCTCCCACTCTTGTGTATTTTCCTGATCTTGGAGTAACATCTCCTCCCCAGTATTCATCGTAGGACATTGTCCCATCATCAAAAAACCATACCTCTGTATATTGGTCTTCGGATATTTCCTTAAGATATTTATTTTTTAAAAGTTTTGCATCACTTGTAATACCCCTGAATACTGAATCCTCTTTGTATATATAATCAGAGTGTTCAATAAATGTAACAGTGTTTTTAGTGTCCTTAAATGTAAGTGTAATTTTATTATTGTTTTGTGCCCATACTCCGCTATTTATAATGTATGCCTGAATATTTGACAAACTGCTGTCAGCGTTTTTTTCATCATTTTCAGGATTGTATGCGTACGAGAATGTGTTGTCTTTGCTGAATTGAATATATTTTCCATCCCCCTGCTGAGAATAGTATACACCGTTGCCGCTGTATATATTGCTGTATATACCGGATATAATTACAATACAGGCTATAACAATGGATGCTATAATTACTCCTGCAATTATTTTTTTGTTTTTAGTCATATAACCCCTTCCCTTCAGTATAATTATATCCCTGCAGATAGATTTTGTCAATAAATATGCCTTTATTTATTGTTTTGGAGATAGTCTTTTACACTACACAGAATATTTGAAAGCATAGCACGATTCATTTTTATATATGGTCTGAAGCTGTTATCATCATAACCCTGCATAAGTCCGTAGTCAGTAATGTTTTTAACTGCTGTTACAGCGTATTCAGGTATAAGATAATTATCATAATAATCTGTTGCTTCGACTTTGTTTTTCAAGTTCAGTATATTATTTAATATTAAAGCACATTCCAGCCTTGACATTTTTTCGTCATAATTAAAATATAATTTTCCGTTCTCTGCATTTCCCTTGATATAACCTATTTCGTACATTGAGCATACTGTTGAAAATTGCCAGTGAGGGATAGAGTCTGCATCGGCAAATGGCAGTGTTTCATACTTTGGGGATGGAGTTTTTACAATTGTATCAAGATATAACAAAAATTCCCCTCTAGTGATATATTCGTCAGGCATAAAGTAATAATTTTTACCTATTTTTATACCTGTAAATATATTTTCATTATATAGTCTTTCAGCAGAATAATTACACCAGTGGTCTGCTGTATCGCAATATATCCTCTCTTCCGATTGTTCAGAAAAGGCAGGAACTGCACGTTCTGAAAATATGAATTTAAATCTGGAAGCATTAACTTTTGTTATATATAAAACCAATATCAATATTAAAAACATAATTTTTCTTTTCATACCAAAACCTCCTTGCAATACTATTTTTAACTTCAAGGTTTTTGTTATGCTGAAAAAAAATAACAGTTGTTACAAATAATTCATATTAATTTTTTAGAAAAATATAATTTACCAAAGGAGTGATGGTATGAATTGTTTTGTTAAGGAAAGCTACGGTGTTATATGGCACTTTTATCATAATTCTCATGGAATATGTTTTTGTAAAATGACAGATGAAAATATTACGGAATATCAAGTGCTTTTGCCGGAGGGGCAGGATGATTTTGATGCAATAGTGGATGATTCTAATTGTATACATATGGTTTTTCAAAATAGAGATGGGGATATTGTTTATGCCAATCACTTTAACGGACAATGGCGGAAAACAACTTTGCTTCAAAGTAAAAATCAAGCATATTACCCTAAAAACTTCATATTAAAAAGGGTTAACAACTGGCTTAATTTACTGTATTGTATAGAATATAACGGTAGAAAAATGCTTACGCATCATATAATAGATGCGGAAGGAAATACTCCTTATGTAGTGGATTGTATAAAGGATAATTTTTACGTTGCTCAGGACAATGCCGGAAATATAGTGTCTCTTTTTTACAGTGAAACAAAAAAGGCGTGGGGAACAAAAACTTATGTATGGAGCCAAAAGCAATGGAGCGATTTTTCCGAAATAAGTCAGCTTAGGGACTGTAAAAATCCATTTTTGTTCATAGATAAGGAGAATAAAATACATATTGTGTATGAGAGGGAACTTTGTATTTTTGAATATTATGAACAAAATGAAAAAATGTTGGGAACCGGACAAAAACCTATTATGGTTTTTCAAAATGATAATGTAATAATGTGGGAGGGGGTTACGGATAACAAGATATTTATCAAAAAAAGTACAGACAATGCTCCTACCATATTTATGTCAGGAGGATTTTCAAGACCTTCCAGGTTCAAGTTGAGATATACATCATACGAGTCGGGTTTAATTGCCGATTACTGTACGGGCAATATTATAAACGGCAGCGTGAGAATGTACGGCATAAATAATTTCTTTGTTGTTTCACAGACATCTCCGGTTTCATTAAAGCCTGAAAAATCAGAGGATTTCCATGATAAGGCGTATATGGAAATTCAAAAACTGAAAATCAGAATTAGTCAGCTTAGCGGTATTATAGAAGGCTTGCAATCCAGAATTGAGGAGTATGACAGTAAAAAAATAGACCGCCGTCTCAAGGAATTAGAAACGGCGGCCACCAAGTCTGACAAACCTAAATTATTCAGTTTTTTTTAATTACTTACCTGTACACTTGTCCAAAGGTCTGTATATTTTTCGGTAACTTCTGCTGAGTATGTGAATGATTCACATCTTGCAAGAGTTTCAGCCTTTGGATAATATACTTCTGTGTCAGATTCAAATTCAGGACTTGTACCCAAAACAGGGGAAACATAACCTGTTTCAATCATATTGCGCTGAGCAATTTCAGGCTGGCATACAAAGTTGATAAACTGCATTGCAAGGTCCTGTTGTTTGCTTGTTTTTAATACAACAAAACCGTCAACCCACTTGTTACTGCCTTCCTTAGGTACAGCGTATGTCAGGTCACTGCTCTGGCTCATTGCATATGCAGCTTCTCCTGAATATGCAAGAGTCATCAGTCCCTCTCCGGCAATCATTTTATCTACCATTTCGTCTGTAATATATGCCTGTACAAGAGGTTTTTGTTTAATAAGCAATTTTTTTGCTTCCTCAAGCCTTGCTTCATCTGTTTCATTTACGCTGTAGCCAAGCTGTATAAGTGCAACACCCAATGCATCGCGTACGCTGTCCAGCATAAATATTTGGCCTTTGTATTTATCGTCAAAAAGCATATCGTAGCTTACGTCTTCCTCATTAATATTAAGCTTAGCCTTGTTGTACATAATACCTACTGTACCTACCATATAGGGCACACTGTATTCGTTGCCCGGATCATAAACCGGGTCAAGGTAAGCTGTGTCAAGGTTGGTAATATTAGGGATAATAGATTTATCCAATTTTACCAGTCGGTCTTCTTTGATGAGTCTGTCTATTGTGTAGTCAGATGGAACAACAAGGTCATATGTGTATGAATCATTTGCAATTTGAACATACATACTTTCATTGCTGTCAAATTCGTCATATATAACCTTACAGTTATACTGTTGTTCAAATTCTTCGATTATACTTCTGTCAATATATTTACCTGCATTAAAAATTTTAAGTGTAGGTTTAGAATCGCCGCAGGCGCAAAACACCATTGTTATAACAAAGCATATTAAAACCAATAAACTAATCTTTTTCAACTTTCACTTCTCCTTTATCAGATCTTCTGTTAATAACAAGCAGTAATAGCATTACCACAATAAACATAATTGTTGAAAGGGCATTTATACTTGGAACAACACCTTTTTTTGCCATATTATATATATGAACGGAAAGTGTGTTTACACCAGGGCCTCTTGTGAACAAGCTTATTACAAAATCATCAATAGACAATGTTACGGAAAGTAAAAATCCCGATATTATACCAGGCATAATTTCTGGCAAAATTATGTGAAAAAATGTGTATACACTCCCTGCACCCAAGTCCTGAGCCGCCTCAAAGAGGTGTTCGTTCATCTGTTTTAACTTCGGCATTACGGAAAGTATTACGTATGGTATGTTAAATGTAATGTGTGCAATTAGCAGGGTTAGGAAGCCCTTTTGGATATTAATTGTCAAAAATAAAATCAACAGGGATACACCTGTCACAATATCCGGATTCATAACCGGAAGATAAGAAACTCCCGACAAAATTGCCCTTGGGGTCTTCTTCATATAGTGCATACCAAAGGCAGTTACTGTGCCTACAATTGTTGCAATTACTGCTGAAAGCAAGGCAATCAGCACGGTGTTTAAAAGCGCATCCATTGTGGCAGAATCCTTAAATAGTTCACCGTACCATTTAAGTGTAAAACCACCCCATTGTCCTCTCGAACGTGAGTTGTTGAATGAAAACAACATTAAAAGTAAAATAGGTGCATATAAAAACAAAAATATCAAGCCGACATAAGCCTTTTTCAGTATTTTCAAAACAAACCGCCTCCTTCTGAGTTATCGTCAGGATTAAGCTTGTCTGACACTGTCATAGAAACAAGTATCACAACAATAAGTAAAAGGGATAATGCCGAACCAAATGATGAACGGCTTCCCATTTCTAAAAATTGTTTTTCTATAACATTACCTATCATGGCCTGCTGTCCGCCACCCAGAAGCTTCGAGATAACAAAGGTAGTAACGGCTGGCATAAATACCATAGCTATGCCGGAATATACTCCGGGCATACTAAGAGGTAATTCTACACGCGTAAATGTCTGGGATTTACTAGCGCCAAGGTCGTATGATGCTTGTATAACATTGTTGTCAAGCTTTTCAAGGGCAGTGTATATAGGTAAAATCATAAATGGCAAATAGTTGTATACCATACCAAGCAATACCGCACCTTCATTATACAAAAATTGGTACGGACCAAGGTTGAAAATCCCAAGTATTCTGTTTAATATTCCGTTGTTCTCCAAAATTGTAAGCCAGGCATATGTGCGAAGAAGAAAGTTCATCCACATAGGGGCTATTACCAAAAAAAGCAAGGTGCTTTTTTGCTTAAATGTTGTTTTTGCAAGTATCATTGCAACAGGGTATCCTATAATAAGACACAAAACTGTGCAATAAAGTGCAACTTTAAAGGAATAAAGTATAACCTTTAAATATTCAGGTTCAAAACATTTTTTAATATATTCCAGCGTAAATGTACCTGAAGACTGGTCATATACGCTGTATATCAGGACCATAATCAACGGAATAACGGTAAAGAGTATTGCCCATACTGCATATGGGTAAGCTGAAACAGACTTTTTCATTCCGTCGTATCCGCCTTTCTCATAATGTGTATATCATCCGGATATATATTCATTCCCACAAAACTGTCCGCAGGAGCCATTTTGGTAGAATGTACTGTCCATATATAATTATCCGAAGAAATTTTCATCTCGTAGTGTACGCCTTTGAAAATGACAGAATCAACGTGACCTTCAAGCATTGCACCTTCCGGATTTTCCACGATTTTAATGTCTTCAGGTCGTATAACTACATCTACGGCTTCATTTTCGTCAAAACCTTTGTCAACGCAGACAAAGTCCTTGCCTGCAAAGTTGACCAGTAAATCTTTTTTCATAATGCCGTCTATTATATTACTTTCACCTATAAAATCTGCAACAAAGGCATTTGTAGGTTCGTTATAAATATCAACCGGACTGCCCATTTGCTGTATAACACCATTTTTCATAACTACAATGGTGTCAGACATTGTAAGAGCTTCCTCTTGGTCGTGTGTAACATATATAAATGTTATACCAAGTCTTTGCTGTATTTTTTTTAGTTCTGTCTGCATACTTTTTCTAAGTTTAAGGTCAAGGGCTCCCAATGGTTCGTCCAACAGTAATACTTCCGGTTCGTTTATAAGAGCACGGGCTATAGCAACACGTTGTTGCTGACCACCGCTTAACGAAGTTACTGAACGTTTTTCGAATCCTTTAAGATTGATAAGCGCAAGCATTTCTTTAACTTTTTTATCTATTATATTCTTTGGCGTTTTCTTGATTTTTAAGCCAAATGCAACATTTTCATAGACATTCATATGGGGGAATAGTGCATATTTTTGAAAAACTGTGTTAAGATTTCTTTTATTTGCAGGCAATTCATTTATATTAACTCCATCAAAAAAAACGTTGCCATCATCAGCTTTTTCAAAGCCTCCGATAATTCTTAGCATAGTGGTTTTGCCGCAACCACTCGGCCCAAGCAACGTGAAAAATTCATTCTTTTTAATTGACAGACTTACTGAATTCAAAACTTTTTCGTCATCAAATGATTTACTTACGTTTTCTAAACGTATAACATCTTGTTTCATTTATCAAACCCCTTTCAGTTTTTTCAATATCACAATAGTATAATTTTTTTGACGTTTTGTCAATATAATTTTTGAAATTTGTAAAAAATAATTACATATTTATTGTAAAAGGGACAATGATATATTGAATTTAGGAGTATTTAATGTTATAATATTCAAAAAAAGTATGTTCGGAGGGTATTATGCACATAGTAGCACTTTTAACAACATTAATTTTATTATTTTATATTTCAAAAAACCGAAGTAATATTATTGCTGTAATTGCACAGTACAGGTATGCTTTTGGGCATACGGAGCAGGGGCTTAAAATGTACAAAATTGCATCAAAAATCGGAAAGATGAAGCTTGAACACCGTATAAGGTATGCTTATCTTACTTTGAAGGAAGGGGATATTGACGAGGCAAATAAGCTTTTTAATCTTATCGGTATGGATAAATTAAAGCCCGAAGAAAGGGCAAAACTCAAGGAATCCCACGCTTTGGTGGCGTGGAAAAGGGGCGAGATTGCTGATGCTATTGAGATGCTTGAGTATGTACATAATCACTATGTATCTACAACTACGTACGGCAGTCTTGGATATATGTACATCCACAGCGGCAATTTAAACAGAGCTTTGGAATATAACCTTGAAGGGTATGAGTATAACAAGGAAAATGACATTATTGTTGACAACCTTGCCTATACTTATCTTAGATTAGGTGATTATGAAAATGCAGAAAGATATTATAAAGAATTACTTGGAATGGACCCTAAATTCCCTGAAGGTTACTATGAATATGGCAGGTATCTTATTGAAAACAAAGGTAAAAGGGAAGAAGGAATTGAACTTTTGAAAAAAGCATTGAATTCGAGATTTTCATTCCTGTCGATGATAACACGCCGTGATATTCTGGACTATCTTGAAGAGTGTGGAGAGGACATTTCGAAATTAGTATAACAATTTAAAAATAATGGTATAGCAGTCCTTTGCAGGGGTATAATGAATAATATGAATACTCTTGAAAGGACTGTTAATTTTTGAAAAAATATGTTATAAACGGCGGAGTACCTTTAAATGGAGAGGTTGAAATAAATGGTTCAAAAAATGCGGCGTTACCAATACTTGCAGCAACTTTATTAACAGAGGATTGCTGCAAGATTTTTAATGTCCCAAATCTTTTGGATATACGAAATATGTGTGAGCTTTTAAATTGTCTTGGTTGCAGTATAAATGCAAGAAATAATGTTTATGAAGTGTATGCAAAGGATTTACAAAGTGATGTAATGTCTTATGAAACAGTTAATAAATTGAGGGCATCGTTTTTGGTCGTTGGTCCCTTGCTTGCAAGGACAGGACGGGTAAAAATTCCATTACCAGGAGGTTGTCAAATTGGAGCAAGGCCTGTTGATTTGCATCTCAAGGGCTTTGTGGCTATGGGTGCAAAAATCGAAAAGGGTCACGGTTATGTGGAGGCGGTTTGCCCAAATATTAGAGGGGCAAAAATTTACCTTGATTTTCCCAGTGTAGGTGCCACAGAAAATATAATTATGGCGGCCTCTCTTGCCCGTGGGATAACAACTATTGAAAATGCGGCAGCAGAGCCTGAAATTGTCAATCTTGCAGATTTTATAAATGCGATGGGAGGAAAGGTGACGGGAGCAGGAACAGATACTGTGAAAATAGAGGGTGTGGAGCGCTTAAACGGAGTAACTCACAGAGTTATACCCGACAGAATAGAGGCAGGAACGTTTGCCTTTGCAGCAACGGCAACAAAGGGGTCAATAGTTATAAAGAATGTTATAACAGACCATTTAAAGCCTGTTATAGCCAAGCTTGAGGAATGCGGAATTTCTACACAAATCAACAAAGAAAGCCTGATTATAGATGCAAGCTGCGGGGCAAAAGCGGCGGATATTAAGACAATGCCCTATCCAGGGTTTCCCACGGACTTACAGGCGCCATATGTTGCCCTTATGAGCAGTGCACTGGGGACAAGCATGGTTGTAGAAACTGTTTTTGAAAACAGATTTATGCACGTACCGGAACTTGGAAGGATGGGAGCAAATATAAAAATTGATGGAAGAACAGCAGTAGTAGAAGGTAAAGAACGGCTCACGGGAGCTACCGTACAGGCAACAGATTTACGCGCAGGTGCAGCATTGGTTATAGCAGGGCTTAGTGCAAGTGGCGAAACAGTCATAGAGAATATTCATCATATTGAGCGTGGATACGAGAATTTTGTTCAAAGGCTTTCGGCTCTTAATGCAAATCTGCGAATTAAAGAATAATATTGATTTTCCTGACTTTTTGATGTATAATGATAGCAATTGTTTAAGTAAAGGGAATTTGCATAATGATTTTAATTAATACATCAAATTTAAAAAAAGAATTTGGTACCAGAGTTTTGTTTGACAAAGTGTCATTCAGCATTGAAAACAATGACAAAATCGGCTTTGTAGGGGCAAATGGTACGGGCAAGACTACGTTGTTTAAAATGCTGACGGAGGAGATTTTGCCTGACGGAGGAGAAATATTTAAAAATAAAGAGGCAAATGTGGGTTATATGCAGCAGCATGCTGAAATGAATACGGAAAAAACCTTGTGGGCAGAGATTATGACTGTATATAGACCTCTTACAGATATTGAAAATCGCCTTAAATCTATTGAAAGCCAAATTACAAATGGTGTAGGCGATCTTGCAAAGCTTACGGAGGAACAGCATATTTTAAATGAAAAGTATGAAAAACAGGGAGGATTTGTTTACAAAAATATTGCGAGGGCGAGTCTTTTGGGATTGGGGTTTAAGGAAAATGAGTTTGAAATGGAATTTTCCAGTCTGAGCGGAGGGCAACAGACAAGGGTTATTTTGTGCAAGTTACTTCTTGGCGAAAGTAACCTGTTGCTTCTTGACGAGCCTACTAATCACCTTGATATTGAGTCCACTGAATGGTTAGAAGACTTTTTACGTGACTATAAAGGGGCGTTTATTATAATTTCCCACGACAGATATTTTCTTGACAGGGTTACAAATAAGACTTTTGAGCTTGAAAATAACAAGCTTACAGCATATAACGGCAATTATTCCACTTATGTAAAACAAAAAGAGGAACGGGAAAAAACGTTGCTTCGTAATTACGAAAATACCACAAGAGAAATTAATCGTATAGAGGGAATAATAGAACAGCAAAGACGCTGGAACAGAGAGAAAAATATTAAAACTGCCGAAAGCAAGCAAAAACAGATTGAAAGGCTTGAGAAAGATTTGGAAAAGCCTGAAGTATATAACGAGAACATAAAATTTAATTTTAAAGTAAAAACAATGGGAGGTACTGAGGTTTTAAGATGTAAAAACCTCAAAATGGCTTTTGACGAAAAATTACTTTTTGAGAATACAGATGTTGAGATAAACAGAGGGGAAAGAGTATTTTTGCTTGGTGCAAATGGATGCGGAAAAACCACTTTGTTTAAAATCATAACAGGAGATATAGCACCGATTGAGGGTGAATGCAAAATCGGGACAAATATTGAAATAGGTTATTTTGACCAGAAACAACAGGATTTGTCTCTTGAAAAGGATGCTATAGATGAGGTGTGGGACACCTATCCGTCAATGACGCAAACAGAGGTTCGCAATGCTATGGCGGCATTTTTGTTTAAGAATGACGATGTATTCACTCCCGTCAGCAGTCTAAGTGGTGGAGAGCGGGCAAGAATAGCGCTTATAAAGCTGATGCTTTCGGGCTCTAATTTTTTAATACTTGACGAACCCACCAACCATCTTGATATTAAATCGCGTGAAGCGTTGGAAGATGCGCTTTTGGGTTATGACGGTACTATGCTTGTGATATCGCACGACCGTTATTTTATAAATAAATTAGCCGGCAAAATTTATTATATGGAAAATAACAGCGTGAAAAAATATGACGGTGATTATACATATTTTTCACAGATGAAAAAAATGTCAGCAGTATCCGGTGAAGAAAAGATAAAAGAAAGCCATTCTAAATTAGATTACAAGGCTCAAAAGCAATATGAATCGGAAGTTCGAAAGCTAAAAAATGCAATAACAAAAGCGGAAACAGAAATAGAAATGACGGAGCAGGCAGTTTGTGATTTGGAGAAACAGCTTATGTTGCCGGAAAATGCTACGGACTTCGAAAAAAGTATGGAAATTACCAAAGGTATAGAGGAGCACAAGGAAAAGCTTGAAAAGCTTTATGAGTTGTGGGAAGACTATTCTGCACAACTTGCGAAAAAACAGGAAGAATAATCAATATGTAAATAAGGGCTGATTTCAGCCCTTATTTCATATAATGCGTTTTGTCTCTGAACAAAAATGTTATTGCCCACAATCCTGCAAGGCCTACGAGTGTGAATATTACTCGGCTGATAATTGATCCTTGCCCGCCGAAAAGTGCGCCTACTATATCAAAACCGAAAATACCTATGCTTCCCCAGTTTATTGCACCGATAATAACAAGCAACAAAGATATGAAATCCAATTTTTACACCCCTTTTTAAACTTTTTATATTACTATTTTAACTTTAAAACACCTAAATATTCTTCCAATTTATGGATATTTAAAATTGTAACAAAATTGTAATATTTCTGTAATTGGTTTTTTTGAATTATTGTATTATAATATATATGTATAGGTGTATAATTATAATTCCTTGATGGGAGGGTTTAATAATGTTTAAAAAAATTATGGCTTTAATCTGTATTTTGACTATTGCATCATCTGTGGCTGTATATGCTGCTCCGGATGTGCTTTATTCCACATCAACAGGCAATTCAAATAATATCATTGTAATCACAAATCCACCTACGGATAAGTCTGCTACTTTTGATATGTCTTATATCATTTCTGGTTATGGACGTCCGGGTGCTGTTGTTACAATGTATATATATAATGGGGATGTATATAAGAAGTCTGATTATACGTGGACAATAGGTGCAAGTGGTTTGTTTTTTAAAAAGATTACACTTGCAAAGGGTAAAAATGCTTTAATTTGTTATGCCGAGGCAGGTAGTTCCAATCAGACTGTACCTCTTGAAATCACATATCTTGGTTCAAGCTTTATGAGTACATTAAATAATGCGATAATTAATGTTACACAGGTACCCACAAGATAAATATTGATTGTTTAAAGCTGTGTTGCGTATGCTGCACAGCTTTGTTTTTAGAAAGGATTTGCGAAAAATTTGAACAAAGAGCGTATAAAATCATTTATCTTAATATTA
Source organism: Clostridia bacterium (assembly GCA_045654805.1). GTDB lineage: Bacteria > Bacillota > Clostridia > Monoglobales > Firm-18 > CAZNKU01. Next base: position 84,950 of record JAZOOD010000010.1, on the reverse strand, counting down.
CTTATTTTAAACAGCATACAACTTACTGCACAAATGTGGTTTGACAGTAATCTGTGGCCGGCGGGATACGGGGTTATGGATTCCTTTAGAAATTCTGCTTTTGTCAGAACAATTACATCTTTTTTTGATAAAGACAATCGGAATATTACCGGTGAACAGCTATATAAAAAGGCTATGAAACCGAGGAGGATTATTGTTAACGGTGGCGGTGCAAGAGAGGTTTATCTTAAAGAGTCGGATTATTATAATGACGCGATACAGTTTATAGAAGTTATTATGGCAGATTTAAAGGAAGCAAGCGTTACCGTAAGTGAAATTACATATGATGAATGGAAAAATCTTTTCAAAACAAAGTCATTGTATGTAGATTACGGATATATAATGGATACGGATAATATCAATAAGCTTTACGGTATGACAGGCTCAGCAGAAAAATTCAGACAAACATCGAATTTTTCGGGATTTATTCTAATTCCGGATGAACTAACCGAGACCTGTACTATTTGTATGCTTGATGAAACAAACAATACTGTGGTAGAACACAAATTTTCTTCTGATGTTTCGGGCCTTGTGAGCTTTATTGAGGATTGCACTTATCAAAAGCAACAAAACGATGCTTTTGCTTTTGAAATTAACCTTGATACCTCAACTGTAGCGGAGGATGAGGTACAGCGAAATGTGTCTTTTTCACCACTTGCGTTACTTACAATTCCCACAGAGGTTGAGAGGGAGTTTGTTCTTATGACGGAAAATATCTTTGAAAGTTCAGATGAACTTGAAGCATTTTCTGAAAGAGCTCTATCAATTTTCGGACATAATGCTAGTCTTTTGAGAAAAAAAGTACAAAACGATGGAACAATTATCTTTGTTGAAAATAATGCTACCATAAAATTTTATTCCGACGGTACTATTGAATACAGTGCTGTTTCCAGAGAAAACGGACTTAAGATGTCAGATGGAAGTTTGGGATGTTATCAGGCGGTGTGTGATGTTTTGAATGTTGCAGGGCTTGTATGGAATGAAGCTGATATTGATGCTGGTAATCTGGATTTTCAGGTCGTTTCAGACCTTGTAGATAAAAAGAGCAACAAATATACTGTTAAAATAGATAATGTATATAATGGTATAGCCATAAATTTTCAAAACACCTGTAATAACGCCATTGTGGCAGAAGTTGAAGAAGGATATATTACAAAGTTCGTAATTCACCTATCACAGATTAGTGAAATGGATAAGAAAAAGGAAAACGGACCTGTTCATCTTGCAATAGATACCCTCTATGAAGAATATGGGAATACCGGTATGGTTATTGATGATGTTTATAAGTGCTATAACTTTGATAATGATGGCAGAGCATATGTTAAATGGGCATTTGAGGTAAGGGGAAGCGACGAAATTCTTGTTGTTGATTCTTCAGATTTGTTTTAAAAGGGACTGATTTTATGGAATGGGGAAAAATAAAGACAATTTTTATATTGATATTTGTAGTTGTTAATTTGTTTTTGTTTGTAATGTTTTTTAAAAGTGAGTATGTTGACAACACTCTCGGTGACGAGCTTATTGAAAATACTCTTACAATACTTGAACAAAATAATGTGATTGCAGATAAGTCAGTTATGCCTAAAATACACAATAATGTAAGGATTTGTACAGTAGAAAATAGATACAGCTCCGTAGATGATATGCTAAAATCAGCACGTAAAATTTCGGCACAAAACGGCGTGGATTATCTGAATAAAAATCATACAGAGATTAATGGAATTTCCTTTGTCTGTACCATAAATCAGAATGTGGAAGTGTCTAATATTGTTAAATATACGAAAAAGGAAATAGAAAAAACAGGGCTTTTGGAGGAAATAAATTATACTGTTGACGAAAAGGATGGCTGTATATATTTTTATTTGAAATTTGAGGATAAGGTATTTTATGATTCCTACCTAAGGGTTAAGACTACAAATAAAGGTATTCAGGAAATAAGTGGGTTTAATTGGCTTGGTGACGCAGTATATGAGGGGGGTATTTCGGAAACTGTTTCTCCCGTGGAAATATTGATAAATTTTGCACTTAGTGAAGAATTTGATAAAAAAGTTGAATTGAAGGGTGTAAAATCGGGCTATTATATTGGAGAAAGAGGGGAAACCGTCAGGGTTACCGCATCACCTGTGTGGGAAATAGCCACATCGGACAATCAGGTGTTTTACTACGATATGCGTAACGGGGATTTGCTCAAGGAGGAATGATATGATTTATTTTGTCGAGGACGATAACAATATACGGGAATTGGTGGTGTATACACTTAATAATTCCGGACTGGAGGCAGAGGGATTTGGGTTGCCTTCGCAATTTTGGAAGGCTATAGAGGAAAAGACTCCGTCAATGGTACTATTAGACATAATGCTTCCGGAAGAAGATGGATTATCTATTTTAAAGAAATTGCGTAATTTATCAGCTACGAAGAAGATTCCAATTATGATGATTACTGCTAAAGACAGTGAGTACGACAAGGTTGTAGGTCTGGATTTGGGAGCAGACGACTATGTTCCAAAACCATTTGGAATGATGGAACTTATTGCCCGTATAAAAGCACTTTTGCGGCGAGCAGATGTAAGGGAAGCAGAAAAGGACTATACTATAGGAAATTTGTATGTATGCCCGGAAAAACACATTGTAAAAGTTGATGATGAATCAGTCACCCTTACACTCAAGGAATTTGAAATTTTATGTATGCTATTAAAGAGTGGAGATATTGTTCTTACAAGAGATACTCTCTTGAACAAAATTTGGGGATATTCCTTTAGCGGGGAAAGCCGTACTGTAGATGTACATATACGTACATTACGTCAAAAGCTGGGGACTGCAGGACACTACATACAAACTGTACGTGGTATAGGCTATAAAATCGGAGGAAGATAGTATGAGGCACAAAATATTCGGTGATGTTATTATCGGTGCCATGACAGTGTTTTTTATGTGTCTGTCTGTGATACTGTATGCAATGTATAAATATTTTGCATCAAATTATGGTGTGTCTTTTGTTATGGTTTTACAGGGCTTGAAATATCATATACTTGTAGTATTTGTTATAGCGGTTGTACTTTCTTTTGTTATGGCGTCTAGAGTTTCTAAAAATGTTATAAAGCCGATAAATGAAATCAATATTGAAAATCCTGATGATGAAGATGTATATAACGAAATCCGCCCTCTTGTTGATAGAATAAATACTCAGAACAGGCAGATTAAACAGCAGATGGACGAGCTTAAGGAGGAACATGAAAAACAGAATAAGCTGAGAAGAGAATTTACAGCTAATGTTTCACACGAACTTAAAACACCTCTCACATCAATATCCGGATATGCAGAGATTATGCGTAACGGATTTGCAAAGCCTGAGGATATAAGCCGTTTTTCGGGGATAATATACGACGAGGCACAAAGGCTTATGGCACTGGTTGTGGATATAATAGACCTTTCAAAGCTTGAAGAAAAGGAAGTATATCAGGATAAAACGGAAATAGACCTTTATTCTTTATCCAAAGCAGTTGTATTACGTCTTGAAACTGTTGCAAAAAAGCGGGGAATAAGCTTTGAAATACACGGAAATCACGAAAAAATAATAGGGGTAGAATCTATCATTGATGAAATTGTTTATAACTTATGCGACAATGCAATAAAATATAATAAAGAAAACGGGCTTGTGATAATTGATATACAAAAAATTGATGGTATAGTGGAATATACCGTAACAGATACGGGTATAGGTATAGCAAAGGATGAACTTGACAGGGTTTTTGAACGTTTTTATCGTGTGGATAAAAGTCATTCGAGAGAAATGGGAGGAACGGGACTTGGGCTTTCAATTGTAAAACACGGTGTATCATATCACGGAGGGGAAGTAAGTATTAAGAGTGAACTTAATTCCGGGACTTCTGTAAAAATACGTTTTACCGACAAATTTAACATAGATTTAACATAAGGAAGATTTGACATTTAACATTCGTTTGATATTATATACTTGCAGATTATGCGAATAATAAATTTACGGAGGAATATTAGAATGGACGTATTTTCCATAGTAACATTACTTGGCGGACTTGCACTTTTTCTTTACGGAATGAATGTAATGTCCGAAGGACTTGAAAAAATAGCGGGCGGTAAGCTTGAAACTATTTTACAAAAGATGACATCCAACCGCTTTAAGTCCTTGCTTTTGGGGATTGTGGTAACAGCTACAATACAATCATCATCAGCGGTTACAGTAATACTGGTAGGTCTTGTTAATTCCGGTATAATGCGTTTTGGTCAGACCATAGGTGTTATAATGGGTGCTAACATAGGCACTACGGTTACCGCATGGCTTTTAAGTACCATAGGTATTGAGGGCGACAATTTATTTGTAAAGCTTTTAAAACCTGAAAACTTTTCTTTGATTTTTGCATTAATAGGTATTTTGCTTATTATGATGGCAAAGAGTACAAGAAAAAAAGATATAGGCTCTATTATGATAGGCTTTGCTGTACTTATGTTGGGTATGGAACTTATGAGCGGGGCTGTTGAACCTTTAAAGGATATGCCTGAATTTACAAATATCCTATTGATGTTTGAAAATCCTTTATTTGGTATTTTGGCAGGTGCTGTACTTACGGGTATTATACAGTCATCATCAGCGTCTGTTGGTATTTTGCAGGCTCTTTCAATGACCGGTGCTGTTAATTTTTCAGTTGCGTTACCAATTATTATGGGACAAAACATCGGGACTTGTGTAACTGCACTTATATCAAGTATCGGTGTAAGTAAAAATGCCCGTAAGGTTAGCGCGGTTCACATAAGTTTTAATTTGGTTGGTACTTTGATATGGGTTGTGGCATTGTATTCAGTAAATGCGGTAGTTGATTTTGCATTTTTTAACAAGCCAATAGACCCTGTAGGCATTGCTACTGTTCATTCTATATTTAACTTGACTACATCCGGCATATTAATATTCTTTACAAAACAGTTGGAAAAGCTTGCAAATATTATTATTAAAACAGATGAAGATGAAACTGAAAAGAGTGCGGAATTTTTAGATTCGCGACTTTTGGCTACACCGTCTGTTGCAGTTGCAGAGTGTAAGAATTTAACGTATAAAATGGCACAGGTTGCAGGAGATATTGTAGGACGTTCATTCAGCCTTTTTGAAAAATTTGATGCAGATGTTGAGAAAAAGATGTTCGAAGACGAAGATGCACTTGACCTTTATGAAGATAAGCTTGGCAATTATCTGATTGCTATTTCAAGTAAGGGATTATCTGACGAAGATAGTCGTTCCAAGTTTACAATGCTTCATACAATTGGAGATTTTGAACGCCTTGGTGACCATGCTCTTAATCTTTTAAAGGCTGCAAAAGAGCTTAATACAAAAGGTCTTTCCTTTACTCAGGAGGCAGAAAAGGATTTGTTGGTATTAAGACGTGCTGCGGAAGAAATTGTTGATATTACCGTAAAGGCTTATGTAAACAATGATATTTCTCTGGCTGTAAGGGTAGAGCCTTTGGAACAGGTAATTGACGGACTTACTGCTGAAATTAAGTCAAAGCATATTGAAAGATTGCAGCGTGGTGAATGTACAATAGAAATGGGCTTTATTCTTTCCGACGTACTTACAAATTATGAAAGAATTTCCGACCATTGCTCTAATATTGCAGTTGCTATGATAGAAATTCATCATGGTGGCTTTGATACTCATAAATATCTTAACACTATTAAGAATTCAAACAATAAAGAATTTAATGAATCATACGATGAGTATGCGAATAAATATTCACTTTAGTAAATCGGAGCTGTAGTTTTTACTACAGCTCTTTTAGGATTAAATATATAGAAGGGAATATTATATGGAACATAGAGAATATGTACGTATTTCTAATAATAGTAATACGGCAGTATTAATGATACACGGTATATTCGGTACACCTCGGCATTTTGATGAAATAATACCTGTTGTACCTGAGGGATGGTCTGTATATAACATACTTTTAGACGGTCACGGCGGAGGAGTCAAGGATTTTGCAAGGACTTCTATGGTCAAGTGGAAAAAACAGGTTGATGGTATGCTTGGGATACTTTATGAAAAATATGACAATATTTATGTAATTGGACATTCTATGGGCACACTTTTATCACTTGATATTTCACATAAATATGCGGATAAAATAAGAGCGATGATACTTTTGGCAGTACCTTTGAGGATATTTTTAAAGCCGGCTTCTGCTATAAATTCATTAAAGCTTGTTTTGGGATTAATTTCTGAGGAGAATCCTATGGACGTAGCATCTGCTAAAGCACATAGCGTAAGACATGATGCCTTTTTTTGGCACTATGCCGGATGGATACCAAGGTATCTGGAGCTTTTTGCACTTATACGCAAGGTGAGATGTGATATAGAGAATATTACTGTGCCATGCTTTACATTTCAGTCTGCAAAGGATGAGATGGTGGCATTCAGTTCTGTTGAATATTTGAAGAAAAACCCCTTGTTTACAAACCATATTTTAAAAAAATCAATGCATTTCTATTATGACCGAGCGGATTTTAAATATTTAAAAGAAAGTATCAAAAAGATATTGGAAGAGCGTGTAGAAAAATGAAATTCGTTTTTCTACACGCCCCTTTTTTATTCTTCAATTAAATTAATTAATTTGGAAAGTACGGGTTCGAACTTTGCTCCATACCAATGATTTTTTTCATCTGCGGTGGCTTTTATACACTCTACTGTATAATCTGCTGCAATTTTTGCAGCATTGTATGCACTTTTCCCTCTTACCAATGCGCCCACAAAGGCAGATGCGTAGATGTCACCAGTACCATGGCAACTGTTTGGAAGAAAAGTATGTTCATAGTATGAGTATTTTTTGTTTTCGAATACTACAACACCGGTTTTGCCTTTTTCGTATGAAACTCCTGTAAGTATTATGTTTTTACAACCCAAATTACACATTTTTTCTATAAGTTCATCTATATATGCTCTGTCGTAATCTACTTTGTATTCCATACCCGTTAAAAAGCTTGCTTCTGTAATATTGGGAACAAGGTAGTCTGCCTTTGCACACAATTTTTTCATTGCCGATACAAACTCGTCATTAAATCCCGGATATAATTTGCCATTGTCTGCCATAGCAGGGTCTATTACCTTAATACAGTTTTCTTTACCTGAACAATCGAAAATGTCTGCAACATATTCTATCTGTTTGGTGCTGCCAAGATATCCTGTGTATATAGCGTCAAACTTAATATTTTCCTTTTCCCAATGTTGCCTTATGGAAGGCATATCCTCTGTAAGGTCGCGGAAGGTGTATCCTGAAAATCCTGCAGTATGTGTTGAAAGTACTGCTGATGGCAAAACACAAGTTTCTATTCCGCAAGCGGATATTATAGGCAGTGCAACTGTCAGCGAACATTGCCCAACGCAGGAAATATCTTGTATTGTAAGTAATTTTTTGTAATCCATTTTCAATTCCCCTTTACAAACATTGTTACAGGTATTATAATTTAAATGTGATATTATTTAAATAGTCAAAAAAGGAGAATTTTATATAACCAGATGAAAGAGAAAAAATATCTTGGAATTTATAAGAGTATTAAAAATAAAATATTGTACGGAGAATACAGGGAGGGTGATAAACTGCCTTCAAAACGGGTTACTGCGGATAGAAACGGATGCAGTGTTATTACTGTCGAAAAAGCCTATGGTATGTTGGCTGACGAGGGATATATTGCACCAAGGGAGCGTAGCGGATACTATGTGTGTAGAATTGATGCGCTATTTGCGGAAAATAGAAATGTAGAAAATATACCTTTTGTGTATTTGGAGGAGTCGGTTGGGGATGAAGAAATATATGATTTTAAACATTCTCTGTGGTTTAAAACCATACGCAAAGTTCTTGCAGAAAGAGGGGAACAATTATTTGTAAAGTCACCTAATATGGGTTGTGCCGTTCTTCGTAATGCTATTGCGGATTATCTGCTCCGCTACAGAGGTATGTATGCTGAACCGCAGAGAATTATTGTGGGGTCCGGTGCAGAGCAGTTGTATGAAACTGCAGTAAAGGTGTTGGGCAGAGATAAAATTTATGGTATTGAGGACCCTTCCTATTCACGCATCGAGGCAGTTTATGCAGCGGAAGGTGTAAAAATCAAAAAGCTTAAAATGGGAGCTGACGGAATTGAAAGCTTGGCTCTGGAAAACAGTGGTATTGATGTTTTACACGTTACACCTTTTTGCAGTTATCCTACAGGAGTCACAACATCAATTTTAAAAAGATATGAATATTTAAGGTGGGCGGATGGTAAAAAATACATTGTTGAGGATGATTTTAACAGTGAATTTTTTATTCCGGGACAGCCTGTGGAAACACTTTATTCCCTTGACAACAATGGGTCGGTAATATATATAAATACGTTTTCAAAAAGCCTTTCGCCTTCTATGCGTATGGGATATATGATTTTACCTGAGAAGTTAATGAAAATATACCAGGAAAAGCTGGGTGTTTTTTCCTGTTCGGTTCCCGTTTTAGACCAATATATTCTGGCAGAATATATATCCAGCGGCAACTTTGAACGTCATCTTAACAGAGTGAGGAGAAAAGGCAGGTTTTAGAATATGGGTATAAATTTGTATTGTCTGATTTTTAATTTGCCCTCAGCGGTCAAAATTGCTTTCGTGTTGTTTTAAAAGTATATACGCTTACAGAAAAACGTGCAACTGAATAGTGGTTACTCATTTGAAAATATAATGATTTTTTAGATATTACATTAGCGTCTAATCAGGTAAAAATTAACAGTATAATACAAGTTTTTTGAATAAATTAACCAAAATATTGTGAAATCGTACTTAATTTTAAAAAAAGCATTTAAATTTTATATTTTATATGGTAAAATATATTTATTAAAAATAAAACAAAGAGGTGTTAATATGGAATTTAAAAAAGACAAATTATATGTAAAAACATTTGATACAAGAGATGAAATGGGAAAAGCAGCTGCTACTGATATTGCAGAATGTATTAAAAAATGCCTTGCTGAGAAGGACGAAATTAATATGATTTTTGCAGCAGCTCCGTCACAGAATGACGTTCTTCATCATCTATGTATGGACAAGGAAATTGAATGGAACAGAATCAACGCATATCATATGGATGAATATGTGGGTCTTAGTGCAGATGCTCCTCAGGGATTTGGTAATTTCTTGAAGGAACATATTTTTGGTATTGTACCATTTAAGTCAGTTAACTATATTGATTGTACAGCTACAGATGTTGATGCAGAATGTGAAAGATATTCAAATCTTTTAATGAAAAATCCTGTTGATATTGTATGTATGGGTATCGGCGAAAACGGACACATTGCTTTTAATGACCCGCATGTAGCAGATTTTAATGACCCTAAGCTTGTTAAGTATGTAGAACTTGATGAAATGTGCCGTAACCAGCAGGTTAATGATGGCTGCTTTGCAAAAATCGACGATGTTCCAAAGTACGCTATGACTCTTACAATCCCTGCTCTTGTTTCTGCAGAATACAATTTCTGTATAGTACCTGCACCTACAAAGGCACAGGCTGTAAAGAAAACTGTTTGCGATGAAATATCTGAAGAATGTCCAGCAAGCATTTTGAGAAGAAAAGATAATGCAATACTTTACTGTGATGCAGACAGCAGTGCTGAAATGGTAAAATACATATAAAAGGTGATATTATGGTTATTAAAATAAGCGGCGGTATAGTAATAGCTGACGGAAAGGAAATAAATTCTAATCTTTATATAAAAGATGACAAGATTTATTGCATAACTCCCGATGACTTGCCCTTTGACGAGGAAATAAAGGCAGAGGGTAGATATGTTGCTCCAGGCTTTGTGGAAATACATACACATGGGGCAGCAGGATATGACTTTTTGGACAACACCAAAGAGGCATATATAAAAATTGCAAGAGCCCATGCACAGCACGGTACAACGTCCTTATTACCTACTATTACCTCCAGTGATACTCAGGGGATGCTTGATTCTATAGACGTGTTTGAGAGTGTCGGAGAAACCGGCGGGGCAAACCTTTTGGGAATTCATTTTGAAGGTCCGTATTTCGCACCAAGTCAAAAGGGTGCTCAGGAGGAAAGATTTTTGCGTGATTTTGACCCGGAGGAATATGAAAAAATTGCTGAGAGAACAGACCGTATAATTCGGTGGACAGGTGCTCCGGAGCTTGCCGGTTCCGAAGAATTTGCAAAGTATATTACTTCCAAGGGCATTTTACCGTGTATTGGTCACAGTGATGCGGAAAGCACTGTTGCACATAAAGCCTTTGAAAATGGCTTTACACATATTACCCATCTTTACTCTGCTATGAGTACGGTACATCGTAAAAATGCATTCCGCCATGCTGGTGTAGTGGAGGAAGCATACTTAAATGATGATATAACAGTTGAGATAATTGCAGATGGTATACATTTACCTGCCGACCTTTTAAGATTGGTATATAAAATAAAGGGACCTGATAAAATCGCATTGATTACTGACTCTATGAGAGGTGCCGGAATGCCTGACGGAGAAAGTGTATTGGGCAGTCTTAAAAATGGGCTGAAAGTAATAATAGAAGACGGGGTGGCGAAACTGCCTGACAGAACCGCATTTGCTGGAAGTGTTGCATTCAGCGACAGATTAGTACGCAATATGGTTAATATGGCAAATGTTTCCATAGTAGATGCAGTAAAGATGGCATCAACAACACCGGCTAAAATAATAGGTGCTCAAACAAAGGGTGAATTAATGCCCGGATATGATGCGGACGTTGTTATATTTGATAAAGATATAAATATTTTTGCAACATTGGTTGGGGGCAAAAGAGTAAAATAAAAATAAAATAACCTCTATGGAAACATAGAGGTTATTTTTTTGCCATCATTATACTGTATAGTTAATTTTAACCGGCATACCTGTGTTAGCTGATTCAACAACAGCACGGCATACTGCAACTGTACGTGCACCTTCACGTCCTGGTGTAATAAGTGGCTTGCCTTCTGTAACTGCTGCAATCATTTGTCTGTGTTCTTCAGCAACATTGTGGTTGTTTACTTCAACTTTTATCATATGCTTTATACTTTCTTCAGAACCACCTTCCAACTGACCTGCAGCAAAAGGATGTCCGTCAATCGTTTCGAGATAAAGTGTAAGTTCGGGGTCCGTATTGTTTACAATAATTGTACCCTTTGATCCATAAAGTACTGTTCTCATTGTGTAATCTCTTTTACAAGCAATTGATGTGAAAACTTTACCGATTACGTCATTAGGGAACTTCATAGTTGCTACTGTTGTATCATTAATAGGCCAATCCTTAAGCATCTTGTGGTTGCTGTATGCAAAAGTCTCAACAGGGTCACCTGCAATCCATCTTAATAGGTCAATAGCGTGGCACGCTCCACCTATAATTGGTTCACGATCCTTGTTTACACGCCAGTCATCTACGCCTCTTACGTTTACGTAATCGTGAGCATATTCGCTTTCAACAAAGTAAAGGTCGCCAATAACGCCTTTTTCTACCAATTCCTTAGCTTTTACAAAGCCCGGCGCATAACGGCATACCTGACCTACCATTAAAAGGTTGCCTGTTTCATCAGCAACTTTTATCATTTCCTCGCATTCTTCAAGCAAAAGTGCCATTGGTTTTTCACACATAACGTGGCAGCCTGCCTTTAGTGCATCAACTGTTGCCTGCTTATGAGCCTGGTCAGATGTTGCAACTGCAACGATATCAATATCTTCATTTGCAAGCATTTCATTATGGTCTGTGTAGCAGTTTGCATCAAGATTGTACTGAGCCTTTCTTTCTTCACATTTCTCAATATGAATGTCACAAAGAGCTACTATTTCCACTCCACGAACAAGAGTTAAAGCCTCTAAGTGGCGGTTACCAAAATTTCCGCATCCTATTACTGCGTATTTTAGTGTCTTTTTCATTCAAAAAATTCCTTTCATTCAATATATTTTATGGCACAAATATATCATTTGAAAAAAAATATTACAATGTATATTTGTTCACAAAATATATACTTTTGTTTATAGAGAATTTTATATTGACAAAAAAATATGTAGGTATTATAATCATATAAACGTGTGATTTAAGAAAGAGTGGTTTTGTATGGTTGTGGTCAGATCAAGGAATATGTACATAAGCAAAAGTATGAAGACTACTGTTAATGTGCAGGATATAGTACATTTTTTAACAGTGAAAATAAAGCCTGATTTTGTAGATATACCTGAAGCACATGATTTTTGGGAGATTGTATATTTAGAGTCCGGTGAGGCTGTTGCTATGGCTGATGATACTCCAATACATTTATTGCCCGGGGATGTTGTTTTTCATAAACCAGGTGAGGCACACCATGTTTATTCTGTCAACAACACTACTGCAAAGCTATTTTTTATATCTTTTTATTCTGCAAGCAAGGCTATGAGCTTGTTTGAAGGTTTAAAAGTATCTTTGGATATGGAACAGAAAAAGTTGATTTATAAAATGTATGAAGAAGCAAGAAATATTTTTGCAACAGGTAACCGTCCGTTTGACGAAGACGCTTTTATATCCAAAGCCCTTTTGGCAGAACCCCCTTTGGGAGCTCAGCAGTTGTTTAAATTATATATGGAAACATTTTTGCTGACTGTTGGCAGAGTTGTTGAAAAAAGTGAGGATATAATTACCTATGAATCAAAAGAGGAACTGGAAAAAATAATTTTTCAAAAGATGATTGAAAAAATTTCCGAAGCTGTATATTCCGAATTAACTATTGAAGATTTATGTAAAAGTCTTAATTATAGTCGTACATATCTTTCTGTATTGTTTAAAAAGCGTTCAGGAGCATCTATTATGCAATATTATAACTCTCTTAAAATTAAAGAGGCAAAAAGACTTATAAAAGAAGGTAAGCATTCAATTGCATCAATTTCAGAAATGCTTAAGTTTAACAATCAATATTATTTTTCAAATGTGTTTAAAAAAATCGAAGGTGTATCACCTTCAACCTATAAATATAAAAAGCAAGCGTGATTTGTGTAAAATATTCAAAAAAAAAACAAAAAACAGAGCATCAAATGATACTCTGTTCTCTGTGGTGCGGATGAAGGGACTTGAACCCCCACGTCGAAGACACTAGATCCTAAGTCTAGCGCGTCTGCCAATTCCGCCACATCCGCAAGCGACTAGTAAATAATATCATCATTTTATGAATTTGTCAATAGTTTTTTTGAAAAAAAATAAAATGCGGTAAATCCAAAAGAGAATTCACCGCATTATATAATGAATTTATTTTTGCTTTGAGATTTTATAAACAGCATTTATGGCATTATCTATATCGGAATTAGTATTAAAACAACCTACGCTTAATCTCACAAGACCCTCAGGGGTATTGAGAGATTTGTGTGCCAATGGTGAACAATGCAGCCCGCCTCTTGCGGCAATATTTTTAGAATCTAACATATTACATACTGAAACACTGTCGATATTATTAATTGAAAAGCTTACGATACCTACCCGATTTGTACCTCCGAACAACGTAAGATTATCCATATTATACAACCCTTCCAGTAAACGCTCCGTAAGCTTTTGCTCATATTCTCTTATTTTTTTTGTAGTATTTTTCAAAATATATTTTACACCCTCGGCAAGACCTGCTATTCCTACAATATTTAGCGTTCCGCTTTCAAACCGGTCAGGTAGGAAGTCCGGTTGGGCAGAACTTTCAGAAACAGACCCCGTTCCTCCATACAATATTGGAGAGAGTTGGATTTTGGGGGATATATAAAGTCCCCCTGTTCCCGAAGGACCAAGCAATGTTTTATGCCCGGCAAATGCTAACATATCTATGTTATCGCGCTTTACATCAATATCCAAAACACCTGCTGTCTGTGCGGCATCTACCAAAAAGGTTATACCACGGCTTTTGGCAAATGCACCGATTTCTGTTATGGGATTAATAGTACCAACCACGTTTGATGCGTGTGTCACGATAATCAGAGAAGTGTTTGACCTTACAGCTTTTTTGATACTTTCCACAGTTACAAATCCTGTAGGGTCAGGCTCTGCCACGGAAAAGGAACACCCGCAGTTTGATACGGGACGGTATACGGAATTGTGCTCCATACCGCTGATTACTATATGGGTTCCTTGTTTTACAAAGCCATTTATAGCGATATTAAGTGCCATTGTAGCATTAAGTGTAAATATTATATTTTCCGGTCTGTCTATATTGAAGAGCTTTGCAATAAGCTCTCGGCATTCATATACTTTATTACCGGCATTAAGTGCCAACTTGTGACCGCCTCTGCCGGAATTTGCACTGAATTTGTTAAGCCACATATTACAAGCTTCAATTACCGCATAAGGTTTTATAAGAGTAGTTGCTGCATTGTCAAGATATATCATTTAAAAAGCTCCTTTGACATTAATAGGTTATCTCTTCAAAATTATCGTTATTAGTTTTTTTGTATAATCCTTTTATCTGCACACCGTATTCTTCCGAGGCTTTTATTATTTCTACAGCCTTTTCAAAGTTGTTTACTTTCAAACTGTACGAACAGCTTGCACCTGAAATTTTTGAAGGTGTGTGTATAACGGTTATCTGTTCCTTATCATATCTGAATTTGTTTTTTATCCCTGTGGCAAAGGTAATTGAGCTGTATACTATATAATACATTCAGACACCTCCCGATGAGTAATACACACTCATTTTATTATATGTTTTTAGAGGTTTGGGTGTTATATAGAATGCATAAAGTCATCAAATTATATAATGGCATTTAAAAAATATGAGCAAATATACACAAAAATTTATAAATATACTTGATAAATAATGGAATTTGTGATATCATTCTATAATGTATAGATATATGGTAAGCTAGGAGGAAATTATGATTAACGTAGCAGTTCTGGGCTTCGGGACAGTAGGCTCCGGAGTAGTGGAAATTATTAACAACAAAGACTTTTCGAAAAAAACGGGCAAGGATATTAATGTAAAAAAGGTTCTTGATATACGAACTTTTGATGACAGCCCTTATAAAGACCTTATAACCGCCGATTTTGACAGTATTATTAATGATGAGGAAATCAGCATTGTGGTTGAAACTATGGGTGGGACCAATCCGGCTTACGACTTTACAAAAAGAAGTTTGCTTGCAGGCAAAAGTGTTGTTACGTCCAATAAGGAATTGGTTGCAACACATGGCACAGAGCTTTTGAAAATAGCAAGAGAAAAGAATGTTTGCTATATGTTTGAGGCAAGTGTAGGTGGAGGTATTCCTATCATAAGGCCTTTGGGCAACTGCCTTGCAGCAAATGATATAAATTGGATTATGGGTATCTTAAACGGTACTACAAACTATATTCTTACAAAGATGATTAATGATGGAGAAAGCTTTGAAAACTCTTTGGCAGATGCACAGGCAAAGGGCTATGCTGAAAGAAATCCTGCTGCGGATGTAGAGGGGAAAGACGCTTGCAGGAAGATAGCCATACTTGCTTCTTTGGCCTTTGGTAAATATGTAGACTGTAACAAAATCAGTACAGAGGGTATTACAAATATTTCTCTTGAAGACGTTAAAAATGCCCAGAGCATTAACCATAGTGTAAAGCTTATAGGTCAGTGCAAAAGGGTCGGGGAAGAAGTTTT
This sequence comes from Clostridia bacterium, assembly GCA_045654805.1. GTDB lineage: Bacteria > Bacillota > Clostridia > Monoglobales > Firm-18 > CAZNKU01. The sequence goes on along the minus strand of JAZOOD010000010.1, from coordinate 69,267 downwards.
TGCAAAGGTTTCACCGGTTATGCTTCCCGAAAGTAATGCTCTTTCTGATGTTGAAGGAGTTTTCAACGGTATCCTTGTTAACGGCAGCGCAACAGGTGATGTTATGTTCTATGGTAAAGGTGCCGGCAAAATGCCTACAGCCAGCGCAGTAGTTGCAGACGTTATAGATATTGTTGCACACCAGGGTCTTGGAGCACCATATTGGGAAGATGGAGGCGTGCTTACTGATATTAACCCTGATGATGTTAAAGTTTACGTAAGGGTAATTGATAAAAATGCGAAATCTGTTGTTGCAGACATATTCGGTGATGTTCAGGTGCTTAATGATAATGGGGAAGAATATGCTTTTGTTTCAGCGGCAGGTAAGGAATGTGAACTCAACAAAAAAATTGACGAACTTAAAAACAAATTGGGTGCAGACAGCGTTAGGAATACAATACAGGTAATATTTTAATTTGGAGGTAAAGCTGTGGTAACGGTAAAAATTCCGGCAACAAGTGCAAATATGGGAAGTGGCTTTGACAGCGTAGGTGTTGCCCTTCAGCTTTATAATATAGTAAGTGCAGAAGAAACTGATGGTGGTTTGAATATTGAAATAACAGATGAAAGTTCAAAGTATATTCCTTTGGATGAAAGAAATCTTGTGTATAGGGCAATGATGTCCGCTTTTGACCGTATAGGCTACAAACCCAAGGGATTGCACATCGTACAGACTAATAATATACCTGTAACAAGAGGGTTGGGAAGCAGTAGTGCTTGCATAGTGGGTGGTATAATGGCTGCCAACAGAATATGTAATGACCCTATGTCCATACAGGATGTAATTAATCTGGCGTCATATTTGGAGGGACATCCTGACAATGTCACCCCTGCGATTACAGGAGGGATGGCTGTTGCAGTAAAAAACAGAGGGATAAAGTATATAAATTTTCCTATCGACAACCAGAAACTTTCTTTTGCAGTATATATTCCGAATTTTTCTTTAAGAACAAAGGTTGCTCGTGCTGCATTACCGGAACTTGCGAGCTATCGTGACGCGAGTTATAACATAGGGCGTGCAGCTATGCTTACAAGTGCTATGATAACAGGAAATTATGAGCTTTTGTCAACAGCTTTGCAAGACAGATTGCACCAGTATTACCGCAAAAGATTAATAGGAGGTTCATCAAAGATTTTCTATGAAGCAGAAAAATGCGGTGCTTTGGGAACATATATCAGCGGTTCCGGGTCGGCCATAGTTTCTATTGTACTAAAAGAAAATGAAGCACAGTTCTATTCTAAAATGAATAGTTATATAACAAATAATTTCAGAAATTGGCAATTTAAATTTGTACCTACAGATAATGTGGGTGCGACTGTTTATGAGGGAGAGATATAGATGAGTTTAATTGTACAAAAGTTTGGAGGAAGTTCTGTTGCTGATGCGCAGAAGGTAGAAAATGTTGCCAGACGTGTAACGGATACTTACAAGGAGGGTAATTCCGTTGTCGTAGTAGTATCTGCACAGGGTGATACAACGGATGACTTTTTGGATAAAGCAGCCGAGATTAATAATGGTCCGTCCAAAAGGGAAATGGATGTTTTACTTTCTGCCGGTGAACAGATTTCTATGGCATTGCTTGCAATGGCTATTGAAAAGCTTGGATATCCTGTTATTTCACTTACAGGCTGGCAGGCAGGGATTAAAACAACAAGTAATTACAGTGCTGCAAGAATAAGGAGAATCGATACAGAGCGTTTGGAAAGAGAGCTTGATATGAAGCGTATCGTTATTGTTGCAGGATTCCAGGGTGTTAACAAATATGACGATATTACAACACTGGGCCGTGGCGGCAGTGATACAACAGCGGTTGCTTTGGCTGCAGCGTTGCATGCTGATAAGTGTGAAATTTACACAGATGTGGACGGTGTGTATACAGCAGACCCGAGAATTGTTCCGACAGCAAAAAAACTTGATGATGTTTCTTATGATGAAATGCTTGAACTTGCAAGCCTAGGTGCAAATGTTTTGCACAATCGTTCAGTAGAGCTTGCACTTAAATATAACGTAAAGCTTGAGGTGAAATCAAGCTTCCAAAGAGTAGACGGTACAGTAGTTAAGGAGGTAAAGAACGTGGAAAAAATGTTTGTAAGAGGAGTAACAAGAGATAACGATGTTGCAAGAGTTTCGATTGTGGGTATAGATGATACACCGGGAAAGGCCTTTAAGGTATTTTCACTACTTGCAAAACATAATATAAATGTGGATATTATTTTGCAATCAATTGGAAGAAATAACACAAAGGATATTTCTTTCACTGTAGCGGAAAATCAATTAGATTCTGCCTTGAAGGTTATTAACGAAAACCTTGATATTATAGGTGCAGAATCTGTTGCATCAAACAAGGATGTTTCCAAGGTTTCTATCGTAGGTGCAGGTATGATAAGCACTCCAGGAGTTGCCGCAAAGATGTTTGAAGCTTTGTATGGAGCACATATTAATATTAATATGATTTCCACATCTGAAACAAAGGTTTCTGTATTGATTGACCAAAAAGATGCAGAAAATGCTGTTCGTGCTATTCACGATAAATTTATGAGTCATGAGTCAAGATAAGATAGAAGGCAGAAATCCGGTTACGGAAGCCATAAAGTCCGGTCGTGAAATTGACAAACTGCTTGTTTCCGCTAAGGAGGGCAGTATAAAGAAAATAGTTGCTATGGCAAAGGAGAAAGGTATTGTTGTACAAGAGGTCGTAAAGTCTAAACTTGACGAGCTTTCGGATACAGGTGCACATCAGGGAGTTATAGCCTTGGTTGCCGCGCACAGATATGCCACAGTTGATGATATTTTGAAGATTGCAGAGGACAAAGGAGAAAGTCCGTTTATTATATTGCTGGACGAAATTACTGACCCTCACAATCTTGGTTCAATACTAAGGACGGCAAATGCTGTGGGTGCTCATGGTGTCATTATTCCAAAGAGAAGAAGTGTTGGTCTTAGTAGCGTTGTTGCTAAAACTTCTGCAGGTGCTTTGGAATATACTCCTGTTGCAAGGGTTACAAATCTTGCACAGACCATAGACAAATTAAAGGAAAGCGGTGTATGGTTTTACGCCACGCATCAGGATGCAAAGCAGTCTTATACCGAGGTGGATTACAAAGGCGGTGTTGGGATTGTTATAGGCAGCGAGGGTAACGGAGTGAGCCGTATTGTTGCCGAAAAATGTGATTTTTTAATAAGTATTCCTATGAAGGGCGAAATAAACTCACTGAATGCTTCTGTTGCCGCGGGTGTTATAATGTACGAAGCATTAAGACAAAGAGGCTAAAAGGGAGAATATATAATGAAAGCAGTTATTACAGTAATTGGCAATGACAAGGTTGGCATTATAGCAAAGGTTTCTGCTTTGTTATCACAATGTAATGTTAATATTTTAGATATAACCCAGACAATTATGCAGGATATCTTTACTATGGTAATGATTACAGATGTATCAGGGATGAATGTTAAGTTTGCTGAACTTGTTGATAAGCTTGGGGATTTAGGTAATGAAATGGGATTGGATATCAGATGTCAGCATGAGGACATTTTTAATTCAATGCATAAAATATAATCGGTTACACGGGGTGCCAGTATGATAAATTACAATGAAATAATGGAAACTATCAAGATGATAAGTGAGGAAAATCTTGATATCCGTACTATTACAATGGGTATTTCCCTTATGGATTGTATTGATAGTGACATAAATAAAGTATGTGATAATGTTTATGATAAAATTGTTAAAAGTGCAGAACACCTTGTAAGCACAGGTGAGGATATTGAACACAAATACGGCATTCCTATTATAAACAAGCGCATATCTGTTACACCTATATCATTGATAGGTGCATCGTGTAAAAGCGCAGATAATTATGTTGCTATTGCAAAAGCCCTTGACAAAGCAGCCAACACAACAGGAGTAAACTTTATTGGTGGTTTCTCTGCATTGGTGCAAAAGGGATATACGCCTGGTGATAAAATACTCATAAACTCCATACCTCAGGCACTTGCAGAGACTGAAAGGGTTTGTTCCTCTGTCAATGTTGGGTCAACAAAGGCAGGTATTGATATGGATGCAGTTTATGAAATGGGTAAGGTTATAAAACAAACTGCAGAACTTACAAAAGATAAAAAAGGTTTCGGTTGTGCTAAATTAGTGGTTTTTTGTAACGCTGTGGAGGATAATCCTTTTATGGCAGGTGCTTTTCACGGTGTAGGGGAAGCTGACAGAGTTATAAATGTTGGTGTATCAGGTCCCGGTGTTGTGAAAAAAGCATTGGAAACGGTTAAAGGTGAGGATTTTAGCGTTGTTGCAGATACAATAAAGAAAACTGCCTTTAAGATTACCCGTATGGGTCAGTTGGTGGCACGTGAGGCTTCTGAAAGATTAAATATTCCTTTTGGCATAGTGGATTTATCCTTAGCACCTACCCCTGCAATAGGGGACAGTGTAGCTCATATTCTTGAGGAAATGGGGATTGAAAAATGCGGCACTCACGGCACTACTGCTGCACTGGCACTTTTGAATGATGCAGTTAAAAAGGGAGGAGTTATGGCATCATCTCACGTAGGTGGGTTAAGTGGAGCTTTTATCCCTGTGTCAGAGGACGCAGGTATGATAGATGCAGCTTCCTGCGGATGTCTTACTTTGGATAAATTAGAGGCTATGACTTGTGTATGCTCCGTAGGGCTAGATATGATAGCTGTTCCAGGCGACACTACTGCGGAAACAATTTCAGCAATTATTGCAGACGAGGCTGCTATTGGTATGATAAATTGTAAAACAACCGCTGTACGCATTATTCCTGCACCGGGATGCAAGGTGGGAGATATGGTTGAATTCGGCGGGCTTTTGGGTACTGCGCCGGTTATGCCTGTAAATGAGTACGGAAGTATTGATTTCGTTAAAAGAGGTGGCAGAATTCCTGCACCTATGCATAGTTTAAGAAATTAAAATATGGAGGGTTTATATGGAGCTTGTTTTTGATAAAATAGCGGAAATTGAGAAAAAGGTTATGGAAATATCAGCAGAGGCTGACGCGGAAAAAAAATTATATTCATCAAAACTGGAAAGAGAGTTTGAAAATCTTGACAGATTGTATGATGAAAAGTTAGAAAAAATGGTTGAGGGCAAAACTGCTGATGAAGATAAAAAGGCCGAGGATATAATCAGTAAGCTTTGTGATCAACAGGCGGATAACATTTCTAAACTTCAGGCGTATTTTAAAAACAATATGGCCGAATGGGAAGAAAAAATATTTAAAAATATTACAGAATAGGATGTGAGAGCCCTTGATAAGTAATGTTACCAAATACAGTGGCTCTTACGCCAAAATATGCGCAATGAAAAGCAAGCTGCTTAAGGAAAAAGACTATAAGCGACTTGTTGAGCTTTGTTGCGTAAAGGACATTGCTTTATATCTTAAAGGAACTACGAGGTATAGAGCTCTTTTTGAAAATACGGATATTGATAATATCGACAGACTATCATTTGAAGAAATTATTTGCCATTCCGGAGACAGCGACCTTATAAGCCTAAGGCGTTTTATCGGTGCGGAGGGCAAAGAACTTCTTACCCTGTTTGTTATGGAAAAAGAGGTTGCTTTTCTAAAACAGATTTTGCGCAGTATTGAAAGTGAAAGCAAATATCAGCCGGGATTTGATGACGGGGGTATACTTCGCAAATATTTTTCATTTGATGTTAACCGTATTGCGGATTGTGAAAACCTTGAGGATTTGGCAGAAAGTCTCAGCGACAGTAAGTATTATAAACAATTGATTATGTTTACTCAAAATTCGGACTTTTATAATCTGTTTAATATGGAAATGGCTTTGGATACATATTATTACAAGTATGCCTGGAATGCGGCGAAAAAGAATCTTAAGGGCAATGAAAAGAGAGCATTTTTACAATCCTACGGTAGCAAGATTGATATGCTTAACATTATGTGGATTTTAAGGTGTAAAAAATATTTTAATGTGGATGCAAAGACCTTGAAATCACTTACTTTACCTATTTTTTATGCTTTAAGAAAAGAAAGTATAGATGAGATGATAAATGCTCACGACGAGGACGAACTTTATCGTATTATACTTAATACAAAGTATGGGGACATCTTTAAAAACAGGGAAGAGTCCTTTGAACAGATATGGGCAAATATGACTTTGGAAAGGGAGGCAAAATCCGCTAAGGTTAATCCATTTTCCATATTTACCGTTATAGAGTATCTTAATGTTAAAGAAACAGAAATCAAAAACCTTATTAAAATAGCAGAGGCGACGGAATATAATCTGGATGAATCTGAGATTTTACAATACATAACAAAGAAAGGAGGAAGGTAATTTGGCTGTTGAAAAGATGAAGCTTGTTAATATAATCGGCCCTGTGGCAGAGTTTGAACGTATAGCGGCAAATTATATTATAAACAAGGATATTCACCTAGAAAATTTATTTGATGTTGTAAAAGATACGAAGGGTATGAAGCCTTTTGAAATTACAAATGACGATGTTGGTGAAGTAAAGCGCTTTGCAGGTCGTACAGAAAATATCTTTTCTGTTGCGGGGTGGGTGCCCGAAGGCAGCTACAACGAATATCTTAAGATGTTCGATGATGAAAAAAATATTACAGTGATAGTGGAGGAGGCAGATAGGATAGTTGACCTTAAACCTCCTACTAAGTTAAAAAATAACAGGCTATTTAGACCGTTCCAGGATTTTATAGAAATGTATGGCTTGCCATCTTATAACGAATTTGACCCTACAATGTTGTTTGCCATTACATATACAATAATTTTTGGTATGATGTACGGTGATGTAGGACATGGCTTTGTACTTGGTCTTGTAGGTATTATAATGGCTAAGAAAAAGAATTTCTTAGGACCCATACTTGTACGTTGCGGTATTTCATCTATGTTTTTTGGTGTAATATTCAGCAGTATATTTGGTTATGAAGATAAATTCTGGCATGCATTATGGTCACCTATGCATCTTAAAATGCCCACGCTTATTGCTTCAGTTGGAATAGGATTGATAGTCATCACTATTGTAATGATTATGAATATAGCAAACGGCATAAAGCAAAAGAATGTAGAACGTGTACTATTTGACCCTAATGGTATTGCAGGTATGGTGTTTTACTGGGGTGCGATTATAATAGTTCTTTCTGTACTTGGTTTTTTACCGGTTAAAATTTCCACAGTATTGATAATATTATTTATTGCTATCCCACTTGTGCTTATGTTCCTTAAGGAGCCTTTAGGCAAGCTTATTGAGGGACGCAGGGACTGGATGCCTAAGGAAAAAGGCGGATTTATAATGGAAACATTTTTCGAAATGTTTGAACTTATGCTTTCATATGTTACAAATACAGTTTCATTTATCCGTATCGGTGCATTTGCACTTAATCACGCAGGTATGATGGCGGTTGTATTCACTTTGGCAAGATTATCAGGCGGAAGTGACAATATTTTAATTGTAATTTTCGGTAATATACTTGTTTTAGGACTTGAAGGATTGCTTGTTGCAATTCAGGTATTAAGATTACAATTCTACGAAATGTTCAGCAGATATTATGAAGGTGACGGAAAACCTTTTGAAAAAATAGGAGGAAAATAATATGATGAAAATAACAATGATTTTAGCTTTCTTGGTGATTATGATGGTACCATCAATTTTGCACTTTGGTTTCAAAATGCAGGGAAAGAAGATGAAATATGCTTTGATTGCTGATATGGCTTGCTTTGCATTAATGTGTATAGTGTCTACAATTATTTTTGCAAATGGTGATTTGGTATTTGCTGCAGCGGAAACTGTGCAAGCTGATGGGTCAAAGGGATTAGGATATATGGCAGCTGCTTTGGCAACAGGTCTTGGATGTCTTGGCGCAGGTATTGCGGTTGGTCCATCAGCATCTGCAGCTATTGGTGCAATTTCTGAGGATCCTAAGGTTATGGGTAAGGCGCTTATCTTCGTTGCGTTGGCGGAAGGTATCGCTCTTTACGGTCTTTTGATTGCATTTACTATTATTGGAAGTCTATAATATTCAGCAAGGTGAATTTGTATGAAAATGTATTTGATCAGTGACAATACCGACTCGTGTATTGGTATGAGGCTTGCGGGTATTGACGGTGTGGTTGTTGAAGGACGTCAGCAGTTTGCCGAGGAATTTAACAAGGCAATTGATGATAAGGAAATAGCTGTTGTATTGCTTACAAGAAAAGCTGTGGACCTTGATAGCGAGCTTGTAGAAAAAACAAAGATATCACGTTCCGTACCGCTTATTGTGGAAATTCCAGACAAGTATGGACGAGGAGAAGAAAGCAACAGTATCACAAAATATGTCCGCGATGCAATCGGTCTGAATATTTGATAGTTCAGAGAGGAAGATAATTTATGTATAGCAAAGACAATTTGGCAAATCTTAAGGTACTTGTTGTATCTCAAGCTGAAGAAAAAAAGAATTCCGTATTAAAAGAGCTTGAGGTACAAAGGGAAGCAGAGATTGAAAAGTATAAAAATAAACTGGAAATTAATCTTGAAAGATGTTTTAAGGAAAGCTCCGAAAAAGTATATCGCAATGTGGCAAATAAAATTTCGGAAAAACGGTTTGACCACAAAAAAGAATATCTTTGTGAACGCGAGCGTTTAATTCAGAATATTTTTGAAAATGTAACCAAAAAGCTCGATGATTATGTAAAAACTGATGACTATGCAAAAGGTATGTTAAAAAAAATTCAAATGGCAACGGAGAATGATAGCTATGATTATACCGTTGTAATAAGTTCTGCCGATAACAAGCTTATTGAACTTGCACAGGCAGAAGGCTATAACGTTCAGGTTATTGACCGTAATTTCATTGGCGGGTGCAGAGTTATTAACAATACTCAAAAAACTATGATTGACATGACTTTTGCAAAGGCTGTGGAGGAAGAAAGCACAGCTTTTCTGGAAAAATATTTTGACTTAAATTAATCATTTTGACCTTTTGGTCGGAAAGGTAAAACTATGGAGATAATAGGCAGTATTTACAGTATAAATGGACCTGTTGTAAAAATAAAGGGTAGCAGAGATTTTCAGATGCTGGAAATGGTATATGTAGGAAATCAGCGTCTTATTGGTGAGGTAATTGCCATTGACAATGAATTTACTATTGCTCAGGTTTATGAATCTACAACGGGATTAAAAATAGGTGAGCCTGTTTATGGCTCTCAAAAACCTATGTCAGTTGCTTTAGGGCCTGGTATTGTTGGCGGTATTTTTGATGGCATTGAGCGTCCGCTTAATATCATTATGGAACAAAGCGGTGCTTTTGTAGACCGCGGTTCTAAAATTGACAGACTTGATATGGGTAAAAAATGGGACGTAGTAGTTGTTGCGAATGAAGGTGACAATGTGTCGCCGGGCAAAATTGTTGCAACAGTTAAAGAAACTGAACGGATTACAAACAGGGTTATGATACCTGACGGTATTGAGGGGGTAATTACCGAGGTTGTACCAAGTGGTGAATATACTCTTAATGATACGATTGCCAAGGTCAAGGACAGTCATGGCGTTTATCATGATATCAAGCTTTATCAGGAATGGCCTATACGTATTCCGAGACCATATAAGGAAAGGGCCACTGCAAAAAGACCGCTTATTACAGGACAACGTGTAATTGATACCCTTTTCCCTATTGTTAAGGGCGGTACAGCTACAATTCCGGGAGGTTTCGGTACAGGTAAAACAATGACACAGCATCAGCTTGCAAAGTGGTGTGATGCAGACATTATTGTATACATAGGTTGTGGTGAACGTGGTAATGAAATGACTCAGGTTCTTGAGGAATTTTCATCACTTATTGACCCTAGAACCGGCAATTCCCTTATGGACAGAACAATACTTATTGCAAACACATCAAATATGCCTGTTGCGGCCCGCGAGGCAAGTATTTATACAGGTATTACAATAGCGGAATATTACAGAGATATGGGATACCATGTAGCTGTTATGGCGGATTCTACATCAAGATGGGCTGAAGCTTTACGTGAAATTTCAGGCAGACTTGAGGAAATGCCGGCAGAAGAAGGATACCCGGCATATCTTACATCAAGGCTTGCAGGATTTTATGAAAGGTCAGGTTATATCGAAACGTTGAACGGTGATGAGGGCTCTGTCACTCTTATTGGTGCAGTTTCACCACAGGGTGGCGACTTCTCCGAGCCTGTTACACAGAATACAAAACGATTTGCAAGAGCATTTTTAGCTTTGGACAGACAGCTTGCATACTCCCGTCATTATCCTGCTATTAACTGGCTTACAAGTTATAGTGAATATGTTGATGAACTTGCAGACTGGTATAACAACAATGTTGACGAAAAATTTATTAAATACAGAGCAAAGTTGGCGGAAATTCTGCACGAGGAAAGCGATTTACTTGAAATTGTAAAGCTTATTGGCGGTGATGTTTTGCCGGATTCCCAAAAGCTTGTTCTTGAAATTGCAAAAATCATCCGTACAGGTTTTTTACAGCAAAACGCTTACCACCCGTCGGATACGTATGTACCTGTTAAAAAACAATTCCTTATGATGGAGACTATATTAAAGCTTGAGGACTGCTGTAAAAAAATCATTAAGAAGAACGTTCCTATGTCTGCAGTTGCAAAGACAGGTATTATTGATAGGATTGTTAATATCAAATATAATATAGGTAATGACGAGCTTGATAGATTTGATGCAATTAACAAAGAAATTGACGAAATGTATGAAAAAATCCTTGAAGAAAACGGGGTGATGCAATGAACACAGAATATATAGGACTAAAAGAAGTTAACGGGCCTTTGGTTATTATAGAGGGTGTTAAGGAAGCATCATACGAGGAAACTGTTGAAATTAAGGTTAATGATAATGAAGTTCGTCAGGGCAGAATTATTGAGATTAACGAAGAATTTGCAGTAGTTCAGGTGTTTGAAGGAACACGCGGACTTTCAGTAACAAATACTGTTACAAAATTTACCGGTGAACCGTTAAAGTTTGGTTTGTCCAAAGAAATTCTGGGCAGAGTTTTTGACGGTGTCGGCAGACCAATTGACGGACTTGGCAGAATTAAGTACGACAAAAAGCTTGATGTTAACGGTATGGCTATGAACCCTGTTGCACGTGAATATCCCCGTAACTATATTCACGTTGGTATTTCCGCAATTGATGGTCTTACAACACTTATCCGCGGTCAAAAATTACCTATATTCTCAAGTAACGGTATGCCTCATAATCAGCTTGCTGCACAGATTGTTCGCCAGGCCAAAATCGGTGACGGCAATCAGGATAATTTTGCTATCGTATTTGCGGCTATGGGGGCATCAAATGACGTGGCGGAATATTTTAGAAAAACTTTTGAGGAAAGCGGCGTTTTGGAACGTGTTGTTATGTTTATGAACCTTTCAAACGATCCTGTTGTTGAAAGAATTATGACACCTCGTTGTGCCTTGACTGCAGCGGAATATCTTGCATTTGAGCATGATATGAATATACTTGTTATTCTTACAGATATGACTTTGTATGCAGAGGCTTTACGTGAAATCTCATCCTCACAAGGTGAAATCCCTTCAAGAAAGGGTTATCCGGGTTATCTGTACAGCGACCTTGCTTCTATTTATGAAAGAGCAGGTATGATAAGGGGTAAAAAAGGTTCTATTACACAGATACCTATTTTGTCAATGCCTAATGATGATATTACTCACCCGGTCCCTGACCTTACAGGATATATCACTGAAGGACAGATTGTAATGGAACGTTCAGTATTCCAAAAGGGGATTTATCCTCCTGTTGGCATTTTGCCATCACTTTCACGTCTTATGAAAGACGGTATAGGTGCCGGATATACCAGAGAGGACCATCAGGATGTTGCAAACCAGTTGTTTGCTTCATATGCTAATGTTCAGGAAGTTCGTGCACTGTCTTCTGTTATTGGTGAGGATGAACTTTCCGAACTTGATAAAAAGTATCTTAAATTTGGTGATTCTTTTGAAAGGCGGTTTATTGCACAGGCTACTGACGAAAACCGTTCAATAGAAGATACTTTGGAAATCGGTTGGGATTTACTAAGAATATTGCCAAGGGAAGAACTTTCAAGAATTGATACAAAAACGCTTGATAAATATTATTCAATTTAAACCAAGAGGGTTGTGTTAAATATGGATACATCTTTGTTTCCTACTAAAAGCAATCTCATGATTGCAAAAAACTCCCTGCGTCTTTCCAAACACGGTTACGAACTTTTAGATAAAAAGCGTAACGTGCTTATACGGGAGATGATGGAGCTTATTGACGAGGCAAAAAGCGTTCAGTCACGTATTGATGAAACTTTTGCCAAGGCATATAAAAAGCTGTCCTTTGCAAATATTACAATGGGCAGTAAAAATGTAGAGCAGGTTGCTAATTCAATAAAAATTGACAATTCAATAAGAGTTGTTACACACAGTGTAATGGGTGTGGAGGTGCCTAAAGTTATTGCGGCGGACAGTGATAATTCCCTGCCATACGGTGCATATTCCACAAACTCTGCACTTGACGAGGCATATAAGGCTTTTGAAGAAGTGCGTAAGCTTACAGTACAACTTGCGGAGGTGGAAACCGCTGTTTGCCGTCTTGCTGTCAGCATTAAAAAGACGCAAAAGAGGGCAAATTCTCTTAAAAATATCACTATTCCAAAATATGAGCAGATTGCAAAGGATATTCAGGCTGCTTTGGAGGAAAAGGATAGGGAAGAGTTTTCACGTCTTAAGGTTATTAAAAAGACAAAGATATAGTAAAAAGGTTGTCGCATTTTTGCGACAACCTTTTTAACATAACAACATATTTATTCTACCACATAACAATACTATTTGTAAAGAGTTTTTTGTAATTAATATACAATTTCTGCCTTTTGCACAATAAAATGTTGTATAGCTTTTACAAAATGCCTATTGCAACAGGGCTTTAAATTTGCTATACTGTAATTGAAGAAAGGAAGGTACAGTCCAATGAAAAATTAATGCAGACCTTTAAATAAAATCTCAAAATGTTTAAACAACGCAATTTCGTAAGGAAAATACACGGCGGTGAGACGCGTTTATATAGATTGTTGTTTAAGTAATAAAAAGGGAGATTGTTAAAAGGTCAGGAAACAACCTTTTGTAACAGGATACACACAAAGCAAAAGCTGTTCTCGTTAGAGAAGAAAAGGAGTTAGATGTGTTTGGAGGATGTGGGAGTGTTGACAAAAGGGATTTTACGAAAGTGAGGATAAAAATGTTAGAACCAAAGAGTGAACAGAAGTGACCCTTGATTGTAGAAAAAATATAATCAAGGGTCATTTCTTTTTCATTTAAATATATATCTAATGAAATAGTCTATATATTTTAGTATGTAGGTGTTTAAAAAAGAGTGTGGTAAAAACCACACTCTTTTATATTTATAAGGGATTGTATTTTAGTACATACCGCCCATTCCGCCGCCCATAGCTGCAGGATTCATAGCAGCTGCAGGGTCATTTGACGGTTTGTCAGCAACAAGACTTTCTGTTGTAAGCACCATTGATGCTACGCTTGCTGCGTTTTGCAAAGCACTTCTTGTAACCTTAGTTGGATCAACAATACCTGCCTCAATCATATTCTGATATTTTTCTTCATAAGCGTTAAAGCCTGTGCCAACTTCGCTTTCTTTAATTTTAGCAATAATTACAGAGCCTTCAAGACCAGCATTTGCAGCGATTTGCTTAACAGGTTCTTCCAAAGCTTTGAGAACGATAGTCATACCTGTCTTTTCATCGCCTGTAGCCTTTTCAATAATAGCTTCAACAGCAGGGATAGCATTAACAAATGCTGTACCACCACCGGCAACTACACCTTCTTCAACTGCAGCCTTTGTAGCAGCCAAAGCGTCTTCAATTCTAAGTTTCTTTTCCTTCATCTCAGTTTCAGTTGCAGCACCAACTTTAATTACTGCTACACCGCCTGAAAGCTTAGCAAGGCGTTCCTGAAGTTTTTCTCTGTCAAATTCGGATGTACTTGCTTCGTATTCAGCTTTAATCTGTGCAACTCTGCCCTTAATAGCTTCCTTGTCACCTGAACCGTCTACTATAATAGTATTTTCCTTACCTACAACAACCTGTCTTGCACGGCCAAGCTGTGTAATCTGTGTTTCCTTAAGGTCAAGAGCCAATTCTTCAGAAATTACTTCACCACCTGTTAGAATGGAGATGTCCTGAAGCATAGCCTTTCTTCTGTCACCAAATCCCGGAGCTTTAACAGCAACTGCTGTAAAAGTACCACGTAGCTTATTAACAACCAATGTAGCCAAAGCTTCGCCTTCAATATCTTCAGCAATAATAAGCAATTTTTTGCCCTGCTGAACAATCTGTTCCAAAATAGGAAGAAGATCCTGGATGTTAGTAATCTTTTTATCTGTAATCAAGATGTATGGGTCATCAAGTACAGCTTCCATTTTTTCGGAATCAGTTGCCATATAAGGTGAAATATAACCTCTGTCAAACTGCATACCTTCAACAACTTCACTGTATGTTTCAGCAGTTTTACCTTCCTCTAAAGTGATAACACCGTCACTTGAAACCTTTTCCATAGCGTCTGCAATCAAGTTACCAACAAATTCGTCAGCGGCGGAAACTGAGGCAACCTGTGCGATATCCTTTTTGCCGTCAACTTTTTTACTATTTGCCTTTATCGCTTCTACAGCAACATCAACAGCTTTTGCAATACCCTTTTTAACAATCATAGGATTAGCACCTGCTGCAACATTTTTAAGGCCTTCTCTTACTAATGCCTGTGCCAAAAGTGTAGCCGTTGTTGTACCGTCACCTGCAACATCGTTAGTCTTTGTTGCAACTTCCTTTACGAGCTGTGCGCCCATATTTTCAAATGGGTCATCAAGCTCAATTTCCTTAGCAATAGTTACACCGTCATTTGTGATAAGAGGTGCACCGAATTTTTTGTCCAAAACTACATTTCTGCCTTTAGGACCAAGTGTGATTTTAACGGTATCAGCAAGCTTGTTAACACCGCGTTCCAAAGCCTTTCTGGCTTCTTCTCCGTATAAAATATCCTTTGCCATTTTTATAAACCTCCCAATTATTCAACCTTTGCCAAAATATCCTTCTGGCTTAGAATGATGTATTCTTTTCCATCGAT
Organism: Clostridia bacterium; assembly: GCA_045654805.1. Classification (GTDB taxonomy): domain Bacteria; phylum Bacillota; class Clostridia; order Monoglobales; family Firm-18; genus CAZNKU01. The sequence continues at coordinate 54,080 of JAZOOD010000010.1, read as the reverse complement.
TTTAACTTCAGTGCCTGCGTATTTGCTCATAAGCACCTTATCGCCGATTACAACTTCCATAGGAATAACCTTACCATCTTCAACAAGACCGGGGCCTACTGCTATAACCTCAGCCATCTGTGGCTTTTCCTTTGCTGCACCAGCAAGAATAATACCGCCTTTTGTTGTTTCTTCACTTTCGAGCATTTTTATAACTACTCTGTCACCTAATGGTTTAATGTTCATAACCTGTATCTCCTTTCAATTATTAGCACTCTAAAGAAACGAGTGCTAAAACCATGTTTATATAATAACACACTAATTTTTTTATTGCAATACCTTTTTTGTAAATAATATGTTAATTATGATATTTATTCCAAAATACATGCCGCGTAGGAGGATATGCCTTCTCCCCTGCCTTCAAAGCCAAGATGTTCTGTTGTCGTAGCTTTTACACTTACATTTTTAACGGGGATTTCAAGAGCATCTGCAATGTTTTTTCTCATTATATCAATATAAGGTGCAAGCTTTGGTGCTTGTGCCACAATTATGCTGTCAATATTAATTATAGCATAATTTTCCTTTTTTAATACCTCATTCACTTTTTTTAGCAAAAGTATGCTTGATATATTTTCAAAATCAGCAGAAGTATCAGGGAAAAGCTTTCCTATATCACCCATAGCACTTGCTCCTAAAAGAGCATCCATAATAGCGTGAACAAGCACATCTGCGTCAGAATGTCCCAACAATCCTTTTTCGTAGGGTATGTTCACACCGCCGAGTATCAGCCTTCTGCCTTCTTGCAGTTTATGTACATCGTATCCGTTACCTATTTTCATATTAAATCTCCTTTGAAAGTATTGAGGACACCAGTCCCACATCTTCCTGAACAGTGACCTTTATGTTACTGCGGTCACCTTCAACTATTGTCACTTTTACACCTATACTTTCAAGCAACATACAGTCGTCGGTGGCCCCTTGTGTGTTGCCTTCCCTATATGCTTTTAATATAAGTTCCTTGTCAAATACCTGAGGTGTTTGTATTGCCCACAAATTTTCACGGCTTACGGTATCAATTATAATTCCATTTTCATCCACTTTTTTTAATGTGTCAGTAACAGGGCATCCCAATGCGGCGGCACCTGTTTCCATAGCTTTTTGAACTGTTTTGTCAATATGTTCTGTTTTTATGCACGGTCTTGCGCCATCGTGTATGGCTACATACTTGTTTATTGCAACGCTTAATCCTTTTTTGACAGAATCTGTGCGAGTTGCACCGCCCGTTACGATATTTGTGACCTTTGATATTTTAAATTCTCTTGCAATATCGCTTATAATTAAAATATCGTCTTCTCGGGTGACTATAATAATTTCATCAATGTATTTTGACTTTTCAAATGCCATCATAGTGTGGGCAATCACTGGTATATCGTTTACTTCTATAAGCTGCTTACTCTTTTCACTCTTCATACGTGTTCCGTTTCCGGCTGCAACAATTACGGCCGAGGCACAATGTGATTTATTTAAAAAATTAAACAATTTATTCACCTCTTTTAAAAATTTTACCATATTTTAAACAAAGTGGCAATACATATTTTTTATTGTTAAATCCAAAATAATGATGAGGTGATTTATTTTGGCAACATCGTTCATAAGGACTGTAATTTTATATATGTTCGTTATTTTAGGATTGCGGATAATGGGTAAACGGCAGGTGGGAGAAATGCAGCCTTCAGAATTAGTGGTTGCCATTATGATTTCTGACCTGGCTTCTATACCTATGCAGGAAGTGGGAATACCTTTGTCCTCAGGAATTATACCTATATTTACTCTTATAATTATGGAGATAATTTTATCACAATTTTCACTTAAGAATAAAAAATTTCGCAGACTTATGTCCGGCAAGCCAAGCGTAATTATTCATAATGGAAAGCTGTTGGAACACGAAATGAAAAAACAAAGATTTAATAATGATGATTTGAATGAACAACTGAGAATACAGGGATACACAGGAATAAGGGATATACACTTTGCGATTTTGGAAACCAATGGACAGCTAAGTATTATTCCCAAGCCTAAAAAACAACAGTCTACGGTAGGAGATATTGAAAAAATCGTTAAAAATAAGGGGAAAAAGAAGTGAAATCAGTAATAAGTGCATTTGTAATATTCATATTAATAATTACAATGATAGTAGTATCCTACGTATACACGGACAGTGTCACGGGAGAAATATTGCAGTCTCTTTACAAAAATGAAAATCATGTTGCAAAAAATAACTGGAATACAGCAAAGGCGGAAGGGGAAAACATTGCTTCAGTGTGGCATAAAAACCGAAATGTTATAGTAACTCTGTTTAATCATACAATTATAGAAAGGGTGGATGAATGTATTGCAAAAATGAATAATGCAGTTCAAATGCAGAAGAAAGAGGATTTTTTTTATGAATCTTCAAATTTGGGATTGCTGTTGAAAAGCCTTGTAGAACAGCAGAAAATCAGTATTGGAAACATATTTTGATTTTATGAATATTGTGTGAATTTCAAACGAATTGTTACAAAACTATTGCAATTTTGAAAAAAATGTAATATAATTGTTATGTCCTGGATTATATACAACAACATTTTTGAGGTGATAAATTGAAGTATAGTTTAAAAACAGGGCGTTTGAAGTTTGAGGCGGTTGATAAAATGATTACAGGAATTCGCACTCAAAAGACAAAGAGAAAAATTAAAACTCCTTCTTTGATTATTAAACGTCCCGTTTCTGACGAAAAGACAATTGATTCATTGAATAAACAGTTAAGCAGGCATATAATTAGGTTTAATAAGAAAAAACAAAAAAATTCAATTATAAGAATTATATCTTCCAGCGAGCTATTCGGTATGATTAAAAGGACAACGGTGTACGCCACCGCTATTTGTATGATGCTCGTTTTGGTGTATGGTTCAATATCTTCTATGAATCTTACGTTTGCAAAGCAGGTTATTGCCAATGGGACTCCTGTGGGCATCGTAAAAGATGTAGATGAATTTGAAGAAAAAGTAAATGCATTGGAATCTGAACTTATAACCCTGTCTGAGGGTAATTTTAATGACCCTGCCGAGCTTGTCTATATTACCAGATTGTGTTTTGAAAAAGATATTACTCCTGAAGCTGAAATTATGCAGAATATGATGTCTACTTATGACGAAACAGCTTTGGCGTATGCTCTTTACATTGATGGTAATTTGATTTGTGCTACAAAAAGTGAAGCTGATATTAAAGCTGTTTTGGATGAATACAAAAAACAGTACGCCGTTGATGCAGAAGGGGCTGTTTTGAGCTTTAATCAAAAAACAGAGATTAAAAATGAGTATGTTCCCGTTGCATATCTTTGTTCGCAAAAAGGTGTTTTAACTGCCATTACACGTACTCAGGATGAAATTATTGAATACGTTGTTAAAGACAATGACACAATGTGGGACATAGCTACCAAATATGGTATGAGCGTAGATGAAATTATGGAAATCAATCCTGATATGACGGATTTGATAAGAGCCGGAGATGTGCTTAAGTTAAATGAAAGTGAACCTTTACTTCAGGTGAAGGTAAGCTATATTGAAACTGTTGAACAGCCTATACCTTATGAAAACGAAACTGTTAATGACAACACTATGAGAAAAGGACTTGAACAGGTGGTTGTTCAGGGTGTTGATGGTAAAAAGAAGGTTAAACAGGAAGTTGTTTTAGTTAACGGAAAAAAAGTTGCTGTTAACGTGTTGGAGGAGAATATCCTTCAAGAAGCAGTAAAAGGTAAAGTTAAGGTTGGTACTAAAATTATTTCCGGTGTAGGTACCGGGGCATTTTCAAGACCTGCCTATGGTACTGTAACAGCGCGTTATGGTTCCGGTGGTTCAAGATGGTCTTCCGGCAGACATACAGGGTTGGATATAGCTGCTCCTACAGGTACTGCAATATATGCGGCAGACTCCGGTAAGGTTTCTTTTTCCGGATGGAAGGGCAGTTATGGTTATCTTGTTATAATTAACCACGGTAATGGGTATGAAACATATTACGGCCATTGTAGCAAGCTTTTGGTAAGAGTTGGTGAAACTGTAAGCAAAGGTGATTTGATAGCAAAAGTCGGCAATACCGGTAACAGTACAGGTTCTCATTGCCATTTCGAAGTAAGATATAATGGGGTTACTAAAAATCCGGAAAATTATTTGAGATAAAAGGAGATATTGTTATGGAAAAAACAATATTAATTGTTGACGACGAAGAACCAATAGTTGATATACTCCGATTTAATCTTAAAAAGGAAGGGTATAATGTTCTTGAGGCATATGATGGTGAGAGCGCTCTTAATTTAGCTCTGGAAAAAAATCCGGATTTAATTTTGCTTGATGTAATGCTTCCTAAAATGGACGGATTTACAGTTTGTCGAAAGCTGAGAGAACGTATTTCCACTCCTATTTTAATGATTACGGCACGTGAGGAAGAAGTAGATAAGGTTTTAGGTCTTGCACTCGGTGCCGATGATTACATAACAAAGCCATTTTCAATAAGAGAACTTATGGCAAGGGTACAAGCTAATCTTCGACGAGGCAGTCAGGATTTTACTTATCTTAGTGTAAATTCTGACACAACAAGCTTAAAACACGGGTCGCTCACTATTAATATAGACAAATATGAAGTGAAAAAGAATGATAAGATAATTGACCTTACTCTTCGGGAGTTTGAATTACTGAAATTTTTGTCATTACAGCCGGAAAAAATTTATTCAAGAGAAGCTTTGCTTGAAAAAGTGTGGGGATATGAGTATTATGGTGACGTGCGTACTGTGGATGTTACTGTAAGACGATTGAGAGAAAAAATTGAAGATGACCCGTCTAACCCTAAGTTTGTGGTTACAAGACGCGGTGTTGGGTATTATTTTGCTAAGCAGGCATAGTTTTTATTGACAAACTTTTGTGTTTTATATATAATATATTTATAAACTTTTGTTGGAGGGTATATACATATGAGAGAAAAGATTGGTGCTTTGATAAAGTTTTTAGCTGTTATCATAGGTTTTATGTTGGTATTTTGGGGAATATGCGGTGCATATGGTGTATATTTCGGTTCCGAAGGAATTGATATCGCATCAACTGTTGCAAGACTTATTGTTGCTGTAATCGGTGCGGGAGTTGCTTTCGGCGGGGTATTGGTTGGAAATATTGTTAACAGATAAATTAGTATAATAAAACTCACCTTAAAAAATAAGGTGAGTTTTTTGATGATTTACATATATATATTAGTAATCGTTTTTTACAAGATTTTTTAATGCTTTAAAAGCCTCGTTTTCACCTTTTTCATCAAGGATAACAAGTATTTCTCTTAGTTTTTTTGCTGTTTCCGGGTGCATAATATTTTTAGCATTGCCTCGTTCAAAATACTCAAGAGGGTGGTGGTTGCTGTAATTTTTGCCCTGATAAATTTTACTTGCAGCAACCCTGTCACAAAACATTTCTGCCAGATATCTTGCTGGCATTTTTACAGAAGATACAAGTTTTGTGTTTGGATTATAATCTGTCCAGTATTCAAAATGGTGTTTATTGCGACCCTTATGGTGCATCCACGCAAGGGAATATCCATATTCTGCACGTTCACCCTCGTTAGGACTTTTTTTACCTGTGTAATATTTTATACCATGTTTAAATTCTGTCGGTGAATATTTGGATAAATCGTGGAATAATCCTTGCCAGAATATTCCTGATTTTACACAGTGTTTTATAACAGTATGTCTATGTTTTGTAATTGTTTTAAAATGTCCCCAAGCCTTTATCATAGTAATTATCTTCTTTCTACAACTGCAGTATTAATATCAGGATTTGTACCCGTTTTTATTAAGTGATTGCCATTTCCACGTATCATTGCACATATCTTCCAATGTCTTTTTTGCCTCGAAACCAAGTTCCTCTTTTGCTTTCTTAGGGTCTGCATAGCATACAGCAATATCTCCCGGACGTCTGTCCACAATTCTATACTTAATATTATGTCCGCACGCTTTCCCAAAAGCCTTAACTATGTCAAGAACACTATAGCCGTTTCCCGTACCTACGTTATAAGTTAACACGCCGGTTTTTTCTGCAATTTTTTCCACTGATTTAACGTGTGCATCTGCAAGGTCAACAACATGAATGTAATCACGTACTCCTGTACCGTCAGGCGTGTTATAGTCGTTGCCGAATACAGACAAACATTCTAATGTACCAATAGCAACACGTGAAATATAGGGGACAAGGTTGTTTGGAATACCGTTGGGATCTTCACCCATAATACCGCTTTCGTGTGCACCCACAGGGTTAAAGTATCTTAGTATTACTATGTCCCAATCGTTGTCCGAAACATAAAGGTCATTTAAAATTTCCTCAATCATAAGCTTAGTTCTGCCGTATGGATTTGTTGCGTGAAGAGGGAAATCCTCTGTAATGGGCACAGTAGATGGGTCACCATAAACCGTTGCAGACGAACTGAATACAAGCTTTTTGACATTGTGTTTTGACATAATGTCACAGAGATTAAGTGTTCCCGTAATGTTATTGTGATAATATCTCAAGGGAATGGAAACACTTTCTCCCACTGCCTTGAGGCCTGCAAAGTGTATTACTGCATCAATATTATTTTCTTCAAAAACCTTATTTGTGCTTTCGTAATCAAGCAAATCTATTTCATAAAATTTAAAATCCTTACCAGTAATTTTTTTGACTCTGTTTAAAGATTCCTCACAACTGTTATCAAGGTTGTCAAGTACAATTATATTATGTCCTGATTCTAAAAGTTGTACACAAGTATGACTTCCGATATATCCTGCACCGCCAGTTACTAAAATATTCATCAAAAATCACCCCTCAATTTATTGTATGTTACAATTATACATCAAAAAAAACATGTTGTAAATGAAATTTTATTAAAAACAGTATATCTAAATAAGTTAAATAAGTATAAAATTTACAAAAAAACAAGAATTTATACAATATCTATTGATTTTTTTGTTTTAAGAGTGTATAATACTGATTTGTAATAACTCTGGAGAGTCTCTTTTATGGGCGCCGAAGGTGTACGGCAACCGGTATCGGTTGTTAATCTCTCAGGCAAAAGGACAGAGCTTTAAAAAGCAAATCCGCTTTCTCCGAGATATTGAATTCGGGGAAAGTTTTTTTATTTCCGAATTCAGAAATCTATTTTGAGGTACCGCAGTAAAACTGCGGACAGAAAGGAAGGGAAAGTATGAATTTTAGTGAAATTCTTACGAAAATTGATGACTTGGTATGGGGCATACCGCTAATTGTGCTGATCTTGGTAGTTGGCTTATTGCTTACATTAAGATCAAGAGGTGTACAGTTTTTACACCTTGGAAAAGCATTAAAGTTTATGTTTAAGGAAGAGGAAGATGGGGCTGAAGGTGAAGTATCAACATTTGGTGCTTTATGTACTGCTCTTTCCGCAACTATCGGTACAGGTAACATCGTAGGTGTTGCTACTGCTGTTTGTACAGGTGGTCCCGGTGCATTGTTCTGGATGGAAGTTGCGGCTCTACTTGGTATGGCTACAAAATATGCTGAAGGTCTGTTGGCTGTTAAATACAGAGAAATCGGGCCTGATGGCACAGTTTTGGGCGGACCTTTCTATTACATAGAAAAAGGCCTTGGTAAGGGTTGGAAATGGCTTGCAGTGTTGTTTGCTGTTTTTGGTATGCTTGTTGGTCTATTGGGTATTGGTACAATGACACAAGTGAACGGTATTGCATCTGCTGTACAGAATTTCTTTGATCCTGCAAAAGCAAACACAATTAATTTGTTTGGCAGTGCTTATCCAACTGCAACTGTTATTGCCGGTGCGGTAGTTACTGTATTTGTTGCTTTGGTTATTATTGGCGGACTTAAGAGAATTTCAAAGGTTTCTGAAATTATAGTTCCGTTTATGGCTGTTGTTTATGTACTCTGCGGTTTGACAATTATCATCTGCAATATTACAGAAGTTCCTGCAGCTGTTGTTACAATTGTTAAGGGTGCATTTAACCCAAGCGCTGTAACAGGTGGTGTTGTTGGTACAATATTTATCGCTATGCAAAAGGGTATTGCAAGAGGTATCTTCTCTAATGAAGCTGGTCTTGGGTCTGCGCCTATCGCAGCAGCTGCAGCTAAGACAAAAGAACCTGTTAGGCAGGGTCTTGTTTGTATGACAGGAACTTTTATTGATACAATTATTGTTTGTACAATGACAGGTATTTCAATTGTGCTTACGGGTGCTTGGCAGGTTGAAGGTTTGGAAGGTGCAGCTGTAACAAGTTATGCTTTCCAGCAGGGGCTACCATTTAATACTAATGTTTCAGCATTTATCCTTATGATTTGTCTTGCATTCTTTGCATTTACGACAATTCTTGGTTGGGATTATTATTCTGAAAGATGTCTGCAGTATCTTGTTGGTAACAAAAAACCAATTCTTATGACATTTAAATGGCTTTATATTATTGCTGTATTTATTGGTCCATACCTTACAGTTTCTGAAGTTTGGACAATCGCAGATATATTTAACGGTTTGATGGCGTTCCCTAACGTTGTCGCTCTGATATTGCTTAGCGGTGTTGTTTCAAGGGAAACGAAGGATTATATCGGCAGATACAAATCTAATTTAGTTAAATAATTAATTTTTTTGAGAAGGTGACTTTGGTCACCTTCTACTTTTTTATTAAAAATCTTTGCCAATATTTTCGTGTTTATATATGTTAAATTAAAGTTGATAGTCAAACTATTAAAAATAAAAATGAAGGGAAGTGATACAATGGCTATCAATTTTAAAAATTACAAACCAAATATTACAGAAAGAAGGACAACTACATACAAAATAGAATCACCCACTAAAGTTACTGTGGACAATTCTGATTCAGTAAGGTATAATGGAAATAAGGAAATTAAACCAACCATTACACCCTAAACAGACTTTGCAAAACAGTGGGAGGAGAAACATAAGGACACATTCAAGTATGCCGGTGACAGTGTGAAAAAGAGTATTCACGCAGGTTTAGATGAAGCACCTTCATACATGCAGGATGCAGACGAGGGTACAAGCTTTGAAAATGTACAGACAGCATCAGTAAAGAGACATCTTGCAAAAGATGCAAATGCTGACAAGTTGTTTAATGCATCAATAATGGAAATGATAGGGCATTTAAGTAAGGAAAATAAAGGTTCATACCTTAAACACGCTCAACCATTACAAAAATATATTGATGCAAAAGATGAATTTGACTTTAAGCACAATAATTATACTACAACAGAAAATGTAGATAAAACACCGAATGAAAAAAGTCCGTCAACTGCAAAGGGAACTGAACAAGGCGGTCTATATGTATAAATTTGGTCAAAAATTAAAAGGAGACGCAACATATCCAGGCAAGACGGCGTATTCAGTTGATATTAAAGTAAGTGACGAAGAATTATTGCACTATTATTAAAATTAAGCCGAATTGGTATATTGTTACAATGATGTGGTAGATTTTATAACAGGATTAAATTATTTAAAACTTTGATTGCATCAATATGATTATAACGGGCAAGAAAACAGGGTGCTAATTAAGTATTTTGGAGGATAGATAACCTATCCTCCTTTTAACTTTACAAATATAGAGTCTTGTGATACAATTATTTTATTACAAAATTGGGAGGCGGGTCAATGGTTAAATTCGGAACAGCCGGTAATCCTGAAATTTTTTATGACGAGGGTGGAAAGTCGTCACTCGAAATGCCAAAATGGCTTGCAAATATAGGTCTTGATGCCTATGAATATCAATGTGGCAGAGGTGTAAAAATATCCGACGAGGCTGCGGTGATGCTTGGTGAAAAAGCAAGGGAGCATAATATTATACTAAGTGTGCATGCGCCGTATTTTACAAACATATCAAGTGTGGAGCCTGAAAAGATTGACAATACAATAAAATATATTTTGCAGGCAGCGAATGCTGCACATCATATGGGAGCAGGCAGATTGGTTGTGCATATGGGTGCTGCCAAGGATATTACCCGAAGGTATGCTATGGAAATTTCAAAAACCACAATAGAGCGTGCTTTGAATGAACTTGACGACGCAGGCCTTGGAGACGTTACACTTTGCATGGAGACTATGGGCAAAATAAACCAGATGGGTACAATTGAAGAAGTAATGGAGATATGCTCTATGGACGAAAGGCTTTTGCCTACTGTGGACTTTGGACATCTTAATGCCAGAATGCAGGGAGAATTAAAGACGGAAGAAGATTTTGACCATATTATAAAGTATATGGAAAAGAAAATCGGCAGAGAACGTGTCGGAAAATTCCACGCCCATTTCAGTAAAATTGAATTTACAAAGGCAGGGGAGAAAAAACACCTTACTTTTGAAAATACAGAATACGGTCCTGACTTTACGCCCTTGGCTAAAGTTTTGGCGAAACGCAAGCTGTCACCTACAATCATTTGTGAATCAGCAGGAACTCAAAGTCAGGATGCTTTGATTATGAAAAAAATATACGAGGAGTGTTTGGGATGAAAATTCTTATTATAAACGGACCTAATCTTAATATGCTGGGTATTCGCGAACCGGAAAAGTACGGTAATGAAACATTGGCAGATATAAATGCAAACATTAAAAAATATTGTGATGAAAATAGTATAGATGTGGAATTTTATCAGTCAAACATTGAGGGTGAAATTATAAACAAAATTCATTCTGCAAGATGTAATTTTGATGGTATTATAATGAATGCGGGGGCATTTACACATTACAGCTATGCTATCCGTGACGCTATCCCTGTTGCAGAGATGCCGGTGGTAGAAGTACATCTTACAAATGTTCATTCAAGAGAGGAATTTCGCCACAAATCCGTAATTGCACCTGTGTGCAAAGGTCAGATTTGCGGTTTTGGAAGCAACAGCTATCTTGTAGCTATAAGAGCATTGGAGCTTAGTTTATGATTAATGATATTTTAAAAAGAAAAAATCTTGAGGCGGTTGTTGTCACAAGTGCAGAAAACTTGCGATATTTCAGTGGTTTTACAGGTGGGGAAGGCTTGTTGGTTTTTACCCCTGAAAAAAAGTATATAATTGTAGACGGCAGATATACTATACAGGCAAAGGAACAGGCAAAGGATTTTGAGGTAATAGAATATAAAACTTTGCCTTATAAGATTGTCGCTGATATGCGGTTTGACAAAATAGGCTTTGAGGACAAGACAATTTCATACAATTCATTTAAAATGATGAGCAGAGCTATGCCTGCGGTTACAACTATCGGCGTCTCTGACGAACTTAATGAATACCGCAAGGTAAAAAGTGCAGAAGAATGCAAAAAAATTCGCCGAGCAGAACATATTGGGGATATGGCTTTTGAACACATTTTGCAATATATAAAGCCCGGTATTACTGAAAAAGAGATTGCTTTGGAGCTTGAATATTATATGAAAAAACAAGGGGCATCGGGACTTTCCTTTGATACGATTGTTGCTGTGGGTGAACGTAGCGCTTTACCACACGCTTATCTTACTGACAAAAAGGTGGAGGAAGGCAAAGTGGTGCTTTTGGACTACGGATGTGTATATGATGGATATTGCGGTGATATGACACGTACTGTGGCGATAGGGTACGCAGATGATAAAACCAAAAATATTTATGATACAGTTTTAAGGGCACAGCTTGCGGCTATTGATTCAATTAAATCGGGTGTGTTTAATAAGGAAGTAGACAGAGTAGCGAGGGATATAATAACAGATGCGGGGTACGGTGAAAACTTCAATCACTCCTTAGGTCATGGTATAGGTCTTGAAATACACGAACAGCCTAACCTTTCACCAAGGTCAGAGGATATTCTTAAAACAGGCAATGTTGTCAGCGTAGAACCGGGAATTTATTTAGAAGATTTTTGCGGAATTCGCATAGAAGATTTGGTGATGGTAACGGATAATGGATGTGAAAATTTCACACTTTCTTCAAAAGATTTTATTATATTGTAAAAAAGACTTGAATTTTATTAGAAAATAATGTAAAATATACATTAGAAAAGTATGGAGGTAATAAATATATGATTACAGCAGGTGATTTTAGAAACGGTGTTACTTTTGAAATGGATGGAAAAGTATACCAGGTAGTTGAATTTCAGCACGTTAAACCGGGTAAGGGAGCAGCTTTTGTAAGAACAAAGCTTAAAGACGTAATTAACGGATCTAATGTTGAAACAACATTCAGACCAACAGATAAAATGCCAAAGGCTCATATTGAACGTAAGGATATGCAGTATTCTTATTCCGATGGGGATTTGTATTATTTTATGGATCCTGAAACATTTGATATGATTCCACTTAACTCATCACAGCTTGGTGATGCACTTAAATTCGTTAAGGAGAATGATACTGTTCGCTTAATTTCTTATAAGGGTAATGTATTTGATGTAGAACCACCTACATTCGTTGAGCTTGAAGTTACAGAAACAGAACCTGGCGTTAAGGGTGATACAGCTACTAACGTTACAAAGCCATGTACTTTGGAAACAGGTGCTATTATTCACGTGCCTATTTTCATTAACCAGGGTGATGTTATCAGAATTGACACACGTACAGGCGAATATATGGAAAGAGTTTAATTTGTTGCTGATTGGCAATAATATATTCAGACTTTTAAGGAGGGATATTTATGTCATTAATTTCTGAAAAGGTTGCATACTTACAGGGGCTTGCCGAAGGTCTTAAGATTAACGGTGAAACACCCGAAGGAAAGTTGCTCAGTGAAATTATAAATGTTCTTGGCAGTATTTCTGATGAAATCGAGGCTCAGGAGGATGCACAGGACGAGCTTTATGACAAGGTGTTTGAACTTGAAGATGCTGTTTACGGCGATGACGAGGATTATGACGATGATGGCTATTTTATGGAAGAATGCGACGAAGATGAAGAATTTACTGTAAAATGCCCTACTTGTAATGAAGAATTTTTCATATCCTATGAGGATTTGGAAGATGAAGCAGAGCTTAATTGTCCTTACTGCAATCAGGAAATCGAGCTTGATTTAAGTTGCGACGGGGATTGTTCCTGCTGTAGCGGAGATTGCGAATAATTTAAAATTAAACGGCATAGGAGGTGCGCTTCCTTTGCCGTTTGTTTGTATGAGAGGTTTTTTTATGTATATTTTGGTTACTGCAATAATTGCACTTGTATTGGACAGAGTCAGCAAGCTCTCGATATTAAAATTTTGCTTTGGTCTTGATTTACCCGACCCTCAAAAATTTGGTGAAACTGTGCCGGTAATTGAAGATGTATTCCACCTTACATACCACGGGAATACGGGTATGGCCTTTGGTATTCTTGCAGGTAACAGGGCTTTGCTTATTGGTCTTTGTGCAGTTATTTTAGTATTAATATGTTTTATTATACACAAGCTAAAACCACAAAAATCAATTGAAAAAATCAGCTTTGGTATGATTATAGGCGGTGCAATCGGGAATGTTGTTGACAGGATAATGTATGGTTTTGTTATAGATTTTCTTGATTTCCGCATTATTAATTACCCTATATTCAATGTGGCTGATTGCTTTGTAGTTGTTGGGGCAATATTGCTTTGCGTATACATTATATTTTTTGACAAAAAGGAAGATGAAGTTGGAAAGGTTTAATTACGTTGCCGATGAAAATATCAGAATAGACAAGTTTATTGCATCACATCTTGAGGGTACTACACGTTCACATATTCAAAAACTTATAGACGGGGGAAATGTTCTGGTAGACGGCAAATGTGTAAAGTCCAATTACAAGTTGAAAATCGGGCAAAATATTGAGGTAAATGTTCCTGAAGCCAAGCCACTTGACGTTAAGGCAGAGGATATAGAACTTGATATAGTATATGAAGATGAGCATATGCTTGTTATAAACAAGCCGCAGAATATGGTTGTTCATCCTGCCGCAGGGAATTATGAGGGTACGTTGGTAAATGCACTTATGCATCATTGCGGGGATTCTCTTTCCGGAATTAACGGTGTGATACGTCCCGGCATTGTACATCGTATAGATAAGGATACAAGCGGACTTTTGTTAGTTGCTAAAGACGATGCTACACATATAGGTCTTTCCCAACAAATAAAGGAGCATTCACTAACCCGAAAGTATATTGCCATAGTTCACGGTAATTTTAAAAATGATGAAGGTACGGTAGATGCCCCTATAGGCAGACACCCTACCGACAGAAAGAGAATGTGTATTACTGAAAAAAATTCCAAAAATGCAGTTACACATTACAGGATTTTGAAAAGATTTAGAGAATATACATTGGTGGAATGTAAGCTTGAAACAGGACGTACTCATCAGATACGTGTGCATATGGCAAGTTTGGGACATCCTGTATTGGGAGATAAAACCTATGGCGTTAAAAAAGAAAAATATAATTTGAGCGGTCAACTTTTACATGCTAAAATCGTGGGGTTTATACATCCGATAAAAAAAGAGTATATGGAGTTTGAAACAGATATTCCTGAAAGATTTCAAAAATTTTTAAATAAAACTGAAAAAGAATAAGAAAAAAGGGCGTGCAGCAAATTGAAACTTATTTTGCTACACGCCTTTTGGACTTTTTAAATTATCCCTGATACAACCCTGAATATACAAGATACATCATAGTTTTTGTATAGAAATCCACCTGATTAACACAGAAGAAATCAAGAACAGTTGCAAGGGACTGTGCTTCAACAAAAACTTCTGTTCCGTAAACCACTGCATCTACATTGTTGTGTGTTTTTGTGCCGTTTACAACATTAAGGACAATGTCTTTAATGTCATATTCCAGTACGCCGTAGTTTTTGTAGTTTGTCTTAAGCTTGGATTCCTTAGGAGCAATTATCTTGTCGGCAGGAACATTTACTATAAGAGTAGATGTTGCACTGTTCCACGAGTATGAAATACCTAAGCAGTCTGCAAATGCTCTGAAAGGAACGTAAATCTTCTTATCCAAAGATGTTTCGATATAACAATCGTGTGAAGTAACAAGACGGTTACCGTTAAAGTTAACCGCATCTGCAGTAATAGCTATTGTTCCGTGATATGTCTGGTTAGGCTTAATTGTAACATTATTGATTTCCGCAGTGCCTGCTACAAAGTTGGATGTGTCTGTATCAATAAGAACTCTGCGGTTTGCATTATCCCATATTACATCATAACCAAGATTTCTCAATGCTGTTGCAGGTATAACTGTTCTGCCCCCAAGGTTATAGCTTTCCATTTTTACACCATTAAAATATGTAACGATATCAGTATAGTAGTAGCTACCTGCTACCGCACCGATTGCACCTGAAAGACTGTCTGACGCATTAGATATTGCACTGCCATATCTGTCGGTGATGGTAAGAGTTCTGTTATTGGCATCCCAATATACATTAAAGCCGTAATCCTGTAAAGCCTCACACAAAATAACAGTTTTACCTCCTACGTTATATGAATCTATCAACTGTCCTCTCACATAACTTTTTATGTCTGTGTAATAATAATTACCTGCAACACCTGCTGCATTTGTACTTATGCACAATGTTGACGCAACCATAATTATTACCAAAGCTGCACTTATAATTTTTTTAATCAAGTCAATCACTTCCTTTTTCTTAATATATTAAAGTATAACATATGTATTTTAAAAATTCAATTACAAATATATAACATTTTATTCTAAAATTCAGACTTGTCCAATATATCTGTAATATGGGGTGAGAGTATGAAAAAACTAATTTTAACTTATCTGTGTGTAATTACAGGAATAATTTTGATTTCCTCCATATTTTCCGTAAATAAACGGGGAACTGAAGAATATACTTTGGAATTGCCTGAAAAAATAAAGGTGTATTTTAAGGAAGAAAACGGGATTAAAGAAGTAGACTTTGAGGAATATTTAGTATGTGTTGTAAGTGCAGAGGTTCCTGCTTCCTTTCACGAGGAGGCTATAAAGGCTCAGGCGGTTGCCGCAAGAACTTACATATATAACAAGTATAAAAAATTTACCGAAAATCCCACCCTTGCACCTGACGAGCACAAAGATGCAATTGTGTGTACAGATTCAACACATTGCTGTGCTTATTACAGCAAAGAAAAATTATTGGAAATCCACGGAGAGGAGTGGATGAATAAATATTATAACAAGTTATGCAGTTGTGTTGAGGAAACAAGGGGTGAGATTATATTGTATGAAAATGAGCCCATTGTTGCCTCATTTCACGCATCAAGCGGGGGATGCCGTACTGAAAACAGCGGAGATGTATGGAGTTCCGACTTGCCATATCTTGTAAGTGTTGAAAGCCCAGGAGAGGATAAGCGTAAGGGATATAACACAACCGTCACGGTAGGTTGTGATGAATTCAGGGAAAAAGTAAATGCAGAATTTCCTGATGCTAATCTTGATGATGACAGAAACAGATGGCTTGGGGATATTTCATATACGAAAGGTAATTCAGTAAAAGAAATAAACATAGGCAATATTTGTCTTAGGGGGACACAGGTAAGGAAACTGTTTGGCTTAAAATCCGCCTGTTTTGAAATAAGTATGCTGGATGACAAAATTACATTTAATGTACACGGGTCCGGACACGGTGTGGGGATGAGCCAGCACGGTGCAAATATTATGGCAGGGAATGGGAAGGAATATAAGGATATTTTAAAATGGTATTATACCGGTGTTGAAATAAAAAAATAGGTATAAATATGTCTTCTGTGGAAATAATAGCCATAGGAGGTAGATGTTATGAGTAATAAGAATAGTTCGGTTGTGAAGTTAATAGGAAATAAGCTTTTTATAGCTTTGTTGGTATTCGCTATTGCTATCATTATGGTTTCTGCAGTATTTAACAGAAATGCAAAGGAGCTTGCTACAAACGAGCAGGAGTATGAGGAAATAGCCGTGGTTTCGGAGACAGAGACCTCCGAAATTCCATATACTGAACCGGAAATTGTGGAAAGTACACCTGTAATCAGTGAAAATATACCAGAGGAAAAAATGGAGGAGGTAGAATACACTATGCCTCTTACCGGAGAGTTACAAAAGAAATTTTCCATTGATGAACTTTTATGGGATGACACTATGCAGGACTGGAGAACTCATAACGGCATTGATATAGCATCCGATATAGGGGCGGAGGTGGATACCGCTGCAGCAGGGGTGGTAATTGATGCTTATGAGGATGAAACCTATGGAGTTGTAGTAAAGGTACAGCATGATGACGGTGTGATTACTTTATATAAAAACCTTGAAAAAACAGTGGTTGAAAAGGATGATATACTGGACAAGGGACAGATGATAGGCACAGTGGGTAACAAGGGTGCATTTGAAATTGCACAAAAGCCACACTTGCATTTTGAGGTAATAGTAGATGAAAAATATATAAATCCTCTTGATTTAATAAAATAAATATGGAAATATTTTCACCTTTGTGTTATAATACCACAGAGGTGATTTTTTTGAAACCGGAATTTGAAAAATATATGAATTTGTTATTGGAGTGGAATGAAAAAATAAATCTCACTGCAATAACGCAACCTGAGGAAATAAAAATAAAGCATTTTGAGGATAGTATTACCTGCCTTAAAAGCGGTTATATAAAAGATGGGGACCATATTGTGGATGTAGGAACGGGTGCAGGCTTCCCCGGATTACCTATTAAAATTGAAAACAGTTCAGTCAGGCTTACATTAATGGATAGTCTTAATAAAAGGATAAATTTTTTAAAGGAAGTATCTTTGCAATTGTGTCTTGATACGGAGTGTATCCATATACGTGCCGAAGAAGCAGGAAAGAACAAGTTGTACAGAGGTAAATATGATGTTGCTGTAAGCAGGGCTGTTGCAAGGCTGTCGGTTTTGGCAGAATACTGTCTGCCACTTGTCAAAAAGGGAGGATATATGCTTGCAATGAAGGGCAAGGATATTGAGGCAGAACTTGAAGAAGCAAAGCCCATTATTAAATTGTTGGGGGGACAGGTTAAAGAGGTACAGCTCCATACGTTGTCCGACGAAGAAATTACACATAGTATCGTGATTATTGAAAAAATTGCAGACACCAATCCTAAATATCCCCGAAATGGGAAAAAGGTTGGAACATTGTAAAAAAATTGGTCCTATTTTTCAAAAAAACTATTGACTTATTTTTAATGTTGTGATATAGTTAAAAGGACCTCGTGAAAATAGGTCTTTTTTTGATGTACCTTTTTACGGGTTTTATGCAGATAATAATTGGGAGGTTAACAATATGAGAGTAAAAATTACATTGGAATGCACAGAATGCAAACAGAGAAACTATGATACAATGAAGAACAAGAAGAACGATCCGGATCGTCTTGAAATGAACAAGTACTGCAGATTCTGCAGAAAGCACACTCTTCATAAGGAAACAAAATAATTTCTATCTAAAACTAGAGGGAGTGATAAAATGGCTAAAAAGGAAAGCAAAATTCTTAACTATTTTAAGGATGTTAAGAGTGAACTTAAAAAAGTTGTATGGCCAAGCTTTAAACAAGTTAAAAACAACACATTGATTGTTATTGTGTGTGTATTGATTATAGGTGCTTTTATCTGGATTCTGGATGCGGCATTTGGTATTACATTTGGTAATGTTATTGAAAAATTGCAGGGCGACGAAGCTGTTGAACAAACAGTAGACGGTGCTGCAGGTGATTCAACAGAAATGTCTGCCGAAGAATATCAGGCTGCTATGGAACAGATGCTTGCAGGTGTTGGCGTAACAGTTGATGAATCAGGCAAGTACTTTGATATTGAAACAAAGGCTGAACTTACTCAGGAAGAAGTAGATGCAAGACTTAACGCAATGTTAGAAGCATCCGGCTTGAATACAGAAGGTACAAATACTGAAACTAACAGCGCTGAATAATAATACGAATAGGAAGTGATGGCACATGGCAAAGGCTAAATGGTATGTAGTCCATACCTATTCAGGTTATGAGAACAAGGTTAAGGCTAACATCGAAAAAACCATAGAAAATCGCGGCATTGAAGATGCTATCCTGGATATACAGATTCCTATGGAGGAAGTTGTGGAAATTAAAGACGATGAAAAAAGAGTTGTTACTCGTAAAAAATTTCCCGGCTACGTTATTATAAAGATGAATATGTCTGATGAGGCTTGGTACATAGTGCGTAATACTCGCGGTGTTACCGGTTTTGTTGGTCCTGGCTCAAAGCCTGTACCTCTTACTGATGAAGAGGTTGAAAATATGGGCATTGAACAGCAGCAGATTATTCTTAACTATGCAGAGGGTGACAGCGTTAAGATTAAATTCGGTCCTCTTGCCGATTTTGTCGGAATTGTTGATGAAATCAGTATGGAAAAGAAAAAAGTTCGTGTTGTTGTGTCAATGTTTGGCAGAGAAACTCCTGTTGAACTTGAGTTCAATCAGGTTGAGGTTGTATAATTTCGCTTATGCGATGTTATAGTGGGAGGGAATTGGTCCCGTTTGTACCACATTAAGTATGTTAGGAGGTGTAAACTATGGCTCAAAAGGTAGCTGGTTACATTAAATTACAAATCGCAGCGGGTAAGGCTACTCCTGCACCACCGGTTGGTCCTGCTCTAGGTCAGCATGGTGTTAACATTATGGATTTCTGCAAACAGTTTAACGAAAAAACAGCAAAAGACGCAGGTCTTATTATTCCTGTTGTAATCACAGTTTTTGCAGACAGATCATTTACTTTTATTACTAAGACTCCGCCGGCAGCTGTTCTTATAAAGAAGGCTTGTAAAATTGAAAAAGCTTCAGGCGTTCCTAACAAGACAAAGGTTGCTCAGCTTTCTAAGGCTGACCTTCAGGCAATCGCTGAACAGAAGATGCCTGACCTTAATGCTGCTTCAATCGAAGCTGCTATGTCTATGATTGCAGGTACTGCTCGCAGTATGGGTGTTACAGTAGAAGAGTAATCAACATCACTTTGGTGATTAATTAAGTGGGAGGGGACGTTTTCCCGTTAGACCACAAGGAGGTAAAAGAATGAAAAGAGGTAAAAAGTATCAAGACAGCGTAAAGCTTATTGAGAAAGCACGCCTTTACGACACAGCTGAAGCTATGGATTTGATTACAAAGACTGCTAAAGCTAAGTTCGATGAAACAGTAGAGGCTCATATACGTTTGGGTGTTGACTCCCGTCATGCTGACCAGCAGGTTAGAGGTGCGGTAGTTCTTCCACACGGTACAGGTAAAACAGCTCGCGTTCTTGTATTTGCTAAGGGCGATAAGGCTACTGAGGCTGAGCAGGCAGGTGCAGATTTCGTTGGTGCTGAGGAACTTATTCCAAGAATTCAGAATGACAACTGGTTTGACTACGACGTTATCGTTGCTACACCTGATATGATGGGTGTTGTAGGTCGTTTGGGTAAAGTATTGGGTCCAAAAGGTTTGATGCCTAACCCTAAGGCTGGTACAGTAACAATGGACGTTGCTAAAGCAATCAGTGAAATCAAGTCAGGTAAGATTGAATACCGTCTTGACAAAACAAACATTATTCATTGCCCTATCGGTAAAGCATCTTTTGGTGTTGAAAAGTTGACAGACAATTTTAACACACTTTTGAATGCAGTTATTAAGGCTAAGCCTGCTGCTGCAAAAGGTCAGTACCTAAAGAGTGTTGTTGTTACATCAACAATGGGCCCTGGCATTAAAGTTAATGCTTCAAAAATCGGTGAATAATTTATCTTGACAAATTTTTATTTGTATGATATTATAATAAAGGTTTCCATAGACTCAGGCGTAAAAGTAAGTCCTGCCGAGGAATAAACGAATTAATTTAGATTTATTCAGGTTCTTCGTGTGTCTATGGACGAAGAACCTTTTTTATTTAAAAACACTTGAAAGGAGGAAGTTTAAATGCCAAGTGCAAAAATATTGGAAAGCAAGAAACAGGCTGTTGCTAATTTGGTTGAAGAACTAAAGGGTGCTGCTGCAGGTGTCATAGTTGACTACCGCGGTCTTACTGTTGAAGAAGATACAGTACTTAGAAACAAATTCCGTGCTGCAGGTGTTAAATATACCGTAGTTAAGAATTCACTTCTTGGTTTTGCCGCTAAGGAAGTTGGCTTGGAAGGTCTTGATGAAGTTCTTCACGGTCCTACAGCTCTTGCTTATCATACAGAGGATATGGTAGCTCCTGCTAAAGTATTCTCAGATTTCGTGAAGGAACACGATATCGTATCTTTTAAATCAGGTTTTATGGAAGGTAAGGTTATTTCCCTTGATGAGGTTAAGACATTGGCTTCAACACCATCTAAGGAAGTTCTTATCGCTAAGATGATGGGCAGCTTGCAGTCACCTGTTTCCGGTCTTGTTAGATTGCTTAACACTATCGTTGAAAACGGTGTTGAAATTGCTGATTTGGTTGCTCAGAAAGACGGCGGCGCAGAAGAAGCTCCTGCTGCTGTTGAAGCACCGGTTGCTGAAGAAGCTCCCGCTGCAGATGCTGAATAATTTTCAGCCTACATTTTATAAAAATTATTAATTAATAAAAATATTTATTAGGAGGTATTTTAAAATGACAGTTAATGAAATTTTAGATGCAATAAAAGAACTTAAACTATTAGAAGTTGCTGAACTTGTAAAAGCTATGGAAGAAGAATTTGGTGTTAGCGCTGCTGCTCCTGTAATGGTAGCTGCTGCTGCTGGTGATGCTGGTGCTGCTGCTGAAGAAAAATCAGATTTCACAGTTGTACTTGCAAACGCTGGTGCTGAAAAGATTAAGGTTATCAAGGTTGTACGTGAAGCTACAGGTCTTGGTCTTAAGGAAGCAAAAGAACTTGTTGACGGTGCTCCTTCTACAATTAAGGAAGGCGTAGACAAGGCTGCTGCTGAAGAAATGAAAGCTAAATTTGAAGAAGTTGGCGCTACAATCGAACTTAAGTAATTTAAGCTTTAATAATTGTTGTTTTAAAAAGCGGAAAGGTTATCCTTTCCGCTTTTTTATGTTGAAAAAGTAGTTGAGTGGTGTTATAATTGACACATATGGGTTTTTTCTTGCTGGTAGAATTGGTCTGCAATTTTTTATTGATTTTGACTAAACAGGTGGTATAGTGAAAATATTTAAAAATATATTGC
This sequence comes from Clostridia bacterium, assembly GCA_045654805.1. GTDB lineage: Bacteria > Bacillota > Clostridia > Monoglobales > Firm-18 > CAZNKU01. The sequence continues at coordinate 31,991 of JAZOOD010000010.1, read as the reverse complement.
TTTTTTTATTAGTAATATTATTGTACCTAACTATAACTGTTGGTGTAATATATGAATATTTGAAGAACATGGGTATCAAGAAGTTAATCATAATGGATTGTTAAGGTATTATAAAAAGAATGATAGTACAAATGGGTATTATGATTTTGGTATTGGTTTGCAAAATGATGGGTGTCATTGGTTTAGATTATATAGGATTTCAAAGGGATATAAAATTGAAGACTTTAAATAATTTTTGTCTTGACTTGACAATTTGACGAGCCTGATTGTCATCTAAACCTTATAACAGATAAAATGACGAATAATGTTGAAAGGAGTATTGCAAATGAAGAAAATATTTAAGATTGTGGCGGTTGTTTTATCAATCTTATTGATTTTGCAATTAGTGATTTTCTTAACAGCAAGATACGGTTGGAAACTTTTTGGATTTGATATGTGCGAAAGTCCAAAAGTTCTATGCGTTGAAACAGTTTATGTTACTGATGAAACAGTGCATATGGTCGGCAATACATCAAGCAGTGCAACATCATATATTGGATATACATACGAAATAAAAGACAATGTTCTTTATTTGGGAATAAAGCAAAATCTGCTATTTGGTTTTGATAATAGGAATGGCGGTTATTCTTTTGTAATTGAAGATGATTTTAAAAACATAGAGTCAATACAACTTATAAATAAAAAAGAAGCAAAGTGTATCTGGTCTGCCGTAAATAACAAAAAGTATATGGAGAAAATCAACAAAGTCAGATTATATGAAACTGTTTCTGTTTCCAATGAAATTGATTATAAAGAACAAATGAAAAATGCAGAGTTTGTATATGCGGATGCGGAGTTGTTGAACAGAATACAACACCCAACATTTTCAGGTGAATTATATCTGTCCAAAGGCGCAGGATATTTAGGTGTTGCTGAATTAGATAATGGGGAAGAACTGTATTTGGAATTTGAACGGCATTACAACTACTATAATATAATTGGTGCATTGGGACATTATGACTACTAAAAAAGACCTGCATCTAAACCTTATGCCTCGCAATGAATAAAAAAGCTTGGCATCTAGATTATACAGTCTTTATATAAAGAATGTCGAATGTTGTCGAAAAGGAAGTTGAGTATGAAACATACATTGGAATCTAACAAATTATATATGGAATTGGATGTTAATGTGTTTGAATCTGACATTAATTATTCAAGTAATACTATTTTGAATATTATTGTCAAAAGCAATGAGTTTTCAGCACAAACATCCATGGATATAGATATAAAAGAATTTGCTGTGTTTGCAGAAAAAATATATATTATGTATAAAAATTTAAGTGGTACGGCAATAGTTAAAGAGCCTTATGGAAATGAACAATTTATAGAGTTTTCATGTGATAAAATGGGGCATATCCTTATTAAAGGGTTTTTATGCAATTTGATTGATACTTGTTCTTATAAATTGAATTTTGAAAAAATAATAGATCAAACAGACATAGAAAACTTCGCTAAAAGTTTTAGAGAAACATATAAAAAATATGTAGTTAAATAAATTTTAGTTCTAACTTAATATGAACTATATAGATATGTCGAAAGATGTCGAAAGGAAGTTACATATATGAATTTTGATATTGCACTAATAGATATTTTGAAAATATTAGCAGTAATAGTGTTAATAATCGCTATTTTTATACCAAAGAAAAATGGCTATGAATATAATTCTCTTGATAAAAAAGGTGTTATTTTTAACATTGTATTGTCATGCATTTATGTGCCATTGTCAATTGCAGGAGTTTTTACGATATTCTTTTGGGATGCTCCTACAACTAATTATTCTGAACTGAAAATTTTACTTTTAGATATAATTACTTGGATTGGATTATCCATTCCACTCTTGTCAATTGCCAGTATTTTTACATCAGTAATAACAAGAAAAAGAGGAAAGAGTAAATTTAGTTTTATTATTCAGTTTTTACCTATTCTTGTTTTTGTAGTAATGTTGATTTTAATGTTTTTTATTGATAGAGCATAAAAAGGTTCTGTATCTAAACCTTATGCCTCGCAATATGGATATGTCGAATATTGTCGAAAGGAAGCGATTATGTGGTTTGTGGAGCAATTAATGAAAATGGCGAAAAGTATTATACATATTTGAAAAAAGTATTTGATGCGATTGACAACAAGCAAAAAGAATACAATTGGTTAATAACAGATTGTGAATGTTATTCTGATAATTAAAAAATAAAAGAGTTATTAAACAAAGAATATTGTTGGTTATCAGGTGAAGAATTAACCGAAATGGTCAATCAAGAAGATTTTCAATGGATATGGGCTGTATTATCAGCATTTGATAAAAGCAATTGTCAGAAGTATTAAAATATGATTTGCCTTATGCAGATGGATACGAAGGTTTTTGGAACAAACCACTAACACTTCAACACCCTTTAGCAAAGATAGAAATTGTGCCATGGGACAGTTCGTTAACATTGGTTTTAAGTGAAGAAAAAGAAATAGTAAGTTATTTTATGCGTTGTTTTCCATATAGTGAAAATTTGGAAGATTATATCGACAAAACAAGTTGCATCTAAACCTTATGCCTCGCAATATAAATATGTCGAATAATGACGAAAGGAGAAACAAGAAACTCGATGAAAAAGAAAATTCTAATTGTTTTGGCAATTGTTTTACTTTTGTTTTTCTTAATCGGAATTTCAATAAATTATTTATTTACAAAGCCTTTTGAAAATCCTGTTATTGCAAGTTTGCCGAAATATGAAAATTCGGATTGTTATTATGGCGAGGGCTTTCAGGATTATACAGATTACTGTAAATATTATTTTTCGGAAAATGATACTATTATCGAACATTTAAAAGAAAATAAATATTTTAAATCAGTAACAGCAAATGATGTAGAAGAAGTAAAAGGTTATTTTGAAAATTTTAAGGGTTGGGTTGAATACGAAGAATATAAGGACAAATATGATTTCAGATATGAGAGTGTTGACGCATCAGATTACTTTTATATAGAAAATAAAGATACTTGCGAGAAATATAAAAATTATCCAGATAAGTATGCAGCTTACAATGTTTATTTCTTTGATGTTCAAACAAAAACATTGTATTACATTCACTCTAATATTTAATTTTTTGGTTCTAACTTGACACGAACTTGACATTAAAAAGATTTGCATCTAAATCTTATGACACGCAATATGGATATGTCGATAAAGGTCGAAAGGAGAATGTATATGTTAGCAAATGTAAATAGGAGTCTTTTATTAACTTTATTGATTATAGCGTTTGTGGTTGCTATTGTGGTTATAATAGGTGGATTGATTTTGGCAATAGTAAAAGCAATAAAAAACAAGTCCTCCAACTCTAAAAAGATAATTGTTTGTACATTTGGTTCAATAATTATTGCAGCAGTTTCGTGGATACTCAATTTTGGATGGTTACGCTTTTTTATGACTTTCTTATTAGTTCCAGTTATTCATGGAATACTATTCTTTTTATCAAATATATTTTTCGCTAAATATACAGACCAATCACCTAAAATGTCAAGATTGAATTTGCTATTTATTATAACATATCTGATTGCATATTTATTAATGCCAGATGGTGGCGATGTCGGAGAAATGTATTTCTTCTTTGGGTTGATACATAGCGATACTCTTTCAAGTGTAGCAAATTTTATTTCAAGCATTGCAGTTATAGGACATATCGTTTTGTTCGTTATGCAAATTGTTGAGATTAGGAAAATCAAGAAAAACACTTTAGAAAACCAATAGTTTGTTTAGTCCTAACATGACACGAACTACGGCTAAAAGGTTTTTGCATCTAAACCTTATGTGTCGCAATAACATAAAAGACTGGCATCAAGATTATACAGTCTTTATATAAAGGGTGGCGAATATTACCGAAAAGGAGATATAAATATGAATAAAGTAATAATTATACTGTCCTTCGTTGTGGAATGTTTGAAAAATCTGCAAATATGTGCTTTGTGAATATCTTGAGTCTATAACAATATAGCTTGTTGTTTTAAACAAAAACGGTGTATAAGTATACACCGTTTTTATATTTCCTGTTTTTTTAGCATATCTATTATATAATAAGCTATATCCTGAGATAATTCATTCAAAATAGCCTTTTCCATTGATTCCATTTCAAAACGGCAATCAGTCAGGGCGTTTTGTAGATTTTCGGACAAAGTCCAATCCATAGAATCGGTGTATGTTTTTACGTTTTTTATTATACCATTCTTTACTTGTATTTGCAGTTGGATATTTCCCCAATCAAAACGTTCCTCACAAGAAAATGAAAAGGGAATGGGCGTTCCGTACAGATAATCCCAGCTTCCGTATTTGTCAGCCAGTCGGGAAATTTCCTCATTATTAATATCGGTATATTTAAAAGACGTCATACCATATACATTTTCAAATGCATTTATCATATTATGCATCATTTTCTCGCAAGTAAGATTGGGTGACAATTCTGATAAGTTGACCACACGTGACCTTACAGATTTAACGCCTTTGGCCTCCAGCTTTGCTTTTGATGGGGTAAGGTAACGTTGCATATGTTCCATATCTGCCGAAATTAACAATGTTCCGTGGTGATATGACTTAGCTTTGGAATTGTAAAATGCGTTGCCCGAAAACTTTCTTCCATCCGCCAGAATGTCATTTCGTCCCGATACTTCAGTAGATATGCCTGCAAGTTCGCAAGCCTTTTGTATAACCTGTATATGTTTTTCAAGATTATAATTTTGGGTTGAACACAAAAAAGTGAAGTTAAGATTTCCAACATCATGAAACACCGCACCCCCGCCGGAAAGACGGCGTGCCAGCTTGCCACCCTCTTTTTCCAACAGTGAACAACTGCATTCTGACCAAGGATTTTGATTCCTGCCTATAACCACAGTATTTTGGTTTTGCCATAGATATAATATACAACAATCCTCCGGTACATTATCCAGCAAATATTTTTCTCTTGCAAGATTTTCGTACGGGTCAATACATTTGCTTATGTGAATTTGTAATTGCCTAATCATAACATCACCTTTCTGAATACATCAACTATATTATAATGAAAATTACATTATCTGTCAACATTTTTAAAAACAAAAGTATAATGAAAGGTAAACGAAATAATACAAAACAAATATAGAAAGTTAATCGAAATATAGTTATTGTGAGTTTTTCCTTTAAATATCTTGGATTTTCCCAATTTTATCTTAAAAAATCATTGACGTATTTGATTTATTGTAGTATAATAACATTATGATGTTGTAATATAACTAATTCGTGTTGAAAATTAACTAAAATATGTTATAAATTAACTCGAATATGTTCTAATACAACTAATTAAACACCATATAAGGGGGAGTTAATTTGGCAAATGCTGTAATTATGCCTAAGGCTGGTATAACAGTTGAAAGTTGTATCATCGGTACTTGGGAAAAGAAAGTCGGAGATTCTGTTAAGGTTGGAGATATCCTGTTTACATACGAAACTGATAAGGCAAGTTTCGAATGCGAATCTACCGCAGAAGGTACATTGTTGGAAATTTTTTATCAGGAGGGTGATGAAGTACCTTGTCTGGTAAATGTATGTGCAGTTGGTAATCCCGGTGAAGATTGCTCAGCTTTGCGTCCTGATGATGCATCTGCTGCTGAGGAAGCTGCCCCTGTTGAAGAAGTTAAGGCTGCTCCTGTTGCTGCACCTGTAGAAACAACTGCTGTTGAAGGTAGCGATTCTGCTGTTTCTCCACGAGCTAAAAAGCTTGCAGAACGTGCGGGTGTTGATGCAACATTGGCTACACCTACAGGTCCTAACGGCAGAATCATCGAACGCGATGTAAGAACACTTATGGATAATCCTGCAGCTGCTAAAGTAGCATCTGCTGCTGCAGCACCTGTAGCTGAGGAAGAATATAAGGATGTTAAATTCAGCGGTATCCGTCGTGCTATCAGTAAGTCAATGCATACATCATTGTCTACAATGGCTCAGCTTACTCATAACACATCATTTGATGCTACTGCAATTTTGGCATACAGAAAACAGCTTAAGGCTGCTGAAGACGAATGTTCAGGCATTACTCTTGGTGATATTGTTTTGTACGCTGTTTCAAGAACATTGCTTAACCATCCTGATCTAAATGCTAATATGCTTGATGATAACAACATACGTTTGTTCAAGCATGTTAACTTGGGTGTTGCAGTTGACACACCAAGAGGACTTATGGTACCTACTATTTTCCACGCTGATGAAATGAGTCTTCTTGAAATTTCAAAGGCTGTTAAGGAATTGGCTGCAGAATGCCGTGACGGTGCTATAAGCCCTGATAAATTGTCAGGCGGTTCATTTACAGTTTCTAACTTGGGTAATATGGGCGTTGAATCCTTTACTCCTGTTATTAACCCACCGCAGACAGGTATTTTGGGTGTATGCGGTACAGTAGAACGTGTACGTAAAGGTGCAGACGGCTCTATCCAGATTTATCCTGCAATGGGTCTTAGCCTTACATACGACCACCGTGCTGTGGACGGTACTCCGGCTGCTAAATTCCAGAAGGAATTGGCTTATAATCTTGAACATTTTACAACACTTCTGGCTAAATAAGGAGATAATATTATGGAAATTTATGATTTGTTAGTGGTAGGCGGCGGTCCTGGCGGATATTTGTGCGCTGAACGTGCGGCTCAAAATGGATTGAAGGTTGCTCTTTTTGAAAAAAAGGCACTTGGCGGTACTTGCCTTAACGAGGGCTGTATCCCAACTAAAACATTGTTAAATTCATCTAAAATGTATCGCCACGCTAAGGAAAGTGAAGCTTTCGGCGTTACTGTAGAGGGTGTAAAATACGACCATTCAAAGGTTGTTGAAAGAAAGAATAAGGTAGTTAAAACACTTGTTTCAGGTGTAGGCGCTACTATGAAGGCTAATAAAGTTACTGTTATTACCGGCAATGCTGTTATCAACGGTAGAGGTGACAACGGCTTTAAGGTGGAAGCTGACGGACAGACTTATGAAGGTAAGCGTCTCGCTATTGCTTCAGGTTCTGAAACTGTTGTTCCTCCTGTACCGGGCTTAAAGGAAGGCATTGAATCAGGCTTTGTTGTTACAAACCGCGAAGTTTTGGATGAAAAGAAGCTTCCAAAAGAATTGGTTGTTATCGGCGGTGGCGTAATTGGTCTTGAAATGGCTTATTATTTTGCAAGTGTAGGTGTTTCAGTTACTGTTATTGAAATGATGCCTAAAATTGCAGGTGCTACTGACCCTGAAATCTGCAAAGTTCTTACAGATGCTTTTGAGAAAAAGGGTATGGTTTTCAAACTATCCTGCAAAGTGTTGGAAGTTAAAAAGAACAGCGTAGTTTATGAAGAAAACGGCGAAAAGAAGGAGATTAAATGTGATAAAGTTCTTCTTTCAGCAGGCCGTAAGCCATCTACTGCAGGTATCGGTGTAGAATCATTACAGCTTGATATGGACAGAGCTGCTATTAAGACAGACCGTCATCTTTGCACTAACGTTTCAGGCGTTTATGCTATAGGTGACTGTAACGGTAAGTTGATGCTTGCTCATACTGCTTACAGAGAAGCAGAAGTTGCTGTTAACCATATGGTAGGTAAGGCTGACGAAATGCGTTATGACGTAATTCCATCAGTTATTTATACTGACCCTGAAGTTGCATCTGTTGGTCTTAGCAAGGAAGCTGCAGAAGAAAAGGGCATGAAGGTTAAGGAAGTTAAATTGCCTATGTCTTATGCAGGACGTTATATTGCAGAAACAGAAGGTGGAAAAGGTTTTATCAAGTTAGTAGTTGATACTGAAAAGAATCGTTTGGTAGGTTGCCATATGGTTGGCTCATACGCTTCTGAAATCATTATGACTGCTACTATGATGGTTGATACAGAACTTACTCCAAATCGTTTGCAGAAGCTTGTATTCCCACATCCAACAGTTGCTGAAATTATTCGTGAAGCTATTTTTCATATTTAAGGAGGAAATAGAATATGCCTAAGAGTTTATTTGTTGATCCTGCCGAGACTCGTGCTCCCGGTAAGATTACTTTTGATGAAATTCCGGTAAACGTATATAACAAGACTATTGCCGAAGAACGCAGTCGCTTCAGCGACGATGATTTGGTTCGTATTTATCGCGATATTACTGTACTTCGTGAATTCGAATCAATGCTTAATATGATTAAAACACAGGGTGTTTACAACGGCATTGAAACTACATATCCGGGCCCTGCTCATTTGTCTATCGGTCAGGAAGCTGCTGCTGTTGGTCAGGCTTACCTTTTAGACCAGAATGACTTTTCATTTGGTTCACACCGTAGCCATTCCGAAATTTTGGCAAAGGCTTTGTCTTGTATCCACAAGCTAAGCGAACAGGAACTTATGACCATTATGGAAGGCTTCCTTGGTGGTTCTGCACTTCGTGCAACTGAAAAATTAGGTCCTGTTGATGACGTTAAGGAGCTTGCTATCCGTTTCATTTTGTACGGAACATTGTCCGAAATTTTTGCTCGTGACACAGGCTTCCACAAGGGTATGGGTGGTTCAATGCACGCATTCTTCCTACCATTCGGTATCTACCCTAACAATGCTATCGTTGGTGGTTCTGCTGCAATTGCAACAGGTGCTGCTTTGTTTAAAAAGGTTAATGACAAGCAGGGTATCGTAGTTTGTAACTCTGGTGACGGCTCTATGGCTCGTGGTCCTGTTTGGGAAGCTATGAACTTTGCTGCTATGGACCAGTTCCACACATTGTGGGAAAGCCATAACGGCGGTATGCCTATTCTTTATAACGTATTTAACAACTCCTACGGTATGGGTGACCAGACTCGCGGTGAAACTATGGGTTATGATATGCTTGCACGTATTGGTTCAGGTATCAGCCCAACTCAGTTCCATGCTGAACGTATTGACGGCTTTAATCCTCTTGCAGTTATCGATGCTATGGAACGTAAGCTTAAGATTCTTCGCGCAGGTGAAGGTCCTGTACTTTTGGATACTCTTACATACAGATTCTCAGGTCACTCAACATCTGACCAGAATGCTTATCGTACCAAAGAGGAAATCGATGCTTGGCGTGAAGTTGACCCAATCATCACATACCGCAAAGGTTTGGTTGATGCTGGTGTGGCTTCTGATTCTAAGATGGAAGAAATCCTTGCAGAAACAGCAGAACGTATGACAATGATTTGTAAGGCTGCATCTGACCCTGTTATCAGCCCTTATGTTGATTTCAAGGCGGATCCTGGTGTTGTTGAACGTTTGATGTTCTCTAACGAAAAGGTTGACAAGCTTGATGACCGTGAGCCTGAGGTTAATATGCCTTTGGCAGAGGTTCCTGCTTATAAGAAGTTGAAGGAAAAGGAACGTTGCCCTGTTGTAAACGGCAAGCCTGTTTCCAAGATGAAATTATTTAACCTTCGTGACGCTTTGTCTGAAGTTATTTATGACAGATTCTACGAAGATCCAACCCTTATTGCTTACGGTGAAGACTGCCGTGACTGGGGTGGTGCATTCGCAGTATACCGTGGTATGATGGATGCATTCCCTCATTGCCGTTTGTTTAACTCTCCGATTGCTGAAGCTGCTATCGTTGGTACAGCTGTTGGTTACGCTGTTTCAGGCGGACGTGCATTGGTAGAGCTTATGTATGCTGACTTTATCGGTTGTGCCGGTGACGAAATATTTAACCAGATGTCAAAATGGCAGGCAATGTCTGCAGGTATTTTGAAGATGCCTCTTGTATTGCGTGTATCCGTTGGTTCAAAATACGGTGCTCAGCACAGTCAGGACTGGACAGCACTTTGTGCACACATTCCTGGTCTTAAGGTTTGCTTCCCTGCAACACCTTGGGAAGCTAAGGGCTTGATGGAAACTGCACTTAAGGGTACTGACCCTGTTGTGTTCTTTGAAAGTCAGAGAATTTACGATATCGGTGAACAGTTCTATGAAGGCGGTGTACCTACTGAACGTTATGAAATTGAATTTGGTGACGTTAATAAGGTTCGCGACGGTAAGGATGTTACAATTCTTACAGTTGGTGCTGCTCTTTACCGTGCTGTTGACGCTGCAAAACAGCTTAGCGAAAAATATGGTATGGAAGCTGAAGTTATTAACCTTCACTCATTGGTACCGCTTGATTACACTAAGATTGTTGAGTCTGTTCGCAAGACAGGCCGCGTAGTTTTGGTATCTGATGCTTGTGCACGTGGTTCATTCTTGAACGATGTTGCTAAGAATATTACTGAACTATGCTTTGACGATTTGGATGCACCTCCTGTTGTTGTTGGTGCACGCAACTGGATTACACCTCCGTTTGAATTTGATGAATTCTTCTTCCCACAGGCAGGCTGGATTCTGGATGCAATCCACGAAAAATTGATTCCGCTTCCAGGTCACGTTGTTGAAAACGGTTGCACAGAGGCTGAAGCTTATCGCAGAGCAAAGCAGGGTGTATAATAAGTGGAAGTTAAAAGAACGGCAAACGCCGGTGTATTGTTAAAGCTGGATGGAGTGTCCATACTGCTTGACGGTGTATGTAAGGAGTTGCATCCTTATATTGGTACACCTGATGATATACGAAATGAACTTACTGCGAATTTCCCTGATGTTCTGGCGTTTACCCATATGCATAATGACCACTATGATGAAAATTATGCTGAAGTTTATAAAAAAGATACTCTCAGGTCCGTTTATGGGCCTGAGATGTCTCATTTTATAGAAGTGGGTAATGTAAAAATACAGGCACTTCCAACCCGCCATATAGGAAAGGCTGATGTTTCCCACGTAAGTTATATAATTTCGGGAAGTAAATGCGTATGGTTTATGGGCGATGCATCACCGTTGGTTGTAAAGAGGTTTGATAATATTCCTGCACCTGATATTTTAATTGTACCATATGCATATGTTAATACGGACACTGCATATCAGGTTACAAAATCAACAGGGGCAAAACATATTGTTGTTCTCCATTTACCAAATAGGTGTAATGACATCTACAACCTTTGGGAGTCGGTTCAATTAACTGTTGAAAATACGGATAATGTTCATATACCTGATATAGGTGAGGTTATAGCATTTTAGAAAAGTGATTGTGCAACTAAAAATTGCTAATAATTGCTATTTAAGTTTGTTGACAGAATTTTCTTTGCGTGTTAAAATTATTGGTGAAAAAAGAATTTTGTTAAAAACAAAATATATTGGGAGGTAATTTAAATGATTCATCCAAGAATTATTGTTGCAAAAAATCCTGAAGAGGTTGGCAAGCTTGCTGCTGACTTGTTCGAAGCTGAAATTCAGAGAAAACCGGCTTGCGTAATCGGTTTGGCTACCGGTTCTACACCATTGCCGCTTTATCGCGAGCTTGTTGCACGTGAAAAAGCAGGTAAGATTGACTTTAGTAAAGTTCGTTCTGCTAATCTTGATGAATATAAGGGATTGGCACCTGACCATGAACAGAGCTACCGTAAATTTATGCATGACAATTTGTTAGACCATATTTCCATAAAGCCTGAAAATACGATTGTTCCTTTGGGACTTGCTGAGGACGTACAGGCAATGTGCGAAGAATACGAAGCTAAGATAGAAGAATGGGGCGGCGTAGATTTGCAGTTGTTAGGTATCGGTCACGTCGGTCATATCGGTTTTAATGAGCCTGATGACCATTTCCCTGCAATGACTCACGAAGTTAAGCTTACTGAAATGACTATTGATGCCAACAAGCGTTTCTTCAACTCAATTGACGAAGTTCCAAGAGCTGCGTTTACTATGGGTATTGGTACTATTATGGCTGCTAAGAAGATAGTTATGGTAGTTACCGGCGCAGATAAAAAGGATATTTTACATAAGACATTCTGGGGTCCTGTTGACCCACAGGTTCCTGCATCAATTTTGCAGTTCCACCCAGATGTTACACTTATTTGTGATGAGGATGCTTATCCTATTAAATAACTTTTAAGATAACTAAGGGAGTGTATCAAAATGAAATCCATTTTGCCACACTCCTTTTATTTTATACGTTTTTTTGAATAGGTAGTTACTGATGTTGTTTAATGATATATTAAAAACTATTGACATATAGATTGCACCGTGATATAATGATAGAAAATGAATTTATAATAAACCGATGAGACAGAAAAAAGTCAGATAAGGTCTTTTTGAGCGAGCGGATTATGGTGTGAGTTCCGCAAAGGCTGCTGAGTAATATGGACTGTCGAGGGCGGCGTTAAATGCGCTGACGCAGGACTCGCGTAAGTAGTCAGGGATATGTTGGTATCTCGCTGAGGGGCTATTGCCCGAAACAAGGTGGCACCGCGGAATTTTTCGCCCTTGATTTGCTCTATGCATATCAGGGGTTTTTTATTTTTTCAGGAGGCGGTAATATATGTTGGTTTTTAAAATCCAACCCGGTGTACGATGGCGGAATATTTAATTTGAATTATATTTGAATTATAGGAGGATAATATTATGAATAAATATAAAGATTTTGACAATTATTTAAAGCAATATCCAAATGCTGACGGCTTTTTTGGTGAATACGGCGGAGCGTATCTTCCCGAAGCTTTAATACCTGCTTTTAAAGAGGCAGATGATGCTTACGAGGCAATATGCCATTCCGCTCAGTTTATAAACGAGCTTAGAAGAATAAGAAAAGAATTTCAGGGCAGACCTACCCCTGTTTACCATTGTGAAAGACTTTCCAAGATATTTGGCAACTGCCAGATTTATCTTAAAAGAGAAGATCTAAACCACACAGGCGCCCACAAGCTTAACCATTGTATGGGCGAGGGCTTGCTTGCAAAATATATGGGTAAAAAGAAGCTTATTGCTGAAACTGGTGCAGGTCAGCACGGCGTTGCAATAGCTACTGCGGCGGCATATTTTGGTATGGAATGTGACGTTTATATGGGCGAGGTTGATATTGAAAAACAGTACCCTAACGTTGTGCGTATGAAGATGCTTGGTGCAAATGTTATACCTGTAACACACGGGCTTAAAACATTAAAAGAGGCTGTTGACGCTGCTTTTGAAGCATATCTTAAAGAATATGACAATGCAATTTACTGTATCGGTTCTGCATTGGGTCCACACCCATTCCCTAAAATGGTACGCGATTTCCAGTCTGTTATCGGTATAGAGGCACGCGAACAGTTCCTTGAAATGACAGGTATTATGCCTGATGCTGTAACAGCTTGTGTAGGAGGTGGCTCAAACTCACTAGGTATGTTTACGCCGTTCCTTGCAGATCCTGTTGAAATTTATGGCATCGAGCCCTTGGGCAGAGGCAGTAATGTAGGTGACCACGCGGCCACAATGCAGTATGGTACAAAGGGAAGAATCCACGGCTTCGATACATATCTTCTACAGGATGAAGAAGGCGAGCCGTTGCCTGTTTATTCAATTGCCAGCGGTCTTGATTACCCAGGCGTTGGTCCTGAACACGCATTGCTTCGTGACCTTGGCAGAGTACATTATGAAACAATTTCCGACGAGGAGGCTATGGAAGCATTCTTCCTGCTTAGCAGATACGAGGGTATCATCCCTGCTATTGAAAGTTCTCACGCTGTTGCATATGCGATTAAGTATGCAAAGGAGCATAAGTCAGGTTCTATTTTGGTTTGCTTGTCAGGACGCGGGGATAAGGATATTGACTATGTATATGAAAACTATGGCTGTGGTGAAAAGTTTAAGCTTGACTACGATATAAAATAAGATTATTGAGGGCAACCGAAGTGAACAGGTCCAGTAAAAATGGACAATAGAAAAAATAGGACCCCTATGGTAGAATATAATAAACTACCATAGGGGGATTTTTTATGCCAAGAGAATATCAAAATATAAAAAAATACGAAAAAGAAATCATAGAAATGTATGAAAAGGGTTTGACGAAGAAAGAGATTGGAGAAAAATTCGGATTAAAATATAAACAGATAGATAATTGTGTTTACAGATATCATGCAACACAGAAAAAACTCGCATCCGGAATAACTATAAAACCTAAAGGAAGACCAATAAAAGATGGTGAATCGCTTCCACCATCCATTCAGCAATTAAGCAAATTGTCACAATTGCAATACGAAATATCAAGAAAAGAAAGATATATTAAAAGATTGGAAATGGAAAATGAATTGATGCGGGATTTTCTCTCGCTCACAGAAAGGAAGTGAGAACAAGCGTAAAATATTTGGTTATCTATCGACATAAGGAAAAGTATTCAATTAGTGAAATGTGCAGATTTTTCTCTGTTTCAAGAAGTGGCTATTATGATTACGTATCACGAATGGATATACCTGCAAAAGACTTGTCTTTGGCAGAAAAGATAAAAGAATGTCAGGATAGATGCGGTAAGACTTACGGTTATCGCAGAGTACACATATGGCTTGAAAGACAAGGGATATACCACAATCCCAAAACAATACTTCGTGTAATGCAAAAATACAACCTGTTGTCCGTTGTCAGAAGAAAAAAGTATCGTAATTATGGAGAATATTTGCACCGTTATCCTAATTTGCTGAACAGAGATTTCAAGGCCGAAAGACCTAATCAAAAATGGGTTACAGATATTTCGTATATCAAAACAAGTCAAGGAACATTATACTTATCTGTTATCCGAGATTTGTTTGACAACAGTATAGTTGCTTACAAAACCGGTACAGAACAAAACATAAATCTTGTTCTTTCTACAATAAGAGAAGCCAAGAAAAGAGTAAAGGTCACCGCAGAGCTGCAACTCCACAGTGACCAAGGCTTTCAGTATACTTCACACGCGTACTTTAAGCTAACTAAATCATACAATATTACGCCGTCAATGTCAAGGAAAGGTAATCCATATGATAATGCTTTGGCTGAAAATTTCTTTTCTATATTGAAAACAGAATGTATTTATCGAATAAAGCTTCAAACCTATGATGAGGCTCGCCGCATTATAGAAGAATATATCCATTTTTATAACAATGAAAGAATACAACTAAAAACAAAACTGACACCACATGAAATGCGATGTCAGTATATTGCTTAAAGTAAATATTTTGCCATGGGTATCCTTTTTTGTGTTGTCTGCACAAAATGGTGCAGTTCAATTTCGTTTCTCCTTTTTATTATCACTTATTATAATATTTTTCCGCAAATCTTACAGTGTCCATTGCGTCCGGTCCGTAAAAATCAGCATTTATCATTTGAGCATATTCGCTAGTCAAAACCGCACCGCCCACAACTACGGTAATCTCCTTGTTTAAATTGTGTAATTGTCTTATAGTTTCCTCCATAGCGGGAACAGTGGTAGTCATAAGTGCACTTAAACCCACAAGCTTGCAGTTGTTTTCTAAAGCACTTTCGCACACAGCCTTGGGCTCTACATCCTTACCAAGGTCTATTACATAAAAACCATAACTTTCAAGCAATACCTTGACAATATTCTTTCCGATATCGTGTATATCTCCCTTAACAGTAGCAAGTATAATCTTACGGTCATTTTCCGCTTTTGTAACAGGAAGTACATTTTTTACCTCATCAAATGCCGCTGTTGCCGCCTCCGCACTCATCAAAAGCTGTGGCAGATAAGCCTTTTTTTGCTCAAAAGCTATTCCTATTTCATTAAGTGCAGGTATAATATAATTATTTATTATATCAAGGGGGGCTTCCACCGATAAAAGCTCCCTTGCCCCCTTTGATGCCATATCCGACATACCCTTTATTATAGATGATTTAAGGCTTGTATCCGTTGGAGCAACTGATAATTTCACATCTTCAATACTATCCACATACTTAATATACTCACTGCAGGCAGTATCCAAATTATGAAGTGCATTAAACGAATAGTAGGTATTCATCATGCCCTCTGAGAATGGATTCATAATTGCACAACTCAGCCCGTTCTCCAACGCGTTTGCAAAGAATGTAGAATTTATAATATCGCGTTTTGGCAATCCAAAGGAAATATTAGATACCCCAAGGCTTGTTTTTATTCCCATTTCACTAAGCATTTTTACAGCCTGTAGAGTAACAATTGCACCCTTAGGTTCGGAAGAAACGGTAAGTGCAAGGGGATCTACTATAATATCCTTTTTATCTATGCCGTATTCCTTTGCTTTGTCAATAATCCTTTGGGCAATGGCAACTCTGCCTACCGCAGTTTGGGGTATCCCTTTTTTGTCCATAGCAAGTGCAATAACGGCACCACCATATTTTTTAACTAATGGAAATACCGCATCCATACTTTCATCTTCACCATTAACGGAATTCACAAGAGGTTTACCATTATAATAACGCATTGCATCTGCAAGGACATTTGGGTCAGAAGTATCAATCTGCAAAGGCAAATCTGTAACAGCTTGCAAGGCAGTTACAACCCTTTTCATCATCCTGGCCTCATCAATTTCCGGCAATCCAACGTTTACATCAAGAATATGAACTCCCTTTTCCGCCTGAGTTATACCTTCATTCAAAATATAGTTTAAATCCTCTGTTTTTAAAGCTTCCTTTAACTTTTTCTTTCCTGTAGGGTTAATTCTTTCACCAATCAAAACGGGCTTTGAACCAATAAAAACTGCCTGTGTATATGAAGACACCACAGTATGGTTCTTAAATGTTGGTACTTTATAGTCTATTTCCTCTGTTTTTTCAACAGTTTTTTTCATATATTCCGGAGTGGTACCACAACACCCTCCCAAAATATGGACACCTTTTTTTGCAAGTTTTTGCATATGATCTGCAAATTGGTCGGCGTCTATGTTATATGTGGTCTTACCATCCACTACCACAGGCAACCCTGCATTTGGATTGGCAATTACAGGTACTGATGCGTTATCAATAAAACGATCTATAATTTCAATCATTTTATCAGGCCCCACAGAACAGTTAAGCCCAAGTGCATCAACACCCAATCCCTCAAGCATTGCAATCATAGCCTCAGGGCTTGCACCCGTCATAAGCTTACCTGATTCATCATACACATTAGTTACAAAAACAGGCAAATCACTGTTTTCCTTTGCAGCAAGTACGGCGGCTTTAGTTTCATAACTATCGTTCATTGTTTCGATAATTATAAGGTCCACTCCGCATTTTGCCGCTACCCTTATACTTGTCGCAAAAAGCTCTACTGCATCATCAAATGCAAGGTCTCCAAGAGGTTGTAACAGCCTACCTGTGGGACCTATATCAAAAGCTATAAATGTATCTTTTTTATCAGCAACGGCTTTTTTTGCACAGCCAATAGCTGCAGTTATAAGTTCATCATAATTATCATATTTATCCCTGTTAATACCAAATGTGTTAGTAGTAACTACATTACACCCTGCATCAAGATAAGCCTTATGCATTTCTATAATCTTATCAGGACATTCAATATTCCATATTTCCGGGGGTGTACCAGCAGTTAACCCTCGTGATTGCAAATAAGTCCCTGTACCGCCATCAAAATATATTCTCTTTTCATTAATTAATTCAACTATTGATTTCATCACAAACCCCCATTATAGCAGTTATGGATTTTACAGGCGTCATTAAAAGCGATTTATTTAAGGTTATACCAAGGTTTTTATACGCATTAAGCATATCAAGAATGTCAGGTTGTATTTTCAGAGACAAATCTCCGTAACCGGGACTGAAACGGTGGGAGCCTTTGTTTCCCTTGCGAAGCAAATTATCTATATAATCGCAAAAGGATTCCGCTGCCGCCGAAGCTATGCCGTCAGTTATAAAATACTTTGCCTGAGAGACTATTGACAGTTTATTCAGCAATCTGTCGACTCCTATACCGGTAGTTATTGCAAAAATTATGGCTGTTTTACATCCCTTTAAATTATCACACAGATTTTTGCTGACTATATTGCCAAAGCCAAGGCTACAGGTGTTTTCACCAACAAAATCCACAGGAACACATACATACGAGTATCTATAGTCAACAACACTATTAAATTCCTCTATACATAAATCTATTACGGAATGCTCAAAGCTGCGGTCAATTTTGAGCCTTTGTGCTAGTTCACTTTTATTTATCTCTATTTTCTCCGCAGATACTGTACCATAAATCACATCATATTTTTTCATTTTATTATTTCCGAAATATTATTTTTTATCTGAGCCGCAACATCAGGCTTGTTCATAGAATAAATATGTACCGCATTTATTCCGTTGGCAAACAGGTCTATAATCTGGTCCGTTGCATAGGCAATCCCCGCCTGTTTCATAGCCTCCGGCTTGTCCCCGTATCTGTCTACAATGCGAAGAAAACGCTGGGGCAACGCATTACCGGAAATTGAACATATTCTCTTAATCTGCTTTGCATTTGTGACAGGCATTATTCCCGCAACAACCGGAACATCAACTCCGGCACGCAAAAGTCTGTACATAAAGTTATATAAAATATTGTTATCAAAGAACATCTGTGTGGTCAAGAATTCGCATCCGCATTCCACCTTTATCCTAAGGCTTTCAATATCCTCAGCACTGTTTTTACTTTCGGGATGTCCCTCAGGATAACAAGCACCTCCTATACAAAAACCGCCGAAATCACGAATTTCTGCAGTAAGCTCTGACGCATAGTGGTAATCAAGATGGTCCATACTCATCCCTTGAGGAATATCTCCACGCAAAGCCAATATGTTCTCAATACCCATAGATTTCAACTTTTCAAGCTGACTATTTACCAAATCCTTTGTAGATGAAATACAACTAAGATGTGCCAGTGATGTAACCCCGTGGTCGGAAAGATTTTTAGCAATAAGGGCGGTGTAATCCGATGTTCCTCCACCTGCACCATAAGTTACGCTCATATAGCTTGGTTTAAGCTTTGCAATTTCCTCCGTAGCCATTTTTACGCTATCGAAAGTGTCACTTGTCTTCGGGGGGAAAACCTCAAAAGACAAACTTGGTTTTTTCCCTTTTATAATTTCCGTTAATTTCATTTTAATACCTTCTTACATTAATATCATTTCTATTATACTATAAATAAATAAAATTAGCAATATTTATAGAAAAATACCCGCTGATTAAGCAGGCGTATAATCGACCAATATTCGAGATATCTGATTTTTTAGATACTAAGCGTATAATAAACAAAATCGACAAGATTTTGTTAATCTTGTCGATTTTGGTCTGAGTGACTGGACTTGAACCAGCGGCCCCTTGAACCCCATTCAAGTACTCTACCAAACTGAGCTACACCCAGAAATTTACTACCATAATATATTATCAAAAAATATATTAAATGTCAATATTAATTACAATAAAATCTTATAATTTTGTAATAATAAAAACAGCTTGCAAAGCAAGCGGTCCAATTATTTAATACATTTAATCAATATCTATCAAATATCCTAAAAGCTCGCCTACAGGGTTAAATATAATTGTACTAAAATTCAATTCGTTCCCATTAAATACTTTAACTATAATATGGCTTCCATAACTACGAACCCTTTTACAAAACATTGAAAAAAAACAAAATATTTCCACATATAAACCTATAATGCGATATGGAATAAGTTGTAGTTTAATTGATAGGTTAAAGCACAATAAGCCAATAAGTCTCATAACACTAAATGACTTGTTTACAATCCTGTATTGGAAAGTTGAAGATGTCTTAGTATTTAAAGAGGATGAATAACGCTATTTGTTTTTTTATATAACTTTTAACGTAAAAAGACCGACTGTAAAAGTCGGTCTTTATTTAATGTATTAAACCAATTCAATAATACACATTTCTGCAGCATCACCACGACGAGGGCCAATTTTGATGATTCTTGTATAACCACCATTTCTATCAGCATACTTTGGAGCGATTTCATCAAACAATTTTTTAACTACATCTTCCTTAGTAATATAGCTCATAGCCTGTCTGCGAGTGTGTAATGTATTTGTCTTACCAAGCGTAATCATTTTCTCTGCTGTGCTTCTTACTTCCTTTGCACGAGTAACAGTTGTTTCAATTTTACCGTTTTCAAGCAAAGATGTTGTAAGATTTCTTAGCATTGCAATACGCTGGTCAGTTGGTCTGCCTAATTTTCTCTGAACTGCCATTGTAGTTGCCGCCTCCTATCTAAAATTAATCTTCTTCAGCCTTAAAGTCCATCTCTAATTCGTGAAGCTTTTCTCTTACTTCTTCAAGAGATTTTCTACCAAGGTTTCTAACCTTCATCATATCTTCTTCTGTCTTGTTTGTAAGGTCTTCAACCGTATTGATACCTGCACGCTTCAAGCAGTTGTAAGAACGTACTGAAAGGTCAAGTTCCTCTATAGTCATTTCACGAACTTTTTCCTTTTTGGAATCTTCTTTTTCGACCATAATTTCGGTATTTCTTGCCTCATCTGTAAGGTCGATAAACAAGTTCAGATGTTCGCTAAGGATTTTTGCACCCAAGGAAATTGCTTCGTTAGGTGTAATAGTTCCATCAGTCCAAACTTCAAGTGTTAACTTGTCGTAATCAGTAACCTGACCTACACGAGTGTTTTCGACCGTATAGTTCACCTTGCGCACCGGTGAGAATATTGAGTCTACCGGTATGGTACCAATTATACCCTGATTTGTAACCTTATTTTTATCCTGTGAAACATAACCTCTGCCTTTGTTAAGAGTGATTTCCATATAAAGCTTCGCATCTTTATTAAGTGTCGCAATATGCAAATCTCCGTTCAAAACTTCAACATCTGCATCTGCTTTGATGTGTCTTGCACATACTTCTCCGGGACCTTCTGCTTCAATATAAACAACCTTAGGTCCGTCACTGTACAACTTAGCACTCAAATCCTTAATGTTAAGAACGATTTCAGTAACATCTTCCTTAACTCCAGGGATGGTTGAAAATTCATGAAGAATTCCGTCTATTTTGATTGATGATACAGCAACGCCGGGAAGTGATGATAAAAGTATTCTTCTAAGTGAGTTACCAAGTGTCATACCATAACCACGTTCTAATGGTTCTACCTCAAATCTGCCGTAATCACCGCGTTCGCTAAGTTCAACACATTCTATTTTTGGCTTTTCTATTTCGATCATTTATAAACCCTCCTTACCAAATATGCTACATATATTTTGCTTGCTGTAACACCAAAGTGCATAAAGCACTTTGTGTTACGAGGGTGATTATTACTTAGAGTACAATTCGACGATAAGATGTTCTTCCAACGGAAGATCGATATCTTCTCTTTCTGCAACAGCAACAACCTTACCTGTAAGTGTATTGTTATCAAGATCAAGCCACTTTGGTATTGCTCTTGAAGCTGTAATCTCTATAACGTTCTTAATCTTTTCTGAACTCTTGCTTTCTTCTTTGATAGCAATTACATCGCCAACTTTAACCAAGTAAGAAGGAATATTTACCTTTTTACCATTAACTGTAAAATGACCATGTCTTACAAGCTGTCTAGCTTCTGGTCTTGAAGTACCGAAACCAAGACGATAAACAACGTTATCAAGTCTGCTTTCCAAGATTGCTAACAAGTTTTCACCTGTAACACCTGCTTTTTTATTAGCCATTTCAAAATAGTGATGGAACTGACCTTCCAAAACACCATAGTAACGACGAGCTTTCTGCTTTTCTCTTAACTGCAAACCGTATCCTGAAAGTTTCTTTCTGCCCTGACCATGCTGGCCCGGAGCATAAGCACGACGCTGAATTCCGCATTTATCTGTATAGCATCTTTCGCCTTTTAGGAATAATTTCTGACCTTCACGTCTGCACAATCTGCAAACGGCTCCTGTATATCTTGCCATTTTTACTTACACCTCCTAATTTTAAAAATCACACACGACGTCTCTTTGGTGGACGACAACCATTATGTGGAATCGGAGTAACATCTTTAATCAAAGTAACGTCCAAACCTGTTGCCTGCAATGCTCTAATTGCAGCTTCACGGCCTGCTCCCGGTCCCTTAACATAAACTTCTACTGTTTTCATACCATGTTCCATTGCTGCCTTTGCTGCAGTTTCAGCAGCCATCTGAGCTGCAAATGGGGTGCTTTTCTTTGAACCTCTAAAACCAAGACCACCTGCACTTGCCCATGAAATAGCATTACCTGCAAGGTCTGTAATGGTTACTAGAGTATTGTTAAATGTACTGCGTATATGTGCTGCGCCTTTTTCAATATTTTTACGTTCGCGCTTTTTACCAGTTCTTCTTCTTGTGGCAACTTTTGCCATAGCAAAATCCCTCCTTCGTTAAGTTATAACCGCTTAACACTAATTATTTCTTCTTGTTTGCGATTGTGTGCTTAGGACCCTTACGAGTTCTTGCATTATTCTTTGTGTTCTGTCCACGTACAGGAAGCCCTTTTCTGTGTCTGATACCGCGGTAACAGCCGATTTCCTGCAAACGCTTAATGTTAAGAGCAACTTCTCTGTGCAAGTCACCTTCAACTGTATATTCTGCATCGATGATATCTCTCAACTTTGCAACTTCGTCTTCTGTCAAATCTTTGACTCTTGTATCAGGATTAATTCCTGCTTTTTCCAAAATCTTGTTTGAGCTTGTTCTACCAATACCGTATACATAAGTCAAACCGATTTCTACTCGTTTTTCTCTTGGTAAGTCAACACCTGCTATTCTTGCCATTTGAAATATTCACCTCCGTAATATTTGTAACATGCTTGAATTTATAATTAAAAACTAAGGTAACATTATCGCATTCAATTTACAATTGCGTAGCTAGGCACAAACTCCTGCACAAGGATAAATGTTTCTGCCATGCTATGCATTGTCAGCCGCAATTAAATGTTATTTGATAATATTAACCTTGTCTCTGCTTATGCTTTGGATTTTCGCATATTACCATGATTTTACCTTTTCTCTTAATAATTTTGCATTTTTCACACATCTTTTTAACTGATGGTCTTACTTTCATTATAATACACCTCCGGTATAGCGAATTTCACGCCTACTTTAAAGTAATTATTTTGCACGCCATGTAATTCTACCCTTTGTAAGGTCATATGTTGACATCTCAACCGTTACCTTATCCCCCGGCAAAATTCTGATATAGTGCATCCTTAACTTTCCTGAAATATGAGCCAGAATCTGATGTCCGTTTTCAAGCTCAACTTTAAACATTGCATTAGGTAGTGCTTCAAGGACTGTGCCTTCAAGTTCTAAAACATCGTCTTTAGCCATATAATCAATCTCCATTTCCGCCTACACTCGGTTGCCGTTAAGCACGAGAGATTAAGGCTTTACATAAGGTTTAAGCTCTATTTTGAGTTCTGAATTTGTAACTTCCTCGCCTTTTTCTATTTTGTAGGCGATGAAGTCCGAATGTCCGCACCCTATCTTTAAATGCTTGACCTTTTTCTTTTTGGGTTTATCTGTCTTACGATTTTTACCGTCGCATATAAAAGCAAAATTATCGTTAACAGCCATCACCACAAAATAACTGCCGCTATCTCTTCCTGCTAATGAATATACGATATTTCCAGGAGAAATTTTCATAAATCCACCTCATCAGCGACAAATTGTCAATAATATTGGTTCCTCTTTGGTTACAGCAATTGAATGTTCATAATGCGCTGACAACGAACCATCTTCCGTTACAATAGTCCATTCGTCATCCAACATAAGAATTTCCTTTTTACCTGCATTTATCATAGGTTCTATAGCCAATGTCATACCCGCACACAGCCTTGGTCCTCTGCCAGATCTCCCATAATTTGGAACTTCAGGTTCTTCGTGCATCTGTGCACCTACACCGTGACCAACAAATTCACGTACTACGGAGTACCCTCTCGACTCAGCATATTGCTGGACAGCAGAAGATATATCCCCCACTCTATTTCCAACCACAGCCATTTTAAGACCTGCTTCAAAACAACCTTTTGCTGTGTCTATAAGGTCAGCTGCCTCTTTAGAAATATCTCCTACGCCGTATGTGTTAGCACTATCACCATGATAACCGTCAATATAAGCCCCAATATCTATACCTATTATATCTCCATTTTTAAGTTGGGTATTGTTAGGTATCCCATGTATAACCACATCATTTACTGATGCACATATACTAGCGGGATATCCGTTGTAATTTTTAAAGGATGGTATAGCACCCTTTGATCTGATAAACTCTTCAGCAATACGGTCAAGTTCCTTTGTCGTAACTCCATCACAAATGTTTTTTCTCATTAATTCGTGAGTAAGAGCAACAATTTCACCTGCACGCTTCATCTTGTCTATCTGACTTGCTGATTTAATAATAATCATATTATTTACCCAACGCCTTCAATACTAGCTCGGTTGTTTCTTCTACCCCTTCAACAGCCTTTACTGTAACCAGCTTGCCCATTTTATCGTAGTAATCAATAACCGGAGCTGTCATTTTATGATATGTTTCCAAACGACTTACAACTGTTTCCGGAGCATCGTCTGCTCTGATTTCCAGTTTGCCGCCGCACTGTTCACAATCATCTCCCTTTGAAGATGGTTTGAACTTTGTATGATATGTTGCACCGCACTTGCTGCATACACGTCTACCGCCAATACGAGCAATAATATCTTCGTCAGCCACATCTATCATTAGTGCACAATCAATGTCAATATTCGCTTCGGTCATAGCCTCTGCCTGTGCCAAAGTTCTTGGAAAACCGTCAAGAATATATCCGTTTTTGCAATCGTCCTTGCTGATTCTGTCCAAAACCAAATCAATCATAACAGAATCGGGGACCAATTTGCCATCATTGATATACTTTGAAGCTTCTTTACCAACCTCTGTACCTTCTGCAATAGCTGCACGAAGCATAGCACCTGTTGATATTGTGGGTATTCCTAATTTATTTACAAGAATCTCGGATTGGGTACCTTTACCGCTTCCGGGAGCCCCCATAATAAGCATTTTCATCTCGGGTTAACCTCCCAACAAATTTAGTGGCTGTGGGGAAAACTTCCCCACAATCACGTTATTTATTATTCTAAGAATCCCTTGTAATGTCTCATTACCATCTGTGATTCCAACTGCTTAACTGTTTCAAGTGCAACACCAACCATAATCAACAACGATGTGCCGCCGATGCTAATATTGATGTTAGCAATCTGAGACATTAATATAGGCAATACAGCAATCAAACCTAAGAATATTGCACCTGCCAAAGTAATCTTTGACATACTCTTACTGATATAATCTGAAGTTGTTTTACCAGGACGAATACCCGGAATAAAACCGCCGTTCTTTTTCATATTATTAGCCATTTCAATAGGATTGTACTGAATAGCTGTATAGAAATATGTGAAGAACAATATTAGCAAGAAATAGAATATTGCATAAAACCAATGGTCTGAAGACATAATATTTAAAATAAAGCCCCAGAAACCTGTTGTATTTGATGCAGTCTTACCAAAGAAACCTGCTATAGTTGACGGAAACGCCATAATACTCATAGCAAATATGATAGGCATAACGCCAGCTGCAGCAACCTTAATAGGAATATGTGTTGACTGACCACCATACATCTTTCTACCAACGACTCTCTTTGAATACTGAACAGGAATTCTTCTTTCCGCATTATTCATAAGCACGACAAAGCCGATAACAGCAATAGCAATTACAAACAATACAATAACCCCTATAATGTTAAGTGTTCCCATCTGCCAATAACTCTGAATAGCTTGAACCAAAGCAGGGCCTCTTGATACGATGCCGGCAAAAATCAACATTGAAATACCATTACCTATACCTTTTTCATTAATCTGTTCACCCAGCCACATCAAGAAAGCTGTGCCTGCAGTAAATGTAAGAATGATTGTCAATGCTGCCAACCAACGTGGAATACTGCCTGTTTCGATTGATGTTCTAAGTGCCATATAAAGTCCCCAAGCCTGAACAACAGCTAAAAGAACTGTTAGATAACGTGACCATTGAGCAATTTTCTTTCTGCCCTCTACACCTTCTTTGGAAATCCTTTCAAGTGCAGGAATTGCAACTGTCAACAACTGCATAATAATAGATGCGTTGATGTACGGTGAAATACTCATAGCGAATATTGTTGCCTGACTGAAAGCACCACCTGAGAATGTGTTCATAAGATTCAAAAGTGAATCTTCACTTGTAATTAAAGATGAAATTACCTCCGGGCTTAAGAACGGAACGGGAATAATTGAACCGAATCTGAAAACTACAATCATTAAAAGAGTGTAAAGAATTTTCTTTCTTAAATCCGGAATTTTCCAAGCATTCTTAATTGTCTGAAACAATTATATCACCTGCACCTTTCCTCCGGCAGCAACAATCTTTTCTTCTGCTGACTTAGTAAACTTCTTAGCCTTTATTGTAAGAGGCTTTGTGATATCTCCGTTTCCAAGTACTACAACTCCGTCACAAATCTTTGAAATAACGCCGGCTTCCTTTAAAACCTCTGCTGTAATTTCTGCATTTGCATCAAATCTTTCAAGATCTTTAACATTAATTTCTACAAAGTTGTTTGCAAATTTATTATGAAAACCACGTTTTGGCAAACGTCTGTACAAAGGCATTTGACCACCTTCGAAACCTGGGCGTACACCGCCGCCGCTTCTGGCATTCTGACCCTTGTGACCTTTACCAGCAGTTTTGCCTGTACCTGAACCATGTCCTCTACCTACACGCTTCGGAGCCTTTGTTGAACCAACAGCCGGTGACAATTCACATAATTTCATTATGTCACACCTCCTTATTTTATTTGTACCTTATTAGTTTTCTTCTACACTTACTAAATGTTTTACCTTATTTATCATTCCTCTGATTTGAGGATTGTCAGGATGTTCTACTGTGCTACGGATTTTATGCAAGCCCAATGCTGCAACGGTAGCAATCTGATCATCTTTACGACCGATTGTGCTTTTAACAAGTGTTACTTTTAATGTCTTAGCCACTTCTACCCCTCCTTACGCGTCAGCTTCTGTCTTGCCACGGAAAACCTGCTTTTCAGATATGCCTCTTACTTTAGCAACGCTTTCTGCATTACGCAATGAAGCCAAACCGTCGATTGTTGCACATACAACATTCTTTGGATTGTTTGAACGCAATGATTTTGTTCTAATATCTCTGATACCTGCAAGTTCGATAACTGCACGAGCAGCACCACCTGCGATAACGCCTGTACCTTCTTTAGCTGGTTTCAAAAGTACTTCACCAGCACAATGTTTGCCTATTACTTCGTGAGGAATTGTTGTTCCAACCATAGCAACTTCTACCATGTTTTTCTTAGCATCCTCAATACCTTTACGGATTGCATCCGGGATTTCGGCAGCTTTACCCATACCGCAGCCAACGTGGCCGTTTTCATCACCAACAACTACCAACGCACTGAAACGGAATGTTCTACCACCTTTTACAACCTTTGCAACACGGTTAAGAGAAACAACTTTTTCCTTTATATCTAATGCTCCTGCATCGATTTTA
This sequence comes from Clostridia bacterium, assembly GCA_045654805.1. Lineage (GTDB taxonomy): Bacteria > Bacillota > Clostridia > Monoglobales > Firm-18 > CAZNKU01. The sequence continues at coordinate 4,638 of JAZOOD010000010.1, read as the reverse complement.
CTAGCCATTATCTCACCTTCTTTTCTGGATAATTAAATATTTAAGATTACGTGTGTTATAAATTAGAAGTTTAATCCGCCCTCACGAGCGCCTTCCGCCAATTCCATTACTCTTCCATGGTAGATATAACCGCCACGGTCGAATACTACATCTTTAATGCCAGCTGCAATTGCTTTTTCAGCAACCAACTTACCTACTGCACGAGCTGCTTCCTTGTTACCGCCATTGCTTTCTTTAAGGCTAGCGTCAAGTGTTGATGCAGAAACTAAAGTTGTTCCTGTTGTATCATCAATAATTTGTGCATAGATATGTTTAAGACTTCTATAAACATTTAGTCTTGGGCATTCTTTTGTGCCGGAAATTTTCTTACGTACACGCATATGACGTCTTGTTCTGGCTACATTACTGCCTATTTTCTTAATCATACAAGTTTACTCCTTTCGTAAAACTTCAACTGTAAAGGATATACCAAAAAGAAACAATAGAAATTATTTCTTCTTAGCACCAGCCTTACCTTCTTTTCTACGGATATGTTCATCCGCATACTTAATACCCTTGCCCTTATATGGCTCTGGTGGTCTCTTTTCACGAATTAAAGCTGCCACGTGACCAACCAACTGCTTATCAGCGCCCTTTACAAGGATCTGGTTTGGACTTGGAACTTCAATTTTGATACCTTCAACCGCTTCCATTTCCACTGGATGAGAATAACCAAGTGTCAAAGCAAGTTTGTTGCCCTGCATAGCTGCACGGTAACCAACACCATTGATCTGAAGTTCTTTTGTATAACCATTAGCAACACCTTCAACCATATTTGCAATCAATGTTCTTGTCAAACCGTGAAGTGATCTGTGTTCTTTTACGTCTGATGGACGGCTAACAGTAACTTCGCCGTTTTCAAACTTAATAATCATATCTTTGTGCAATTCCCTGCTAAGTGTTCCATTAGGACCTTTAACAGTAACTACGTTACCTTCAAGCTTAAAGTCAACACCGCTTGGTACAGGGATTGGCATTTTTCCTATTCTGGACATTTAATATACCTCCTATTAATTACCAAACAAATGCTAGAACTTCACCGCCAACATTTTCACGGCGAGCCTGCTTGTCAGTCATAATACCTTTTGATGTTGAAACAATAGCGATACCCAAGCCCTTCAATACTCTAGGCATATCTTCCTTGCTTGCGTATACTCTAAGACCAGGCTTTGATACTCTCTTAATACCGGAGATAACTGCCTTTTTGCCCTCAACATATTTCAACCATATTTTTATAACGCCCTGTCTATCATCATCAATTACCTCATATTTTTTGATGTAACCTTCAGCAAAAAGTATTTCTACAATTGCTTTCTTCATCTTAGACGCAGGCACTTCAACTGTTTCGTGCTTAGCACTACTTGCATTTCTAATTCTTGTTAACAAATCTGCAATTGGATCTGTAATCTGCATAGTGTAACCTCCTTCCGACTGTTATTTTAACAATCCGTTTCTTACCAACTTGCTTTCTTCACACCTGGGATAGCACCCTGATGTGCAAGGTCTCTAAAGCAAATTCTGCAAACCCCATATTTACGAAGGTATGCGTGTGGTCTGCCGCAAATTTTGCAACGATTGTATTCACGCACCTTGAATTTTTGAGGTCTCTGTTGCTTTATTTTCATTGCTTTTTTAGCCACTTATATCCCTCCTTGATTAACTACGTGCAAATGGTGCACCCATTAGAGTAAGTAATTCTTTAGCTTCCTCATCGGTCTTTGCTGTTGTGACGAATATAATATCCATACCTCTGATTTTGTCAATCTTATCGTAGTCAATCTCAGGGAAAATTAGCTGTTCTTTGATTCCGAAAGAATAATTACCTCTACCGTCAAATGAGTTTCCGTTAATACCGCGGAAGTCCCTTACTCGAGGCAATGCTACGTTGAACAATCTGTCAAGGAATTCATACATTCTGTCGCCTCTAAGTGTTGCCTTACAACCGATACTCATACCTTCACGAATCTTATATGCAGCAACTGAGTTTCTTGCTTTTGTGATTGCCGGCTTCTGACCAACAATTTTTTCCATATCGCTTGCTGCTGAATCTAAAGCTTTTGAATTATCTTTTGCTTCACCCACGCCCATGTTTACAACGATTTTTTCAATCTTTGGAATCTGCATAGGACTTTTATATTCAAATTTTTTCATCAATGCTGGGGCTACTTCTTTTTCATATAGCTCTTTCATTCTTGTCATAGGATATGTCTCCTCCTTCCCTATAATAATTTATTATAGAATTTCATTACATTTTTTGCATACGCGAGCGATTGAACCATCATCCAAAACCTTACGAGCAATTCTTGTAGGTTCACCGCACTTATCACATATATGCATAACTTTACAAGCATAGATTGGTGTTTCCTGATGTAGGATACCGCCCAAATCTGTTTGTGATCTTGGTTTTTTATGTTTTGTAGCCATAGCTACGCCTTCAACGATAACCTTTCCTGACTTAGGCATTACAGACAAAACCTTGCCTTTTTTGCCTTTATCTTTACCGGAAAGAACTATTACGTTATCACCTTTTCTAACGTGTAGTTTCTTATTCAAGCCACTTACCTCCCTTTTAGAGTGATGATAAATTACGTTTTATTACAAAACTTCCGGAGCAAGAGAAAGAATCTTCATGTATTCTTTATCTCTCAATTCTCTTGCAACAGGTCCGAATATACGTGTACCTCTTGGGTTTTTATCATCTTTGATTATAACTGCTGCGTTCTCATCGAACTTGATATATGAACCGTCCTGTCTTCTTACGCCCTTAACTGAACGTACGATAACAGCCTTTACAACGTCACCTTTTTTTACAACTCCACCGGGTGTTGCTTTCTTGACAGAAGCAATTATAACATCACCGATGTTTCCGAATTTTCTTACTGAGCCGCCCATAACACGAATACACATAATTTCCTTAGCACCTGTGTTATCTGCAACCTTTAGTAGAGTTTGCTGTTGTATCACAACGACGTCCTCCTTTCATACGATTGATTGATATTATTTTGCTTTTTCTACGATTTCAACAAGTCTCCATCTCTTGTCCTTAGACAATGGTCTTGTTTCCATAACCTTAACTCTATCGCCAATATTGCACTCGTTGTTTTCGTCGTGTGCCTTTAGCTTATAAGTTCTTTTTATAACCTTGTTGTAAAGTGCATGCTTTACACTATCCTCAATGGCAACAACGATTGTCTTATCCATTTTATCGCTAACAACCTTGCCAATTCTGGTTTTTCTGTAATTACGCTCTACCAACTACAATACCTCCCTTGACTATTTAGTCACCTTTAGCTCTTCTTCTTTCAAAAGAGTGTTAACTCTTGCGATTGTCTTTTTAACTTCCACAATACGCATTGGGTTATCGAGCTGATTTGTTGCCTGTTGGAATCTTAGGTTAAAAAGTTCCGCTTTAAGATCCTTAAGCTTCTGTGTCAATTCTTCAACTGACAAATCTCTTAACTGTCTGATTTTCATCATTTGCTCTCACCCTCCGTTTCCTTCACTACAAATTTGCATTTAACAGGAAGTTTATTCGCGGCAAGACGCAATGCTTCACGGGCAACTTCTTCAGAAACGCCGCCGATTTCAAACATTACTCTACCGGGTTTAACTACCGCTACCCAATATTCCGGTGAACCTTTACCGCTACCCATTCGAGTTTCAGCAGGTTTTTCTGTTACCGGCTTATCAGGGAATATTTTAATCCAAACCTTACCGCCTCTTTTAATGTAACGAGTCATAGCTACACGGGCTGCTTCGATCTGGTTTGCTGTAATCCAGCATGGTTCCAATGACTGTAAACCAAAATCTCCGTATGATACCTTATTGCCACGAAGAGCCTTGCCAGTCATTCTACCTCTCATAACTCTACGATATTTAACTCTTTTTGGAGATAGCATGTGATTTGCCTCCTTCCGCCTTTGGTGCCTTTCTGCTTTCCGGAAGAACTTCACCCTTGTAAATCCAAACCTTCACGCCGATTTTACCATATGTTGTATCTGCTTCTGCAAATCCGTAATCAATATCAGCTCTGATTGTCTGAAGTGGGATAGTTCCTTCGTGATATGTTTCTGAACGAGCAATTTCTGCACCGCCCAAACGGCCTGAACACATAGCTTTGATACCTTTAGCACCAAGTCTCATAGTTCTGCCCATAGCACCTTTCATTGCTTTTCTGTAAGGGATACGTCTTTCAAGCTGAGCTGCAATATTTTCTGCAACCAACTGAGCGTCAGTATCAGGTTGTTTAACTTCTACGATGTTTACAAAAACATCTTTCTTTATAAGCTTTTCAAGGTCTGCCTTAAGCTTTTCTGTACCAGCGCCGCCTTTACCAATAACAATACCAGGTTTTGCAGCGTGAACAAATACTGTAACCTTGCTTGCTTTCTTCTCTATTTCAATCTTAGCTACGCCAGCTTGATATAGAGCTTTTTTAACAAATTTTCTGATTTTATCATCTTCCACGATGTTGTCGCCGAAATCGCTGTCATTCATGAACCAACGAGAATCCCAATCCTTAATAACACCGACTCTAAGACCGTGTGGATGTACTTTCTGTCCCATATTCTACCTCCTTTACCTTATGCTTCCTCAGTT
>JAZOOD010000009.1:0-4204 GCA_045654805.1 Clostridia bacterium | reverse complement strand
CCATATTTAACTTTAATTCTTTCAATCTTATCTATCATTGGCTCGGATATAAACCACAAGAAAAAGGCAGTCCCGAGTGCATGGATTAAATCAAATGGTATTCCCATAATATAGGCGGCTTCAATCATATCCCAATTTATTTTACTTTGCCACATAATAACGGATGCAGGGTTCATGATTCCGCCGTATATTGCAAGTGTTGCAACAAATCCGAATATGCAAAGGGATGCTTTGGTCTTTCGGAGGAATCCTTTTTTAAAAAGTATTCCTGCAATAAAACCTATAATTCCAAAGGCAAACATCTGCCACGGTGTCCATGGACCTTGTCCGAAGAAAAAGTTTGAAACAAATCCGGTAACTGAGCCGACCAAAAACCCCGTTTCTCCACCAAAGCATACCCCTGCAATTATAACAAGTGCAACAACAGGTTTGAATTGAGGAAGCATAAAGAATGCCGCCCTGCCTGCAACTGCAATAGCACACAGTACACTTATCACTATAAGCTCTCTTGCTTTCGGTTTTCTCGACTCAAATACCATACAAAACGGTATCATCGTTTCGAGAATGATAAGTAAGCTTATAAAATAATACTTTCTGTCACCCAAGAAGAAAACGCCGATATAGATTGTAAGCGGTATTAAAAGCAGTATCAGAAATGCTGCAAGGAGTGTTCGTTTTGTCAGTTTTCTGTCTGATTTAGGAACTTGTATTACTTCAATTCCAATATCCCTTTGTGGAAAGAAGCAGAAACAAGCGATTGCAATTTCAATTACTGCGATTATCTGTAAAGTGTCAAGCCCTAAAAAACTTACTTTTGAAACTCCTAATATATCAATGTCAGTTATAAAGGATAATGATGTCAGTGCAAATAGCAAAGCAAATATACTGCCGATAATAATTCTTGCAGGTGTCAACTTTTGTACTTTCTCTTTTTGTTGCTTGATTTCATTCTGAGCCTTATGTAATTCTATACGCCGTGATTGTCTTTCTTTCTTTTCTGTTTTACCGCCGCAAGCAAGGATGATATCTTCTGCCAAGACCGCATCAGGAAGTCTTGTTCTTGCCATACGGTTTGCTGATGTGGTATAGAAATTCTTACCCTTAAAAAACTCTCTTGGTGTATCAATAGATGTTATGCTTCCGTCAAATACAAGAGCGCATCTGTCGGAGAATTCAGCACAGAACTCTATATCGTGCGATACCATAAGAACTGTAACGCCGTTTGCTTTTAAATCCAAAAGGATGTCCGCAAATTCTTCTTTGAAATGTGCATCCATTCCTTTTGTCGGCTCGTCAAGAAGAAGTATTTCAGGTTCCATAAGAAGAATTTTTGCAAGGGCTGCTCTTTGCTGTTCACCACCTGATAAATCATACGGATGTGAGTCTAAAAGATTTTCTATTCTACAAAGTACAGATATGTTATGTACCTTTCGTTCCTTTTCTTCCTTTGTGAGTTTCTTATCAGAAAGTATTTCCATTAAATCAAGATATACAGTTTTCTTTACAAATACACTTTGCGGATTCTGTGGAAGAACACCGAGCAGTCCGTCATATAAATTCTTTATCTTAGAAATGCTTTGCCCATTTATCAGCACATCCCCTCTGTATGGCGTGTTAAGACCTGATATAAGGGAAAGTGCAGTTGTCTTTCCGGTTCCATTACCACCCACAAGACAAACCAATTCACCCTTATGTATGCTTAAATTAAATCCCTTCACTACATCAGGTAGTTCCTTTTCGTATCGGAACCAAGCATCTTTAATTTCAATTATGGTGTCAGCATTATCTTGTGTTTTATCTTTTGGAATAATATCCGTATTCAATACATTCTCTTTTGAAAATTCTTCGAGCCAAGTTCTGCCTTCTCTAACAGTCAGAGGACAAGGCAAAGCACTTACCACATCATTGTGAACTCTCATAGGAGTCGGGAGTGCCTTATACATATCGTGACTTTTCTCTCTTAGAATGTTGCCAACTTCATTCGGAACTTCGTCTGCGATGATTTTTCCATCATCCATTACGATAACTCTGTCCGCCATCGGGAAAGCATCTTCCAAACGATGCTCGGTGAGAATCACGGTTGTGCCAAGCTCACGGTTTATCTTCTCTAATGTTTTTAAGAACTCACCTGCGGCGATTGGATCAAGTTGACTTGTAGGCTCGTCGAGAATCAACACAGACGGTTGCATAGCCATTACAGATGCAAGATTTAATAATTGTTTCTGACCGCCTGAAAGCTCGGTTACTTTCTTGTAAAACCAAGTCTGTATTCCAAAGAAGGATGCCATTTCGGATACTCTTGTTCTGATTTCGGTTTGCTTGTATCCAAGACTCTCTAAACCAAATGCAAGCTCGTGCCATACCTTGTCGGTTACAATTTGATTGTCGGGATTTTGCATCACAAAGCCAATTCCTGATGCTTGTTCTTTTGTGTCATAGTCCGCAAGAATTTTGCCATCAAAATAAATACTTCCGCTTAACTCTCCATGTGGTGCAAGGGATGATTTTAATAATCTCAAAAGTGTTGTCTTACCGCATCCCGACCTGCCACAAAGCAAAACAAACTCACCTTGATTTACTGTGAAAGTTACTTCTTCAAGTGCTTTATCACATCTGTTCGGATAACTAAAACTTAAATTTTCGACCTTAAAGCTTTCCATTTTCTCACCTCCCACAGTTCAATTATTATAGGACAAATACAAAGTAATAAATATGCCACAAATACGCTTATACCAAATACAGAACCTTCTGCTGTTTTCATAGATGGAAAGAATCTGAAATCTATTGCACCTATTAAATTTCCTGCAAGTGTATATATTCCTAAAATCAAGATACAAACAAGTGCTTTTTTATCTCTCTTATCAAATGTAAATATAGAAAACGCAGTTCTGCCCGGTATTCCATAGCCACGGGATTTCATACTGTCTGCAGTTTCAATGGCATTTTCAAGTGACCAAGTTGTCATAATCGAAAGAATATTAAGACCATTTTTTGCGCGTTTAATAATACTGCCGTTACTCACATCACGCCCCATACACCTTTGAGCATTTGTTACTACTTTTAACTGTGCAGAAAACTTTGGAACAAACCGAAGTGTCATTGAGATTACAAGTGACATTGCCGGAATAAATTTACCGAACAGATAGATAAACTTATCACTTGTCATAACCTCGTTGTAGCAAGAAAAATGACAGATAACACTCACAATCATTGTAGCCGCACAAATCCCATAAATGATAGATTCAAGTGTCAACGGATTTCCGCTTGGCAGATAATCTATAATGGTAACACCTTCGTGATTAAAAGCAGGGTTTATAATCGCCATCATAAGTAGCATCGGGAGCATATATATTAAGTTTGTTTTTATTGCCTTTTTGCCTTTGAGCATCACAGAATATGTAAAACCGCTTACAAGTGAAATACATAGGCACACAGGATGCATGAAAAAGCAACTGAAACCGATTACAAATATGAAGTACACGAAATTTACAATCGGATGATATATTTTAAATTCGTTCATATTAAAATTCAATTCCTTCTCGTGGTGAAACACCTTTTGTATATGGGTGGTTTATCTCCTTGATTTCAGAGATATAGTCTGATACATCTGCAATTCCTTCTGTTAGGCTATGTCCGGTAAGTATTATTTCAGAATGTGCTTTAAGTTCTGCAAGTAAATCCAGCAAATCATCTTCGCCTATATAACCGTATTCTACTGCATCGAGTATTTCATCCAAAATAATCATTTGATAATTATCTGCTTTATTTTTTGTATCTTCGAAAAGAAGTTTGTTGTATGCTTTTGTAAGTGCAGGTGTACGGTCTTTATTTCTATTGTCATAAAGCTCATAGTGTTCATCTGAACATAAAACGTCTATGTCTTTTATTTTACTTAGAACACTAAATTCCGCAGAATCATTGTTTTTTAAGAACTGCACAAAAAGTACATTGTTACGGCATCCGGCACATCGAACAGCCGAACCAACAGCAGCAGTTGTTTTTCCTTTTCCGTTTCCAAAATAAGTTTGTATCATAACATAATCTCCTGACTTAATTTCCGTTCCTTGCAGAATAGTGACCACCCACATCATTTCCTAAGTCGCAGGTATATACCCATTCAATTCTGTCACCTGTTTTAAGCTGATAACGTGAGCATCCATAATTAGGGAACCAATCATTGACCTTATACATCCAACCTGAAAGC
>JAZOOD010000008.1:0-2594 GCA_045654805.1 Clostridia bacterium | reverse complement strand
TGCATAATGCCGACGCTTATCGAACAAATAAATCGCAGGTCGAAAAATGAAATTGTTAAAAAGATTATAAAAGCTTTGGTCATTTGTTTTTCCACTTTTATGGTAATGGGTAGAATGATTTCCGGTGTTCATTGGTTGACGGATATTGCAGGTTCCATTATGCTCAGTGTGGGATTGTTTTGTATTTATAAAGCAGCCGTTTTGTTGTGTTATAAGGGAGAAAATTAAGGAGGTTTTGCTATGGAATTTCATGAAAAACTTCAGGAATTGCGAAAAAATAGAGGACTTACACAAGAAGAGTTAGCCGAAGCTTTATATGTATCAAGAACTGCTATATCGAAATGGGAGTCAGGAAGAGGATATCCAAGTATAGATTCATTAAAGGAAATATCAAATTATTTTTCGGTGACACTTGATGAACTGCTATCAAGTGAAAAATTACTTTCAATTGCGGAAAGAGAAAATAAAACAAATCTAAGAAATATGTGTGATTTACTATTTGGATTATTGGATGTATTCTCATTTGTTTTAATTGTTTTACCTCTTTATCCTAACATGGTGGATGGATTTGTTTACTCAGTAAATTTATTTGCATACACTCAGACTACAGCATTGAACCGTTCATTATATTGGATTATGTTTGTTTTCCTTGTTATGGTCGGAATTATAAAATTGATACTGATAAAATTAGGTATGCAAAGATATACTAAGATAGCGACAGGGATATCAATGTTGATTAGTACCTTATCGGTGTTAATATTGGCAATAACAAGAGAATCATATGCAGTGACTGTAGTATTTCTGATATTAGTAATGAAAGGGATACTACTTTTTAAGTGTGCAAAGATATAAGTACACGAAAAATTCAGCCTTGCGGTGAGATTGACAACTTCTGAGTGATAGTTTTTGGGAAACAACGAGTTGCTTTTTGTTTTTACTTTTTCAGTGTATCATATATGTGGAGGTGGAAATTCACATGGAAACAAAAGACATTATTTTGGAATTAAGGAATAAAGCTGGATTATCTCAGGATGAACTTGCAGAAAAAGTATTTGTTACTCGCCAGGCTGTATCACGTTGGGAAAATGGAGAAACAACACCTAACACAGAAACTTTGAAATTATTATCAAAGCTATTTGATGTGTCTATCAACACACTCTTAGGCTCACCACGACAGCTCATTTGTCAGTGCTGTGGTATGCCTTTGGAGGATAATAACACAAGTCGTGAAAAAGACGGAATTTTTAATGAAGAATACTGTAAATGGTGTTATGCCGACGGAGAATATATGTATCACAATATGGATGATTTAATCGAAGTTTGTGTAGGCCATATGACAAATGAACAATTCACAAGCGAACAGGCACGAGCCTATATGAAAGAATTGCTTCCGAAACTTGACTACTGGAAGAAATATAAAAACCTTGATGATGGCGGGAAATTTGAAGAATTTAAACAGGGACTGATTAAAGAAATCAACGCTTTGAACGTAGAAGGCATGCCGAAGGTCGAAAAGCTGAATGCTCTTGTGGGTGGGTATGTAAATCTTGAATACCGTCTCCCAAACAGTAAAATAGTGAAATTTCTTGACGATAATGCGACCTATTTAGGAAATCAAATAGAATGTGAATTCGGTGGTGAGAGATGTTTTGGTATTGTAGCTAATATGGATTTTATCCTCATATGTACTTATGAAAAGGACGGTGAAAATCCTGAGCTAGTAATTTATAAAAAGAGATAAGAAACTTTCAGTAATATGCATTGATTCATATTGTAGGACCAATGCGTATTTTTATGCTATAATGAAATCGATAAATAAGAATTTGATACTTTACCAGCCACAAATTTAGCGTAGTAACTGGAGGGCGTATTATGGAGCATAAAACCATTAAAGGAGTTGGCGGAGAAGTACATTATTGGATTTCAAGAACCAACGATGCGAAAAAAGAGATAATTGTTTTTACCCACGGGTTAACTGCCGACCACACAATGTTTGAAAAGCAGATTAAATATTTTCAGAAAGAATATACTGTGATTGTATGGGATGTCCCGATGCATGGGCTATCTATACCGTACAAGGATTTTTCGTATGAAAATACCGCAAAAGACTTAAACAGTATATTGCATCAGGAACGCATTGAAAAGGTTTCTTTGGTTGGAATGTCAATGGGAGGTTATCCCTCTCAAATGTTTGCACATTTATATCCTGAAAAGGTAAAATGCTTTGTAGGTATCGATACGACACCATTCGGAACAGCGTATTACTCGAAATCCGATTTGTGGTGGCTTTCCAAAGTGAAACCAATGGCAAAATGGTTTCCAGATAAGATGCTTCGCAAGAGTATGGCAAAGTCTATTTCCCTGACAGACTATTCTTTCAATAAAATGATAGAGATATTATCTCCTATGTCGAAAGAGCAAATCATTGAACAAATGGATATTGCTTATGGAAAGTTTGCACAGGAGAACAAGAATTTCAATTTAGATTGTCCCGTGCTTATTTTACTTGGAGACAAAGACAAAACAGGAAAAGTAAGACAGTATTGTTTTGCCTGGTCAAGAGCAACCAAATATCCGTTACATATCATTGAGAA
>JAZOOD010000007.1:0-5545 GCA_045654805.1 Clostridia bacterium | reverse complement strand
TCCGCATAGTTTATCTTTCAATTCTGCCGTTTCATCAATCTTTCTGTGGCCGAAGAAACAGCAGTTTTTTCTTTGTCAATATCGGGCATATTCTTTCACAAACCCCTTTCTCACATAATCAGCATTATGTTGGTAACTAAGTCTCCTGAAATAAAAAAATCACCCTCTCAGGTGATTGCAGTTACCACAAATTCAAAAGAGCCTCAGACCAATGAGCCGTAATTTTTTCATTGGTCTATTTGCTATGTGCAAATTTTATAAATTCTTTCTATTTATCTCTGAAACATTGACCTTTATGTATTTTCGTGGTATAATTTATTTAAAATTTTTAATTGTTTTGCCACATAATGCTGATTATGTGGTCTTTTTAATTTTGCATCCGCACGAGTCCCATTCTTTGCATTTGCCTGCGGTGGGTTGAGCCATTTTCTATGGTATAGATTCTTGTAGTATTTACATTACTATGGCCAAGAATATCTGCCAGGCGAACAATATCTTTTTGCAGAGAGTAGTATGTCCTTGCGAACAAGTGTCGGAGGTTATGTGGGAATACTTTTTCTTTTGACACTCCAACACACTCACACAATTGTTTCATTGATTTCCATATCGAGTGCCTGTCCACAGGTTGGCCTTTTCTTGTTACGAAAACACTTCCCGAAGTGATATGCTTTTCCTTGATATATTTTTTAAGCGATTGGCAGAGTTCCTTCGGCAGTATTATCATTCGGATTTTACCTTTCAACCTAACCTGCGCCTGACCTGTCATAACAGAATTCACATCCACATATTTTAATTCACTTACACGAATCCCTGTGGCACATATCGTCTGCATAATGAGGTAGAGACGCTCATTCTTTTTACTCTTCGCCGCTTTGAGAAGTCTTTCATATTCAGCCTTTGTAAGTTCTTTTTCACTCTGACAGAAGATTTGCCTTTGCACTTTTAAGTTTTTTACCTTGAGGTCGTATCTTTCAATGAAACCAAAGTATCCATTGAGGGAGGACAAGACAGAGTTCACACTTGCCGGAGCATACTGCTGTGTGAGCATGCTTTTGTATTCAAGAACAAGTGCTTTTGTGATTTCGTTACCCTCTGTCCAATTTACAAATGTAGTGATGTCACGGATATATTTTTCAATGGTGACGGAACTTTTTTCTTCCTCGACTAAATAATTTTTGTAGTCTTCAATAGTGCGTTTAGTAATTTCATTCATTTTTTAACAACTCCTTTTCAAATATTATATACCGAATTTTTTTCGAATACACTTTGAAAATTTGTTGTCAATGTTTCAGCTTATATGAATATTAAAAGGCGATTGCTAATTCAAAAACGGAATTAACAATCGCCTTAATACTTTCGTATGCTTTGCCATATTTTCACCTCCAGTGAGAGAAATCATACCACATAAATTTTGATAAGTCTACGAAGTAATTTTCGAGGTCTTTTCTTTGTTTTCAGCATATTAAATTTTGACACGCCCGATATAAAAAACAACCGTATTTATATATCAATCACTTCGTAAATTGCAATCACAATTTCAACATAAAAGTTTTAATTTAAACGTATTTAATTTGATTGTGCCGGCAGAAAAAAGCACCTCTGCCGTTGTACTCAGCAGAGGTAAATTTTTTTCATAACATAATCCAAATTCTTGTGGGCGTTATCGTTTGCAAATGAGAAGATATTTTTCAAGAAAATCATCCCATTCAATGCCGTATGACATTTTAAGAACAGCTCTTATTTTGTCGGGTTCAATAACTGATGTAGTTATCTTCTTACAGATTTTATCTTCCATATTTTGAAGCTTATTATATAGTTCTGCAAACACATTTTCATTCACATATTCCATAGTTGTTTCATCTTTTAAGTGTTTGTTATAGAATTCCAGAGCTGTAATTACATAATCTGTTTTATTAATTTCTTTCTGACTTCTTATGCGATTTCGTTCACATTCTTTGTATAATTCATCGCTAATCCATACGCTTAATTGCCTTCCATTTTTGTGTTTTCCCATTGAAAATCCTCCTTTGTTAATATTTAAAATTTAGCACACGCTATAACCCTTTTAACTGTGCAGTTTTATGGCATAATAGCACACAAAAATTACGAAAAAACCATAATTTCCGACACCGCCCAAAACACCACCTGTATGGCTCAACCACCGCTAAAACTCAGTCACTTTCACCAAAACAGCACCAACACCCCTTTTTCAGCACCACCCCGAACGGCACTGCCGGTCGGTGTTTAACCGCACTGGAGGCGTTCTACGACACCAGTGCTTTTTCCTGCTTCAATTTATTCCGCCAATTTTTTCAGTCAAATTAAGTTCATTTTCAGGCGGCAATCTTGCCAATTTCACACTGCTATTTTTATTGCACGACATTTATGTTGCATTCGTAACTTATTTTCCTATATGGCGCATTATCCTATGCCATGCATTTCTTTTTCCAATATCTACGATGCCTCTGTTCTGACCTGCGCTTAAAATCGATTTTAAGGTCTTAATCGTCTGTAATTTATAGAGTTTTTTCGAGCTAAAATTTTTCAGTAGTGTTAAGACCTTACCTCGAAACTTTTTGTCTCAAATTTCTTTAAATTCTATTGAATTTGACCTATTATCGATTTTAAGGTGTTACACTCCCTGTGGCGTTGGCGCAATTAGATGTTAAACTTTCAGGGAGGTGTAACTCCCTTACCGCAAAATTATCGTTTTCAAACCTGCTGTCGCATTGGCGGTGAAACCGATAAATAATTTATGCGGTTTGCTTGAGTTGTATCTCATGGCGCAGGAACCGGAGTCAGTCCGCTTTCCTTAAGCAGCTCTGCAACCTTTTCTCTTTGCATAGCAAGAGCATTCTCCTGCATTTGCTCATGATAGAAATGTTCAAGCGCATCCTGTATGGGACGGATTGTATATTTCAGGTTGCCGTTTCGTTTCTTACCGTCCTTCAGAATTACTTCTGTAGGTTCGGTATAGATTAAGCACTTATCTTCAAGCTCTCTTACATATTTAGCAACTGTACCTTTGCTTTTAATTTTAAGAGCCTTGCCGATAGTTTTGTAGCTCGGGTAGCACTGATATGTCTTACGGTCTTCCACATATAACAGATAGTTATACACGGCAAGAGCGCCGGCAGAGATACCCAATATCATTATCTCATTCGGTATAGAATACCTTCTTGGTTTTGGCTTTGGAAGATTATAATATAACATTAGGCAGCACCTCCTTTCGCATTAAGTTTTTCTTCTTGAGCCAGATCAAACTCAGCCATCATAGTTCCGATTGCTTCACCGGATAATGCCTCACCAATTATTAAATAACCGAGGAGTTCGTATCCTTTCGCGCGATACAGTTTTACAAATCTTTCGATTGCATACTGGAACTCGCATGGTGATAACTTTTCAAACAATATGCACCTAATCTCATCTCTGGTGAGAGTCCTTCCGCAGACCTCAAGCTCTTTTGCTTCCCACAGATATACCATCGCCGAGAATGCCATGCCCTTAACCATAGGTGTAGGGAATGATTTTTCCATCTCATTTGTGAAGTATACCGTCCATAATAAATCTTTAAATTTTTGTTTTGTCACAACAAAACACCTCCTAAAAAATTAATAATTATTTTGTTTTCGTTTCTACCCATTGGCGAAACTTTTCCTTCGGCACGAGCAGACGGCTTCCTATTTTCAATGCGGGAAAGTCTTTTTCGTGCATTAACTCATAGGCAGTAGATGTCGCAACACCCAATACCTTTGCGAGCATATCTGCGTTCAAAAACAGAGGCAGCTCGTCATAAGATTTCACAATCGACTCCTTCATTTTGGTAAGATACCTCCTAACTTTTTTAAATTTTTTTGCAACAGAAGAAGAGGAAAAAGAAATACTGCTCTCAAAAAAGTGAGGGCAGTATTCATATTGCTTTTTGAAAAGGTTTATGATATAATTTTTACAAAGTGAGGTGAGCCTTTATATGCGCAAGTATAAAATCTATATGATGTCTGCAAGAAATATCATCAGCTACGCTGAGAAAGATTCTGACGGCATATACAAATTTAATTTACAGGCACGGGAAACAGAAAAATGTAAGGTGCCAACAGCAAGTCATGAGCAGGAAAGCAATGCTTTGTTTTATCAAATAATGTGTCATCTCCATGGAGACAATTTTGGGTTCCCCGAGGACATAAATTTAATAACCGACCTTGAGGATGTTATTTTCTACATAGATTTTTCGGGTATCTTTGACAGAAACGGACAGCAGAAAAGGTATGCAGACAGACAACAAAAAGCAAGAGATATGTTTAGGCCCGAGGGAATCAATTTAGATTTTGGCAACGGTTCCATACCTTATGTTGCATTTGAACGCTCCCAAAGCATGAGCAGAAATGCAAGGCTCTCTTTTATTCGTGCCGACCTTTATGATGATATTCGCCGCCGTATTATGCTTGATATGAATATTGGAGAGTGTCAGCTTTCCAAGCTGTATGCATATAACGGTTTAATGCTTTCATCAGGAACTCGTATTGATGATATAGGAATTGACCAGCCTCACCGGGTTATTGTTGTAGAGAATAATAAATTGCAGGCAAGTGCTAATGTTATTACCGTTGAAGATGATGGCAGTAATTCTAATATGCGTAAGTATCACAGAGTGGAAAGGCACGAGCAGTTTACTGTCCTTGAATATGATGGCGAGGGACTGATTTCAAAAGAATATGCCAATGTAGTTGACAAAAAACTCTGTGGCAGAACCGTTCATACATCATTTCAGATTCGTATGCCCTATGTTAAGGGAATGCTTCATAAAGTGGATTTTAAAGACCTTCTTATCAGTGCAGGGTTTGAATACATAATAGATATTTGGGGAGAGAAACATCCAATAAGCGATGTGGATATTATTCTGACCGAGAGTATGTTTAAAGGAAAAGGCTGGCTGAGTGAGTCCAAAATGACATGGCATGACTATTGGGAGAAATTCGGGAAATACAACCATGCCTTGTATATTACTAATGTAAGCAAACTGCATCCCGAAAAATTTACAGAGCTGAACTATCAATTTTTAAATACACTTTCTGTCAGGGCGGAAGAATTCAGACCCAGTGATTTGCCTCTTAGTTGGGAGCATAGTCCGGAGGAAGACACTCGCAACTGGCTTACCAAGCAAACGGAACTTGAGTACTATAATCTTTGTGCAAACGAAGAATACAGAAGACAATATTTCCTGAAAGAAAAAGGGAAAGGTTTCTGGAAGAAGAAAACCAAGGCAAATTACCTTGAGGATATTTTAGAAATAAATCCTTTGTTTATAAACGAATCTATATATTCAAAAGAGCTTGAGGACAGAGCCGAAAGTATTTTAAAGAATTATTCTCTCGGCACATTACTTGTTGCCGGAGACAGCAGATACTTATCTGCAGATTTATTAAGATTGTTATCCATAATCCCAATGACGAGAAAATCTAAACTTACAGAAAGCGAAAAGAAATTTTACGCCACTCTCATGAGTGATCGTTTCCCCGAACAGTCCTTCTACGCTCCACAGGCAGCT
>JAZOOD010000006.1:0-12642 GCA_045654805.1 Clostridia bacterium | reverse complement strand
TAATGTATATACACTAACCTGTTTCTGATCTTTACCTTTACGTTCGAACTTAACTCTACCGTCAACAAGAGCAAATAAAGTATCATCCTTACCCTTAGCAACATTTATACCAGGGTGAATTTTTGTTCCTCTCTGACGAACTAGGATGTTACCTGCCAATACAGGCTGACCGTCAGCTCTCTTGACACCAAGTCTTTTGGACTCTGAATCTCTGCCGTTTTTAGTACTACCGACACCTTTCTTATGAGCCATTTATTTTCACCTCGCTAATCTCTGAATAAGTAATTAAAAATTAACCATTAATTTTTGTAATTTCGACTTTAGTATAAGGCTGTCTGTGTCCCTGTTTCTTGTGATAACCCTTTTTAGGTTTGTACTTGTAAACAACAACTTTTTTAGCCTTATCGTTCTTAATAACCTTAGCGGCTACAGAAACGCCATCAACTACAGGAGCACCAACTTTAACATCGCTGCCTTCGCCGATAAGTAAAACTTTGTCAAACGATACATCAGCACCTGCTTCAACATCTAACTTTTCAATGTAGATAACATCGCCTTCAGAAACTTTGTACTGCTTACCGCCTGTTTCAATTACTGCGTACACCAAAACGCACCTCCTTAATCAAAAACTCGCCTAACAGGTATGTCCTACGGACATTTAATAACCAATTTCGTGCGGATACCGTATTATGATATCATAAAAAAAACTGTTTGTCAACTATTTATTTAAATATTTTTGTATAATATTTCTTGCAATAGGTGCGCAATTGCCTCCGCCTGTTCCTCCACTGTATTCCATCATAACTACAACAGCGATTTCAGGGTCATATGCAGGTGCAAAGCCAACAAACCACGTATGCTCATCCTCATCGGACAATACTGTCTTTTCATTTTCAGCAGTGCCGGTTTTTCCCGCAACATCCACTCCCCATATGGCGGCATTTGTTCCTGTACCGCTATCAACAGTATCTACCATCATTTCTACTATTATATCAGTATATTCCGGCTTAGAAACATTATATAGCCTTGAGGGCTTTGTTTCCCTAATAACGTCACCTTCAATATTAAGTATACTGTTTACAATATATGGTTTCATAACAACTCCGCCATTTGCAATACCACAAGTTACCATAGCCATTTGAAGCGGTGTCACAAGAATATCCCCTTGTCCTATTGCGAGAGCAGCTTCTTTTGCATCATCAGATATATCCAAGGGAAAGGAGCTTAACTGATATTGTATATCAAAATCAAATCCCCTGTTAAACCCAAATCTTTCAGCTATTTCCAACATTTTAGATCCGCCTATTTTTGCTCCTAAAGTACAAAAAACTACATTGCTAGAGACAGCAAAACCTCTTGAAAGACCAATTGTACCATAAGCTTTCGACTTTTGATTCTCAAATGTATTCCCCCCTATTTCTACAATACCCTCATCTTCAAAAGTCATATCTCCAAGGTTATTTTCAACAGCAAGGAGTGCAGTAATAAGCTTAAATGTAGATCCCGGTGCATACAAGCCCGAAGTAGCACGAGCCAAAAATGGTGAATTGGAATCATCAACCAAAACATTCCATTTTTCTATTAGTTTTTCATCATTAGGGTCAAAGTCCGGCTTACTTACCATTGCAATAATTTCACCTGTCTTAGGATTAATTGCAACGACACTTCCATTTTTATTTCCCAGTGCCTGATACGCATAGTTCTGAATAGAATGGTCGATAGTAAGCATAATATCATAACCATATTCATTACCTATATTTCCAATCAAATTACTGAATTTGTTTCTTCCAAGCAATTCATCGTTATATGTACTTTCAAGATTAATACGCCCGTACGTTCTGGAATTATATCCTATAATATGAGAATACATACCTTTATATGGATATACACGTACTGTATCTCTTGTTTCGGCAAGAATAACACCCTTACTGTCCAATATGTTTCCGCGTTGAGTCCCCATTTCACTATCCCATTGTCTTTGGTTATACGGGTTGGAAACAAGCTCATCCTTCTGAAAAATCTCTATATATGTAAGGTAACCAATAAGAGATAAAAACATAACGGAAAGCAATATTAAAATCTTTATAATTTTGTTATTAACCATTATCTACTCTCCTTTGATGAAATTGCCTGTAATATTCCCAGAGATATAAAGCTGGAAAGCAACGAGCTTCCGCCATAGCTTATGAAAGGTAGAGTAATTCCCGTAAGAGGAATCATCTTAATTACACCACCTATAATTATAAAGGTTTGAATACCAAACATAACTGTAATTCCTGTTGCCACACATTTATCAAATCCATCAGGTAACTTGAGTGCTATTTTAATACCTCTGTATGTAAAAATAAAAAACAAAAGAATTATTGCAAAACCGCCGAACAACCCTAATTCCTCACATATTGCAGAGAAAATAAAATCCGAATGAACTTCAGGTATATAGCCGGGTCTGCCTTGTCCGATTCCTGTTCCAAAAAAACCACCTGAAGCTATTGCAAACAATGATTGGGATATCTGGTATCCGCTACCGGTAACATTTTCCCAAGGGTCAAGCCATGTATGAACGCGTACTTGAATATGATTCATAACAAGATAGCCCATATAACATCCAAGGCATGCCAGAAGAATATTACCAATCAATATCTTAAAATCACCCTCAAATACGTACTCCATTATAATATAAGTAATAAAAAACAAAAGCATAATTCCCCATTCTCTTTGAAGAATTAAAAATCCAAGGTACGTATAGGTACAAAACATTATTACAAATCTTTCTTTTATTCTTCCCCATAGTTTCCCCTCTTTAAAAGGATAATAGCACGCCAGAAAGAAAACAAAAAACAATTTAATTATTTCCGAAGGCTGAATATTAAATCTACCTATTGTTATCCAATTCCTTGCACCGTTAATTGTCGTACCGAAAACAAGTGTAAAAATAAACAATGCTATACCTACAAAATAATATATCCATTTAAGTTTAGACAAAAATTTCATATGCTTGTAGCAAAAAAAAGTAACATAAAAAGCAACAAGCGATATCATATACCAAAGGACCTGCTTCAAACCCTTATCATAATCTATTCTGCATATCATAACAACGCCCAATGTAACAAGAAGATAGACAATAAGAAACAAATAGGTATCACCCATTCTGCCGAAATAAATGGACCCATAGGTTATAATGGAAAGTGCCAACAAAGTACAACCCGTATACAATATTGTATAATCCTCAGAGTTTACATATCTATGCAAAAGCCAAAAAGCAATTATGTTAATTATAAAGAGCAAAAAAACAGGATTTTTGAGTGAATATATTTTCATTATAACACCACCATAAATTCCATCTGTCCGATTCTTATTCTGTCACCGTTGTCCAAAATCAACTCTGATTTTTTCATTTTTTTACCATTTATATAGGTGCCATTTGTGCTTCCCATATCGGCGATGTGCCATTCCTCATCTTCGTACCAAAGTTTTACGTGATGACCGGAAAGATAAAAATCATCTATGTGAATTGTACAATCATTACTTCTGCCAATGATAATAAGCTCGTTTGTCATAGGATAAAATTGTTTAACTTCAAAATAAAGTGTATCCATATCATTTAAAAGCTCAAGATATGCACAATTTTTAGGTGCCATACGGTTTTTACGGACATTCATATTTCTTATGTCAAGATAAATCATCCGAATAATGGCAAAAATGAATATGTATATGATTGTAATAAAAATATACTTCATTAGCGAAGCAAGTATAAGTAATATGTCCTGCATACCCGACCTCCAAATGTCAAGAGCCCGTATACACACGGGCTCGATATACTATTTATAACTATTGTAAATACTTTCGTTAATAACAATCTCCCTTTGTTCTTTCCATTTCTGAATAACATCTGAAAACAAAATAGAAGACAATGTTTCATCTGCTATATTAAACATAGCTTCATCATTTTCGTATCTCTTTATTATATGATATCCAAAAGGAGACTCAACAACACCACTGATTTCATTAGTCCCAAGAGCAAACGCTGCTGTTTCAAACTCCGATACCATACCCGAACCAAGACTACCGTCAACATTTAATGAATATCCTTCTCCTACATAGTAAAAAGTATCCTGATCTTCAGTATATTCAGCAACCAATGTATCAAAATCTACTCCATTTTCAATTTTAGAAAGAACAAGTTCCAGCTTTTCTTCAGCCAACTTCAATTTTTCGGCAGTCAGTGGAATATTATTGCCAAGCTCAACAGTAGGAATTAAAATATGCTTTACTTTCACAATATTTTCATTATAAAAATTTTGACTATCCTCGTCGGTAACATACTTTTCTATAATGTGATTGCGGTAATACACAGCCTCCAGCATATAATCAAAATGTGATTCAGATATGCCATACAATTCCTCAATAGCATCCTCAAACGCACTTTGACTACCATAGTTATCTATCCATTGTTTCTTAACAGAAGCTATTCCTTCCTTATCCTTATCCGTAAGTTTAATACCATCTTCAGCAACCTTCATCATAATCAATTTATCATCAATTACAGCCTGAAGTGCACGTTCTCTGACATAATCTAAAGCGGGCTTTCCGTCAAGTGTAGCATCCTGCCAGGTATTTTCACCATATTGTTGCTGCATACTGCTTTTCAATTCAGTGAAATAGTATTGAAAATAAGCCGAATCAATTTTTTCATCATCTATTGTTGCAACAGAGTTGCTTTTACATGCTGTGAAAGACAACAGCATTACAAAGCATATACTTATAGCAAATATCTTCTTTAGCATATATAACACCTCCGAATAACATAATGCACATGATTTCACAACTATTATATCCTATTTTTCATTTAGTTTCAATGTTTTAAAAGAATGTAACACAATCTTAATATTTTTTATCAAATCTTTTCCATTACAGCGTATTGTGATATACGGATTGCTTGTAGGTGAAAAAAGAATCAAATCCTTATGCACTTCAATAAGCTTTGCCACAACAGAAATGTCCAGCTTTTTCTCCGAATCGAAAACGAGCACAACGTTTCTTTCTTTTTGCTTTATTTCAGAAATTCCGCACTCCGAAGCAATTGCACGTATCAGGGATATTTCAATAAGACTTTCGACACTTTCAGGAACCGCTCCGTATCTGTCCTCTATTTCACCATAGACGTCATACGCATCCTCCTGAGAATAAATCATAGAGATTTTTTTATACATCTCTATTCTGTAATTTTCTCCCTTTATATAATCCTTAGGAATAAATGCACTAAGATTTAAAGACACCGCAGTTTCAGAACGTTCCTCAAGTTCTATTCCTCTTACGTCTGCAACAGCTTCTTCAAGCAATTTGCAATACATATCATATCCTACACTATCCATAAAACCATGTTGTTGTGCACCAATAAGATTACCTGCACCTCGAATTTCAAGGTCTCTTAAAGCAATTTTAAAACCGCTGCCAAATTCAGTAAAGTCTTTAATAGCACGTAGCCTTTTATTTGCCACTTCGGATAAAACCTTATCAGGCTTATAGAACAAATATGCATATGCAAGACGATTGGAACGACCAACACGTCCCCTTAATTGATATAATTGCGAAAGTCCCATTTTATCTGCATCTTCTACAATTATCGTGTTAGCATTGGCTATATCAAGACCTGTTTCAATAATCGTAGTACATACCAACACATCAATCTCCTTATCAATAACTTGCTGCATAATTTTTTCAAGCTCGCGCTCAGACATTTTACCGTGAGCATAAGCTACTCGGATATGAGGTGAAAATGAAGCAATTTTTTGTGCTGTACTCTCTATATTATCAGTACGGTTATGCAAGTAATAAACCTGACCCCCCCGAGAAATTTCACGCATTATAGCTTCTTTTATTATATCAGTATTATATTCCATAACATATGTTGAAACAGGATATCTGTCCTTTGGTGGATTTTCAAGGACGCTCATATCTCGTATTCCTACCATACTCATATGCAAAGTACGTGGAATAGGCGTTGCAGAAAGTGTGAGGACGTCAACGTTTGTCTTTAATTCTTTCAACTTTTCTTTATGAGCAACCCCAAAACGCTGTTCCTCATCAATTATAAGTAAACCTAGTTTTTTAAATTGAATATCCTTTTGTATAATCCTGTGTGTACCAATTAAAACATCGATTTCTCCGCGGTTGACTTTTTTAACAGTTTCCTCCTGCTGTTTTTTTGAACGAAATCTGGATAGCAGACCTACTTTTATACCAAAATCTGCCATACGTTCTGAAAATGTATTAAAATGTTGATTTGCAAGTATCGTAGTAGGTACAAGATATGCAACCTGATATCCGTCAAATGCTGCCTTAAATGCCGCTCTTAAAGCAATTTCAGTTTTTCCATAACCAACATCACCGCAGAGTAATCTGTCCATAGGGACAGAGTTTTCCATATCCTTATACACATCATTTAAAGCTTCTAACTGATCATCAGTTTCTTCGTATGGAAATGTTGCATCAAAGCTTGTATGCATATCACCCTGTGGTGAAAATTCTATACCTCTAATCTTTTGACGGCCTGCATACAGATTAATAAGTTGTTCTGCCATTTCAGCACAATTTTTCTTTACTTTAAGTTTTGTCTGTGCCCATTGTGTACCGCCAAGTTTGTTAAGCTTCAGGTTAATCCCCTCTTTGCCCACGTACTTAAACAAAACATCAAGTTGATTTGCAGGAACATAAAGATTATCATCCTTATCAAACTTTATCTGCAGATAATCTGATGTTGCTCCCTCAACAGTCATCGTTTTAATGCCTGAAAATATACCTATACCGTGACTTTGGTGTACAACATAATCACCAACATTTAAATCAGTAAAACTTTTTATTCTTTCCTGATTAGAATTCACTTTTTTTCTTCTGACTTTTTTTACTGTGCCAAAAATTTCTTTGTCACTTATAACAGCAGTTTTAATAAGTGGATATTCGAATCCGCTGTTAAGTTCACCCTTGGTAATTATTATTTCTTTTGCTTTTGGAGCATTTTTAATATCTTCAATATATACAGATGGAATGTTAATATCATTCAAAGAATCTGTCAAGTTATATGCCTTTACATCTGTTCCGGCAAGTATTATAACGGAAAATCCCGCCTTTTTATATCTGCTGACACAGTCATAAAAAAACTCTGTCTTACCGTGGAAGGAAATCTGCTCCTTAGATGTTAATTTGAAGTTTTGCATAGGATTATAATCCGGACAAGAGGTTAAAATATCATACATACCAATGATACTTTTCTTTTCAAGTCTGTTAATTGCATCGTTATAATCAAAAACCCATTTACCGTCAATGCCTGGGATTTTACCTTTTTCTATAAATGATATTATAGTTTCATCAATTCTTGTATGCATTGCCTCAGCCGCTTTGCTTATAAGCATAGGTTCAAAAAGAAAATACTTGGTATTTTTATTTGCATAATCCATTATAGTAGGCAATTTATCATCATATATAACAGGAATGTACTTATCTATGGAAGGAAATACTCCAGAATTTTCGAAAGTTTCAATATCTCTGTTAATATAAGTTTTATCAATACTTTTTTCTGCAAGTTGGTTTAGTTTTCCAATGATAAATTTCTTTTTTTCTGTGGTTAAAATATATTCACTTGCAGGTATCACCTCTACATTATTAACTCTTTCAACTGTTCTCTGGCTAACAGGGTCAAATGTTCTTACAGTATCTACTTCTGTATCAAATAATTCAACACGATAAGGTAAATCCGAGTTAAAGGGGTAAAAATCAATTATTCCACCTCTTATACAATATTGTCCTTGTCCTTCAACAACTTCTTCCCTCTTATATCCTAAGACATTGAATTTTTCCTCTAAATAATCGTCAATATCTTCCCCCTCATTAAAGACAATCATCTGCTCCTTATACAAATTAACATCAGCAGTAACACTAAGCAATGCAGAAACTGTTGTAATAATCATAAAATTATCATTATGAAGCATATACTCCAAAACCTGAAGACGCTTAGATACAACCTCATTGCCCGCTGTCTCAATATCATAGAAAATAAGTTCCTTATCCAAAAACAACATACACTCTTTATTCATAAACTGCATATCTTCATAAAGACGCCTTGCAGTAATACCATCCGCGGTAACAATAATGGCAGAACTATTTGTTTTTTGTGCGACAGAAAAAGCGAAGTGTGAAGCAACAGCTTCGGACACACCGCTGATATTAATTGTATTAATTTTATCTTCAATTGCTTTTACAATTTCAACAAACTCTTCTGATTTATAAAGAAGTTTCTCAAAACCCTTATTTAACATACAAAATTCTCCATTTATGAAAAAAATTTTTCATTATACATATTCTATACAATTATGTATTGCTTGTGTATATTTACATAATATTATTTTATTATGCATAAATATATTTGCGAATTGCAAATATTTAATTGGATTATCCACAGCTAAAGTCTTATTATATAAGTTATTCACAGATTTATCCAAGTTATCCACAGGGAAAATGTATTGCTATTTGATAAATATTTATTCAACAAAAACTTAACATAATATTTTAAGAGAATTATTTACATATTTTTTGTTGCAACAGCATTAAGGTCTGATTTTGCAAAATTACCTTTTTTATATTCAAAATATCCTCTTGCAGCAATCATTGCGGCATTATCCGTGCACAATACTAGGGGTGGATAATGGAGCTTAATATCATTTTCACTTGCATACATTTCTGCAAGTTCACGAAGCTTAAGATTTGCTGCAACACCTCCTGCTAAACATACATCCTTGACTCCCTCTGCCTTAGCAACATCTATGAGTCGCGTTGCCAGAACATCACAAACGCAATACTGAAATGACGCAGCAATATCTTCAACAGGAACTTTCTCATTATTCTGTTTCATTTTATGAATTAAATTAATAACATTGGTCTTTACACCGCTGAAACTGAAGTCCAGGGAATCATCGAAAGAAAC
The DNA here is from genome assembly GCA_045654805.1 of Clostridia bacterium. Taxonomy (GTDB): domain Bacteria; phylum Bacillota; class Clostridia; order Monoglobales; family Firm-18; genus CAZNKU01. Next base: position 3,665 of record JAZOOD010000006.1, on the reverse strand, counting down.
TCTCGGGAATTTATATGCATTTTCATTACCACTTTCCGCAGCTTTTTGTATCCGGGGTCCGCCAGGATAACCTAGTCCTAAAACTCGGGATATTTTATCAAAGGCTTCCCCTGCAGCATCGTCACGAGTTTTTGCAACTACTTTATAGGAATCATAATCATCAATTTTAGCTATAGTTGAATGTCCTCCGGATGCTACAAGACATACAAAAGGCGGTTTAAGTTCCGGTGAAGATATATAATTAGCACTTATGTGTCCCTCAATATGATGTACGGCAATAAGTGGTTTATTCAGCGCCAATGCTAATGATTTTGCATAATTCACCCCAACAAGTAATGCCCCCACAAGACCGGGTGCATATGTTACGGCAATAGCATCAATATCCACAAATGTAACTTTCGCTTCATTCAAAGCCTCATCAACTACTCCGGAAATACATTCTATATGCATTCTTGATGCAACCTCAGGTACAACACCGCCGAATAGCTTATGTTTCTCAATTTGCGATGCAATTACATCTGATTTTACAATAAATTTATCCGTATATTCCACTACTGCAGCGGAAGTTTCATCACATGAGCTTTCAATAGCAAGTATTCTAGTCAAATTAATCATCCCTTTCTTCCGAGAAAGTATTGGTCATAAGTATTGCATTTTCCGTTGGATTTTTATAATAATTTTTTCTTAATCCAACCTTTTTAAAATTAAATTTTTCATAAAGTTTTATAGCCGGTATATTACTTTCACGCACTTCTAAATTAAGGAACATAAAACCATCATTACGACAATATTCAATAAGTTTTTCCAACAACATTGATGCAATACCCATTTTTCTGTAATTTGGATGAACAGCTACATTTGTTATTTCACCTGTATCACCAATCTCCCACATACCTATATATCCTACCAGAATATTATCATCAATAAATGCACCTAAATATGAGGTATTGTCATTTCTCAAATCGCCCAAAAACATATTTTCGCTCCATGGGTCTTGAAAACACATATTTTCCAACTCAACAAGTTTGGAAATATCACACTCATCCAATACGTCAATGTAATTGATATAAAACATTCCCTTCCTTACAATTCTACAAATTTATAACCCGCCGCCTTATAAAGCCTGTTGCTTACGGCAAGGTTAATTCCCTTATCATCAACATCCTCTGCGAATATAACATCAACATTTTCGTCATCAAATGAACGAAGGTGTGAAAATAAAGTATTAGCATATTCTTCAGGCTTATTACCCATATATTTAACAACACAATTCTCAGGCATTTCATATTTACTGTGACATAAAACACCTATTTTATCATATTTGTAATATTCTTTTTTTATAAAATCAACAAGACTTCCTTTAACAACGAACACTTCTGCTTTAGGTGCATAGTGTTTATACTTTACACCCGGAGATTTAGGAACTTCGCCATCTTTAAATTCGTAATTTTTAATGACTTCCCCCAAAATATCACACAACTGTTCGTAAGTAATCCCACCGGGACGTAAAAGCTTGGGAATATCCTCTGTAACATCAATTACAGTTGATTCTAGCCCAACATTACAGTTACCGCCGTCTATAATAGCATCTATTTTTCCATTCATATCATCTAATACATGCTTTGCAGTTGTTGGACTCGGCTTACCCGATGTATTTGCAGATGGTGCCGCAATGGGTAATCCGCATATATCAAGTAATTGTTTTGCTATTTTGTGGCTTGGCATTCTTACCGCTACTGTATCTAGTCCTGCACTTACTTCATATGGAATTTTTACAGACTTTTTCATAACAATGGTTAGAGGACCGGGCCAGAATGCATCCATCAATTTTTTTGCATTATCGTTTATTTCCACAACAATGTCTTCAAGCTGAGATTTGTGTGCTATATGTACTATCAACGGATTATCGGCAGGGCGACCTTTTGCAGCAAAAATTTTAAGGCAAGCATCCTTGTCAAAAGCATTTGCCCCCAGACCATAAACTGTTTCCGTAGGAATGGCAACAAGCCCGCCACTTCGGAAAATATCGGAAGCACGGGCTAAATCCTTATTGTCAGTACCTAACAATAGAGTATTCATTATTCTTCATCACCTTTTAATTTTTCAGCCTGAAAGTATGTTGTAAGTGCATCAATAATTTCATCCAAATCACCATTTAAAATTGCATCAAGCTTGTATAAAGTCAATCCGATTCTATGGTCACTTACACGTCTTTCAGGAAAATTATAGGTACGTATACGCTCACTTCGATCACCTGTACCAACCTGACTTTTACGCTGTTCAGCAATTTCATCATGCTGTTGACTCTGTAACAAGTCATAAAGTCTTGAACGTAAAATTTTCATACCCTTTTCTTTATTTTTTAGCTGAGATTTTTCATCCTGACAAGATACTACCAAACCTGTAGGTATATGAGTAATACGAACAGCAGAGTCAGTTGTATTAACACACTGTCCACCTGGACCACCCGCACGGAAAACATCAATTCTAAGGTCATTTTGATTAATCTCTACTTCTACTTCCTCAACTTCCGGCAAAACCGCAACAGTAACTGTGGATGTATGTATTCTGCCGCCACTTTCAGTTGAAGGTATTCTTTGAACACGGTGTACCCCGCTTTCCCATTTTAGTCTGCTGTACGCACCCTGTCCGCTGATGCCGAAGGAAACTTCCTTTATACCGCCAAGTTCAGTTTCGTTGATGCTTAGTATTTCAGTTTTCCATCTGCGAGCTTCCGCATACATCGAATACATTCTGAATAGATTTGCAGCAAACAAAGCCGCCTCATCACCGCCTGCTCCGCCACGGATTTCTATAATAACGTTCTTTTCATCATTAGGGTCCTTAGGTATAAGCAATATTTTTAGCTCTTCCTCGTATGTTGCAATCTTTTCCTTTGCTTCCTCATATTCAGCCTGAACAAGCTCACGAAAATCTTTATCCAAATTTTCATCAAGCATTGCTCTTGCTTCATCTGCATCTTCCTTTGCCTTTTTATATTCGTTATATTTTTCAACTATTGGTGTAAGGTCGGCATGTTCCTTACAAAGCTTGGTAAATTTAGCCTGGTCGGCAATTACCTCGGGTGAGCTTATGTCTCTTGCAAGCTCATCATATCTTTGCTGTAAAAATGATAATTTATCAAACACCTTTAATTACTCCGTTTCTTTTATTTTAAATTAAGTTGACCCAATGACGATTTTTTAAGATATTCATTAATAAATCCGTCAAGGTCACCGTCCATAACAGCATTTATATTTCCCGATTCAAAGCCGGTTCTGTGGTCTTTTGCAAGGGTATAGGCCATAAACACATAAGAACGAATCTGTGAGCCCCAAGCAATTTCTTTCTGAACACCCTTGATATCCTCTATTTTTTCAAGATGCTCACGCTCTTTAATTTCCATAAGCTTTGAGCGAAGCATTTTCATAGCAACGTCGCGGTTTTGGTGTTGACTGCGCTCGTTTTGGCAAGCAACAATAATTCCAGTCGGAATATGTGTTATACGAACTGCCGATTCGGTTTTGTTAACGTGCTGACCGCCCGCACCGCTTGCACGGTAGGTGTCAACCTTTAAGTCGTCGTCGGCAATTTCAATTTCAACGTCGTCGGTAATTTCGGGCATAACCTCAAGCGAAGCGAATGAGGTGTGTCTTCTTCCCGAG
>JAZOOD010000005.1:0-19638 GCA_045654805.1 Clostridia bacterium | reverse complement strand
ATACATTTCTATGATTTCTTTTTCGTATTTTTTTATATTTTGATATTCTCTTGGCATAAAAAATCCCCCTATGGTAGTTTATTATATTCTACCATAGGGGTCCTATTTTTTCTATTGTCCATTTTTACTGGACCTGTTCAAATCGTTTCTCCTTTTTTATTTTATAAGTAATTCTTCAGCACGTTGTAACGCATCGTCAATATGTGGGCAGAAGTTTTCAAGCCCTATTTTGACGTCAAATCCAGCCTTTTGCATTACTGACATAGGCTGCTCATTTACGTGAGAAAGTATAAGTGTAACATTTTTCTTTTTCATCTTGGTATATATATCATCTAGGCAATTAAGAGCAGTTGCATCAAGTGCAGGCACACCTCTCATACGTAAAATAACAGCGTTTTTGCCTTCTATGTCAAGCAAAACTTTAAGCATTTTGTTGGATACACCAAAGAACATAGGGCCGCTGATTTCATATACAAGAGTATTTTTTGGCACAGTCTTTAGCTCAATATGATCTGCATCAGTTGTTTCATCTTCGTTATACTTCCATCCATAAACGTGTGTTTCATCAGCCATACGCTTCATAAACAGTATAGCCGCCAATACAATACCGACGCCAATAGCTACAACAAGGTCAAATACAACTGTAAGTATAAATGTTAGAATCAGGATAAATATATCGCTCTTTGGAGAAATCTTGCAAATTGTAGCAAATTTTCTTATTTCGCTCATATTATAAGCAACGATAAACAGTATTGCCGCGATTGTAGGCATAGGTATAAGCTTTGCCAAAGGCATAAGGAATATTAGTACCAAAAGCAAAATTACTGCGTGTACCATACCGGCAATTGGGGTACGACCGCCGTTTTTTATGTTTGCAGCAGTTCTTGCAATAGCCCCCGTAGCGGGGATACCACCAAATAAAGCGGAGGCTACGTTACCAGCACCCTGTGCAACCAATTCCATATTTGAATTGTGTCTACTTCCTATCATACCATCTGCCACAACGCATGATAGTAAAGATTCTATGCCTGCAAGCAATGCAATTGTCACAGCATCCGGAAATACGGTTTTTATCATATCGGGTGAAAAATCTGGTGTCACAAACTGAGGCAAGCCTGCCTTTAAGTTTGTGTAAACACTGCCAATAGTATCAACTTGCAAGTCAAATACTTTAACAACTGCTGCAGTAGCTATAACGGCAATAAGTGATGGGGGAATCCTTTTCATCAATTTTCCACCAATTATAAGTATTGCCAATGCTAAAATACCAACTCCAAAGGCTGTATAGTTAATGGAATTTATGTTATGTATAATTCCTTCAATCTTTTCCATTGTTTCAACCGCCTTAAAGCTGTCAAGTCCCAAAAAGTCCTTTACCTGACCTATTGCAATAGTTACGGCAATACCTGTTGTAAAACCGGTGGTTATGGTCTGAGGGATAAAGCTTATAAGACTTCCCAATCGGCACACGCCCATAATAACCAGTAATATACCTGCCATTATAGTTGCTGTTGCAAGACCGGACATACCATTTGCTGACACTATACCTGCAACAATTGAGGCGAATGCAGCGGTAGGTCCTGCTATTTGCACACGGCTTCCACCCAAAAAAGATATTATAAATCCTGCAATTATAGCTGTGTATATACCGTTTTCGGGGCTGACACCCGATGCAATTGCCAAGGCAATCGACAATGGAAGAGCAATAATTGCAACAATAATACCTGCAATTATATCTTTTATACATTGTTCTTTTGAATAATGTCTTATTGTATAAAACAATTTTGGCTCAAGTTTAGCCATTTAAAACACCTCGAATTTTCACATAATAATGCGACAGGCGGCAAGCACCTGTCGCAATTAAAATTTAAAAGTTTATTTCATTTCCTTAATAGCAGCCTGAGCAGCAGCCAGACGTGCAATCGGAACTCTGAATGGTGAGCAAGAAACGTAGTTTAGACCAACATTGTGACAGAATTCAACTGTTGAAGGATCTCCACCGTGTTCGCCGCAGATACCAAGCTTAATTTCCGGTCTTGTTTCTCTACCAAGTTTAGCGGCAAGTTTTACAAGACTTCCAACACCCTCCTGGTCAAGTTTTGCAAATGGGTCAGATTCAAAGATTTTCTTTTCGTAATAGTAATCAAGGAATTTACCTGCGTCATCACGTGAAAAACCGTATGTCATCTGTGTAAGGTCGTTTGTACCGAATGAGAAGAATTCAGCTTCCTCAGCAACCTTATCTGCTGTAAGTGCAGCACGTGGAATTTCGATCATTGTACCAACCTGATACTTAAGGTCGAATCCTGAAGCAGCAATAACTTCATCAGCAGTTTTGCAAACAACATCTTTAACATATTTAAGTTCCTTAACTTCGCCAACCAATGGAATCATAATTTCGGGAACAATAGATTTTCCAAGTTTCTTTGAAACATTGATAGCAGCTTTGATAACTGCTCTTGTCTGCATAGCAGCAATTTCAGGATATGTTACTGCAAGACGGCATCCACGATGACCCATCATAGGGTTAAATTCATGAAGCGAAGCAATAATGGCTTTGATTTCGTCAACTGTTTTGTACTGTGTGTTAGCAAGAAGTTCGATATCTTTTTCATCGGTTGGAACGAATTCGTGTAGTGGTGGGTCAAGGAAACGTATTGTCACACCGTATCCTTCCATAGCTTCGTAAAGCTTTTCAAAGTCGCCCTGCTGCATTGGTTCAAGCTTTGCAAGAGCAGCTTCTCTTTGTTCAACTTTGTCTGAGCAAATCATTTCTCTAATAGCAGCAATTCTGTCACCTTCAAAGAACATGTGCTCTGTACGGCAAAGACCGATACCTTCAGCACCAAGCTCTCTTGCTTTGATCGCGTCCTTAGGGGTATCAGCATTTGTACGAACTTTAAGCTTGCGGTATTTATCAGCCCAATCCATAATTCTGCCGAATTCACCGCTTATTGAAGCGTCAACAGTCGGAATAATACCATCATATATGTTACCTGTTGAACCGTCTATTGAAATATAGTCGCCCTCAACATAAGTTTTTCCAGCAAGAGTAAATCTCTTGTTTTCTTCATCCATATTGATTGCAGAACAACCGGATACACAGCATGTGCCCATACCACGAGCAACAACAGCTGCGTGAGATGTCATACCGCCGCGAACTGTAAGTATACCCTGAGCAGCCTTCATACCTTCAATATCTTCAGGAGATGTTTCAAGACGTACAAGAATAACTTTTTCGCCTCTAGCACCCCATTCTTTTGCATCTTCAGCAGTAAATACAACTTTACCACAAGCAGCACCCGGGGAAGCAGCTAACGCCCTGCCCATAACTTCAGCCTTCTTAAGAGCAGTCTGGTCAAACTGTGGGTGTAGTAGTGTATCAAGGTTTCTTGGGTCAATCATTGCAACAGCTTCTTTATCTGAAATCATACCTTCATCAACAAGGTCGCAAGCGATTTTAAGAGCAGCTGCAGCAGTTCTCTTACCGTTACGTGTCTGAAGCATATAAAGCTTTCTGTCCTCAATTGTAAATTCCATATCCTGCATATCTCTGTAATGGTTTTCCAATTTTGAAGATATTTCAACAAACTGATCGTAAACTTCAGGCATAACTTCCTTAAGCTGTGAAATAGGCTGTGGTGTTCTTACACCTGCAACAACATCTTCGCCCTGTGCGTTCATAAGGAATTCACCGAACAAAGCCTTTTCCCCTGTAGCAGGGTTTCTTGTAAATGCAACACCTGTACCCGATTCATCACTCCAGTTACCAAAAGCCATCATCTGTACGTTAACAGCTGTACCCCATGAATAAGGTATATCGTTATCTCTTCTGTAGATATTAGCTCTTGGGTTATCCCATGAACGGAATACTGCTTTAACAGCCCCCATAAGCTGTTCGATAGGATTGTCCGGAAAGTCTTCGCCGATTTTAGCCTTGTATTCAGCCTTAAATTGACCGGCCAAATTCTTAAGGTCTTCAGCAGTAAGGTCAACGTCCTCTGTTACACCTTTTTCTTCCTTCATTTTATCAATAAGCTGTTCAAAGTATTTTTTGCCAACTTCCATAACAACGTCTGAATACATCTGAATAAATCTTCTATAGCAGTCCCAAGCCCAACGGTCGTTGCCTGTTTTTTCAGCAATAGCATTAACAACAGTTTCGTTAAGACCAAGGTTTAAGATTGTATCCATCATACCCGGCATAGAAGCTCTTGCACCTGAACGAACAGATACCAATAGAGGATTTTCAAGATCACCAAATTTTTTTCCGGTGATTTCTTCCATTTTGCCGATATATTCTATAATTTCAGCCTGAATATCGTCATTGATAACTTTTCCATCTTCATAATACTGTGTGCATGCCTCAGTTGTAATCGTAAATCCTTGAGGTACCGGCATGCCAAGGCCTGTCATTTCTGCCAAGTTAGCACCTTTGCCACCCAAAAGGTTTCTCATAGTGGCATTACCTTCACTGAATAGGTAAACAAATTTTTTAGCCATATTTTTCCCTCCGTAATTATATTTAGCTATATTATTATAAGGTAAAAAGAATAAAATGTCAACAAAAACGGTAAATTTGGCTATTTTTTTGGTATAAAATTGTATCCATTGTGAATAATCTTAATATAGGGAGGGATAAAATTGGATAAATTGACTTATTCTGAATTAAAGCACGATATGGAAAAGGCACGGGAAGAACTTTTTATAGCAACAAAAAGTTTTGATTATGCCGATACAAAAGAGCTTATTGACATCTGTACCCTTCAGATAGCAGTTGCAAGGAAAAAGTGCGATTACCTTATAAAAATTGCCAAAGAACAGGGTATGATATGTGATGATTGGCTTGAAGGTAATGTTTCAGCAGTTTTATAAATAATTTTCAAAGTTTTTTTACCACAATTTATAGTTGATTTACGAAAAAAAACGTAAAAATACCACATCATATGCAATTATCCTACATTATGTGAGCAAGCAAAAAAAGAAAAAAATTAAAAAAATGCTTGCATTTTCAAATTTTGTATGTTATAATTCCTATGTTACAGAAATTGCAGAAGAGGTGAAACAGAATGAAACAAGGTATACATCCTGATTATAAACAGACTACAATAACATGTGCTTGTGGTAATGTTATCGAAACAGGTTCAACAAGAGAAGATATCAAAGTTGAAATATGCAGTAAGTGTCATCCTTTCTTCACAGGAAAACAGAAGCTTGTTGATACAGGCGGTCGTGTTGACAGATTTAAGAAACGTTTCGAAGCAGCACAGAAGTAATTTAAAAAGATTTTTAAATCAGAGATTAGATATAAAACCCAGGGATTGTATCCTTGGGTTTTTGTCGTTATGCAAATATTTTTGTGATGATATAGTATATATCCGTAAGTATGGCCATTATAACAAGTATAATCCATATGGGTAGTGGTCTTTTACGTGTCCTTCTGTCTATTTTTTTAAATACTGGCGCAGTGATGATTATAAGGATTGTTGGGACTAGAAGAGTAATAAACAGATATTTTTCTGTAATGTATTTGCTTATGGTCATTTCAAGCAATATATAGCCAAGTATAATCCCTATTACAAAAGTAGTATCTATTTGCCTGTCACGTTTGTGGCGGATGTCAGTAGCTTCTTTTTTCTCGCTTTCTTTCCATTTTACAATATTGTCAGCAAATTCTTTGCCGAATTTTTCTTCATATAATTTTTGAGGATCAGAATCCAAAAGTTCCGTCTCTATCTGGGTAAGCTCGATTTTTTCAAGGGATTTTACACTTTCGCAGAATTTACATATCCTGCTAAACTCATCTTTTTTGTGAGGGTATCCACATACTTTGCATATATAATATTCTTCCGTTTCAACTATTTCCACACCTCGGTTTTCGCATTGTTTGCACAGACAGTATTCAATCCCGCTTTCTGTGGTGTGTACTATCATTCTACTTTTATCAAATTCTTTTCCGCATATATTACAGTTCATAACACTTCTCCTTTTCAGGTGTTTTAAAAATAAAAGCCCTCCGATTGCATAATAACACAATAGGAGGGAGTCCGTCAACTATTTTATAGGTATCATAAGCTGTTTGCCATCGAATATTTCGCTATCAGATGTTATGTTGTTAATTTCCATAAGTGCCTGTCGGGTAATTTTGTGTTTTTTTGCAATACTCCACAGATTATCCTCTTTTTTTGCAAAATATATTTTTATGCAATAGGATTTTCTCGTATCAAAATTCTGACTTTCATCTTGATGAGCATCTGTAATGTATTCCATTACATCGTTGGATAAAATATCTGTATCCACCTGTAAAACGAATCTTAAATCAATCTCTCTTCCCAAACTTATTGTATATGATGAATGTGCCACATCAATTCGTACATCACATACCATATTTTCATCGGCATCCTCTACATCAAAAGAGTGTAAAAATGTCTGCTGATGCCTGTGTGTGTTTATGGGGTTTGATGATTGGTCGGAAACATACATAATGTCAGATTCTATAATTCCTTCAATAATCACTTTTTTGTTTTCAATCTTTGCGGTTGCAAGATATGCATGGGGACTAATGTTGAAAATTTGCAGAATTTCAGGCATATCTTCATCTAATGTTACAATATCCTTTGCTGCAATCTGACTGCTGTTTTCCCCTGCAAGTCTTGTTACTGACGCACTTTCACGACTTATTTTCAAAGGATATCTTGTGCAGTAGGCATCTTTTACTACATTAGTGCTAAATTGATAGCACACTTTTGCATTTGCGGTAATCATACATTCCATGGTTATAAATCTGTTGTCCCCGTCGTCATCACTTTCCGACTTGCAGAATATTCTGCTTACATAAAGCTTCAGCCTTGCGTTCATATCCTCTGTTACATCAGACATTGCAATTATTTCAGTAAATGGCACTTCGTGTTCTGCACAATGTATTTTACCATCAATATCGCTACAGTATATGGTTGATATTAACAGTGTCCCTTTAATCATCATTTTATTTGTGCTCAAGGAATAGTCCTTGTTCCTTATGCAGGCGTCCATACGCAGTATTTTGTCTATTGATGGCTTACCGCTCGGTAATTCTAACTTTTCACGTATACATAACTGCTCACATACCCTGCTTACAGTTTTGTATGGTGTGATACATTGGTTTAAAATTTCGTAGGATTCATCTGCAGACATAGAAGTGCAAAGGGTTGCGGTCACATCCTCCACGGCATTTGCGTCAATCCCCATAAGAACTTTTATGTTAAGTTTTCGGGAATTTAATATTGTGTAGTCCACGTTGTCCACATTAATTTCCGCTTCAGTGTACATTCCATCTCTTGCACCTTTGGCGTCTATAATATGAGAGAATTGTTGATTTGATGATATGCTGTAAACAGTTTCGTCGTCCCCAATGTATAAAATTATAATCTCTGCCCTTCCGTCAACGGTTATACGGTCATTGCCACAGTTTTTGTTTACGATGCCTGCAGTAGAACTTACCTGTATAATCTTTGCAATATCAGGATAAACATCCGGTACAATAACATCTGTTTCACAATAAGCTTGTGAAAAAAGAGCAATGGATTTTTCACCTATACATACATTTTCCCTGTTCAGTTCTGTCATTTATAAAACCTCCGTAATACTTTATAGTAAATAAATATTAACTTTATCTTTTAATTATGACGAAAATATGATAAAATAATAGAAAAGCAATTTTTGAAAGGATATAAATATATGGCATTTGACGGTATTACAATTTCTTGTATGGTGCACGAACTTAATAATATATTGGCACAGGGTAGGGTCGATAAGGTACTTCAGCCGGAATATGATGAAATTATTCTTGCAATACGCTCCGGCGGTAAAAATCGCAAGGTGGTTTTAAGTGCAAGCTCCTCCAATCCCCGTGTGCATATTACAACGGTGCAAAAAGAAAATCCCGAAAAAGCTCCTATGTTTTGTATGCTTTTACGTAAGCATCTTTTAGGCGGCAAGGTAGTGGCGGTTACGCAGCCGGATTTTGAGCGCGTGGTTGAATTTCATATTGAAAGCCATGATGAGTTAGGTGACGTTTCAGTAAAACGCCTTATTATAGAGGTTATGGGTAGGGTCAGCAATATTGTACTCATCGATTCGGCAGGCAAGATACTGGGAAGCATAAAACATATTGATTTTTCTGTTTCACAGGTACGTCAGTTAATACCGGGTATGATGTATGAAATGCCCCCATCCCAAGGAAAAATCAATCCCCTTACTGTTGATGATGAAACTTTGGTAAATAAACTGTGGAATTACAGCCTTGGTGCAGATAAATTTTTATTGGATACCTTTGTGGGAATAGGACCGCTTTCTGCACGGGAAATTGCATATTGTGCCACCGGAAGTACAGATACAAACTGTCAACTTATGACAAATGAACAAAAAATAAAATTTGTAAAATATATAAAAGAATTTTTTGAAAAAATAAAAAAAGGCAGATTTTCACCGGTTTTAATGTACAAAGACAGTGAAAAAATTAAGGATTTCAGCGGAATAAATATTACACATTATGAAAATAATTTTATAATAAAAAGTTTTGAAAATTTAAACGATGCTGTCGATGAATTTTTTAAAACCAAAGATTTTCAGGAACGCATTTCACAAAAGACCTCAAGTCTTTTGAAATTTGTGGATACCAATATTCAAAGATGTCAAAAAAAACTCGCCTTACAGCAACAAAAAATGAAAGATTGCGAAAATAAGGAAAAAAACAAGATTATTGGCGACTTAATTACTGCAAATTTGTACAGAATAAATTACGGGGATGAATGTGTTGAACTAGAGGATTATTATAACAATATGGAGATTGTAAAAATTCCCCTTAAACCTGAACTTTCACCTTCACAAAATGCACAAAGGTATTATACAGTTTACCAAAAATTGAAAAATGCTGAGATTATAACTGCACAGCAAATGGAGCTCGCCAAGCAGGAGATTGATTACCTCGAAAGCATTAAGGAAAACCTTATGATTGTGGAAAATGAAAGGGAAATAAACGAACTTCGCGATGAACTTTACACTCAGGGTTATCACGTAAAACGTGTGGAAAAATCTAAAATACGCAAGCAGGTTTCTAAACCCTTGGAATTTCATCTTTCCGATGGATTTGTGGCGTATGTTGGCAGAAATAATATGCAAAATGACGAACTTACACTTCGTCAGTCAAAAGCAAATGACCTGTGGTTTCATACCAAGTATATACACGGCAGCCATACAGTAATAAAAACGGAGGGAAGAAAGCCGTCGGATGATGTAATAGTAGAAGCGGCGAAGATTTGTGCTTATTATAGTAAGGCGAGGAATTCTGCAAATGTTCCTGTGGACTATACTGTTATAAAAAATGTAAAAAAACCAAACGGAGCTAAGCCGGGTATGGTAATATATGATAACTACAATACCGTAAATGTCAAGCCGGAATTGCCTGTCAATGCTGAAATAAATTAACATCAAAAGTCTTTTCAAACTGCACATACTAAAGTTGGGAGGTGTGGTTTTGAAAAGGCTTTTTTTATTTTTAATATGCCTTGTGCTGACAAATTCACTTTGTGGATGTGGGGAAAGTAATATGGTCGCACAAGGTACGGGCTATGACAACACAAAAATTGGATGGGGACTTAAAAAAATTGAAAATTCGCAACCGGAGGTTCCTGTGAATTGGCAGGAACTGTTAAAGAAATACGGCGGATATTACCTTGGAAATACCGAAGAAAAAGTAATGTATCTTACCTTTGATGAAGGTTACGAAAATGGCTATACTTCAAAAATTTTAGATGTGCTAAAGAAAACAAATACGCCGGCGGCCTTTTTTGTAACGGGTCCCTATGTTGAAAATGAGCCGGAACTTATAAAAAGAATGGTAGAGGAAGGTCATATAGTAGGCAATCATACGGTTAATCATCCAAGTATGCCTGATGTGGGAGATGAAGAACTGACTAAAGAACTTTTGGAACTTAATAAAGGTTTTTGCGAGCTGACCAATACAAATATGAAGTATATGCGCCCTCCAAAAGGTGAATTTTCCGAAAGGACACTTGCGTTAACTCAAAAAAACGGATATAAAAGTATTTTCTGGAGCATTGCTTATGCCGACTGGGATACAAATAATCGAAATGGTACAGATTATGCAGTACAACAAGTAACAAAGCAGTTTCATAATGGTGCAATTATTTTACTTCACGCTGTCTCAGAAGATAATGCCAATGCACTGGAACAAATTATTAATGTCGCAAAGGAGAAAGGATATGTATTTAAAAGCTTAGAAGATTTATAATCCGCCACCAAAATATACACTTATTCCAATAATTTTTGCAGGATATGATGTTACAATCAAGGGCAATTTATTCACTGTGAGGTGATTTAGTTGCATAGGGGGATAACAAAAAAACTTTCTTTTTTGTTAATTGGTTTTTTTGCATTTTCATATCAGTTTGCTAATTATACACCTATCACATCAGACTATAAAATCGTAGGAGCAGTAAGTAGCTCGGAGGTTGTGCTGGGAGGACAAAGTATCGGCGTAAATATTAATGTGGAAGGTATAATGATACTTGGTTTTTCCGATTTTTACGGCGAGGATGGTAAAAGGTATTGCCCCGCAAGGGAAGCGGGACTTAAGGAAAGCGACATTATAATTTCCGTTAATGAAAATACTGTTACTTCTGCAACGGAATTTGCCAATGTAGTTAACAAGAGCTCTGATACTGGGATGAATATATGCTTTAAGCGGGGGGACAAGACACTTAACACGACTATAATACCTGTGAAATCAGCTGAGGACGGGCAATATCATCTTGGTTTATGGGCAAGAGATGGGACAACAGGCATAGGAACTCTGACATTTATTGACCCTAACACAAACCGTTTTGGTGCTTTGGGACATGGAGTAACCGATGCAGATACAGGAGACTTAATAATAGCAGGAAGGGGTAATATCTACTATTCTTCAATTAATGGTGTGCAAAAAGGGAGTTGTTCACAAACTGGAGAATTGCAAGGATACTTTATTTCTTCGGAGATAGGGGAAATAAAGACAAATACTGAATACGGCATATTTGGATATTTTAAAGAAAAACTAAATTTCGATAATGTAATTAATGTGGCATCACGACAGGAAGTTTCTACAGGTGAAGCAACAATATATTGTTGTATCGACGGCAATAATGTGGAACAGTTTAATGTAAATATTGAAAAAATCAATATAAATTCTATGGACAATAAAAGTATGATAATTCACATAACAGATAACAATCTGGTAAGTCGCACAGGAGGTATTGTTCAGGGAATGTCGGGAAGTCCCATCGTTCAGAATGGAAAGTTAGTAGGAGCCGTAACACACGTTTTTGTAAATGACCCGACCAGGGGGTATGGAATATTTGTTGACAATATGTTACTTCAGGCAGACAAAATTAAGTAAAAGTGCTCGTTGACAGAATAGAAATTAATTCCAAAAAATTGTTTAATTTATCCTTTAAGGGGAAAAATATAAAAAGTGGTTGACATTTTTAGAAAAAAAGAATATACTATATAAAAAATATCTATTCTATCAAAAGGGAGTAGTTTTAATGTGTTATCAACAATCGCAGTTAAATTTAACTTGGTAGCACATGCCGTATTCGGTTACCAGACTTTTGGTCATGAAATGTCATGTCCAAAAGTCTTTTTTGTCTTATAGAAAACTATCACTTTTTATTAAAAATCTGGAGGAACGTATGAAAAATTATTATTTACTTACTAAAGAGAAGGTTTTGGAAGAGTTAGGAGTAACTATTCATGGACTTTCAAACGAAAGTGCAAAAGATGTATTGCAGGAAAGGGGATATAATGTAATACAGGAAGGAAAAAGAAAAAGCACGTTACAGGTATTTCTTTCGCAATTTGCAGATTTACTGGTAATTATACTGGCTATTGCCGCTGTTATTTCAATGCTGTCCGGTAACGTGGAGAGCACTATTGTAATTTTTGCAGTTGTTATTATGAATGCAATTTTGGGTACGTTGCAACACAAAAAGGCAGAGAAATCCTTGGATAGTTTAAAGTCTTTGTCTTCTCCTAATGCGAAGGTTATTCGAGACGGCAAGAAGGTGGAAATCCCTTCCAAGGATGTTGTCCCCGGAGACATTGTAATATTAGAGGCCGGAGATATGGTGGTTGCAGACGGCAGAATACTGGAAAATTTTTCTTTGCAGGTAAATGAAAGTGCACTTACTGGTGAATCTACAAATGTGGAAAAACAGGATGTTTCAATAGAGGAAGATGCTCCATTAGGTGACAGAATAAATATGGTCTATTCCGGAAGTCTTGTGACATATGGCCGTGCAACAGTTGTTGTGACCGGTACCGGAATGGATACGGAGATTGGAAAGATTGCCTCTCTTATGAATGAAACTAAAGAGAAAAAAACACCGCTACAGATTAGTCTTGATCAGTTTAGCAGTCGATTGGCAGCGGTGATTATGGTGATTTCAGTAATAGTATTTCTGTTAAGCATTTATCGTAAAATGCCGGTTTTGGACTCTATGATGTTTGCAGTTGCATTGGCAGTAGCAGCGATTCCAGAGGCGCTCAGCTCAATAGTCACTATTGTTCAGGCTATGGGGACACAGAAGATGGCGAAGGAAAACGCTATTATTAAGGATTTAAAAGCGGTAGAAAGTCTTGGTTGCGTATCTGTTATTTGTTCTGACAAGACCGGTACTTTGACCCAAAATAAAATGACAGTTCAGCAAGTGTATATTGATGGTGAGACAATTGTACCAAAGGAACTGGATTTGAAAAAGCAATTACATCGCTACTTGCTGTATAATGTTATGTTGACAAATGATTCTGCCATTGTAGAAGGAAAGGGAATTGGAGACCCCACAGAATATTGTTTGTTGGAAATGGCGCGTTCTATTGACTTGAATGAGGAATTCTTCCGTGCAATAATGCCCAGAATTGCAGAACTACCATTTGATTCTGACAGAAAGCTTATGTCTACAATGTATCAAATTCACGGTGTTCCTACAATATTAACAAAGGGGGCACTCGATGTATTACTGAATAGAACAAGCCGTATTCGTACAAGTGATGGCATTAGGACTATAACGGAAGAAGATAAATCGAATATTTTGGAAAAAAATATGGAGTTTTCACAGAATGGGCTTAGAGTACTGGCCTTTGGTTATAAGGAGATGGAGAATAAAGAAACTCTTGAGCTTGCAGATGAAGATGATTATATATTTGTTGGTCTTATCGCTATGATGGACCCTCCAAGAGAAGAGTCTAAAGATGCAGTAGTCAGTGCGAAAAAAGCCGGAATAAAACCAATTATGATTACCGGCGACCATAAGATTACGGCAACGGCAATCGCGAAACAAATTGGTATTTTCGAAGACGGGGACATATCTGTGACAGGAGTAGAACTTGACGCAATGTCGGAAGAAGAATTGTCTGAAAAGATTGACAGAATTTCCGTTTATGCCCGTGTATCACCGGAAAATAAAATTTCTATTGTTAACGCATGGCAGAAAAAGGGAAATATTGTCGCCATGACCGGCGACGGGGTAAATGACGCACCGGCTTTGAAAAAAGCGGATATTGGTGTAGCTATGGGCATTACAGGAACAGAGGTTTCTAAGGATGCTGCTGCTATGATTTTGACTGATGATAATTTTGCAACAATTATCAAAGCGGTTGCAAATGGAAGGAATGTATACAGAAACATCAAAAATTCAATTAAGTTTTTGCTTTCAGGCAATATGGCGGGAATTATGTCTGTGCTTTACACATCGATATTTGCTCTTCCGGTACCGTTTGCACCGGTACATTTGCTGTTCATGAATTTGTTGACTGACTCTTTGCCGGCAATTGCAATTGGTATGGAACCATCAGAAGATAACCTGCTTTCCAAAAAGCCGAGAGATCCCAGGGAAGGCATTTTAAACAAAAAATTTATGTTTAATCTCCTGCTGCAAGGTGGATTGATTGCTGTATGTACAATGATAGCTTTCCATATCGGATACAAATCTGGTAATGAGATGTTGGCAAGTACCATGGCTTTTGCCACACTTACTATGGCACGATTGTTCCACGGTTTTAATTGTAGAAGCGAGCAATCCGTTTTCAAAATTGGATTTAAAAGTAATATGGCAAGTATATATGCTTTTTTTGCAGGAATCATACTGTTACTGCTGGTTTTGCTTGTACCATTCTTGGGCAATTTGTTTGAAGTATCAGCACTTAGTATGCCACAGGTTGCAATGATTGTTGGATTAGCGTTTATTCCTACGGCTGTAATACAATTTATAAGAATCATAAAAAAATCTTAAAATTTTATGCAGTACTATTAAAATTGCCCTGTTTTTCAGGGCAATTTGATTTTACAATCTGCCTTTTTATTAAATATACTGAATTTTACATTATCCATGTGGTTTTGGGTAATATAATTTGTGTTATATAATCTATTGACATTTTTCGCTAATGATTGTATAATGAATTCAGCATTTGCATGAAGCAGATATTTTACGGACAGAAGTACCTTGACTAATTTTAACAAATTAATATTTTAATGGATATGTAGCCATATGATTTGCCAGCAGGGTGAGTTATATGGTTTTTTATTTGAGGAGAAACAAATGAAAAACTTTAAGACTTCAAAAGTAAATATGCTATCAATGATAATTGTACTTGTGGTTGTTGCGGTAATATCCGTAATCCTTGCAGTAGGTATAGGCCCTGTAAGTGTGTCGCCACTAATTACTGGAAAAATTTTGATTTCAAAAATACCTTTTATAGGTGATTTTATAAATCCTACGTGGCAACCGTTGGAATTTAATATTGTGGTTGGTTTAAGGCTTCCGCGAGTATTGTTGGGAATGATAGTGGGTGCATCCCTTTCAGTTTGCGGTGTAACTATGCAGGCATTGGTGCGTAATCATCTTGCAGATCCGTTTATATTAGGGGTTTCATCAGGTGCATCAGCCTTTGCTACATTGGGAATGTTATTCGGTGCATTTTCCTTTTTGGGTACTTATTCACTTTCTATAAGCGCCTTTATAGGTTCTTTGATAACTATATTGATAGTATACACAATTTCTCGCGTTCGCGGTAGGATAAATATAACCCAGCTTTTGCTTTCCGGTGTGGCTTTGTCTATGATTATGGATGGTGTAACAAGTATTATTAAGTTAAGTGCTCCAAATGCACTTGGTCTTCATAATGCGGAATTTTGGATGTCAGGAAGTCTTGCAGGTGCAAAGTGGGCATATCTTGGACTACCTTTTGCGATACTTTTGGCATGTATGTTTATTTTGATGATAAATTACCGCGGGCTTAATTTGCTTTTACTTGGTGATGAAAGTGCCGGTGCATTGGGCATTAATGTCCGTAGGTTGCAGAAATTACTTATATTGGTAGCGTCGCTTATGGCCGGTGTTACTATTGCGGTCAGTGGTTCTATCGGCTTTGTGGGGCTTATGGTACCTCATTTCACAAGGCTTTTAGTTGGCGGTGACCACAAAAAGGTACTTCCAATATCTGCCCTTCTTGGGGGTATATTGGTGGTATGGGTTGACGTGGTTGCAAGGATGCTTATAGCTCCTGAAGAGTTACCTGTTGGTATTTTGACTGCAATTATAGGCGGGCCGGTGTTTATATGGCTTTTGAAGAAAAACACAAGGGACAGAAAGTAGAGAGGAGGGTAATTTATGCGTATGCAAATTAACGGTCTTACTTATTCTTATGACGATAAAGAGGCGATAAGCAATATTTCTATAAATGTAGAAGATGGTGAATTTGTTGGCATAATCGGACCAAACGGAAGCGGAAAGTCTACAGTGCTTAAAAATGTATATCGTGCAATTTCTCCCGATAGCGGAACAATTATCCTAGATGGTGAAGATTTGCTAAAAATGAAATATAAAAAATCAGCTCAAAAATTAGCAGTGGTAGGGCAGGAAAATGAAGTTCCATTTGACTTTTCTGTGGAAGAGATTGTAGCAATGGGACGTTCACCCCATAAAAAATTGCTTGATGTCGATACAGAATATGATAAATATATGGTGCATCACTCCCTGGAACACCTTGGTATGGAAAAAATGGAAAAACGTAATTACCAAAATCTTTCCGGAGGCGAAAAACAAAGGGTTATTATAGCACGTGCTGTTGCACAGGAAAGTGATTTTTTCATTCTTGATGAACCGACAAATCATCTGGACATTAACTATCAAATGCAGATTTTTGATTTTATAAAAAGGCTTAAAGTAACTGTACTGTCTGCTATACATGACCTTAATATGGCGTCGCTTTATTGTGATAGAATATATGCAATGAAGGATGGCACGGTGTTATATAGCGGTATCCCTGAAGAGGTTTTAACTGAGGAAAAAATCCTAGATATATTTGGTGTAAAATCTTCAGTAGCCAAGCATCCGGTTACCGGAAAGCCAGCTATTACATTTCTACCTCAATGGACAACAACTGAATTAAAAGGAGAAGATTAAATGAAAAAAATTGTTGGTTTGATGTTGACATTGTTAATGATGGTATTGTTGTTTACCGGTTGTAATTCATCCACGGCTGAGCAACAGACAGCAAAGGTAACTGAAGGATACCCTGTAACTGTTGATAATTATGGCAGGAGTTTAACTATAGACCACCGTCCTCAAAGGATACTGACATTAGGACCTAACTGTACGGAGCTTTTTGTTGCATTGGGTCTGGAAGAATATGTTATAGGAAAGTCGTTGGTAAATCACAGCAGAGGCCCTTTGGCTGAATATGCAGATGCAGTAAATAATATTACTCAACTAAATTATGCGGAAGCAACAAGAGAAGCTGTACTTACAAGCGGAGCGGATTTTATCTATGCTCTGGATTGGGAAATAAGCGATGAGGGAGTTAATATTGACGAAGTCGGGCAGTATGGTATGAAGGTTTATGTCAATTCCGCCACCACACTTGAGGAACAGTATAAGGAAATTTTAGATATAGGAAAAATATTTAAAATAGAGGAAACTGCTGAAAGGTTTGTTGAGGACCAAAAGGCAAGAATTTATGCGGTACAAAATAAATTAAAAGATATAAAGCCCTTAAATGTTTTGATTTATGATAGCGGAAATGACGGTGTGTTTACCTGTTCAGGCATTAACTTTGAATCCTTGCTTATTGAACAGGCAGGGGGCAAAAACATTTTTGATGATTTAACAGAAAAACACTGGGTAACCGTAAGTTATGAAGAAGTTTTAAAACGTAATCCCGATGTGATTGTTATCCACGATTATGATAAACCTTCTGTTGAGGAAAAAATCGCTGAAATTAAAGCGAATCCGTCACTTTCCCAACTTGATTGTGTAAAAAACAATCGATTTGCGATAATTACTTTGGAAAGCGTGCTACCGGGTAACCGTATGGCTTATGCTGTAGAAAATTTAGCAAAAGCTTTTTATCCTGATAAATTTTGATAAAATAAAACCCTGCACTTAGTGCAGGGTTTGTTTTAACTGTTTTTATATACATCAGCAACCTCAGTAATCGTTATATATGCATAAGGGTCAAGCTCGTGTACAATATCTTTCATTCTTGCAATTTCAAATCTGTTTACCACAAAGTATATTGCTGTTTTCTCGTGGCCGGAATATCCGCCTATGGCAGGTAATACTGTATATCCACTGCCAAAGGTGTCGGCAAGTGCATCCCCTATGTCCTCAGCCATATTGGTAATAATCATTACTGCCTTATTACGGTCCAGACCTTCTACAATAAAGTCAATGGTTTTAAGTGCCGCACCGTATGTTACTATGGAATACAGGGGTAAAATCCAGTTTTGAATAACAATACCTGAGATTATGTATAAAATAACATTATATGCCATTACAAATGTACCAACAGTTACGTTAAGTTGTTTGGCAAATATAACCGCCATAACTTCGATACCATCGATAGCACCGCCGTATCTTATTGTAAGACCGCTGCCTATACCGGAAATAAGACCGCCAAATAAGGCGCATAACAAAAGGTCATTTCCTGCAAGCGGGGAGGCAAGATTAACTTCTATTGGTAATACGTCATTAATAAGCCATGCACCTAATGAGTATATAGCTACCGCATATAGGGAATATAAAGTAAAGGGCCAGCCCTGTTTTTTCAAGCCAAACAGAAACATCGGAACATTAAGTACAATAAGGAAAAACGAAAGAGATAAAGCAGGAGAAGTTATTTGGGAAAGTAGCATAGATGTACCCGAAATACCGCTATCATATAACTTTACGGGATTTAAAAATACAGTAACACCAAATGCGTTTATCAAACCTGCAATAGTAAGTAAAATAAAATTATGTTTTTTTATTCTTTCTTTTAAAACTCTATGACTCATTTACATCACACCACCTATTATTTCTTATTAATATTGTAGCAGATTTTAACATTAATATCAACTTTTTTTAAAATCGTTAAAATTAAATTCACATATCCTGAAAATCTCTTTGTGCAATTTGTCAATACAAATGTGATTTTATAACGGTTTTCGAAATTTTATTATGTCGATAAAATGAAGAATTTGTCGAAAAAATCGCGAAAAAAAGCAAGGTTACCAAACTTAATGAAAAATTGGAAAAATTTTCCAATTTCTATTGTAAAATCCTTCCAAAAATATTATAATTATTTTAAACAAGACAAAAAATTACAGGAGGGTAATCGAAAATGGAAAAAATGAAACTAATGGTAGTAGACGACAACAGAGAATTTTGCAGTTTGGTAAGAGATTATGTCCAGATGCAGGATGATGTTGAGTTTTCAGGTGCAGCCTTTGATGGAATATCAGGGTTGGATATGATAAGGAATAAAAAGCCCGACGTGGTGTTATTGGACAACGTAATGCCTCAGTTGGATGGCATAGGAGTACTTAATCATTTACAGAGCTTTTCAGCAAAGGACAGACCAAAGGTCGTTACGGTAACAGCCTGTCCTACTGATGAGTTTATGACTAACGCCTATAAATTAGGTGTAAATTATGCAATGTCACGAAAAATAGATATTAATGAAATGATAGACCGTTGCAGAATGGTACTTAAAAATTCTCCTGCAGAATCCAAAAATGAAAAACTCAAGGTTGAGGATGTTGAAAGTATGGTAACAGATATGATTCATGAAATTGGAGTACCTGCACATATCAAGGGCTATTCTTACCTTAGGGTGGCAATTATGCTTGTGCTTGAGGACAGGCTATTAATTGAATCTATAACAAAGCTTTTGTATCCCACAGTTGCAAAGCGTTTTAATACATCTGCAAGCAGAGTTGAAAGGGCAATTCGCCATGCTATTGAGGTTGCGTGGGATAGAGGAGATACAGATACACTTAACAATATATTTGGCTTTACTATTAATCAGTCCAAGGGCAAGCCCACAAACAGCGAATTTATTGCAATGATTTCCGATAAATTAAGACTTAAAATGAAAAAAGTTGACTAATTATTTTATAACAAAGAGTATGCGAATATTAAATTGATATGCACCCCAAAAGTTAGACACTTTTGGAGGTGCATATTTTTATGAGTAAAAAAGGGCAAAAACAAAGAAAGTACTCGCCAGAATTCAAAGCATCTGTTATAATGGATATGCGGGAACATCGATTATCGTATTGTG
>JAZOOD010000004.1:0-39256 GCA_045654805.1 Clostridia bacterium | reverse complement strand
GTAGCTTTATCGGGAGCATTTTGCTCTGCTTCCTTGATGAATCTTTCTAAGATTTCTTGTGCTCGAACATCAACTTCGTGCAGATGCTCAAGCAGTTTTCCGGTCATCAGAAGTGTACTATACTGACAATGCTTATTGGATTTCAAATACTTTCTTCTTAACCTTCCATACTTGCCGATTTCGTGCTTACACTCCGGCACCGTCAAGTTTGGTATGTAATAATTTCCGCATCTTACATACTCAATTCCGTTTTCCATAAATCTTTCTTTCATTGGTAGATTCCTCCTTAAAATTATCATTTATTTTCTCTAACCACCTCCACAGAGCCGTGTACGGCTCCGTGAAAATGATTAGTAGAATTCTCTTTACTTACCCTCTGAATGTCTGTCTGAATAACCGTTCTATATACGCATCGTAGTCTATGAGAGTTCTGAAAATACAGCCTGCAAGATATGCCGTTTCTGATTTAACGCCTTTTGCATCTCGGTAAACCTCTACGGCTCTGTCCAAAATTTCCGGCATCATTTCATCTTGTAGCTTCTGTCTTATTTCCTCGTTGGAATATGTAATGTCATTTACTTTAATACTTTCCTTATTCCAAAGTAGCTCCATAGCCTTTCTTGCTAAATTCTTTTCGGTTTCAGAAGAAAATTCCTTATCTCGTTCGGGATGAAAATAACATTCATCGAGATAATAGTTAAATTGTGTCGTTTTATAATCCACGACCTCACCTTCTTGTTGTAGTGGTTTTTGATAAATGAATATTGATATATAATTCTTGTTTATTTATTTCCCCTCTATATCGGAGAGTGAGTGGGTATTTAATACGGAGCCACTCCCTCCATATTGTGTAGGCAGTGGCTCTATATGATAGAGGCTACTTGTCTGATGTTTTTTACCGTTTATGGTGTCCTTGTATCGCATTTTCTTTGTAATTAAGCCTTTCTCTTCTAACGAAGCTGTAACCTTATGTACCTGAGATTTACTGATGCCGCAATCCACAGCAATTTTACTTACTGTCGGATAGCAGGTCATTTTATCTCTGTCTGCTTTCATCACAAGGTATGAATAAACCATAAATTCGTAAGCATCTAACCCACATTTGAAAATATCATTATCCATTTTGAAGAAATTCCCTCTCACATAAAACCACCTCCTTCGTTCAAGTTATTGTTCTGAAGTCATCGGCTGATAACTTTGCATTATCAGCCGTAACCTCTTGTAATTGGTTCAGCAGAGCGTGGCATTCAATAATTGTATCGGCGATATCATCAATATCGGTTACAGTTTCAAGTGTTTCTCTCAGCTTTTTAAGTTCAAGTGCCAAGCGATCACTTTGGTATTTGCCGACATAAATTTCAATTTTTTGATGCAATAAGGATTGTATAAAATACTCTCCCTTTGGCATTCCCGACACCTTAATTCTTGCCAACAGCTCCGTGTGCTCCAACGGTGTTACATAAAAACTTACTGTTTTACTGCGAACTCTGTTTTCATTCTTCCTTGCCACTTTGTAACCCCTCCTTATACACTTTATCAAGCTTGTCTGAAAGAACCCTCTGCTTACCCGGATAGACATGAGCATATACATTGAGCGTTGTTTCAATGTTCTTATGCCCTAATCTTTCCTTCACTTCAAGCGGTGGTATTCCCATTTCGAAAAGCAATGCACAATGAGAATGTCTCAAATCGTGTATTCTAATATGAGGAATCCCGCTGTTCTTTAAAGCCCGTTCCTTCTCGTGCTCCATATAGTATTTTGTTACACCAAACAATCTGTCGTTTTTCTTCAAGCCATAAACGGAATTCATATAATCCTTGATGTCTGCAAGAAGAAATTCCGGAGCCGTTATTGTCCTTGTTGAAGTGTAGGTCTTTGTAGGACCATTTGACTTATGCTTTGTGTCATAGGATTTGTCAATTCGTATGGTTTTGTTTTCGAAATCGACATCCGCAGGTGTTAAAGCAAGCATTTCACCCAATCGCATCCCCGTCCAAAACAAGGTCATAAATGTAACATAGGATTTCTGCTTATCCATAACACCATCAATAAATCTTGAAAACTCATCAACCGTCAGGAATCGCATTTCGTCAGCCTGCTTTCTTCCCATACTTCCTGCTTTTCTGCAAGGATTGTTGGCAAGGTCATAGAATTTAACAGCATAATTAAATATTGCCGTAAGCTGATTATTGATAGTGTGTAGATATGTTTCAGAATAAGGCTTGCCGTCCTTTTTGCGTAGCGACATCATAGTATTTTGCCAATTTCGGATATCAGCAGCCGTTATACTGTTTACACTCTTCTTACCGAAGTACGGTAAGATTTTCTTATCAATAATATTGTCTTTGGTTTCCGATGTAGATGATCTGATTCTGTTGCTTACATCAGCTCTGTAGATTTTTACAAACTCTTCAAAGTTCATATTAAAATCCGCTTGCTGCGACATCAGAATGTTTCTCACCCATTCTTCTGCCTCTCTTTTTGTATTGAAGCCTCGTTTTGTTGTTTTCTTTCGCTCACCCTGCCAATTTGTATATCGGAATTGAATGAGCCATTTCCCGGTATTCTTGTCTTTTTCAGCCTTCATAGCTTACTACCTCCTCATTGTACGCCGTAGCCGTAACAGCGCTTATTAAAATAGTCTTTGGGTACTTTTCCCGAAAAAACAATATATCCATCTTTTTTAAGCTCGTTGTTCAGACCTCTTATGATTTTATAAGCGTGCCCTTTGGATATTCCGAGCATTTCCGCTAATTCTGTTGCAGTAATGTAGGTTTTGTTCTGAACACTCATTAGCCATCCTCCTTCCATATGTTTTGTAGTGTTGTCGCTACTTTGATTATATTGTAGCTCATTCGCTACATCTTGTCAAGAGTAAATTTGAATTTTCACAAAATGTTCATATTTAACATTTTTTCAAAAAAGTATGGATTTTTTTATTTTTGTGTGTTATAATTGTAGCGAGCAAACTATGAAAGGAGCAGAAATGCTATGACAATAGGCGAAAAAATTAAGTATTTCAGAAGCCGTATAGGTATTACCCAAGCAAAGCTTGCTGAACTTTCAGGCATACATCCGGTTTCCATAAGAAAATATGAAACAAACAAAATGATTCCTCAAGCAGCGCAAATAGATAGACTTGCAGAAGCTCTCGGTGTAAGCTCGTTTGCGCTTGCAGGTTTTGAAAATAATATAAGACTTGAGACCGTAGGCGATTTTATGGGATTGATGATTATGCTCATTAAAACTAAAATCGCATCCATAAACGGTGAAAGAGAAGAAAGCGGTATGATAAATGCAGATACCGTTAGCTTTGTTATAAACCCGTTCATAACAAATTTCTTTGATGCAAAGACAGACAAAACCGACTTATCTGCCAACACCCTTTTGTATTACTTAAAGAATGAGAACATATTAAGTGATATTTTAAAGTGGGAAAGAATTAACCACAAATACGAAAAATGTGCCGCAGAAATCTGCGACACATCTGATAAAGAGCTTATTAATATTTTAGAGGAATTGAAAGAGCAAAAAGAAGTTGTTGAGCTTGAACTTCAGCATTCAAACACTTTGCTTAACTAAGGTTAAAAGTCAAAAATAAATATAGGAGTTAATATTATGAAACAAAAAACGGCTGACACGTTAAAATGGATAGGTTTAGAACTTTTAGATGGTGCTAGAGAAGGCGTTAGGCAAGGAATTGAAAATCAGGTATTAATTGAAAAAGAAATCGGAATTAAAAATGCGATCACTGCTATGTTTGAGGCAGGCGTTCCTGAAGAAACCATCAATAATATGATAGTGAAACACTGGGATTTAAAACCAAGTGATGCAAAAGCATTTGTTGACTATTACAAACCTTCATCCCAAGAATAATTAAAAATTGTACTCAAAATGTACTCAAAAGGCAAAAAGAAACCCCGAAAACCCTGATATTTCAAGGCTTTCGGGGATTTTTCATTTTATTCCCATTCAATTGTACCAATTGGCTTTGGTGTTAGGTCTAACAAAACACGGTTTATGCCCGGTACTTCGTGGGTGATTCTGTCTGTTATTTTATGAAGAACTTCGTAAGGGATTTCTTCAATTGTTGCAGTCATAGCATCAACTGTATTTACTGCACGGATAATTGCAGGCCAGCCTTCATAACGCTTGTCATCCTTTACTCCTACGCTTTTAAAGTCAGGAACAGCAATAAAGTACTGCCAAACCTTACCCGCAAGGCCGCATTTATCAAATTCTTCACGAAGGATAGCATCTGCTTCGCGAAGTGCTTCCAGTCTGTCGCGTGTAATTGCACCAAGACAACGAACGCCAAGACCGGGTCCGGGGAACGGCTGACGGTCTACCATTGAAGATGGTAATCCCAAAGCCTTACCAACAACACGAACCTCGTCCTTGTAAAGCAATTTTACAGGCTCAACAAGTTCAAACTTCATATCTTCAGGTAATCCACCCACATTGTGATGTGCCTTTACGCCGTCACTTTCCAAAATATCAGGATAAATTGTACCCTGTGCAAGGAAATCTATGTCATCAAGCTTACGAGCTTCCTCATCAAATACAACGATAAATTCTCCACCAATAATTTTACGCTTCTTTTCAGGCTCTGCAACGCCGTCCAATTTGCCAAGGAAACGATCAGTTGCATCAATATATATTAAGTTTGCATCTAACTGATTGCGGAATACTTCGATAACTTCTTCACTTTCGCCCTTACGCATCAACCCGTGATTTACGTGTACGCAAACCAACTGCTTGCCGATAGCCTTAATTAACAAGGCTGCAACAACAGAACTGTCAACACCGCCTGACAAAGCCAGCAAAACCTTCTTATCCCCTACCTGTGTGCGAACTGCAGCAACCTGTTCGTCAATAAATTTATCTGCAAGTTCTTTTGTTGTGATACGTTCCATAGTATCAGGTCTTACATTACTGTTCATAAATCTTCCTCCTGTGTAAAATTTATATCTTAACTGCCGCAATTATTAAAATAGCGGTGTTGAAAAATATCTTTCTGCAGTGTCGGGCAAAACCGTAACAACCGTCTTCCCCTTACCTAATTTTTTAGCTAGCTTTATAGCTGCCGCAACATTTGTACCGCTTGAAATACCGCACATAATACCTTCCTTTGAAGCAAGCTCCTTGGCTGTGCGAATAGCTTCTTCATCCTTTATGATACAAATATCATTGTAAATATTTTGATTCAATATTGTAGGTATAAGGCCGTCGCCTATACCCATCTGAAGGTGTGTACCTATTGAACCTCCGGACAAAATTGCAGCGTGCTCAGGCTCTACAGCCCATATTTCCATATTCGGATTTTCAGCCTTTAAAGTTTCACCTATACCGGTTATGGTACCGCCCGTACCTATACCGGAGCAAAAGCCGTGAATAGGGCCGTTAACCTGTCTTAAAATCTCCATACCCGTCTGTTCCCTTTGAATTTGGGGATTAGCCGGATTTTCAAACTGTTGAGGTACAAACACATTGGGGTCTTCCGCCTGCATCCTAAGTGCAGTCTGCAAGCATTCCTCAATACAAGCTCCGATATTCCCCCCGTCGTGAATAAGTATAACCTCTGCACCATAGTGCTCCACTAACTTTCTGCGTTCTTCACTGACCGAATCCGGCATAATAATTTTCGTCTTATAACCGCGTACCGCACCTACCAAAGCAAGTCCGATACCCTGATTACCGCTTGTAGGCTCTACAATTATTGTATCTTTATTTATTATACCCTGTTCTTCAGCTTTACATATCATATTATAAGCAGTTCGTGTCTTTATGGACCCGCCTACATTAAGCCCTTCAAACTTAACCAATATTTCAGCACCATTAGGATCTGCCATACGTGACAACCTTATCATAGGTGTGTTGCCGATTGTTTCTAAAATATTATTGCAAATCATTATTAAACCTCCGGTATATAAGATATATACCATTTTATTACAAACATTATTAAAAAGTGATTAAAAATCTCTCTATCTTTTTATTTTATACTACACGACAACCATTGTCAAGCATTATTGTATGGGCATTTTTTACGAATAGTGTTTTTATCACTTTTTATTGACAATACTTTTTCCAAGTGATATATTGATTAAAACCAATGTATTAATTTAATCAAAGGAGAATTCTTCAAATGAAATGGTTTATTGCGTCGGACATACACGGTTCCGAATATTACTGTAAAAAAATGATAGAAGCATATAAGGCGGAAAAAGCGGATAAAATTTTACTTTTGGGAGATATTCTATATCACGGTCCCCGAAATGATTTGCCAAAGGATTATAACCCAAAATCAGTAATAAATATGCTTAATGAATTAAAGGAAAAAATATTATGTGTACGGGGTAATTGCGACACAGAGGTTGACCAGATGGTTTTAGAATTTCCAATTCTTGCAGATTATTGCATTATTTCCAACGGAGATAAAATTATTTATGCAACACACGGACATAATTATAACGAAAGCAATCTTCCTCCTCTGCAAAATGGTGATATACTGTTGCACGGCCATACCCATATTCCAAAATACATAAATCACGAAAGCTATACTTACATAAACCCGGGGTCCGTTTCCATTCCAAAGGAAAACAGCCATCACGGATATTTAGTTCTGGAAAGTAGTAAATTTACCTGGAAGGACCTTGATGGAAATATCATAAACATATGAACAAACTAAAAATTTCATAAAAACATCCCAAAATCACATAAAAAGCTAAGATAAAATATGTTTGTTTTATCTTAGCTTTTTCATACCCTCTATAACACATCCAATAATAATTCATTAATGTTTTTATTCAAAACTTTGGCAAAAGCAATTAACTCAATATCTGTAACAAAACGTTTTCCGCATTCTATCCTTTGTACAGCATTTTTGTCCAAATCTATTCCTATCAACTGCAATTTGTCCGCAAGCATACGTTGAGACATTTTGGGAACATACTCCTTCCTGTATTTTGCAATATTTTTGCCGCTTAAATTGTTCAGACCATCATACGTTTTGTTCTTAAACATATAAAAACCCTCTTTTTCAAGAAATTCGACATTTAGTGCTTGTAATTTCCTAAATTATATGTTATAATAAAACACGTTTTGACATCTACAAGATGTCTTTTTTGAAAAATCTGTCTGGAGGGACAAAATTGGCTATACCCATCGCAATTCTAATATTTATTGGTATTTTATTCTATGTAATTAAATATAAAATACATTCTAAGGAATACAATTTGCTGAAAGAAGCTGAAGAAAAGAGGAAATCCGGTATAATTGAAAAAGAAAAAATTATAAATACCGCCTTTTTTAATAAAATAAAAGAATTTATTTTAAATAAAAATATTGAAGTTATTAAAGAAAATGTACTGAAGGATTTAAAACACTCTCAAAATCCAAAACCTAAACAAACTATGTTGGCTTACCAGTCTGTCATAGTAACACCCACTGCATTATACTGTTACCGACCTATATATTATATGGTTTTTGAGATAAAATATTCTGATTTTGGTTTAGAGGAGCTATCGGAAAAAGAAATGCTGGGATTATCCTTTGCATTGGAGGATATTGGTCATAAGGTTATTGTAGAACCCTATTTTAATGAAAAAAATATAGGGGCAACCATAAGGATAGAAACTGATTTTAAGTATTGGTATCCTTATATAAAGAAAGAAATAGATGAAACCTTGCAGGACTTCACCAATTTGCCTATACAATAAAAAGGGTGTGTAGCAAAATAAAATTTATTTTGCTGCACACCCCTATTTATTTCCATTGTATAAAATTATAACTTTCAAGTATCTGAAAATATTTTGCTAATCTTTCATACAAAGGCTCCGCCTTTTCTCCAAAATGCTCTTTTACAAATTCTCCTATTTCAATCAGGTTTTTGTCCCCCTCAATTAACGGCCAAACAAAGCTTCCTGTTTCATCAAGGTGAACGTAACTGATTTTTGGTTTTTTGAAAAATTTTTGGGCAATTTTATTAAAAAGACCGGTATTTTCAATTTCCAAAGTAACCATTCCATCCTCCGCAGTTGTCCATTTAATATCCGGACGTCGAAATGGAATACCTTCGAGATAATTTTTCTTTATAACATTCTTTTTCATAATTATTTACTGCGCTTTTTCCAAAGTGAAAATTTAAGAACGCTCAATACGATAAGTCCAAATACTACAAGGCTTGCGATATTTGCAACAGGTGTTGACAAACCAAGAATACCCGAAATATCTATTACAGAATCTATTCCAAATACTGCAAACAATGCAAGTAATATACCTATAAGACCTTCACCCGCTATCATACCGGAGCAGAAAAGGATACCGTCGTTAACAATTGCTTTCTTTTCGTCCTCTGCACGCTTCATCTTATCAAGTGCTAGACGCACAAGGCCTCCCACCATAATGCAGGCATTAAGATGAACAGGAAGGTAAACACCGATTGCAAATGGAAGTACAGGTATACCCACAACTTCAACTACTACTGCAATAAAAACGCCCGTAAATACCAACGCCCAGGGAAGATTGCCCTCCATAACACCTTCAATAATCATTTTCATCAAAGTTGCCTGAGGAGCCGCAAGTTCTTCGGATCCAAATCCCCAAGCACTGTCAAGAAGATACAATGTACCGCCAATAGCCAAAGCTGCCGCAACTACGCCGATAATTTCACCAATCTGCTGTTTTTTAGGTGTTGCACCAAGCAAAAAGCCCGTCTTAAGGTCCTGTGATGTATCACCGGAAATTGCCGCAACGATACAAATTATTGAACCTATTGCAATAGCAGCGTGCATACCTGCCGCACCAACCTGACCTGTAAGCTTAAGGATAACTGTTGCTATAAGCAATGTTGCAATAGCCATACCCGATACAGGGTTGTTACTGCTTCCTACAAGACCAACCATACGGGATGATACTGTTGCAAAAAAGAATCCGAAAACAACTACAATAACTGCACCAAGTAATGATACAGGAATAGCAGGTACCAACCACACTAAAAGAGTAAGAATAGCAATCGCAATTAAAACTATTTTTATGTTAATATCCTGTGCTGTTCTCTCATTACCAATTTCAGACTTTTGAGACATACTCTTTAGAGCATCTGCAAAAGTGCGAACAATAAGAGGAAGTGATTTAATAAGACTTATAATACCTCCTGCAGCCAAAGCCCCTGCACCGATGTAACGAATATATGAGCTCCAGATACCGCTTGCACCATTTGCTTCATATATATCACCGATTGTTTCTGTACCCGGATACATAATCATATCCTGACCGAAAAGTACAATAAGAGGAATCAACACCAACCAGCTAAGCACACCGCCGGCAAACATATATGATGAAATACGAGGTCCGCAAATATAACCAACACTCATAACAGCAGGGTATATCTGAGTACCGATTGCGCCGGCATAACCTTTTACTGCAAAAGATATTTCACCGGGAACTGCCTTAAGACCGTCAATTATAAATTTAAAAGCTGCTGCAAAGCCCATACCTGCAAATACGGTAGATGCATTTGCCCCGCCTTCTTCCCCCGCAAGTAAAACTTCTGCACAAGCTGTACCTTCAGGATAAGGTAACACACCGTGTTCTCTTACAATAAGCGCATTGCGAAGTGGAACCATAAAGAATACGCCCAAAAGACCGCCCAAAAGAGCAATTAAAGTAATTTCAAGAATAGTAGGCTTGTCCATAACACCTTCTGACGCCCATAGAAAAAGGGCAGGTAATGTGAAAATAGCCCCTGCAGCCAATGATTCACCTGCGGAACCTACTGTCTGTACAATATTGCTTTCCAAAATTGAGTTTTTACGCATAATAACACGTATAACCCCCATTGCAATAACCGCTGCCGGAATGGAAGCAGAAACGGTAAGCCCTACTCTTAGTCCCAGATAAGCATTAGCAGCTCCAAATATTACAGCAAGAAGAATACCCATAATTACTGATGTAACTGTAATTTCGGGAGTTATCTTTTCCGCAGGAATATATGGTTTAAAATTGTTTTTGTTTTCCATAATTTACTCCGTTCTGCCGTATAAACGACTTAAAATATAATCCTTGCAATTATATCACAAGTTTTTACAAAAAGCAAGTAAAACAAATGTCCCGAACATATGTCCGGGACATTTAAAATTTATATAAGACAACGCAATAATGATTCCAAAAACAAATCATTTGACTTTTCATCCTTTACAGCAACACGTATGTAAGAACCGTCAAGCCCTGTAAAAGAGGAGGCATCCCTTATTAATATATTGCTCCTAAGCAGACGATTATATACAGTGGTTGCGGAAATATCTTCTAGCTTTAGAAGTAAAAAATGGCAATCACTGTGTATAATTTTTATTGTGCCCAATGCGTTTATTTTCTTTATAAACTTCTTTTTATTTTCAAAAATCCATTTTTTGGTTTTTAGGTCAAATTTTTCGGATTTATATGCATTCTCACATAAAGCCGCACTGTAACCGTCAAGTTGCCATGGAAGTTGATTAATTTTAATATTTTCTATAATTTCCGGACTGGAAATCACATATGACGCACCAATCCCCGCAACATTATAATATTCCGGCAAGGAGCGTATGACAACAAGATTGTAATAATCCTTAATCATATTGGCAACACTGTGGTTTTCCAGCACAAAGTCCATATATGTTTCATCAACAACAACATAAATCCCCTTTGTAAGACAAAAATCAAGTATTGTTCTCATATCGCTTCTTGACACAACGCGACCGGTTACGTTATTTGGATTACTTATAAAAAAGGTATCTGTTTTAACGGTGATTGTTTCGATAACATCATCACAATCCAGCTTGAAGTTTCTGCGTTCCTGTAAAACATATGGCAAAACATCGCAGTAATTCATCCTGAATATATCCTTGTACGCAGTTTCACAGGGCATTACCACAGATGCCCCCCTTGACTTAAGTGATTTTATGACCACGTCAATAAGGGAATAAACATTACTATCCAAAGCAAGATTTTCAGCATTTACCCCATGCTTTTGAGAAAGATTGCACACCGCCTTTTTATACTCCGGGTCCGGTCGCATACTAAGGGGTACTTTTTTAAGTCCTCTTACAATTTCTCTGGGTGTTTTTAAAATATTGCAGTTTCCGCTGAAATCCAACACCTTTGAAGGAGTAAGAGATTCATACACATTCCCTCCGAATTTTTGTGTATGTTCTATTTTATCTATTGAAAAATCTGTAAATTCCACTTTGATTCTCCTGTAACTACTGATTAAACACACCCTCCATAACCGGAGGACGACAAATTAAATTTCTTCACCGCACTTAGCACAATACGGGTTATCTTTTTTTACCTCTGCACCGCAGTTTTTGCATACTGCAACATCCTTAATTTCTGAAATCTGTGCAGAAATTACTCCAATTTCCTCTTTCAGTTCATCAATTTTTTTGCATATCAATTCTGCCTCATCCCCTGATGCAGAATCTCCGCAATAGTTTTCATAAAACATCTTGCCTATTTTTTTATAGCAATCATCAATTTCTCCCTTAAGCTTGGAAATATGCAAGGACAGTTTAGTCGTTGAGTAAATATCTCCGGATTTTCTGATAACCTTCTGGGCAGTAGATGCCACAATTTTTTTTGCACTTTCTACATATTCGTTCATATATTCGCAACTCCTTTTACTTCATCTATTAATTATTTACATTATACAACATAATATTAAAAAAATAAAGATATTGCCAAAAATATTTTTATATATTATAATAAATAGATACGAAAGAATTTTTGAAAGGTTGGAAATATATGAAATTAGGTATAGTAGGATTGCCAAATGTCGGCAAAAGTACACTTTTTAATGCAATAACAAAGGCGGGTGCAGAATCAGCAAACTACCCATTCTGTACAATAGAGCCAAATGTGGGTATAGTAAGTGTTCCTGACGAAAGACTAGACGTGCTTGCAAAAATGCACAATTCTGCAAAAATAATTCCTGCAGTTATAGAATTTGTGGACATCGCAGGTTTGGTAAAGGGTGCAAGCCGTGGTGAAGGCTTGGGCAACAAGTTTTTATCACACATACGCGAGGTTGATGCAATAGTGCACGTAGTACGTTGTTTTGAAGACAAAAATATCGTGCACGTTGACGGAAGTGTAGATTCTATCCGCGATGTGGAAACTATTGAGCTTGAGCTTATATTTGCAGATGTGGAATCTATAGAAAAGAGAATTGACCGCTCCAAGAAAAATGCAAAGGGTGGAGATAAAAAATTCCTTGCTGAAGCTGAATTCTTTGAAAGAGTAAAGTCTCATCTTGAAGGCGGTAATCCGGTAAGGACTATGGATATGTCGGAAGATGAAAAAGAAATGATGAAGGATGTATTCCTTCTTACTACAAAGCCGGTTATATTTGCTGCCAATGTTTCCGAGGATGAACTTTCGGGAGGATATAAAGAAAATGACAATTTCAAAAAATTAAGTGACTTTGCAAAGGACAAGGGTTGCGAAATTATACCTGTTTCCGCAAGAATTGAAGAAGAAATTTCACAGCTTGACGACGAGGAAAAAGCGGAATATCTTTCCGAACTTGGCATTGAGGAATCAGGTCTTGACAGACTTGTACGTGCAAGCTACAGGCTGTTGGGACTAATAAGCTATCTTACAAGCGGTGAGCCTGAAACAAGAGCGTGGACTATTGTAAACGGCACAAAAGCACCACAGGCAGCAGGTAAAATCCACACAGATTTCGAGCGTGGCTTTATACGTGCGGAGGTTGTTGCATATGATGACCTTGTAGAATGCGGCAATCTTGTTGCAGCAAGGGAAAAAGGTCTTGTTCGTTCAGAAGGTAAAGATTACGTTATGAAAGACGGAGACGTTGTATTATTCCGTATAAATGTCTGATAAGAGAGGTTAAAATATGATAGGTATAATCGGCGCAATGGATGTTGAAGTAGACGGCATCAAAAACAATATTGAAGATTGCAAAACAGAAGAAATTTCGGAAATAAAATTTTGCTACGGTAAAATATTCGGCAAAGACATAGTTATTGCCAAAAGCGGTGAGGGTAAGGTTAATTCTGCAATGGCAACACAGACTATGATTATGCGATTTAAACCGAATTTTATTATAAATTCCGGTGTTGCGGGAGGCTTGCATCCGGAAATGAAGGTTATGGACATAGCAATAGCAGACAGCGTATGCCAGCACGATTTTGACATTTCTCCCCTTGGCCACAAACCGGGGTTTGTTCCACAGGTTGAACAGGTGGAGATGAAAACTGACGGTAATTTAAATATAATTTTAGAAAAATGTGCAAAAAAAGTTTGCGACAATGCAATTTACAAGGGAATTATTGCTTCGGGTGACCAATTTATTGCCTCCGATGCACAAAGAAATAAAATAAAAAACATATTTGGTGCTATTGCAGCAGAAATGGAGGGCGCAAGTATAGGTCACGTATGCACCCTCAACAATACAAGATTTACGGTTTTACGCGTAATTTCCGATAATGCTGACGGAGGTGCCGATATGAGTTTTGATGTATTTGCAAAAAAAGCGTCGGATATTTCAATTAACATTATGTTGGAATTTATAAAAGAAATTTAATAAAAATACAGGAACTTTGAAAAAATAATTTCAAAGTTCTTTTTTGTTCTAATACTGTCCTCATCCGAATAGTATTAAATATACTTATTGATATGAACGGAGAGTGAACACAAGTGGAAAGCTTGCTTAACAACAATTATGCCGCTGTGGTAGGTGATATTGAAAGCGATTTTTCATATAGTCATGAAAGCTACGGAGAATGCTTCTATTGTTTTATGGTAAAAATACCAAGACTGTCAGATTGTTCTGATATCATAACTGTTACTGTATCTGAACGTATTTTGTGTGATGAAAAGTATAAAATAGGAGACAGAATAAAGATTGTAGGACAATTTCGTTCCTATAATAATTATACGGATGTGGGCAATAAGCTTATACTTACACTTTTTGCCAAAACTATGGAAAAGGTATATGACGAAAAATATCTTAATGAAATCATATTAAATGGTTTTTTATGTAAAGAGCCTGTTTACAGAACCACACCTTTCGGCAGGGAAATAACAGATATATTGCTGGCAGTAAACCGAACTCATAATAAATCCGATTACATACCATGCATCGCGTGGGGAAGAAATGCAAAATTTGCACAAAAATTACAGGTTGGAGATAATATAATAATTACCGGCAGAATGCAAAGCCGCAAGTATCAAAAAAAGCTTGATAATGATATTATTACAAGAATTGCATACGAAATTTCAATTTCAAAAATCGAAACTGATATGCCGCCAAAAATTAACAGTATATAAAAATACTCTTTGCAAAAAATATGGTTGTAACTTGAAAAAGTTAAACTATAAAAGCAAAGGAGATGTAGTAAAAATGGCTAGCAACAAACACGTAGTACCTGAAGCAAAACAGGCTATGAACAGATTCAAGATGGAAGCTGCAAGTGAAGTTGGCGTTAACCTTAAAGAAGGTTATAACGGTGACTTGACTTCTCGTCAGGCAGGCAGCATCGGCGGTCAGATGGTCAAAAAGATGATTGAAGCTTACGAAAACAGCATGAAATAACATTTTAAATAATAATTTTTCCGTTAAATAATTACAATTTTTTACGGATACTGCGGAATCTTACAGATTTCAAAATAACGAAAATACACTTGACAGTATAGCCAAGTGTATTTTTTAAATTTATTCTATCGTATCAGTAAGTTCTTTTACTTCCCAATGATGGAAAATTTCTGTAGCAGTTTCTTCATACACAGGGTGAAGATACTGCGTAAATTCGTCGTATTGAGGCTCTGCATCGATAAATAAATCTTTATAACCAAGATTATACTTTAAGCATTCCTCAGTAGGATTGGTTATAACTATTTTCTTTTTTTCCATTTCATCCGGAATAATCAGCTTTCCGTCAATTAATTTCCCCAGCATTCAAAATTCTCCTTTCTTATTATATATTTCTGTTACGCCTATACAACGCCTACTCTTGCGCTTATAATCTGACTACCATCTGTATCATTACCCAAATACTTTACTGCAACTTCGTACATTTTATTGGCTTCGGGAATAAATATACCGTCATAAGAAACGTCATCCCCGCTCCACCTTATGGGTGTAGAACTGTATATAAGTGTAGTTGGCATGTTTCCTGATATGAAGGTAAAATAACTTTCATATCTTTCATCAATAGCAGTAGGCATTGAAAGTACAAGTGTTGCAATCTCTCCCAGTCTTGTTTCCCGATTATGATTTAAAACCAAAGTGTCAGCAGTTATGTTCTGACTCAAATACGGCAATTTAGCATACTGCGATAAAGTACCAACCTTGCTTTTGATACTATTCAAGTTTATTGTTTGCCATTCTTCCCATTCATCTGCACCATTTTCAATCATTCTGCAATGAAAATTACTAAAATCCTCAAAAGAGATTAGACTCTGATTTTTGTAATCATAACTATAATTAACAACCAGTATATAATACGACTGTTCATCAGTAGAATATAATTTAATTAAATACATACCATTTTCCGTTATATCATCAAGGTATGCAGTATCCTTTATATCTATTCCGACATCATCCGAAAACTCATAATATCCGTCAAAACTGAAATAGTCAATACCCTTTACAGGTGTATAACCTGAGGGGCCTTTTTCTCCCCGAATACCCTGCGGACCTCTTAAAGCATCCAACTGTTCCTCAGTAAAATCATCATATTTAAATGCCTCTCCCTTTTCCCCCTGAGGTCCCTGCACACCCTGTATGCCTTGAGGCCCTCTTGGGATACCGAAATTTAAAATCATATCCTTCTTTGTACCAACATTTTCAACAGATGCTTCTTCGCCGTAATTTAACGTTTTAACCTCTCCGATATCCATAGTAACAACGTATACATTATCGCTTTTTCCGCTTCCTAAAGAAACAAAGCTGTCAATATATAGTTTTACAGGCTCCAGCCTTTCTGTATACCCTGTATCATCATAAAGTTCAAAGCCAATGTATGTTGTTCCCTTAGCCATATACTCACTTCCAAGTGTGAGGCCATATAAATTCTCTGTCGGGATAATTTCATCCGTTACTAGTGAATTATCATTTTCGGATTTTATATATGCCCTAACCTTTTTGTCTGTAGATATAAGTGCGCTTATGTACAATGAATTGTTTTCCTGTTCAAAGAACATTGATTCACTTTTGACATCAATCAACCTGCCGTGTTCGTCATATTTGACCGTTACATATTTCATTATAAAACTCCTTTCAATATTTTTTGTGTATCGATACAAAGTAATTTTAACATATTAAAACACGTAATTATTGGCAAATTTTATTTAAAAATTTAAATATAATCACCCCTTCCTGTAATATTGTATCAATACGTTATACGGTTTGATTTTTGTATTCACATTAACCCCATTGGTACGCATATCTGTTCCTATAATAGGTAACTGTATATGTTCTTCCAACGGTACATTTAAAATTCCATAGCTTTCTTCTATGGGCATTGTCCCTGTTTCATCCAACACATATACATTCCGTACAATTTTTTGATTTTTAAAATCAATATAGTCCGCTGTTTTGCCAACTCTTCTCAATGGCTCATTAAGATAAATGGTTGTAACATCTGTGGCATCATCAGTATGTACAGAAACAGGCACCTTGTATTTACCATATGGTTCATATTCAGTTGATACTATCCCCTCCTCAATCTGTATACTATCCAAATCAATAAGCCATCTTGCATGATAACCATATGAAAAACCTATTTGCGACACATTTCTGCCTGCAACAGATATTAGTTTTGTTACCCTTGTAAAAGTAATATAGCTATTATTGATAAGTTTTCTTGTTCCCCTATTTGATCCCTGCGCCACATTAACTGTATCATATGTTTCGTTATCATAAATCCAACCGAAGTAAATACTTCCATCATTATCACCACCATAAAGATTTTCTTGGTGTTTTATTTCCATACTCCATATGTATTGCCTGTCGTTTTGAAAATCAACAACTCCTGAAAAGTCCTTATGATAAAGTCTGTCATTTCTAAAACTTATGCATCTCCTACCATCTATAACAGTTTCTAGTGCTGTACTATCATAAGCTTTTATTAATTCAACAAATTTATTCACATCAAATAAGTTTTTTGTCCTGTCCCCAACACATTCAATAATCTGAGGATAATCTGAACTTGGTGTAGGGATGTATTCCTCATATTCCGTAGCGCTATCACTTATTTCAAGCTGAATATTTGAAAAATCAACATAATCACCAACTTTACCTATTGCCGAACTGCTTGCATTAGTATAAAAACTCAACTTTATTTTTTCATATGTTTGTACAAGCTCTTCTGTAATTTGTATTGTGATTGAAAGTTCAGAAGACCCGTATGCAAATTTTTCTTTGATATTTGTCTTTAAAGTACCCGCTGCAGTTTCAAAAGTCACTAATACGCCGGCATATAAATCCTCATTTGAACAATTTGTTTTAAAGGATAAAGTTATACTTTTTCCGGCAAAATACGAAACAGAATACGGCAAATAACATGTTGCACAAGTATATTGAGAGACCCTTACATTAGTCAATCTTAATATCCCGCCCTCTAAAACTTCTGTAGAACATCTGTTATTTACGTTAATGAAATCCAGCTCAAATCCGTTAAACAAATTTTTTCCACCATATTTTTTTTGATAACTGTTGCCGTATATCTTATAATCTCTTAAAGGCTTGCCTGCACTTTTTTCAATCACAGGGCTCACTGATTCACTATCAATGTACTTATAGCTAGGTAAAACGTTATATCTGCTAACCATCATATTTAACCTCCTTTCAATGTATTTGTATCGATACATTAAGATTTTATCATATAAAAACACGAAAATGTTGGCAAAAAAATACAGGACACTCTATATGAATATCCTGTATTTTAGCATTTATTTAATTATTGTAATCCCAAACTGTCAAAAAGGGTTTCTCCCTCTTCAGCACATGCATTACCGGAAATTTCCAACTCAGACAATGCTCTGTTGACTTTTTTAGACCCTGCAAATTTAACGATTCTTATTATATAACATACCGGAAGCAACCATCTATACCTTTCAAGAATAGAAAATTGATATTTCATTATATTATATGAAGGAAACATTCTGTGAATAAAATATTTCATTTTTCCGCCCTTTGCTCTGGTATAGAATTTAACCCTGTTTTCAAGGTTTCCATAAACTCCGGACCCAATTACATATTCCTCGAGCATTTTAGAATTTTTGTTATGCTCTTTACCCTCAAACCATACCTCACAAACACCTTTAACTGCACTTATAAATGCTGATAACTCTGATTTTTCTATCATTTTTAATCTTTTGTCCGGATTATATTGCAAGCAATTATCGAGTATCCACGAATCTATAAAAGGTCTTATTCCGCATCCACCTTCTTCAACGTGTTTTGCCATATGTGCAATGTGATAAAGGTAAAAAAACTCATCGGGCATTTCATACTGATACTTTTTGTCCTCTGCGGGAACAGAAACATCCCATACATTTTCCAGCTCAAAGGCATTCCACCTTCGTGATTTTTCTGTTTTCCCACTATGATTTTCTATCAAATCAAAGTGTAACTCTATATGTACCTCGGCTTCAGAATAAAAGCTTATATCGTGAGGACCTCTCTTTTCCTTTGTATATTTCAAATACTCAACAAATAATCTTTCTGCTTGCTCAATATCCTCTGTTTTTACAAGAATATCAATGTCACAGCTTGTCCTAAGCCACGGTTCGGGATAATATTCACGCATAACCGCACCTTTTAGCGGAATGTGAGGAATTTTGTTTTCTTCTAACAAATCGCATATTCTTGTCAATTCATAAGTGATTTGTTGATAGCGAATTAATGCCACCATAAGATGGTTTTTGTATTCAGTAGTAATTGCACAGTCCGGCATAAGCTTCTTTTTATACAAAACATCTGCAACAATATGTGCCAAATCATGCTTTTTTGCCAATTTATAAAGTTCTATCAGGTTTTCTTCTGTCAGATTCTTTTTTGTTGTTTCATCAATTTCACCACCGCAAATACCGACACGCAAAAAAGTAATCAGCATATTTTCTATTGTATTGATTGTTCCTCACCACACTTTTTATATGTTATAATTCCTCTATATATTAATTAAGGATTTTCGATTATATCTATCAAATATTGCTTTTTATTACTTTTGAATTTCTTGACATCCCAATCCTTAGGCATACGATTTTTCATTTTCTCCGCATAATCATATGTGTTTGAGATTACGCGTGCCGGAATTCCCACAACCACTGAATTGTCAGGAATATTTTTAGTTACCACCGATCCAACTCCTATGACACAATGCTTTCCAATATGTACGCCCGGCATAATAGTTGCTCCTGCTCCTATAAATGTATATTCATCAACAACAATTTTACCAAAATGATTTATATCTCTATAAGCATCCTCATTTCTGAATGCCCAATTACCGCCATCATGGGTTATAAAAGTGACATTAAAAGAAATTCTTACATTATCCTTCAAAGTAATTAAATAGGGTTCAGAGCCAAAATTAGCACCTTTCATAACCGTAACACTCTTACCACAAATCAAACCATCGTCAATAGCAGATTTAAGTGAACCTTTTATAACCTGTTTACACTTTTTAAAAATCTTTTTAAAAATCTTTTTTAATTTCATTTATTGCGCTCTCTTTCAATGTAATATTTTTTATACCACTCTGCAAATTTACGCAAACCTTCCCGAAGTGATGTGGAAGGTTTAAACCCAAAATCACGCTCCAAAGCAGAAGTGTCCGCATAAGTAACAGGTACATCACCCGGTTGCATTGGCACAAGCTCCTTATGTGCCTCAAAATCATAATCTTCAGGTAAAACCCCTGCACGGATAAGCTCCTGCTGCAAAATATCAACAAAGTCCAAAAGATTTTCAGGACTGCTGTTGCCTATATTGTAAACTCTATATGGTGGTAACGGCAGACCATCCTCCCCATCCACCTTTTCAGGAGCACATTCCATAACTCTCTTTACACCCTCAACAATATCATCTACAAATGTAAAGTCACGTTTGCAGTTACCAAAGTTAAATATCTTTATTGTTTCACCATTTAAAAGCTTATTTGTAAAGCCAAAGTACGCCATATCTGGTCTGCCTGCAGGACCGTAAACAGTAAAAAATCTTAAACCCGTTGACGGAATATTATACAGCTTTGAATACGAATGAGCTAAAAGCTCGTTTGTTTTTTTGGTTGCAGCATATAATGATACAGGGTTATCCACCTTGTCATCTGTTGAATAAGGCACCTTTTTGTTGGAACCATAAACAGATGAACTTGATGCATATACAAGATGCTCAACAGGGTTATTTCTACAAGCTTCAAGTATGTTATAAAAGCCTATAAGATTAGATTCTATATACACATCAGGGTTGGTAATAGAATATCTTACCCCCGCCTGTGCAGCCAAATTAACTACAACAGCAGGCTTATAATCTTCAAATACACTGTCAATAAGGTCTCTGTCAGAAATACTACCATATATCATTGTCCAATTGCTGTCAGGTTTAGTTGAAACAAGCTTTTCTATTTCGTCAAGTCTGTAACATTTTAAAGACACATCATAATAGTCATTCATATTGTCAATTCCTATTATATTTACGGAATTATATGAATTTAAAAGCTCCATTACAAGGTTTGCTCCCACAAAGCCTGCAGCACCCGTAACAAGTATTGTTTTATTGTTCAAATCAACATTTGGTGTTAACATTTTATCTTCCTCTTTCTTATTATGCTAAAAATAAATACTAAAATAACAACCAGTAATAAACCTGCGCAAGCTCCCGAAAAATCAATTAACACATCTTTAAGGCAGCTTGTTCTGTCATTAAAGCTCTGGATAAATTCATCAGTTACACCTACAGACATTGACAAAAACAGCGGTAAGCTTATAAATTTGCGTTTTGTTTTTGCAAAAATGCACAAAAACACAATGCCTATGCTTATCCCCAACATTGCAAATTCCGTAAAGTGTGCCGCTTTCCTTGTGTATTCGCTCAAATCCTCTTTATCCATTTTCCCCTGAGGGTCAATAACAGGTTGGATTTTTTCAACAACCTTGTCACTTCTTTCGTGTGAATCATTAGCCTTCTGACAGGAATTATAGAATATATAGCTTGTAATTAGTAGTGATATTACAGTAAAAACCGCTATACAGATATTCAATCTGTTTTTATTATTTAAGTTAATAATCATCTGGTTATTCCCTTATATTCTTTTTGTACTTTTTCATAACTCTCAAGATTTCCGATATCATATCTTGAGCCTGGCATTTCAAAGGC
This sequence comes from Clostridia bacterium, assembly GCA_045654805.1. Taxonomy (GTDB): domain Bacteria; phylum Bacillota; class Clostridia; order Monoglobales; family Firm-18; genus CAZNKU01. Next base: position 17,876 of record JAZOOD010000004.1, on the reverse strand, counting down.
ATAAACTTCAGATTTCTTGCACATCCACGAAACAAGGCTGCCCGGAGCATCTACACCGCAACCGTCGTTTATTGCTTCATCTATTCTTGCGATATCATCCTTTTTATAAATATAAAACGGAGGACAGCACCAGTTTGATTTTGGCTTTTCAGGTTTTTCTTCCATACTTAAAATCAAATCTTCATCATTAAGTTCCAAAACACCGCATTTTTGCAGTTTCTTTTCTTCTCCCTCAAAATACCTCATTACACAGCTTGATTTCTTATCTTCTGCATAGTCAATAAATCTATTGAGAGAAAAATCAAGTATATTATCTCCCGCAATTATAAGCATATCGTCAGAAAGCGAAAGCTTATCAATTGCAAATTTAATATCCATTACCGCACCAAGACGGGTTTCATTAGTGCTTGTACCGTCATCTACCACAGTTATTTTATATGGCTTTGTCCTTGCCCAGTCTTCAAAGTGTTGTGCAAATTTATGGTTTGAAATAACAACAAATTCGCTAACCTCCCCCCCTGCATTAATGTCATCGGTAAGATGGTCAAGTATTGTCTTTTCCCCTACCTTCAAAAGAGGTTTTGGGAAATTTTCAGTTAACGGATATAATCTTGTGGCATATCCTGCAGCCAATATTAAGCAAATCATATATCTTCTCCCTTTATTATTTATTTTTCACCTATTAAAAACCGTGTATATTTAAATTTCATCAATATATCAGCAATAACTATAGATACAAACAAAGAAAAAACGAAGTTCAAAATACCATGAAGATACGGATTTATCATACCGTTAAACGCAGATAGGATGAAATATATAACCTGTTGATGTAACATATATATAGTCATACTCCGCTTTTTAAAAAAATTAAGTGATTTGTTAATGTATTTATTATTTGCTATTCGTTGTAAACAAGCAAAGGCCATTATAGCGCCAAAAATATGTAAAACAGGCTTACACAATACAGCTATAATACTATTTGTAATAGAAAGGTTATATATCAAAAAGATTACCATATGTAAGGCAAAATACCAGACAGGATGTATTTTTCTTGTAAATTTTATAAATGCATTATCACTATTACTATACTGTCTTATTTTAAACCCAAGCCAAAAATACAGAACATATTGAAATGCACTGAAAATCATAAAAATATTGGGCAGGAGTAAATTCCCCACAAATCCAATGCCGTACATTATCAAAATTGATATAATCCCTATAACTTCATTCGACTTCCAAAGCTTAGATAATGGAAATGATACAACAAATACAAAGAACAACATTAATAAAAACCAAAGTTGCTCAGGTGAAATTCCTAAAAAATAGTTTTTAAATATAACCTTGATATCAAATCCCCAAAATATAGTCCGGATAGGGATCAACCATACAATAGTAATAAAAATGTATGGTACAATAAGACGTTTGAATTTGCCTTTCAAAAAAACAGGAAAGGAATTATATTTATAAATTTCATACTTTAAGTAATAGAATATATAGCCTGATACTAATGCAAAAGCATATATGTGAAATGAATTCAACCACTTTGCCAACCAACTAAGAACATTTGAACTCATTGCCGGATTACCTGTAAACCAGCTTCCCCCCCAAAATAGTATACTATGATACATCACAACCAAAAGCATTAATGCCGCTTTGACAAAATTACAGTTTTCCAACTCTTTTTGATAATCAATCATTTCAATCTCTCCAACTATTATACATTAACACCATCTGCACTATCACAAATGTAAACAGAATATTTACCCTTTAAATCAGGGAACTCATTTAAGTACTCATCTGAAACTCTTTTCACAATACTTTCTTCATATGACGGGTCAATAAGAGCCATACAACAACCTTTAAAGCCCGCTCCGGAAAATCTTCCGCCATAAATACCGTCTGTACGAAGCATTGTATCATAAATCTTTTTAAGTTCAGGTGACCCTGTTTCCCAGTTGTAAATAGAACTATTTCCGCTTTCGAATGAAAGTCGTCCGTATTCCTCGATATCACCTTTTCTCCATGCTTCCGCACCAGCTTCTACTCGAGCAAATTCCGAATACCAATGTTCAGCACGCTTTCTCCAGTTTTCAGGAAGTTTGTCTTTATGCTCCTCAAAAACAGATTTAGGAACTTCACGCATATAAGTTTCGTTAAACTTACCGTATTCCATACCTGCATATGCCTTTAAAGCATAAGCTGCACTTCTGCATTCATCAACTCTCATATTATACTTTGACCCTGCCAAAGTACGCTCCACGCCGGAGAAAAATATTGCTATTTCATATGGTTTCATAGAAGGATTTGTTGGAATAAGTTCATAGCTGTCATCCAAGGTATCCATATACAAAAGATGGTCCTTTTTTGAATATACCTCACATGACTGGTCAAGTTTTCCGCATTGAACACCAACATATTCATTTTCCGCAGCAACAGCCATCATAATAATTTCGTGTTTTGGAACAATAAGCTTATTTACCTTACATAAGGCTGATAAGAAAGCAATAGTAACAGCCGCAGATGAAGAAAGCCCCCCAATAGGCAAACTACCTTCTATAACACCGCACAAACCAACCTCAAGGGGATATTTTTTTGCAAGTGCAATAGTTGCCCCGCGAAGGTAATCCGCCCAGTCATTCTGCTTTACTTTGGGCACCTGAGATATGTGGAACTGAGCCCTTTTATCAAATTGCATCGAAATAATCTCAATTACACCATTTTGCTTAGCTCCGTATGCAATACTTATCCCCTTATCTATAGCAAGCCCCGTAATCTTTCCGTATTGATGGTCAGAATGTGCTCCAATCGGACAAATACGGTATGGACAAAAAGCAATACCTTCGGGATCTTTACGATATGTATTTGTGAATTTATCTATCGCCGTCACTTTTATCACCTAACCTTAGAAATTTAATTTTTGCAGTTATTTGTTTTACTTTCTCAATTTCCAAAATGGTTTTTCGCATATCTGGAAACATAAAAATGATACTGAAATAAACAATTATACAAAGTAATATTGTAAAAAATTGCCACACTATTCCTCCAAAAATACTTTTCACCAACACTCCAAAAATCCACATTGCAGATGCAGACAATATCGGTGGAAAAACATTCTTTATAACATCCTTTATTTTTATACCAAACCATTTTTGTTGAATAAAAAGAGTTAAGAACATATACGGAAATGCAATAAATGCACGAGTTAAGTATAGCGGCTTATATCCTGCTAATGCACTAAAATGTAAAGCGGGCACAAGCATTGCAAAGTAAATCATCTGTGCCACAAAAGACACTCTTGGTTTTCCTTTACTTCTATATACATTCCCTGAAACGTTAATGATAAATACTGTAATATTAGTACTTAGTGCAAACAAACCAAGGAATGTCGAGGCCTCCATCCACTGTTCCCCCAACAAAATTAATGTTACTAAATCACTGAATAAAAATATTCCTACACCCATTGGAACAGATATAATGGATATAATTCTTTGAAAGTTAAAATAGACCTTATTAAATTCCAGGTCATCATTTTGACATCTTGACAATGCTGCAAACATTACAGACATAATTGCCGAAGTTATTATTGCAAGAAACGAATTTACTGTTGTAATAGATGTTTTATATAAACCCAAATAGTATGCAGACAAGGTCCTACCCACTATAAAAGTCCCTGCATACGATGTTAACCATATTGCAATGGATTCGAAAAGGGACCATATTGTAAAAGAAAACATTTCCTTAAATTTTTTAAAAGAATATCTAAACTTTATTTTCCATTTAGACCTTAGCGTCAAAATTACCGCCTGCACGGTATTCATAGCCAAAGTTCCGATAATCAGTGCCCAAAAATTACGTAGCAATATTGCCATAGGTATAGTAACAACTATTGGCGTAGCAGTCAAAAATATCCTCACGAAAAAAAGTGTTTTAAAATCAAAATTTCTTCTATAAACAGCCATCTGTATACTTGAAAAAGCATGAAGCAATATGGCAATGGAAGATACAGCTATACCCACATCTAATTCGGGTGAACCTACCATAATTGCCAATGGCTTTCTGAATATAAATATCGCCAAAACAATTATTGATGAAAGTATAAAATTAGACCAAAAGGCAACATTAACACATAAATCAAAATCCTCATCATCTTCGAATTCGTGCTGAACTATATATTTTTGAAATCCTGCATCAGTAAAAACGTCAGCAAATGTAATAATCATTGTTATTGTAGCCACTGCACCAAAGGCTTCCGGAACAAGTAATCTTGCTAACACCATATTGGTAAAAGGTGATATAAGCTTTGCAAAAATTTCTGTTATTAACGACCACTTTGTTGCATTAACTACCTTTTTACTATTTATATTAGCCATATCTCTAATCCTTATTTTTATGTCATTATCTAAATAATTATATCCCCATAGAGATTGCTTTTAAAACAACCTCACAAAATATTTAGTAAACATTTCCATCAATATTATTTATTTCACAGTTTTCTACAACTTTAAAATCAATACACATACTTATATATATTAACGAAAAATACAACAAACCACGACCACTTGTAATAAGTTGTCCCGACATTGATATTATGATAAAAAACAGCAGTGTGCTATAATTAGCCACAGTATGTTTTATAACATATTTAGCTGATGTTTTTATCATACTTATTATCATGGAAACAAACATTATAAGACCAGGTATTCCCCAAACCACAAGCATTTCTTGCAAACTATTGTGAGGAACAAATTTTGCACTTGGATATATCTTAAAAATTTTATCCCATAAATTTTGCAGTCCCAATCCAAACATGCTGTATCTTAAATTGGAATATATATGCTGATTATAAAATGTTATTAAATCACTTCGTCCGCTGGTAATATCATCAACTTCAAAGCGTTCCGCAAATCTCTCATATATGAACGGAGCAAAATTTATAATCACATAAAAAACCAACAACATAATAACTGCGGCCACAAATAGATTTTTGATTGATTTTCCGTTTTTGTTTCCTGACGAAATGATAAAGAATAAAAATACCAAAACAGCACCAATCAAAAAAGCTCTTGATAATGTCATTACCCCAACTATCAACAAACCTACAATCATAATATAATCCAATTTTTTACCTTGCCCCAGTAATTTAAGTTGTAATAACACAAGAATTGACATATTGCACATGGTTCCCAGTGCATTTGCATTATAATTAAGTCCAAACAGTTCAGCTTCATCTCCGGACGAGCCAAGTCTATATGTACTGTCCATAAATGCTGCTTCAAGACTTCCCTGGTTTTTTATTATACTACATATTACAATAAGTCCCATACATAATGTGCTAAATGCAAGTGCACGACAAATAAAACTATAATCAATTTTTTTAAACGAAATACACATCAAAAATGTCAATAAAATCAATTCAGAAAAATCCCTCAAATATTCATTCAAGGAAAATTCTCCAAAAAGGCCATGCAGTAATTCCCAACACATCATTACCAAAAGCGGTAAAATACACTTGCCAAATTTAATGTCACCGCCATATTTGAATACATAAACTATAATACACACTATAATAGCATATTTGTACTGAAATGCTACCGACAAAGGTATACACACAATAATAGTGGCAATAATTTCGGTCCTATCACCGATTAACATCATAAAAGATGTAATTAGCAAAAATACAATTGCAGGTACAGTAATACCAAGCAAACCTTTTACTGCCACCATCGTCAATAAAAAAGCTAACATAAACCAATATATTAAGCGTTTATGTGTATCTTTTATAACATCTTCTTTTGTTTTTAAAGAATCCATCATAACTCTCCATTATAAACTTTAAAAATAAAATCCATATATTCTTTTGCTTTTATTTCTACACTATGAGTTTTAAGGATATCCCTTGCATTTTTCCCGCAAAGTTCAGCGAAGTCTTTATCCTCAATCATACGAAAAATTGCTTCAGTCAAAGCATCAACATCACTTAAAGGAACAAGTAATCCGTTAACTCCGTCAGTAATTAATTCGTCGGGGCCGTTAGGACAATCCGTGGAAACACATGGAATACCTGCCGCCATGGCCTCCATAAGCGCATTAGGCATACCTTCAAACAAAGAACTCATAACATAACAAGCAGAATCAGCTGCTTGTAAAATAGCATCACTACATTCGCCTTTGAACACAACTTTTTCGCCTATACCTAAATCATCAGCCAATTGACTTAATGCATTTTCTCTGTATCCTTTTCCAAATATTTCCAATGTGAATTCAGGATATTTTTCAACAACATTTTTAAAGGATTTTAGTAATGTAGGATAATCCTTTTGGTCAACCAATCTACCAATAGCGGAAATTTTATTCTTCCTTTCGATACATTTAGGAACTTGATACACAAGTTGATTACCAATTGCATTATGTATAACAATTCCCTTTTCTCTGATTTTTGGAGAATAAAAATTTCTTGCTCTCTCTGTTTGAAAAATAATTCCGTCACTTTCCAAAAAGATGGCGTTCTTCTTCAATAATTCTGTACTTGTGCTGGATTCAGGATTAATCCTTTCCGAAGTTACTAATTTGAATTTCAAATTCTTTTTGATGTGTAAAATATATTTTGCCATATTCGGTAACATACAAAATACAACATCCGGCTTATTTTTCTTTAAATATCTGCAAAGTTTATAATATCTTTTAAAAATAAGAAAATAACGTTCGAAAATATTTGAATAACCAGATTTAATTCCAAAAGTTCTCAAATTGACTTTTGGATTTAAAGTATAAAAAATATCATCAGTCAAAGAAACTACCGAAACATCACAAGAATTTTCCGCCAAATAAGAGGAAAGATAAGCCACAGTCCTTTCTGCCCCTCCACTAGTTAAATGTGCAACTAAAAATGCTATTTTCAATTCCAATCTTCCTTTTTGTATTAATCATTTTTTTAAATTGCAATCAAGTGTGACAGAACTTGAAATATTATAATTCAAGACCCGTCACACTATATAACTCACTTTTACATACCTATGGAATTCATATAAGGAATTGCATATGCAAACAACATAAATACAAAGAACAATATACCAAACAAAATGTATGCAAGACCATATTTCTTCATATTTCCGATATCTTCTTTTTCCTGATGCAATTTTGTAAATTCTTCTTTTTCTTTTTCAGAAGGCTTGCGTATAATACTACCTACTACAACACCTATAATACTCATTACGATACCAATGAAAAACGGATCCAAATACATAGGCAAAACAACACCGCTGATTGTAGAGTATGCTTTTACAACTGCACATCCCAAGAAACCAAACAGCATACCCAAAAATGCACCAAGATAGGACAATTTTTTGCTCCATACACTTGATATAGCAACTACCGCCCATGAACTTGCCATTACAGTTCCGCCAAAATACATAATCCAGAATATCTGTGGAGGATTAAAGTATGCCAATATAAGAACAAACACACTGGCAACAACCATTCCTATTCTTGAAATAAGCAACTGTTTTTTTACAGAATGATCTTTTATGTTTAATATGTCATTTGTAAGTGAAAATCCTATAAGAGACAGGAATGTAGATGCAGAAGAAATACCCGCCGCAAGAATACCTGTAATTAAAATTACCCCTACAATTTTAGGCATAAGATTCATAGCCGCCCATACCATATTCTGTGATGGAACAAGATCCGGATTGATGTTCTGAATAAATGCTGCAGAAAAATACAAGAATGTTGTAATAGTAATTACTGCTGCTGATGCACATATAGCAGATTTCAAAACAGTTTTTTCATCTTTTGCCATAAGATATCTGCTAGTCTGCCATGGACTTATCATTACAACTAAAGCCCAAACTATACCATATGTAACTGCCCATGTTAAATTTTCACCTGCTGTGGGGTACAAATAATCAAGATTGCCACCTGCAGAAATAATTCCTGGCGTTGTTGTTGAATTAGCAAGTTCACCTATAGCAAATGTCCATCCGCCTGCATTATCAACTATAAACGGAATTCCAACAAGAGCTGCTGCAAGGAATACTAAAAACATAATAGTATCTGTAATTAGTACGCCTGAAGAACCTGACCATATAGTAAAAATTGCAAAAGTAAACCAAGCAATAATTACACATGTAGAATAACTAAGCCCTGTTATGGATTCCATCAATGTACTAATACCCTGGATAGCAGAAAGCATATAAGCGGTTACTGCCACAATAGTAATTACACCTGCAAGCCTTGTAATACTTTTATTATTAAAACGCTGTCCAAAATATTCTGAAATAGTCAATGCTTCACTGCGACGAACATATCTGCCAAACAATGTAGAACCAAACAGATAGCCTGTCCCCTGCATAACACCAACGATTACTATTGGAATAAAGAATCCTGCATAGACCTCACCGGTATCCCCCAAAAAAGCACCTGTGCTGAGAAAAGACGCAACCAAAGAACCGACAATAAGTATAGTAGGCGCACGTCTGCCGGCTACATAATAATCATCTGTATTTTTTACTTTTTTCCCTGCATACATCCCTACGAGTATGTACACTATCATAGATATAATAACACCAATCAAATAAATGTTCATTTACAATACCTCCAAAAAATTATTTTTTCTTGTTTACACAAATTGTATAGAAAATTCCTGCCCCAACTAACCATACTCCAATGGCAATAGAAATAGCTAATTCCATATTTCACCCTCCTTTGAAAGTTTATGAATCATTTTGTTTTAACTATGCTGATATCTATCATATCACCCATTTTTTTATCCCATTCTTCCGGATTTATTTTGCACATACCGGAATTATGGAAAAATGTCATTTCCCCAACGTATACCTGACCTTCAAAAATATAAAAATCTACTCGAACCTGTGGGATGCCCTCAGAAAGTTTATCCGCGATTGCAAGAAGTTGTTCATATTCTGCAGGCTTAATTTCTTCTTCCTCTTGATTTGGCAAGAGGCTTTGTATAGGAAGTTTGTTGAAATCCCTGTCAAAAAATGTATTTGTTCTGCTTGGAGTATGTGCAATACCCTTACAAACAAGGATTATTTCTGCCCTACCGTTAAAACTGAATAGTTTATATTCAGTAAGACCCTCAGGTAAGTCAAGATATTCTTCTGCAATAATGCATGGTTTTACATTTTTATACGGCCACTCTCTATTACCCCAAAAATAATTACGTTTTAAACATCTGTTGATTATCTTACGTGCAGCCTCTATATCCAGTTTTGCCTTGTCCTTGCATATAATAATTCCACCACTATCATGATTGCATTTCAAAACAAATTTCTCAGGAAGTTTATCAAAATCTATGTCGTCAAAATTATCCCACTTGCCTATAGTTGGTATAACATATTCTGAACCCAACTTTTCTGTAATATAATTTTTAAACTCATGTTTGTCCACAATCCTGGTATATTCAGGATTATGATCGTATAGTTTAATCCATTGTAGTTTTTCGTTGAATGTTTCTGGATTTTTTAAGTTTAAAATTTTTTTCATATTCATTCTGTATGCCAATTTTAAAAACGCTGAATCGGGCATCCAATTAAGCATGTTTTTTGTAGCAAAAAAAGCATAAATTCGTTTTGGATTATTTAAATAATATTTTAAACCCTTAAACGTCATTTTGTTTTTCCTCCCCCAGTTTTTCAAAAATTTTTTTCCATTGTTGTATAATTACTTCTGTATTAAATTTTTCTTTAATCATTCTATGCGCTTTAATTCCCAACTCTTTCCTCTGTTCAGACGTCATCTCAATTATCTTAATTATATAATCGGCTAACATTGCAGAATCTCCCACAGGAACAAGAAATCCGTTTTCGCCATGTTGTATAAGGTCTGAAGGACCTGTATCACAGTCAGTGGAAATACAAGGCAGACCAACCGCCATAGCTTCCATAAGAGCATTAGGCATACCCTCAAAATTTGAACTTAAAATATACATATCGTGATTTTTATATTCTTCTAAAGTGTTTTGGCTCCACCCACATAATTTGACATTACCAGTAAGTCCGTTTATATTTATTAATTCCTGTAGGGTGGATTCCTGATTTCCCTTACCAAATATGTCTAACTGTATATCCGGATATTTTTTTCGTACTATATTAATTGCTTCAAAAACCATAGGATAATTTTTTTGCGGATTTAGTCTTCCTGCCATTACTAATTTTCTGCAATTATCACTATATTCTCTCTTTAAGTTATTTATCGCAACGTCAGAAATAGGGTTGGCAATAACTAAACTTTGTTTTTCCATCTTTTTAGGCATAAGTTCAAGTTGTTTGTTTGTTTGTACAACAATGGCGTCTGCACTACAAAACCACATTTTATTTATAATGCTACGCAATCCCTTTTCATAAAACACATGATTAGGATTATTTCTAATAGATGCAATTTTTTTGAACTTCATGCCAAAAGAAGATAAATATAAACCATATCCACCCTCTAAAAAACCTACGGCAACATCAGGCTTTAAGCTTTTTAAGTGTTTTCTGATAAATTTTATCCTTTTCAATCCTGAAATTTTAGAATATTCTTCATAATTTGGAGCAATAGATATCACATTCACCTTTGGGCTCAATGGATATTCTTTTTCATTACGACTATACAGCAAAACAGAAACATCATTTCCTTGCTCTGCCAGGTAGCTGGCAACTACTGATATTACCCGCTGTGCTCCTCCGTCACATAGATTCCCGCTTAAAAATAGAATTTTCAAAAAAATCAATCCTCACTATTATGCATAAATTTGTACTGATTACCATATTTTCATATGGATTTATTTATAAATGTATCCCATTCGTCAACAATTTTGCTTACAGTTAAATCGTCAGCCAGTTTTACAGCGTTAATTGCACAATCTTTTCTAAACTTATCATCCGACAGCATTTTTCTAATTGCCGAAACGAGACTATCGGTATCTTTGCATTTTACTATCATACCATTATAGCCTTCAGTAATTATATCCTTGGCTCCGGAAACATCCGTACTTATTACGGGCAAGCCAAGACACATTGCCTCGATAAGAGCATTTGACATTCCCTCATAATCTGATGAAAGAATAAATAATTCAGAGATGGATATAAGTTCGTGTACATCTTTTTTATTTCCAGGCATATGAATACAGTCATTCAAATTAAGCGCATCTATTTTATTCTGCAATTCTTCCCTGTATGGTCCCTCGCCGTATATTATCAGACTATAATCCGGAAATTCATTATGTATTGTAGCAAATGCATCAAATAGCATTTTCTGGTTTTTCTGGGGCATTAATCTACCAACAGAAACAATCTGCTTTTTCTTTTCCGTTCTTAGGGCAAGCCCCACCTTTTTCCCCATATCAACCGGATTATAAATTACGGTACTTTTTTTCTTTATATACTTTGAAAAATAATTTTGGTTATTAATTGTCTGCAAAACTACACCTTCTGCAAAATGATATAAAAAATCTCTTAAAAATCTAACTATCTTATTCTCCGGAACAAAATTTGGGTCGTTTCTGTCTGCTACAATAACAGGAATTCTTGAAAACATTGTCACCGTAAGAGCAAGAATATTAAACGGAGCCAAAAAAGATATAACAACACTTGCATTTTTTTTAAAATAATTTCTCATCCACAGTAAGTTTTTAAAAAGACTTCTGCCACCGGTTTCTTTTTCTACAACTGTTATTCTTACACGTTCATCTATGGTATAGAAAATTTCGTCATCGTAATATAATACAATTTCTACTTCTTTTTCTCTTTCAACTAAATTGTTGGATAATATAGAAATAACTCTTTCTGCTCCGCCACGGGACATGGTACCTGCAAAAAAAACAATTTTTTTCATACTATTTGTTCATTCCAATCTCATTTATATATTTTTCAACAACAAATTGTCTGTCAAATTCCTTTTCAACCTTTGCCCTTCCTGCAAGTCCCATATTTTTACGTTCTTCCCAGGAAAGAGCAAGAAATTTTTCTATTTTTTCAATCAAATCTTTGCTGTCTTGTTGCTTAACTATATATCCATTGATACCATCATCAATAACCTCGCGACATCCTGCACGGTCTGTAGTAATAATCGGTCTCGCACAGGCTGAACTTTCAAGTAAAACATTAGATATTCCCTCGGGATAATATGTAGGATGAATTGTACAATGTACATTTCCCAAAAATCCCTTTACATCACGCACCATTCCATGATAGTTAATAACTCCACGGTCCGTCAAATCCTTAAGCTTTTCCTCATAATCCTGCTCGCAAAATCCACAAACGTGAAAAACTGTTTCAGGATATTTATTTCTGATATATTCGGCAGCCTCAAGATACTGATCTACGCCTTTTTCCTTCATTATTCTGGAAATAAAAGCAAATTCCACCTTACCGTCTTCAGGATATTCTATAGGTACAAATCTTTCTAAGTTCACGCCCGACCCTGGAAGTAAATCATATCTCTTGCCTGCAATTTTATGGTCAATAAAAAAATCCATATTTTCCTGATTTTGGAAAAATAGCATTTTCAATTTTCTAAAAGCAATTTTGTATAATAAAACTGTTATTTTTTGGACTATGCCACCATTTTCCACAGCAGTTCCCAAGCCGGTTATATTAGCTACGCAGGGAACCCCGGTTGAGGCACAGGCAATTGCTCCGTAAATGTTAGGTTTGATAGTATATGAAAATACAATATCAGGCTTTACTTGCTTAATAAGCTTTTTATACTCTGATATAAGCTTAAGCTCCTTTACAGGATTCATACCGTGGCGTGCAATTTCAACTTCGTGAAACTCACAACCCAAAGACTTTAAATCATCTATCCTTTCACCATACGGTGATGAAATAACAACCTGATGACCATCTGCAAGCAACCTTTCAACTAATTCAAGTCTGAAATTGTAAATAACCACATCGTGATTGACTAAAAATAATACTTTACTCATTTTTCTCCGTCCTATTTATGGATTCTTTCAAACTATACTTTCTGTAATCAATTTTATATTCGCTCATGCCTTGATCATAACTCAAATTACCAAAAGCCTTGTTTACCAAACCGGTAACATGGCTTAACACCTTAAGTACCCATCCAAAACCATGTACCAAAGTAATTTTCTTGTTATGAGCCTCAGCAATTTTAACTACCATTTCTGATATATTGCTGTATTCTGCATTTTGTGGCCAGAATATTCCGGATTCATCGTTGTCTATCATCAACCTAACAAATTCAACAAGATTCCCAATATATAACATAGACCGTTCATTTTTTATATAGGGGAATACAGGCAACTTCTGTGCCAGTTTTGCAAGCAAAGGATAATTGCCCTTACTTCCTTTGCCGTAAATCATAGGAGGGCGAAGAATTACAACCTTGAACTTCCCGTCATCCAAAGGAAGTATCCCCTTTTCAGCCTGAACCTTGCTGTCACCATAAAAATTAGCAGGATTTACAGGTGTATCCTTGGTAATTACTTTTTTCTTCCCAATAGGAGCACTTTCTCCATACACAATTGCAGAACTCATAAATACGAACTGCCCAACACCCTCTGCCTTTGCCTTTTTAGCCACATCTACAGTAAGGTCTGTATTTACTTTATAATACAATGCTTTACGTTCATCATCTACCTTGCCAACATCAGAATGTGCCAACCCCGCCACATGATATACACAGTCATACTCCGAAAAATCCATTTCCCTCCATGTACCGTCAATCATATCAATCGTATCTACCTGATATCCATCAAACTGCTTCATATGTTTTTCAAAAGATGTTCCTATGTAACTATTTGCGCCGGTTATTAAAATCTTTTTCATTTTGATGAAACCTCTTTTTCCTTATTTATTTCACCTGTTCCGCCTTCAACGACGCCGTCGGATTTTAAAACACTCAAAATCGTACCGAAAAAGCATTTACAATCAAAACCAAAGGACAATTTTTCAACATATTCGCCGTCAAGCTTTGCTTTTACATCTATTTCAAGCTCGTCTCTGCCGTTAATCTGCGCCCAGCCTGTAAGCCCGGGACGTATATCATTAGCACCGTATTTGTCTCGTTCTGCTATAAGGTCATCTTGGTTCCAAAGTGCAGGGCGTGGTCCGATTATAGACATTTTTCCTGTAAATATATTGAATATCTGGGGTAATTCATCCAAACTTGTTTTTCTTAAAAATTTACCGATTTTTGTTATGTACTGTTCAGGATTAGTTAACAGATGTGTAGGCATATCATGGGGAGTATCTGTACGCATTGTGCGGAATTTATATAAGTTAAAATGACTTTTATTTATTCCCACACGTTTTTGTTTAAACATAACCGGTCCGGGGGAAGACATTTTTATACACAACGCAATTATTCCCATAGGAATTGCCAAAGCAATAATCCCCACAAAGGACAAAACAACATCAATAAACCTTTTGAAAAAACTTTTATACATAAAAACCTCCTATATAAAGGGTTGCTATATATTATCTTTGCCCTATTACTTCTCCGCAACCCACTTTAATTCCATCATCCAGTACTGTTGCTGCACCCAATGTTGCATTGCAGTTTACATGACAAAAACTGCCGACCATACAATTATGATTAATTACAGCGCCGACAGATATAATACATCCCTTATTTATAGTAGTATTTGCGTGAACAACAGCCATAGGCTCAATTACCGTTCCCTTTGCAATTTGTGCCGATGGCGACACGTAAGCATTCGGGTGTAGTAATACAGGGATTTGATATCCTGCACTTTCTAATTTTTCAGTCCACTCACGTCTTATATTAGGATTACCTAAAGCCGGAATGGCAAAATTATAATCCTTAAAAAATTTTTTATAATCAGAAAAATTCCCCACAACCTGTTCCGATTTTACAGTATCATCCAAAAAAGCTATTTCCCCAAATCGTTTTGTAGCTTCGGCTATTTCCTTAACCACGCTGCCATACATTCCAAATCCGATAATTAGCAAATTGGGTTTCATACTCATACACCACTATTTCACTTTTCGATTTTTGTCACAATTTGTCAAATTGCACAAATAACTAAGTATATACATATAATTATATATCAATTATTTCAATAAGTCAATATTACCATAAAAACTTGTTTTTAAAATACAAGAATATAATATCTTTAAAAATTTCACAAGAAAATATTGACATTTGGAGTTAGTTATGCTAAACTAACCATAAAGTAGTTATTTAAAACTAACCATTTTTGGGAATCGAGGCATATTATGAATTTAACTGAGGCATTGGAAGAAAAAGAATATATTATAAAAGATATTGATACAGACGATGAAGAACTGAATGCGTTTCTATTCTCTTTAGGTTGCTACAGCGGGGAAAGTATTACTGTTATTTCTCATCTTAAGGGCGGATGTATAGTTTCTATTAAAGATGCCAGATACAATATTGATAATCAGCTTGCAGAAGCTATTATTATATAAATAAAATATAAATGACCGATTTTCGGTCTTATATTTTGCAATACAGTTAGTTAGCTCTAACTCCAAAATGGTAAATATAATACAAAAGGGGGAATTTAAATGAGAATTGCTTTAGCAGGCAATCCAAACAGCGGAAAAACCACTATGTACAACTCTCTTACAGGCAAAAACGAACGCGTTGGTAACTGGGCGGGTGTTACCGTAGATAAGAGAGAAAGTACCATTAAAAAGAGCTTTTGCGGTGGTAAAGAGAATGTAATGGCAGTGGACCTGCCGGGTGCTTACTCAATGTCACCCTTTACATCCGAAGAAAGCATCACAAGCAGTTATATAAAAAATGAAAACCCTGATGCCATTATCAATATTGTTGATGCTACAAATTTAAGCAGAAGCTTATTTTTTACAACACAGCTGCTTGAGCTGGGTATTCCGGTAGTTGTGGCATTAAACAAAAGCGATATTAACAAAAAGAAATCCAACAAAATAGACGTCACAGCTTTGTCAAAAAAATTAGGTTGTCCTGTTGTCGAAACTGTTTCTACTGAATCAAGTAACAAAGGCCTTGGGGAAGTTGTTAAGGCAGTAATGGAATGCAATGGCAAAATACAAACTGCTCCCTACGTTCAGGATGACACAGACCTTAATGACAAAAAAGCTGTTGAAGAAGCTGACAGAAAGCGTTTTGAATTTGTTAATAAAATCGTAGCTGATGTTGAAACACGAAAGGTGTTTACAAATAAGAAAAATGCACAGGATAAAATTGATGCAATTATTACGAACAAATGGGTGGGGATTCCAATTTTTGCCGTTGTAATGTGGTTTGTATTCTGGGTATCTCAGGCTTGGCTTGGTCCCTGGTTGGCAGAATCAGTCCTGTGTCCGATTATCGATAGCTTCGGGGAATTGGTTGCAGTCTGGATGGATGGTACAAGTCCTATTCTGCAGACTGTTGTGGTTGATGGTATCGTTGGTGGTTTTAGTGCAGTTGTGGGCTTCCTGCCGCTTGTAATGGTTATGTACTTCCTTATCGCATTACTTGAAGACTGCGGTTATATGGCACGTGCTACAGTAGTGCTTGACCCAATATTTAAAAAGGTTGGTCTTTCGGGAAAATCCGTTATTCCATTTGTAATAGGGACAGGCTGTGCAATTCCCGGTATTATGGCTTGCCGTACTATACGTAACGAAAGAGAACGCAGAGCTACTGCAATGCTGGCACCATTTATGCCTTGCGGTGCTAAGCTTCCCGTTATTGCTTTATTCGCAGGTGCATTCTTCGGCGACAATGCCTGGGTAGGGACATCAATGTACTTTGTAGGTATCCTGTTGATATTCCTGGGCGCTTTGCTTGTAAACAAAATTTCCGGATACAGAAACAGAAAATCATACTTTATCATTGAGCTTCCTGAATACAAAATACCGAGCATATCAAGGGCATTCAAATCAATGTGCTCACGAGGTTGGGCTTACATAGTTAAAGCAGGTACAATTATTTTGGTATGTAATGCAGCAGTTACAATTATGCAGGGATATGGTTGGAATCTACAGCCTGTTGAGAATCCTGATGCCTCAATTCTTGCTTCTATCGCATCACCTATAGCTGTACTTCTTATTCCTTTGGGCTTTGGGGTATGGCAAATGGCGGCTGCCGCTGTTACTGGCTTTATTGCTAAAGAAAATGTGGTAGGTACATTGGCATCGGTTTATGCAATATCTAATTTTATCAACATTGAGGAACTTACTATGGTAGAGGGTGCAGGTGCAGATGTTGCAAATGTACTTGGTATTTCTGCCGCTGCCGCATTGGCTTGTATGATGTTTAATCTGTTTACGCCTCCGTGCTTTGCGGCTATCGGCGCTATGAATTCCGAAATCAAAGATAAAAAATGGATGTTCGGCGGTATTGCCCTCCAGCTTGGAACAGGCTATACAGTAGCTTTTCTTGTGTATCAGATTGGTACTCTTATTACCGAAGGCAGATTCGGCACAGGCTTCATACCAGGGTTGATTGCCGTTGCGGTAATGACAGCCATTATAGTTGTCCTTATCAACAAATCAAATAAAAATATCAAAGACGAATATGCCTTGAAATCTACGGCAAAGGTATAAATTAAGGGAGTTATAAAATGAAGGATTTAATTGTTATTATCATATTAATACTGATATTAGGCTCTGCAATCACATATATAGTAAAGGCAAAGAAAAAAGGTGTAAAATGTATTGGTTGCCCCTCAGGCGGTAACTGCTCATCTAAGAGCAACGGATGTTGCGATTGTTCAAAAGAAAATCGGTAATTAAAAAGGTACGATTTCCATGAACAGGTCCAGTAAAAATGGACAATAGAAAAAATAGGACCCCTATGGTAGAATATAATAAACTACCATAGGGGGATTTTTTATGCCAAGAGAATATCAAAATATAAAAAAATACGAAAAAGAAATCATAGAAATGTAT
>JAZOOD010000003.1:0-3310 GCA_045654805.1 Clostridia bacterium | reverse complement strand
AAGAGTGTCAGACCAATGAGTCTAATTTTTTCATTGGTCTATTTGCCATGCGCAAATTTTATAAATTCGTTCTATTTATCTCTGAAACATTGACCTTTATGTATTTTCATGGTATAATTTATTCAAATATTTTAATTGTTTTGCCACATAATGCTGATTATGTGGTTTTTTAATTTTGCATCCGCACGAGTCCCATTCTCTGCATTTGCCTGCGATGGGTTGAGCCATTTTCTATGGTATAGATTCTGGTAGTATTTACATTAGTGTGACCGAGGATATCTGCCAGGCGAACGATATCTTTTTGCAGTGAGTAGTATGTCCGAGCGAACAGATGGCGGAGGTTATGTGGGAACACTTTTTCTTTTGACACTCTGGCACTTTCACACAGTTGTTTCATCGATTTCCATATCGAGTGCCTGTCCACAGGCTGACCTTTTCTTGTTACGAATACACTTCCCGAGGTGATATGCTTTTCCTTTATATATTTCTTGAGGAGAGCACACAATTCCCTCGGCAGGATTATCATTCGTATTTTACCTTTCAACCTAACCTGCGCCTGACCTGCCATCACGGAATTTACATCAATAAATTTCAATTCACTTACACGAATTCCGGTGGCACATATCGTCTGCATGATGAGGTAGAGTCTTTCATTCTTTTTGCTCTTTGCCGCTTTGAGAAGTCTTTCATATTCTGCTTTGGTAAGTTCCTTTTCGCTTTGGCAGAAGATTTGCCGTTGCACTTTTAAATTCTTAACCTTCAGGTCGTATCTTTCAATGTAATTGAAGTATCCGTTGAGAGAAGAGAGTACCGAGTTTACACTTGCAGGAGCATACTGTTGTGTGAGTATGTTTTTATATTCAAGTACAAGTGTTTTTGTAACTTCATTGCCCTCTGTCCAATTTATAAATGCAGTGATGTCGCGGATGTATTTTTCTATGGTGACTGAGCATTTTTCTTCCTCGATTAAATAATTTTTGTACTCATCAATAGTGCGTTTAGTAATTTCATTCATAGTTCAACAACTCCTTTTCAAATATTATATACCGAATAATTTTTTCGAATACCTTTTTGAAAATTTGTTGTCAATGTTTCAGTATTAAATTTAAAAGGCGATTGCACATTTGTTAACCGAAATGCAATCGCCTTAAGTCATTTGTATGCTTTACCATATTTATTCACCTCCTTGTGAGACAAAGCATACCACAGAAGAGAGCAGAAGTCCACGAAGGATTTTACAATTTTCCATGTCTTTTCTGAACATTTTCAATTGCCATCTCTTCAATATCTTCCATATAATACTCCGTATAGGCACCACTCATAATCATTGTTTGCTTTTCAATACTGACAGCGAATTTGAAAAGCATATCAGCGACTCTATCGGTGTGTCCGGCGATGGTACAATCTACCGCCTGAACCAACAACTTATTCATGTATGTACCTATGCTTTCATATTGAAGTTTTGAGAGGTACTCCTCGATAGCTTCACAGCAAAATGCACTCTCACTTTTGTAGCCAAGGTCCTCAACAAAATTTTTAATTTGTCTTTGGACCTCGATAGGAACATTGAAAGTCATCTTTACTTTTTTGTTCTTCTTCATCGTATTTTCACCTCCTAACTACATTCCGTGATGGATGCCCATCGCAGAATCTTTTCTGTATTCTTTTGTTCTTTCTTTTGAATCTACAATTGATTTTGTAAATCCTTCCTTGATGTCATGGTCGATGGACTGTTCAAACATTTTACAGATGGCAAAAACAATTCCGCCGTAGGGCATACTTCCTTGTTCTTTATCTGTATACAAATCATTCTTTTTATTGTCATAGATGGCCGCCCTAAGAACAACATTTTCCAAGCGTCTTTGGAGATTAAGATTGTTCTCCAAGCTATCAAAACATTCTTTAGGATTCTCTCGATAATATTTCAAGAGAGCTAACTGAACCTGACACCATTGTTGATATAATTCTTGTAGATTTTCATCCTTGCAAACGATTTTTACAACCGCATCAACTTTTTCCTTTTGCTGACGAGAAATGAATTGATAATTATTTCTGCCAGTGTACCCATTAAGAGAGAATTTCAAGTCAACAAACGCTTCGGCAAACTCATCGGGAGCTTCACCAATATCTGCACTAAACTCATTCATTTTTTCTTTCACAGACTCAACAATTTTATTTCGAAGAGACTGTCTCTCATCATAGATTTGTTTCATTTCATCTTTGAAAATAGTTTTTGTTAATGAGTCTTTGTATCTGTTGTAATCTCTTGCACAAAGAAATTCACCGCCGGGTTCTTTATTGAAGAGAATAAAATGCACATGATAGTGTCCTTCCTCTTTATGAAACGCTGCGTACCATTTCATATTTTCAGCAGGAATTCGGTGGTAGGATGCGATCTCAAATTGCTTTGACCTGAGAAGATTTCTCCATGCATCCGGCGTATCATATCCAAGTCTTTCTGCATCAGTTTGTCTAAGAGATATTACTTGTTGCCACACGATTCCGTTGTGATTATATATTTCTTCTGAGGCTTTACGCAGATTAACATAGTCCTCCTGACCAAACAAACCATGTTCGCCCATCGTAATAACTCCCGGTCTTTCCGCAGCATATTTGGGAAAGACCTCCGACCTTCTTGCGTTAATTGTTTTGTCAACTCTGTCTCTTCTTGCGATATAATTTGTGAACCCTCCGCCGACTGATTTACCATTGGAAGAATAATGTGTTCTTATAACAACTTTACTCATAATTTCACACTCCAATCTTGAAAATTCTTGTATTTTTGAAGACACCTGTTATAACACCTGCTAAACCCTTATACAATGCGGTCAATGGCATAGCAGACACCAACACAGCACCAGCAGATGCATTTTCGAAACTCTCCGCCGGGCTTCGCACGGCGATGTAAGAGGGCTTGGAGCGGATAACGCACCAAGCTTTATCCTGTTTCTATCATTTTCTCGTACTTTTCGTTCCTCGGGGCGCCCCGTCAGGTGTTTTCTTGTACCTTCGTTTGTTATTTCAAATCGATTTTAAGGTCTTACCATAGGGCTTATATCCTTGGTACGAGAGGCTAACTTTTCAGGGTGGTGTACCTACCTTACCCCGAATAGTTATATGTCGAACACCCCTGCTTAAGCCCTTGTCAAACGCATATAATCGAATTTAAGGTCACATTCGACTTTAATTTATATATCGATTTTAAGGTGTTGCACTCCCTGTGGCGTTGGCACAATCTGATGTTAATCTTTCAGGGAGGTGTAACTACCTTACCGCAAAATTTCCGTTTTCAAATCTGCTGTGGCGTTGG
>JAZOOD010000002.1:0-5166 GCA_045654805.1 Clostridia bacterium | reverse complement strand
TATATGTAAACAATTATGTTCAAAAAACATGTTTTGCAACTTCGGGACCAAGGGTGAGCGAGCAAAAAGGGTTAATAAGCTTTTTGAGAAGCGATTAACGAAAAAAGGAGCTGAAGGAGCGAGCAGGAGGAGTGACGCGCAGCGACTATTTTTTTCGGAAGGGCAGTGCAGGTTCAAATCCTGTCACTTCGACCAGTGTGAGTGTCCATAAGGACACTCACTTTTTTTGTATCCGCTATGAACATTCCGACCAAAAGGAAAATACCAAAATCTCTTGAATATGCTGGAGATTTTGGTATTTTTTTGTTTTGTTTTTTCAGTGTTGCTTTTAAGCTTGAATTTCTTCAACCACTTATTTGGCCACAACAAAATTCAACAAGTCAAGTTTTGAGCGTAGGTGTTCTTGAATCTACGACTCGAGAGTCGCAGTAAGGGCAACGAGATTTCGGCATATTCTTTCTGCCATCATCGTTTCTGTTCACATCAACACCTCCTCACTCAATTTTCTTAATGATACCAGTAGCAACTCCTTGGATGCGAAGCTTTGCACGATCTTCTCCGCGAATTACGATAGGCTGCATCGAATCATTTTCCGGGCAAAGATAAATTGCATCATCCTTGTACTTAAGTCTTTTGAGAGTTGTTTGTTCGTTATCATAGAGAAAAGCAACGATATTTCCTTGCTTAGCAGTTTCCTGTTTGCGTATGAGAACGAGGTCACCGTCATCAATTCCGGCTTTTATCATAGACTCACCGCGTGCGCGAAGCAGAAAAAAATCTCCCTCTCCGGTAATCGTTTTAGGCAAACGAAGATGCTCTATCTCTTCATCTATCACGTCGTCGAGCGCACCGCAAGGAATACTGTTACCCATCTCAACGCGATTTGTATCCACCATCTCGCGCATAAACGGAGTGACAATGCTTCTGTGACCATCGTATTCAATTTCTCCGCGCTCTCGCATAGCAACGAGATATCTCTGCACCGTAACGTGAGACTTACCTATCGCGCCTTCGATTTCTCTGGTCGACGGGGAGCGACCGTTCTTCTCAAAGTAACGATTTACAAACTCGATTATCTCACCAAACACGGCTTCGTTTTTACTTCTCATAAGCACCTCAAACCTATATGAAACATTTGGTACATTTAGATTATACCACAGTAAAAACGGTTTGTCAAGAGGCAAGTGTTCGAACTTTTTATTTTTTAGATACCAACTAAAATTAATTAAGAATTCAGCCAAGACACATGATCTTTTTGGAAAACATTTATATCGAAAAGACTAACTATTTTTTTGAAGAATTGTTTTATTTCTCTAGTATTATAAGAGTAAACATTCAACACTTTTTCAGCATCTTCTGCTGTAGTTTCGTCTATTTCGTTTTTATAACGGAATACCAACAACTGTTTTTTTAAGACATACAACAAGACGCGGTTTTTCCAAAAAACATCGCTCAAAACCGTAATATCGATTCCAGATAAAATGGATAGGTATACCGTTGTCCACTGCTTTAGATCCGCTTTGGTGGTTGCAAAACAATAGTATGCTAAATGAGATAAGTAATCTCCGGTTTTAGCGCATTCGTTTCCTTTTTTGATTAATGTTTCGAAGCTTGTTTCATTAAGCGATTTTTCAATGCTTTCGGTCCATGCATTCCAAATGGTCATAATGGAATCCGGCATGTTGTACGCTTTGATCTGTGGTAAAATTTCATTTATTTCATCACTATGTGCCAATAAGAAAAATGTTATTTTAATTAAATTTATTCTCAAGAGCACATTATCATTGCCCGAAGGCATCGGCTGTATAGCAATTTTCGATAACAAAGTTTCTACATTAGAATATTGTTTGTTTTCTAACAATTTTATAACACCAAAACTATCTAAGGCTAAAGCAGAAACGATAGCAGAATTGTTGAAAATGTTGTTGTCTTTTAAAAACACATCAAACCACTTGTTTTCCAAGTCGCTTTTTCCATATCTATTAAATAGTAACGAAGAATATAGATGAATCATTGTTTTTTTGTAATCGATATTCATACCGATGTATCGTTTATTATCATCCTGCGACCACATTAAACCAGCATATGGAATGGTATATGCCTCATCCCCTAGTTTTTTTGGAGGATCGTGTTTCAAAAGATCGGCTTGAATATACATAATACAATGGCATGCAATCGATATAAAATGCTCGTTTCCAGAAGTTCCATTATCCTCAAAATATTGATTGATATATTCTAGTGAATCAAGTGCATCTCCAAAACAGTTAGCTAAATAAAAACAAATTAATTTTTCAAAATGCATTCTAAAAATCAAGTCAGCGGATATGGCTTCCTTGTCTTTGTGATTTGAGGCAGTCGTTAAAGCTTGATTTATTGTGGCGCAAGCTTCGTAGTGCATTCCAGTGTTGGAGAAGGCTATTGCACAATTAATATAACAAATGATGCTATCTATAGCGTTAAAGCTTCCTGCGCGTAGACTTGCTTTGTACAAAAGAGGCTTAGCATATTCATAATCTTTATGATCAATTGCAATTATTCCCATCCACAAATTTAAATTGCTAGTATATTTAACATCACTTGTTTTTTCAATATTGTTTTCAAAAAATGCTTTTGTAGCGGGATAATTTGACTCATTAATGCTTTTTACTCTTAATAAAGTTGTAGCACAACCCGAAGCCAAAATACACCAATCATTCTTTATTGCAAAAGCAAACACTTCTTCAACGAACTTAACAAACTCTGTAAGCTCGTTGGTTTTTATATTTGGTCTAACGCGTTCAAAACCATGTGCAAAAAAGTGAGCATATTCCGAAGAATCCAAATCTTTGATCATGGAATCAGTCGTATTAATCTTTACAAAATTAAACCAATCCTCAGCATCTTTTAAAGTTTTAGCTGAATAAAACATTAACGGCACTAACATCATATTAGGATTATGCGATAACACATCTTCAAACTGGTAAGTTTTTGGCAATCCAACATGACTAGCTGCGTTAATTAATTTCATAGCAACACGGTGGTTCTTTGTAATAAGAATAGCTCCTCCGGCAACAATGAGTTCTCTAGCCACAACATTATCTTTAGCAGTTTCGATTAAATCGTCGATTATGAAATCATTTTCTTCGTTATTTTGAACGTCATACCATATTTGCAGTAAACGAATACTTGCTTTAATTGTCACATTCATTTCTGCTGGTAGCGGCATTTCATGCCACATTTTCGCAAACATAAATGAATCATTATATTCGATATTATCTTCACACAAAGATTGCATTGCCGATATATAAATATGTCCTGCTTCATCTATGCGCTTAGCTCCTACCAAATGACAAATCAAACGAGTAACATCCAATTGATCTAAGGTATGTTTTGCAATAATGGAATCCGCAATAATACTGTTAATATTCACCTTGACATCGTCACTTAAATTGTCGCCAGATAAATTACGCAAAACTCCATTAACATCTATTGTTTTATCACCATTAAGCCATATTCCTCGTAAATCATTCAACCTTTCTCCAACTAAATTGATTTTGGGTTCTACGTCTGCAATCTTAGTTAAATCATTGACATGAACGGTGTGTCCAACAAAAGAAATTCTGTATAAAAGTTCGCGCGTTTTTTCATCTTTAATTGTTGCCGTAAGAATGCTAGTTATTTGCTCTTTGAGTTCCTTTATATCCAATGTGATAATTTTTAAAAAGCTTTCTGACTTTATATCCCAATTATTAAATTTGAGATATTGAAGTATTATTGCAATTGCGGCTGGTTTCTTTCCTGCCAGTTCCAAAACAAACTCGCTTGTTGTTCCTTCTGTTAAGTACCTAGGAGCTTTCATTTTGGACATCATATCTCGAACATCTTCTTTGCTGAAATCCTGTATATCAATGTTTTTAAAAGATAGCTGCTTGTCCATCAAAAACACATTAGGAATAGCATGAACACCCAATGTTATGATCTTTATGCCTTTTTGATTTAGTTTATTTATGAAAGAAGAAATCAATGGTGTCAGATTATTAGCAACAATAATTTGAGGCAAGTTGTCTATTATGACACAGCTTATTTCTAATTCAGAATTCTGGTTGTTAAAAATAATATCAAAAGATTTCAAAATACCGATAGGATTTCCTATTGAGAAATCAATCCATAGTGAATTAGTTATTTGTTCCTTTAATAACAAAGCCAAGGAAGTCTTTCCAGACCAAGCACTGCCTCTTAAATGAATCCAATCATTGCGTTTGCTTTCTTCGATTATTGCATTAACAACCTCGGTTCTCTGACACAACTGCTTAACATCTATCTCTGGAGCTACAAAAGGAGCTGTTAGAACAGCAGATATCGTTTCAAGAGTTAAAGATTTATCACAGTTAATACCTCGCCCGATTAATTCAATTATTTCTCGCGAGACACTGTCCACTTTTCTGTCTAACTTCTCAATCTTTTTGTCTACATCAGTGAGTATTGTTTCCAAGTTTGATGTATGCTCTTTTAAGATATTGGTAAGGCTTCTAAGTTCATCATTTTCAATTTTATTAAGTCCATCAAATATTAGTGAAAACAGTTCAGCCAGAGCCTTTTTTATGCTGCTTTTTTCAGGATAGTAATTTGGATTTGCGCTTATAAATCTATCTATATGTATCTCAATATACTCGTTTATAGTTTTATACTCATGAATTCCAGTAACATTGCAATTGTTTATAAAATTCGAAAAAATCTTATTATTTGATAAATATCTGTCCAGCGCATTAAAGTATTCTTTTCTTCCAAGTTTGTCTAAAAAAGCATTTTTCACCTCAGAAGAGACTTTTTTTACTCTGAGACGAATTTTTATTTTAGTAACGATTTTGATGGCATAGGGTTTAACTGCCCCCCAAAGTTCTTTAAAAAGCCAATCCATTTTTCAACCTCTTTCTTTAAAATTAATCTGCATCATGAACATATGGTTTTTCACTCAAAAGATCTCAAGCATATATTCCCGGGATGCGCTTTACACTTTTATAAAATTATATCATATAATCATGTGTTTGTAAATATTTGTAACGTAATAGGCGAACTGTTTTGTAAACATTCAATGACTACTATTGACAAATACGTCTACAAATGGTAGACTATATGTGTCTACAAACATTAGACGGAGGATTTTGCTATGAATGAGATTAGACTTGG
>JAZOOD010000001.1:0-2533 GCA_045654805.1 Clostridia bacterium | reverse complement strand
TGCATCCTTGTGTTTGTCTTCCCACTGTTTTGCAAAGTCCGTTACGGGAGTATTTACAGCCGTGTTCTTTCTGTCTTTATTATACATTATGGAACTTGAATTGTCCACAGTATTTTTAACGGGTGTTTGTGGTTTGTATGTTGTTTCACTCCTTTCCGTAGCTTTTTGTTGTTTTCATTAAAATCGTATTTGATTGTCATTTTGCAATCCTCCCTATAAATTTAATTGGTAACTTTTGTTACCAATTAAATTCTAACAAAAATGGATACGAAAATGTTGGCAAATGAAAAGGCAATAAAAATGCGAATTTAGAAAGTAGGAGAGAAATGTATATTAATTTAAAGTATGCAAAAATACGCAAAAAAGAATTTGCTTTCTGCGGACAGTCCACCAGACTGTCATTCATTGCTGCTCCTTCGAATCCCTTTCAATATATGCACCAAAAACAAAAGACACCCACTGTCGTAGGTGTCTTTCACTTTTGGCGGAGAGAGAGCTCTGCCACTCATATGCAAAATTATATTTGTTTTTAAAATCCGCCGTATATAAAGTGCCACCAATATGGCCATATTGTTTCGGATGCACTACCCGTTGCAGACCATACTGAATCCCAACTTATCATTTGACACTTGTTATTTAACTTTTAAAATTCAAGAACAAAATAGACCCGTCCCTAATGTTATTGTTGTGTTGGAGCATAATGCTGTAAAACAGTTTTTTCACCATCGCATGTTATTGATAAATAATTAACTAATCTTTCCGTTATCCAAATGTTCCATGTACTGTTTTTTACAGTTGCATTTTTATTGGATTTGAAAGTTCTGTCGTATTTTATTATTATGTTTTTTGCCTCTGAAGATATTTCTGCTAATGGCCCAAATTCACATTCAAAATAAAAATCATCGGAAAATTGCAATTCTAAATTAAATTCGTTTTTTTGTTTGCTCAAATCCTCCACAAATATATCTTGTACATAAAGTGATTCACCGAAAACTTCATCCATAAAATCAGATTCATTATAATCGCCTCTGACTTTATCACACATAGGAGAACTGTAATACGAATTAGTGATATGATTATACATAATTGCTACATAGTGCATCCCGGTTTTAGAATAACCGAAACAAATTCTGTCGCTCCAATCAAGTTTTTCATTCAATTCATCGCTTTTTCCTAAAACATAGCTGATTTTATCTTCCGATAAATAATTTTGATATACTATCACACCCTCTGCCCTATCGGCTGCCATTATAACATTATAGTTGGTATATGTGTGCTGTCGTAAGGGTTTTCCATAATTAACATAATATTCATCATTTGACATATCATCGTTTCTGTGTTCGTAGAAATAACAAAATTCCTCATACAACCGTTCCGCTACTTCATATTTCCACGAATCATCTGTTGGCTCTGTTTGTGATTCGTTATATTCTGTGGTAGCAATAGGAGTATCATTTATAGTATTTTCCGGATTATCAGAATCAGTTATTTTCTGTAATTCATTATCGCATCCATTCAGTAAAAAAACACATATTGTCAAGATACAAAATAGAACATTTTTCATTTTGCTCCTCCTGTTGATTATTTTAAAACATCAATCCAAGTCTTGTTTTTATATACATTCCAAAAGCCATTAACGTTTTCTTTTGCAATCTTATGAACTGGATGACTAGGGTCTTTGTAAGCAGAACAGCTATCAGTATTATAATTTGAGTAAGTTGCTTTTAGCAATTCATCACCTATGTAACCAAATTTGATAGCTTCATTATAACAATTTTTTAAATGTTCTAAACCATAATCAATATTATCATGCCAGTTGTTTACAATGTCTCCATATGTTTCTTTGTCAGTAAACGCGTGTTTATGCCAATAATTGTTGATTTGCATTAATCCATAGTCTCCTGCACTTTCATTAACTGTAAGATTGCCATTTGTATCATACTCATAATGTCTAAATGATGATTCTTTAAATGCCGTTGCAAGACACAATTCTAATGGGATGTCTAACTCTTTTGCTTTTTTTACAATGTAGTTGTAGGTTTGTCTTGCATCATTCTTCATTTCTGTACCTGTGCCATACTTTATTTGGTTTTGGATTTTTATAGCCTGGTTCAAAATTTTGTTTTCGTATTTTGGTAATGGATGTATAAAAGATTTTGATGTATCATTGCTGTTAGAAAGTAATTTTACATCTTTATTTGTATTTGTTGGAGTTGTAGCTGTAGTTGTCACCCTTAGGTTTGAATATCCACTTCTTGACGGAGCGGTGTACCTATATCTATCACTATCTGTAATAGGTGATGATGTATAAGTATTATTTGACATAATGGTGTCTGCTTTTTTTCTATCATCCGCATAAGCAGTCTTGCCTGCATATATTCCGTCTTCTTTAAGCTTTTGTCCGAACTTGTCCGTATAGCCCGCCTCATTCAGTTCCCTTTGTAGAGTACGGACATTTTCATTTGGTGTTTTATCTACATTCTCTGTTGTAGTGTAATTGTTCCGTTTAAAATCAAATTCATCTTTTGCATCA